>NZ_JAJHIZ010000002.1:624160-1248321 GCF_021538615.1 Niabella agricola
ATTTTGATCGTGAATGCCAGCTGATTCATATAAAAGCCTATTTTGAGCTGTTGACTCAAGATTGTCTTTCCGGATATTAGATGCAGTAAATAGATTTGTTGCGAGCTAAAGGGGCGCTCCTGTGTCATGAGCCGGAGCGCTTCCAGTTCCTGTACAGGCAGTTTACCGGGCGCCAGCGGATTTCTGTGTCATTTGAACATACTTAGCAATCGGGAAGATGGCTTTAAGCGCATCCAAAGCCGCTTGGAGTTTCTTGTCTGCAAAGGCTGTGTACATGACCATGCCTTTGCGGTAACAGTAGCAGGTATTTCGCCCAATGGACTATTAGCATAGCAAACTAAAGGATTTCTTCTTCTATTAATTTACGGATATTCATATAATTTTCATGTCTTTCTTTAGCATTGATGTTATAAGAAAAGAGTATGGCGCAATATTTTTTTTGATTGTCGATCCAGGGATAACTGCCAAACAATCCAGGGCTGGAAATATAATTTCCGTCACTGCCCACCCATTCGCCGAATCCATATCCCAACTTACCTCCCCCTGCCGGCGAATAAGTAATGCTTACTTCTTTTGAGATCCGGTTTGCCTGCATTTCGGCAATACTTTTTTCTGATAATATGCGGTTGCCCTTATAAAGACCTTTATTCAGGAGCATTTCAAGAAAATGCATGTAATCTCCGGCCGTGCTGAAGGCGCCGCCTGCAGGTAAGGGGGTTTTTTTATTTCCGAAGTCTGTGTTTTTCATTTCCAAAGGCCCTGCAATGCGCTCTGTAAATAAGGTTTCAAAATCCTTTCCGCTGATTTTCTCTATCACTGCCCCTGCAATCTGAAGTCCGGCATTGCTGTAATGGAATGTTTTCCCAGGTGCGCCTTCCATTGGCAATGTTGCAATCCGGGCAATCGCCTCTTCCATACTGTTGAGTTGGCGCATTGCAGCGAGATCTTCTTTCAGCGATTGTGTTTTAATGCCTGTAAGATGGGATAAACATTGACTGATGGTTATATGCCCTTTGCCACTTTGAGTCATCACGGGAAGATATTTGCCTACTGTATCACTCAGTTGAAGTTTGCCTTCGTCTACAAAAGTCATGACCAACGCAGCACTCAGCCATTTGCTGCAGCTGGCAATTGGTATTTTTGAGCCGGTTGTAAAGTCGTTGCCATTCAGCTGATTTCCGCGCCGCTTTGCCAAGAGATTTTCAATGCGTTTTTGGCGGTCCGACATTTTATTGACCCCCTTACTATAAATAATATTTCCATCTTTGTATACCAAGAGGTACAACCTGCCGCCCATATCCGGTGCTTTCGCCGCCAGCCAGGCGTCTATTTTGGGTGATGATTGCTGCGCAACTGCTTTTTCAATTCCTGCACAGGCCACCAGAAAAATTATTATAAAAACGTATGTTCGCATATCTGTTTGTTTTTATTGATTACTCACAATGATCAGACCTCGGGTTCATGGGATCTCCGCATTTAAATTCATACTTATCCTGTTTAAAGCGTGGGGTAGGATTATCCGTTACTTCCAGTGGCGGCAGGGTTTGTCCGTTATAACCCGGCATGGTTACCTGAGCTGCCGAGCCGTTACCCAACGCTGTGTTTTTTGCAGCAGGATTTTGATTAAATGAATAATCCATAAGTGCATCCAGCAAACGATACACCGCATGATAATCGTATGCATCGTAGGCCGTTCTGGAACTGGGAACCGCGTGGTCTGCAACATAATGATAACCATTAATTACACCCGCTTTTACATACACAAAATCCTTTTCACTGTTGGGGATACTGATGTGCTTGAAAATGTCAATGGCCATTCGGTGATCATTGACGTTGTCATCATCATACACCTGCGTAATGAATTGGGTATTGGCAGGGAAATTTTCGAGCTCCGGGTCTGTGATCTGGTAGCTGTACCATGGAGCCATTGTAAAAATGAAACGTCCTTTGGCGCCCCATCCTTTTTCCGTAAAGGCTTTGTATCCAAGTCCAATGGAAGCGCCACCACCAAATGAATGCCCTGCAAAACCAACTTTGGTAAGATCCATTTTAGGTCCGTATAATTCAACGGCTTTATTAAAGCCCGTCCATAGCGTATTGTAGCGGTCGGTCACACTAACGCCAAAAGTAGGATATGGTACAAACACAAGGATATAGCCTTTCCTCGCTACAAATTCGTATAGACCACGGTTATATTCCTTACTTTGGCCGCCGTAAGGATGGGAATAGAAAATTACTGGGCGTGGAATACTCATGTCTGACGGATAAAAAACGGTGGCCTGTGCGGCCGGGTATCCGGGATTGAAAAAGTCCTGCTCACCGGCAACGTGTGTCCCGTTAGCACCATAACCGGAAGAGGGACGGGAAATGGGGCCATCAAGATCGTCATCAACAACAACAGGCGGGGCCGTATCCTTATTACAGGAAATCAGGGAAGCGACACAGAGGCAACTCAAAATGCAAAACATGTTCATAGCACTACTTTATAATTTTTGACTGGAATCATTTGGTAGATCAAAAATAGACGAATTAAGTACCCGGATCCTGCGTCATAGTAATCAAGCAGGCACAATATGGAATGAAATATCAGTATTGCATTATGATTGAAGCCATTTTAAAAACTCAGACGCTTTAGCCTTGCTTACGACAATGGTTTCCGGCACCTCGCATTTCATCTTAATGGATAGCTTTCTTCCGAAATGCTGATGAACAGAAAGAATTAATTCTTTGTTGATGATGAACTGGCGGTTGGCTTTGAAAAATAAAGTAGTTGGGAGCTGCGCTTCCAGCTCGTCCAATGTTTCATTTATGAAATATAACTTGTCTCCAGCTGCGTATATCCGCACAATGCCTCCTACGGCGTATATGAGCCGGATTTCAGTAACCTTAAGCGGAATGATGTTGTCCCTGTAGTATACAAGCAAGGCCGATTTTGGCTGCGTTATGATTTGGTCGGCGGCTTTTTGTATGGATAGGGCCGGTTTGGCCGGAGGCTGGAAATGGCTTTTTAATTTTTGCAGCTTTTGTACTGCTCGCACCAATTTTTCCTCATCAATGGGTTTTAAAAGATAATCGATACCGTTTGCGGTGAACGCATCTATCGCGTATTGGTCATACGCCGTGCAAAAAATGGCAGGGCAGCTAATATCGGCTTGTTTAAAGATTTCAAAACTCAATCCGTCCGAAAGCTGAACATCGGAAAAGATCAAATCCGGCATCGCATTTTTCTGAAACCAGTCCAGTGAAGATTTAACGGAGCCCAATATTGCCGGTACACAGGCACCCGGAATGCCATTTTCAATAATTTTTTTTAAGCCATTGGCTGCTTTCGCTTCATCTTCTATAATAACAATATTCATAACCGGAGACATTAGGCAATAAATGAACACTTACCCGAAAATACCCATCCACGTTTTCTATACAAATACTTTTGCCTGCCAGTAACCGGTAGCGATCTTCGATAATTTTAAGACCCATTCCGGTTCCTCGCTCCACCGAAGACTTTAGCTGTAGCTGGTTTTGAACAACAAGCAGCCCGCCCTCATTTTCCACATAGATTTCAATTTTAAGCGGGTTTTCCACATCCACTATATTATGCTTCACTGCGTTCTCTATCAATAGTTGAATGGTAAGCGGTGGCAGTTGACTGGATAAATACGTTTCATCAATTTCAATTTGAACCAAAAGTGCTCCCTCAAATCGTTCCTGCAAGATATGCAGGTATGCATTGGTAAAATCCAGTTCTTCTCTTAGCGTTGCAAGGGGTTTGTCGTTTTTGTTCAACTGGTACCTGAAAACCTCGCTGAAATTCAATACGTATTTTTTGGTTTCCTGATCCTGGGCGATATGAAGCAGCGTGTTCAACGCGTTAAATAAGAAATGTGGATTGATCTGCTGTTGCAACGCATAAAGCCTCGCCTCCAGTTGGTCTCTTTTGGCGTCCTCTGCCTGTTGCCTTAACTTTTGTGACTGATCGGAAATATACAATATATAAGAAATGAAAAACAGGAACAAAGAGAAAAGTATTCCACGTGCTAAAAGAAATCGTATTTTGCCATATTCCTGTACATCTTCTATACTCGAAACCAAATCTATGTTTATCCAGTGTACTGCCACCCAATACAGCAACAGGGAAAGCAACATTCCCACAAGTATCGAGCTGAGCATTTTAAAAGCAAACGTTTTGAAAGAGGACCTGTAAATGATCCATTGGACGGCGATCCAGCACAAAAATGAGAATAAAAATGATATAAAGGCCGTATCCAATCCTCTGGCATAACCTGTGACATACTTTCTTGGCATAAGCGCAAACACGGCCAGGAAAAGGCAAATGCATATGCCCGTTGCCAGTCTGTATTTTCTAAATATGCTGCGATAACTCATTTATGATTTGAAAGTTCCATAAAGAAAAGTAATTTTGAAAACATGCAGCCATTTTCTTCAATGAAACGGGCAAAATCGTTTTATAGGTGGAAAAAGAATAAGACCTGCAGGTTTGGTAACTCTTTAACCGCAAAGGCGGTGTTGTCCGGTGTATTAAGACAACTCCAAATATTGTTCTGCTTCAAGATTGGAGTTGGTGGGTTCTTTTGAACAATGTTTCCGGAAGGGTTGTGCGATAATAATGATCTGCAGTGGCTGTACACACCACCCTTCGAAAGGTAAAGCTTTTGCTACCCGTACTTCATCCTTCTTGCTTGCGAACTTTTTGCGCGTTTAGTTGTACTTTACAAGCAAACAACTATATGGACAATAAATTTCTTTCCTTCCTGGTTCCGGAAAATGAATTTGCGGAACTTTCGGTGGGAGACCTGTCAAAGGATGCGTTGCTTGAGCTGCTTTTGGGCAACGGGATACTACATGTGGCGGATTGGAAGGGCGAGGAAAATGAAGGCGGGATAGGAACCTTTGTACAACTGCGCGCTGCGGCGTTAAAGCCTGGTTTGCAGGTTGATTTAAGAAACGCTTATGAAAAAGCACATCGAACGGGTAAAAGCCCTGGAGACTTCATTCCGGCGCTCCTTAAGGAAACGACCGCTGTACTAAAAAAAGAAGGCCTGGAGATGATACTCCTCGACCGAGGCAACGATAGCTATTATATTGGCGTGATTGAACAAAAAAACAGCAAGACGATTCAGCGCAGCAGTACTGATTTCTGGAAGTTCCGGCCTTTTGGTAGCCAGACCGGGGAGGTGCTGTACACGGTCTATTGTCGTTGTGGAAGCATGAACGTGTGGCAGCTTAAACGGGGTGAGAAGCTTACCGATGATGTCTGCCAGGATTGCGGCACTGTATTGTTTGATGCACAGGGGAATTCGGATTTCGAGGTCATAAGGGACTATATCTAGTTGTCGGACCCAATCCTGACTTTTATAGATAACGGTACTAAAGCCGGCAGCCAGGAGCGGCTTTAGATTGTTGCCCGGCTATAACGGCCCTGTCTGATTAAATTTTAATCAAGGAGCAGCAACCCCTTTACTGACGTTCTTTACAGTCTATTGGATGTTCGTATTCAGCCCGTAAAAAAGCATTAATCCGGGCTTCCAAGTCGTTGTTACCGGTGCCCATATTTTTAGGATCGCGATCCGGATAAATAAATAATTCTACCGGGTTAACAAAAGATCAGCAAATTTGGCTTTTGCGCCGGTGTTTCGGAATCCTTCTGCTTCCGAAAGGGTTGGGTTCTATAACCAGAACAGGCGTTTGTCTGAAATGGCCGGATTGATTTTTTAGACCATTGATAAAGATGAAGTGCTTTTTATGTATATTTCGTTAATGAAGTTCATGAAATGAATTGAACCGCATACTTACCTCTTCAGATCCTTCCCCTAATTGAAGTGTCACAATTCAAGCCTTGTTGAATGTGTTCCTTTTTGAAAAAAATATCAGCCATAAACATATAGACATGAGCGAAAACTCAGCCAAGGAAAAATTAGTAAACCTAAGTAAGGAAAGTAAAATCAAATTTACCCTGTCATTATTCATAAGAGCTAAAGACTTATATAAACTCTTTGAGAAAGAGATTGAAGATGATAACTATGATTATGCCCAACGCTTTAAAAATGGAAGTATACAACTTACCGGGTTTTCAGACTATATTTTAAATCGGATTTTCACTGGTAATGAATTGAATCCTGCGGATGTTGAGCGTTTCAATACGTTCAGGAGCCTGGCTCCCGAAGAAGATGCATATAGTGGTTATCAGGCAGCAATTGCTGTGAATATTGTCTTGATTGCACTCAATATTATTAAAATGGTAAAGGGAGAGAAGGTTGACGTAAAATCAACAATAGATTATATTTTGGATTTAATCAATAACCTGAAATCAGAAGCATTCTTTGTCAATGACCCTGATGGAGACGATGAAGAATGCGAAAAATATCTTGAGCAATTTTATGATAAAGAAATGCTCGTAGAAGACAGGTTGCTAGGGTTAATTGATAGCATGTCACAAAATGACTTAATGGTGTTTAATGCGGAAAATATGATCCATTAAAAGGTGATATAGGGAGTGTTTGGGTTTCGCATAATCCCGGTTAGTGGCTAAATGCTTTCCTGATGGCGCCGGTTCCTTCCCTGGTCAGCGCCGCCGGGCAAAAGTGTCAGATTTCGGAGAATGATTCGCTGAAATGCAGACGGGGTATTGGATCATGGAAATTGCATTTTGGAGACGCCGCATGCCAATAAAAAAGGCCTTGTAAATCGACTGATTACAAGGCCTTTGAGTGCCCCAGGCGGGACTTGAACCCGCACGGACATTGCTGCCCACAGGATTTTAAGTCCTGCGTGTCTACCAATTCCACCACCAGGGCGAAAAAAAAAGTTATCAATTATCCGTTAGGAGCTATCAGCAAATCATTCTAATAACAAATAACGTATAACGAATAACTTTTTTAAAGAGAGCGGAAGACCGGGCTCGAACCGGCCACCCCGACCTTGGCAAGGTCGTGCTCTACCAAATGAGCTACTTCCGCGTGAATAAGAACTTTTTGTTTTTTCTTAAGTATTGGCTTGTTACTTAAGGGGTTGCGAAGATAAGGGATTTTTTTAAACTACAAAAAAAATCGGTAACTTTTTTTTTATTTATACTTTGGAGTATACAAAGTGCTCTCCTGAACCTGAACAGCCGGCTTTTCAAAACGCTTGGTGTAAAGACGGTAGCAGCCTCCCCAGGTAAACAGGATCAGGCATGCAAAGGTCAGGTAAAATAAAAAGGCAGAAGTAGAAACCCAGCTGAATTTGAAATCCTTTTTCTGGCTTTGCTTTAACTCTTCCTGGTATTCCTGCTCTTTTATCTGCTCAACGTCGAAATTATGTTCCATTCTGTATCAGTAATATTGTGTCGCAAAAATAAGGATCTATTCATTAATTTGTCACTTCTTTGTCAACAATTTCGGAGAACTTTTTTTTCCCTTTTACAAAATGCGCCCATGCAATGTTCTTTTTCAGCAATCCCTGCAGCGGAGTCCTTTTGTTTTTAGGAAAGATACTTTTCTTCTTATCCATCAGCATCCATTTTACAAAAGAAAGATGCGCACTGGCAACCGCCACAAAATAACCACCATCTCCGCCGAAAAGGCTTTTAAAGGCTGAAGCACCATCCAGTACCGCTCTTAAGAAAATAACGTACAGCCGCCGCCATCCATACATGTTCTTGTACATCATGATATGGTTATTCCGGAAATTAAGATAGGTCTTTAAGGAATTGCCTTTGGGAAGCGTGCCGCCGCCTACATGGTAAACGACGGATTGGGGACAGGAGCGGATCCCGTAGCCCAGCAGCTGAATGCGCCAGCAGAGATCAATCTCCTCCTGGTGGGCAAAAAAGTACGGATCGAAACCTCCGGCTTCATGAAATACGTTGGCGCGGATAAATAAGGCCGCCCCGCTGGCCCAGAAGATCGGTGAAGCATCATCATATTGCCCTTCGTCTGTTTCCGTAAAATCAAAAACCCGGCCTTTGGCAAAAGGGTAACAAAAATGATCCATCCAGCCGCCGGCCGCTCCCGCATATTCAAAGTACCGGGGATGATGGTAGGAAAGGATCTTGGGCTGACAGGCGGCCAACGAAGGATCGGACTCCAGCATGCGCACCAGGGGATCGATAAAACCCGTAGTAACCTGTACATCGGAGTTGAGTAACAGGTAATAGTCGGCTGTTACCTGCTCCAGCGCCAGGTTATACCCTTTGGCAAACCCGTGGTTCTCTTTAAAACGGATGATGCGCACGCCCGGGAAATGCTGTTCTAAAAACAGAACCGAATCATCCGTAGACCCATTATCGGCCACCACCACCTGCAACGGGGCATAAGCGGTTTGTACCACACCCGGAAGGAATTGCTCCAGGTATTTTTTACCATTCCAGTTGAGAATAACAATAGCGACGGACGGTTGCATCATGGGGTGCAAAGATTCAAAAATAATGCAAGCAAATCATCATCAAGCCCTTTTATCTTCGGCCGGAGCCTGCTTTTTAACAAAAAGGTGGTAAAGCTGAATCACCGCGATCAACCCGTTAGAAATAATAATGGGCCATTTCCAGCCCAGCAGGACGCCATAAATCACAAAAAAGATACAACCGGAAAAATTAATGATCCGTATGGCTTTTAGTTGTTTTGGAATAAATGAAATCACCAGCAGGGCCATGGCTAAATAACCGATATACTCAACGGGGTCAGGCATCATGTGGATTATCTTTCTGCAAAAAACGGACTTCTGTTTTTATTTGCATAAAGTTATTGATTTGTAGCATTATTTTTGTTGCAACTTATTCCGGTTTCCGTCAATCTGTTTAGAAACGGCGCGTCGTTCAGAGATGATTGGCCGGTAATATATAACCCAGTAATATATGAAGTACGTATTACCTCTTTTGATGATATTCCTGTGTTCCCGGTTAGGGGCGCAAACCGGGGGTGTGGCGGTGTATAAAGACCCGAGGATCGACCTGCTGCTCAAGAAGCAATCGGAAGTGAACAATTTGTCTACCCGGAATTCCTCCAAACGAAGAACGGCGCCCGGTTACCGGTTGCTGGTGATCAGTACCAATAATAAAGCGGAGGCCATTGCTGCGCGCACAAAGATCTATGCTAATTTTCCAGAACTAAAACCCTATATGTGGCACCAGGCGCCCTATTTTAAGGTAAAAGTGGGCAATTTTACATCCAGGCAGGATGCGCAGGCCTACCAGAAACGGCTGGGTGGTTTTTTCCCGGGAGGTGTCTTTATCATGAATGATATAGTGGAAGTAAACCCGGATAATACTGAAAGCGAGGACTGATGGTTGACCGCGATGCCAGGGATCCCGCAGATGAAACCATTTCTCCTGTTGTGAGGTTTAACCATAAAGGCAGCAAGATGACCGTAATATACACGACGCATTTCAATAGCAATCCATTGCGATCTTAACGTATTCTTTGCTTGGCGGTTAAATCATAAACATCGAGCTGCGCAACGGCCCATAAGGAAATGCATAACACGATGTGCTGCTTTGAAAAGGCCCTTTTTCCTGCCTTTCTGTAGCCTGTTAACGCAGTATGCGGTACCTGTTTTTTCCAATGACCGGATTATCAGTTATTTTTGCCGGATGAAGGATAAAATACAATTGCTGGCAAAACAGTTTGCACCGGAGTTGATTGAAGTGCGCCGGTACCTGCATGCACATCCTGAGCTAAGCTACCAGGAATTTGAGACCTCAAAATATATACAGGCACAGCTAAAAGACCTGGGTATCCCCTTCGAAGTAAAAGCCACTACGGGGGTGATCGGGTTGCTGAAAGGACGCAATCCTGAGAAAAGGGTGATTGCCCTGCGGGCAGATATGGATGCGCTGCCTATTCAGGAATTAAATGAAATAAGCTACCGCTCGGTTCACGAAAATATCATGCATGCCTGCGGGCATGATGTTCATACCGCCTGTTTATTAGGTGCTGCAAGGATTCTGAATGCCTTAAAGGATCAGTGGGAGGGTACGGTGAAGCTGATCTTCCAGCCTGGCGAGGAAAAAAATCCAGGCGGCGCCAGCCTGCTGATAAAAGAAGGTGTGTTGGAGCACCCGGCCCCCGCAGCCATATTCGGATTGCATGTGCACCCGGGGCTTGAGGTGGGCAAACTTAGCTTCCGGGGCGGAAAAGTAATGGCCAGCGCCGATGAACTTTATATTACGGTAAAGGGAAAAGGAGGCCATGCCGCAGCACCAAACCTTTGCATCGATCCGATCCTGATCGCGTCCCACCTGGTGGTGGCACTGCAGCAGGTGATCAGCCGGCGTAATAACCCGCAAAACCCAATGGTATTATCCATTACGGCGATCAACGGAGGTACTACTACCAATGTAATCCCCGATGAAGTTAAACTAAAAGGAACCTTCCGCGCCATGAATGAACAGTGGCGGTTTGAGGCCCACGACATCATGCGGAGTATTGCCAAAGGCGTGGTGGAGGGGATGGGCGGAAGCCTTGACCTCCATATTGATGTGGGCTATCCCAGTGTATACAATAATGAAGCACTTACCGAACAAGCTGCTGAACTGGCAGTGACTTATGCCGGCCAGGCACAGGTGGGTGAAACGGAAATCCGTATGGGAGCCGAAGATTTTGGCTATTATACACAACAAATACCCGGTTGTTTTTACCGGCTGGGCGTGATGAACGTAGCGCGCGGGATCACTGCCGGTGTGCATACGCCCCTTTTTAATGTAGATGAAAATGCGATTGAACTGGGTATGGGCGTCATGGCCTGGCTGGCTGTTGCCACGGATTTAACAAAACGGAAAGGTTAATCGGCGGCCTCCTTGCATCATTCAGAAAAAGAAATCATGATTAAAGCTACAATCTCCGGTGTGTTATTTACAATCTGTGCTTTAACAGCGGCCGGGCAGTCGAAAAGCGATTCTTCAAAAACAGCGCGTGATTTTTTGATTGAACAGGAGGAAGCGCATGGAAAGCACCCGGACAGCCGGAATAAAAACAGAATCGAAAAGACCAACCCGGAAAAAGAGGGGAATCCTGTAACAACAAAGCCAAAGGTAAAGCAAAAGAAATGCTGGTTTAGACGGAAGCATAAAAAGAGTGCCAGCCCCTCCGCCAAAGAAGCGTTGGAAAACAGGAACACAAAGGATCCAAGAATCGATAAAGGCCCGGAACCTAACAAAAAAGCAAACTCATCGGCGATCAAAGACGCAAAAAAATAAGGGGGGTGGAGGTCAGTACCGCCTGGTTTTCTGATCTGCCGTAACGATCATATCGTGAATAGCTGTTACTTGTCCTATACTGCGCCCAACCGGACGAAATGCTCCGGCCGATGTTGCGGGTTGGGTTTCGGTGGTTCTTGCCATGGACAATAATGTGGGCGTATAGTTATCGTTACCGGTGATCTTGCGTATCGCATATTTAAAACAGGCTTCGTTTGGATTCCCAAAATCATAACGCAGGTCGTCCAGTACCTGTAAGTTTGTGCTGAGCCCGTCATAGTAGCTTCCGGTTTGGGAGCCGTTGATCTGGTTTTTGTTTTTGGTTTCAAAATTGGCCATATACACACTATAATTCCCAAGACGGATCTCAAAGAAACCAACGGGCTTTCCATAGGTTTTTTTTCCATTGTCGCTAAATACAGCCCCAATCAGGTAAACATTGTCAAAATACGGTTTTAAACTATTGATCAATAACTCGCTGGCTGAAGCTGTAGCACTGCTTACAATAAAGTACAGGTTTTTAATAGTACTGTTACTATTGAAGGGGCCCTTTTTGTTTATGAAGGTTGTGTTTTCTGCAACAGAATAATCTACGTCAAAATAGGTGTATCCCTTAAGAACGTTATTGGCATCGTATACCTGTTGGTTCTTTAATAAAGTGGCCTGTCTGTTTTGCATAATTTGGTTGTAGTACTCAGCAAATAATACCTGGTTGTTCGCATTGGCAGGAGCCAGGAGGTTTCCCAAATATGCTGCTGTTTTTACAAGACCGCCCCCGTTATAACGGAGATCAACGACGATGTCCGTTATATTGCCGAACCTGCCAAATGCGTCATCCAGCGCCGGCTGGGCATTGCCCAGATCAGTAAAAGACTGGAAAGCGATATAACCGATTTTCTTTCCTCCAATATCCAGGGTAGTGTCTCTGAACACCGGGTTGAATGTGTAAAGTGTTTTCTGTACCGCAACATCTCTGCCCGACGCTGTGGCGGGATTATACACCGTAACGGTAATGCTCGAGGCATTAAATGCGGCATTGATTCTGGATTGATCCGTTTCAAGTCTCCAGCTGTTGCCATTGATTCTTGAAATGATATCGCCTCTTCTAAGCCCGGCCTGGTAGGCGGGTGAGCCTTTGGTTACATAACGTACCAAACCAACGAGACTGTCTTTATTGGTGTAGGGGATAGGGTTTTGCGGTGTGGTTGCTTCAGACACGGGCATATAACCCAGGATAAAACCCAGGCTGTTTTCTTTTCCGTCCAGGGTCATTTTTATATCTTCTGCGCGGATATTGTTAGCAGCTGTGAAGCTCAATCCCCCGGAGTAGGCATCGCTTGTTTTTATAATATAAGAAAACTTACATTCAGAATTATCATTTACAGGGTTGCCGGCGCTGTTATAAGAAATTTTTTGTTCGTAAGAAAAACCGGTGGCTGGATTGGTTGCAAACCTGCTGATCGCAAACATTTCATCATTCAGACCGGTTATGGTATCTGGGGAGACCAGTTGCCTCGGGTTGAACGAACCCGTGCCGGGCAGGGTATTGTTCCAGTAGTAGATTTGTTTGGCGTATAAAAAAAGCGAATCTGCCAGTAGTTCGGGACTAATACCTGTTTTAACCGGCGGAATCATATCTTTTTTTGAAGGACAGGCGGTTAATGTAAGGAGGCAAATGGTAGCGGCAGTCAGGCGTTTGCTGAAATACATGAGCGCTTTTTTTTTGAAAAGATAGGGATTATTTTTCGCTCTTATTTGAAATTTTCATCATTTTATGTTGTTGTGGGGTGCCATTTCTGCAGCCAACAATCTGCGTTAAAGAAGAATTGCTATCTTTCGCGCTTGTGCCGTATAAGCCGATTACCTGAGCATATTGTCGTAATATTGCTTTTTGAGCTGGACGCCCGGTTGAAGAGTGGCAGCCCTTGGACTTGCCGTCTCAGTGGCGGCGAGTAGTCCCGGGTTGTCGATAAGATCTAAAGCCTTCTTTGTACATTCTTCCGTTTTATCTCCCCAGGCTTTATCTACGCCGTCATAAGCGGAATAGCCCGGTGTGATACCGCTAAACGGTACCGGTTGATCCTGGCTGTTCTTCGTCATAAAGGAAACGGTCCAAAAAGTGACTTTTTTAAACAGATCGATGGGGAAGAAACCGACCGGTTTGCCATAAGTATTACCATCTCCTATAAGTTTCATATTCCCGTTGAAGTAGGGCTTCAGATCATTGATCAGCAACTCGGCGGATGAGGCGGTTTGTGCACCGATAATGACGTATAAATTAGTAGGGTTGATCGAAAACCCTTTTGAAAGATCAGTTTTATTAAAGTTGATGGTATTGGATTCTGGTTTATAGTAGGTGGCGCTGTAGGAATGCCGGGTGCGCATCAGCGTATAGTTGCCCGCCTGCAGGTCTGTGTTGTAGTAATACGTATACATTTTATTTCCGGTGCTTACGGTTGCGGGCGCCAGGCTGTTGGCCAGGAAGTCCTGTGTACGGGTGAAGCCGCCATTATTGTATCTAAGGTCCAGGATAATGTTCTTGATTCCTGCGTTTTTAAAGGATGCCAGCGCGGCTTCAATGGCGGCGCGCGAGTCTTCCAGCCGGTCGAAAAATTTGTAGACCAGGTATCCGGCGTTTGTGCCCCCTGAGGACCGTAATATATCCGAGTATAAAACAGAAGTTGGGACGAAGGATTTTATCGACAGATCCAAAGGAACCTGTGTACCGTCCGGCTTTTGAAACGTAATACGTGCTGTCTTTTTTGTTTGGTCATAAAACATATTATTTAATATGTCTATGCTGTTGACCGTTAAGGTCGTATTGTCTACCTTGATCAGTTTCCATCCCCGTTGTACTCCTTGCTGACCGGCTTCGGAATTTGGAAATACATAGGTTACGAACCAGCCTGTAAAACTGCCTGATCCGGACATGCGGTTACTCCAACCCCGTTTTACAAAGAAACCATAGCTGCTTTCCGGTTGGGTGGCCTTATTGGCTGCTTCGCTGTCGTAATAGTCGGTGGCGTAACTGTATTTTTTATCCCGATCGTAGGCATTGGTGTTTCTTACTGCTTCGATAGTAGCTTCTGCCGTTTCAAGATCCGTGCTTTTAACATATTGCCGGGGGTTAAAAGATCCATAACTGGTGCTCCGGATCTCATCCCATAAATAAATCTCTCTTGAGAACAGATATACCGAGTCGGCAACCCGCTGCTGTTCGGTACCATCAGGTTTTACATCTACATCCTTGTTTTTATCCCCACAGGAAACGGCTAATACCAGGCAAACAATCGTGCCAACGTTTAATACACGCATAGGGTCCGGAATATTTACGAAAAGATAGGGATAGTTATTTTTTTTTATGTGAAAATTTTGATAACCTTTTGAAACACCTGTTCGGGGGTTATTTCCTGCATACAACCCGCTTCGCCATGAACCGGGCAGGGTTTATTGCCAAAAACGGAAGAAGGGCGGCAGGGAAGATCGGTCTGAATCACGTGATCCGGGTCTTGTCCCCAGCCATAAAAGCCCAGCCAGGGATGGGTGCCCCCCCAAATGGAAACCACCGGGACGCCGTAAAGCGAGGCCAGGTGCATATTGGCAGAGTCCATTGTCAGCATTACATCCATCTGGGCGATCAGCCGCAGCTCTTCGGTAAAGGAATACCGGCCGGCAACCACCCGGATGTGCTCATGTCCTTCAGCCCATTGTTCCAATACCGGTGCTTCGGTCTTGCTGCCAAACAAAAAGATCCTGTGTTCAGGGGCTTGTTGTAATAACCGTACCACCTGCTTCATCTTTTCCAGGGGGTACATTTTGGCCGCATGCTTTGCAAAAGGCGCAATGCCGATCCACAATTCCTCACGGCTGGTTTCTGATTCCTGATTTCTGATGGCTGATGGCTGGTTGGAGATTGCTACCGGCATTCCCAGTTTTGCAAACACATCTGCATAGCGCTGAAACGTGGTTTTTAGCGGACGCAGTTTCTTATTACGGGGCCTTGTCAGTTCTTTTTTTTCGTTGCGGCCCTTGTCGATCACAGCTACCGGAACGCCGCCCAGGAACCGGCGGATAATCTGGGTGCGCAGCACATCATGCAGGTCGGCCACTGCATCAAAGCGGAGCTCTTTTTTTAACCGGCGGGCCAGCTTAATCAGTCCGCCCAGTCCTTTGTATTGATTCCGGATATCCGCACCATAGAAATGAAGTCGTTCTACGCCTTCGAAAAGGGGCTGATGGAACGGTATGGATACAATCGTAACTTCCAGTTGCGGGTGTTGCGCCAGCAATAGCCGGAGCACCGGAACAGTCATGGCTACATCGCCCAGCGCAGAAAACCGGAACACCAGTATATGTTCGGGAACGGTTCTCATTATTTTTTTTGCTGGTAAAGTACCGGGTTCAGACTTTCATCATTGTACATTTTCATTTGTTTGTATACTTTCATGTACTTTTTACCGGCAGCGATATCATCAAGTAACTGGTCAATAGCGGTGGAAAGGTCCTCCCGCTGGGCCAGCAATACGTTTAGCTTGGCGCTACAGGCCGCGCGGTGCCCTTCGGAAGCATCTGCGCGGGTAGCCTCCTGTTGCATATGATAGATCTTGAGCTCCAGGATCGACAGGCGGTCGATGGCCCAGGCCGGGCTTTCGGTGTTGAAGCCAGCACCTTTCACCGGAACTACCTGGCTGTATTGTTGCAGGAGCCAGCTGTCGATATATTCCACCATATCGGTACGGTGTTGGTTCGAGCTGTCGATCCGTCGTTTAATCTCCAATGCCTTCACCGGGTCGATCTGCGGATCTCGGATGATATCTTCCAGGTGCCATTGTACGGTATCAACCCAGTTTTTTTCATACATCAGGAACGCGAGGGTGCCTTTTGCATAAGGGTTCTGAACCGGGGTGTCTACATCATCCGTTTTATGATAATCGGTAATACTTTGCTGAAAAATAAGAATCCAGTCTGCCGTGCGCATGATCAAATTTATTTTGAATTAAAATCTCCCGCAAATGTAAGCTACAGGGGGCAGATTGGGATTTGAAAATGTGGAAATGTGATAATGTGCGAATTTTAAATACGGTCACAAATTTCAAATCTCAAATGACAAATATCAAAACGCAGTAGTGCAGATTCCGTTACCATTCGCAACGTTCTTTGGAATCTTGGCATTTGAAGCTTGGAACTTTGAATTTCAATTAGGCTTCTTCATAATTCAGGTCCTTATGAAAAGTTTCCGGCAGGGTGATAACGGCGATGGTGGAGGCGATCATTACGATAACCGCAGTAATAATTGCACCGTTTACATAGCCGATGGTTCCGATTCCGCGTATTTCTTTAAACAGGAAGAGGATCAGCGGAAGCAGTCCCCTTACAAAATTAGGAACGGTAGTAGCCGCCGTAGCCCGGAGGTTGGTACCGAATTGTTCTGCTCCAACGGTTACAAAAATGGCCCAGAAACCGATGCTGAAACCCAGGAAGAAACAAAGGGTATACATCCACCCGGCGCTGCCATTCCATTGTGTGGTAAAATAAAGAAGGATTGAAAGCATGGTTAGTGCGTAATAAATGTATAGCGCTTTTTTCCGGCTTTTCAGCCATTGGCTTACCAGCCCGATGGTGATATCGCCCAGGGCGAGACCAATATAGGCATACATGATCGACCGGCCGGGGTCAATATCTTCCTGGATGCCGAATTGGCGGCCAAATTCACTGCTGAATGTAATGAGCACGCCAATTACAAACCAGGTGGAAAGGCCGATAAAAATGCTTTTCAGGTATTTACTGAAACGTTCCCTGCTGTTGAACAACATAAAAAACTGCCCTTTTTTTACATTGCTTTCGCTCATGCGGTGATACATACCCGATTCCAGCACCGAAATCCGGAGCAATAATAAAAGAATACCCAGTCCGCCTCCTATAAAATAACAGGTACGCCAGTGAAATTCTTCCTTTATGAAAAAGGCAACGGCTGCGCCCAGCACACCAAAACCGGCAACAATAGAGGTGCCGATGCCACGCTTTTCCTTGGGCAGCAATTCGGCAACCAGGGTAATGCCGGCGCCCAGCTCGCCTGCCAGGCCAATGCCGGCCAGGAAGCGGATGGCCGTATATTGTTCAACAGTTTGAACAAAACCATTGCAGATATTGGCGATGGAATAGATAAGGATAGAGCCAAATAATACTTTTACCCGTCCCTTCTTATCGCCCCAGATTCCCCAGAGAATACCGCCGATGAGCAATCCGGCCATCTGGGCCGAAAGGATCCATTCGCCCTTGGTGGTAATTTCGTCGGCGGTTAATCCCAGTTCTTTCAGACTGGGAATGCGGATGATACCAAAGATGAGGAGGTCGTAGATATCAACGAAGTAACCCAGTGCGGCCACAATTACGGTCAGACTGAGGATGGATGCCTTTTTTTCTTGGTTCATATGGCGTTGAATGATTATTGGTTTTGATCCTGGAAATAATTTACGGCGAGTTCATAGCCTTTTAATCCCAGCCCGATGATACTACCGGCAGCCTTGGCGCTTACGTGAGAGATCTTTCTGAAATCTTCCCGGGCATGTACATTGCTGATATGTACTTCCACCACCGGTGTGCGGATGGAAGCGATGGCATCGCCGATAGCAACGGAGGTATGCGTGTAGGCCGCCGGGTTCAGGATGATACCGTCTGCTTCAAACCCGTATTGCTGCAGGGCATTTACCAGTTCGCCTTCGATATTGCTCTGGAAATAATCAAAGCGGATCCCGGGGTATTTTGTCTTTAGCTGATCAAAAAAAGATTCAAAACTGGAGCTGCCGTAGATGCCCGGTTCCCGCTTGCCCAACAGGTTGAGATTGGGGCCATTGATGATAACAAGATGCATGGATGATATTTTAATGGGCTAATATAAACATTTGGAAGAGGAAACCATCTATTTGGAATTGAAATTTTAGCAGCGGGAACTAACCGCAATGGCCGCAAAACACCCCGCGATGGACGCAATGAAAACCTGCACAAATCTTAGTGCCGCTTCGTGAACCTTGCGGAACCCTGGCGCTCTTTGTGTTCAAACGTTAACCGCAATGGCCGCAAAACACCCCGCGATGGACGCAATGAAAACCTGCACAGATCTTAGTGCCGCTTCGTGAACCTTGCGGAACCCTGGCGCTCTTTGTGTTCAAACGTTAACTGCAATGGTCGCGCAAAGCACCCGCAACGGACGCAAGAGAACCGGTGCAACTCTTAACGCCCCTTCATAAACCTTGCAGTGCCGGCTGCGCTCTTTGCATTTAAAACGCTGCCGCGGTTTTGTTTTTTGGTCGGGTTCGGCTATTTTTAACCAAACCTTTTTATAATGACCATTCAAAAAATCGGACTGTTGGTGGGGAGCCTGCGGGCGGCCTCTTATAGCCGTAAAGTAGCGGAAGAACTCATTCACCTGGCGCCCTCAAACCTGCAGTTGGAAATCGTGGAAATCGGCGACCTGCCGCTATATAATGAAGACCTGGAACAGGCGGTTCCTGCATCCTGGCACTGTTTCCGGGAAACCATCCGTGCAAAGGACGGCGTGGTTTTTATAACCCCAGAATACAACCGTTCCGTTCCCGGCCTGTTGAAGAATGCCATAGATGTAGGCTCACGTCCTTACGGAAAAAGCGTATGGAACGGGAAGCCCGGGGCAGTGATCAGTGTTACACCGGGCGGACTGGGAGCTTTTGGCGCCAATCATCACCTGCGCCAGTCAATGGTATTTTTAAATGTGCCGATGATGCAGCAGCCGGAAGCTTACCTGAGTCATATAGCGGTCTGCTTTAACAACCCCCAATCGGAGGAGCGGGAGCGTCTTGACCAGTTTTTAAAAGGGTTCCTCGATGCCTATGCTGCATGGGCGGTTGAAACCGCACGAAAGGAAGCTTAATATCACAACTGGAATAGGGCCCTGAGCTCTGCGGCATCAATGGGTTTCATCTTGCCACCCAGGATCAGCCGCAGCTGCCGGCGGCGGAGAGCTCCTTCAAAAAGCAGGAGTTCTTTTTCCGTCACCGGCTCCAGCGCCGGTACGGAAGCAGGCCTCCCATGTGGATCCAGGCCTACAAAAGTGTAATAGGCTTCATTGCTCTTATACCGGTAACGGTTAACCAGGTCCTCGCCATGCACCAGCATATGCACTTCCATAGAAGAGTTGAAGGCACGGGTCACTTTGGCTTCAATGTGCACAGCGTTACCCAGTTTAATGGGATTTTCAAAGGAGATATTATCAACCGATGCTGTTACTACAGGAAGGTTCGCATGTTTCTGCGCGGATAAAGCAGCGGCAATATCCATCCAGTACATCAGGCGCCCCCCCATCAGGTTGCCAAACGTATTGGTATCATTCGGCAATACCAGTTCCGTCATCACAATCAGGCTGTCTGCAGGATTCTTTGCCATTTTTAATTTTTTGCAAAAGTAACGGGATACAGCTAATTTAGAAAACCCGGCCCAAACGGTACGGAGCACCGACAATCCACTGGGGGTGTGTTTTACCGGTAAAAACCAAACCATCGGCAAGGCGCTGGCATCAGATCCCGGAATTAGAGGCCCCGTGCCCTGACACTTTCTGTTGTTCAAACGGTTGCGCCGGGTCAATTTTTTTTCAAACGGAACAGGCGTCGACCTTACCTTTGCCGGATATTCTAAAAGGTTATATGCAAGAGAAACAATTACCGGTATCATTCGATAATACGGAATTTGCGTTTAAATATAAATCGGATCGTGAGCTAAAAAAGGCAAGGCTGTTGTTTTCGATGATGGGCCAGCCTATGCTGGTAAAACTGGGCACCCGGATCACGCCCTGGGCCATCAAAAATAAACTGCCGGTTAAGGGGCTGATACGGAGCACAATCTTTAAGCAGTTTGTAGGAGGCGAAACACTGGAAGAAACCGCAAAAGTGGCCACCCGCTTAGGGCAGTACCAGGTACAGGTGATCCTGGATTATGGAGTAGAGGGGGGAGAAGACTCCGAAAAAGAATATGACCATGCTGCGGATGAGTTTATCCGGGTCATTGATTATGCCGCTACACAAACCAATATTCCCTTTATGAGTGTGAAGGTGACAGGTTTTTCGAGGTTTTCCCTTTTGGAAAAGATCGACGGGCAGATGACGGCGGCCAGCGGAACCCTGATCAAACGTTACCTGCAGGTGATCGACCAGCTCGGTACGGCTGAAAGAGAAGAATGGCACCGGGTACGAACCAGACTGCTGCGCATTTGCGAGCGGGCCGCAGAGAAAAAGGTAGGCGTATTGATCGATGCCGAAGAAACCTGGATCCAGGATCCCGTGGATGCCCTAACCATCCTGATGATGGATTCCTTTAATAAAACAACACCGGTGATCTATAATACCGTGCAATTATACCGGCATGACCGGCTGCAGTTTCTCAAAGACTGTTATGAGGCTGCGGCAGAACGGAATTTTTTACTGGCGGTAAAGCTGGTGCGCGGTGCTTATATGGAAAAAGAGCGGGCCCGGGCGGCAGAACGGGGTTATCCGTCGCCGATACAGCCGGATAAAGCCAGCTCCGACCGCGATTATAATGCCGGTGTACAATTCAGCCTGGAGCGCCTGGACCGCATGGCACTGGTAATTGCCACCCACAATGAGAAAAGCAACCTGGACGCTGTGGCCTGGTTGCAGCAACACCAGGTGCCGTTCAATCATCCGCATGTACATTTTAGCCAGCTATACGGCATGAGTGATAATATTACGTTCAACCTGGCTGCTGCCGGGTGCAGCGTTAGTAAATACCTGCCGTTTGGCCCCATTGAAGATGTAGTGCCCTACCTGATGCGGCGCGCGCAGGAAAATACTTCGGTGAAAGGACAAACAGGGCGGGAGCTGGGATTGATCCAAACCGAATTGCAACGCAGGCGGGAGGGCTGATCCTGCTGCATGCCGGAAACAATCGGCTTATCCATCGATTTTAAAGTTGCATATCGTTCGCGCAAGACAGGTTACACCTGTGCCACATGCCCGGGCGGCCTTCCACTATAATTATATACGCGATTGCCGGATGCCCGGACTTCACCGGAGCCGCTGAGCACATTGCTGATTCACTTCCGGAGATGCCCGGAAATAAAGTTTTAAACTTATTGCTGGACTAACGCTGTCTCGATGTTGGCTTTTTTCAGGACAAGTCAACTTTGTGAACCGGATATTTGTGAACTTTTTTTGTTCACAAATATGGAGTTCACAAATTCTGTAGCGCATATATCGATGAATCGCTTCTGATCGCTGGTGTTTACCGGTTTACCGGATGGGCGCCCGGTATAAGCGGGCTGAAGCGGACAATCAGCTGCCACATTAAACACAGTTTACAGGGCCGGGTTGCCGCCGGATCAGCAGCCGGAGCGATACAGATCACGGATCCGGATGGAGCAGGCATTGAAGCAGACAATGGCCATGCGATGCCGGTTTTGCAGATTTTTTTGCTGAAATTATGTAATCGATTACATAATTTGAAAAAAGTATTATATTTATCCCTGAGTGCAGACAGATTGCCTGCTTTGGGCCGGCATTTCTTTTAAAAATTCAATTTTAAATCGTTATGGAGCAAAATCGTTATGATGCAATTGTGATTGGTTCCGGTATCAGCGGCGGATGGGCGGCTAAGGAACTGTGCGAAAAAGGGCTGAAGGTATTGTTGCTGGAACGTGGTAAAGATGTAAAACATATAACCGACTATGTACATGCAGGGAAGGCCCCCTGGGAATTTGAACATCGTGGCGATATGACATGGGCGCAGAAAAAACAGTACCCCAACCGCATTCGTGGCTTTGGCCCCAGCGAAATCAATCTTGATTGGTGGGCCAATGATGCAGAAACGCCTTACACCGAAACCAAACAGTTCAACTGGTTCCGGGGATACCAGGTAGGAGGCCGTTCTTTATTATGGGGTAAGCAGACCTATCGGTGGAGCGACATTGATTACGAAGCCAACGCCAAGGACGGAATTGCTGTTGATTGGCCGGTACGCTATCATGAAATTGCTCCCTGGTACGATCATGTAGAACGCTTTATTGGTGTGAGCGGCAGTATTGAAAATCTTCCGCAATTGCCGGACGGGCAGTTTCTGCCGCCGATGGAAATGAATATTGTTGAAAAAGACATTGCGGCCCGTATCAAACAGGCGTATCAGGATCAGCGCCGCATGATCATCGGTCGCTGCGCCCATCTTACAGAAGCGCTGCCGGGGCGTAATAAGTGCCAGTACCGCAATAAATGCCACCTCGGATGCCCCTATGGCGGTTATTTCAGCACGCAATCCTCCACGCTTCCGGCCGCCATGAAAACAGGTAATCTTACACTGCGGCCCTGGAGCATTGTGACCCGGATCCTTTATGATAAAGACGAAAAACGGGCAACGGGAGTGGAGGTGCTGGATGCCGAAACCAATAAAACTTATGAATACAAAGCAAAGATCGTTTTCCTGAATGCTTCCACGCTGAATAGTACCTGGGTATTGCTGCACTCGGCTACGGATGTGTGGCCTGGTGGCCTGGGCAGCAGCAGCGGGGAGCTGGGACATAACCTTATGGATCATCACCTGGGCTCCGGTGCAGGCGGCCGTGTAGAGGGGTATGAAGATAAATATACCTATGGCCGCCGGCCCAACGGCGTGTATATTCCCCGCTACCGCAACCTGAACGATGAAAAGCGGGATTATATCCGGGGGTTTGGTTACCAGGGTGGCGCCGGCCGCGGAAGGGGTACCCGGGCAGCTGAAGAAATAGCGGTGGGCGTTGCTTTGAAGGAAGCGCTAACCGAACCCGGCAACTGGAACGTATGGATTGGCGGCTTTGGTGAAGTATTGCCTTATCACGACAACGTAGTAACATTGGATAAGAGCCGGAAAGATAAGTGGGGATTGAATGTATTGGCGATCGATTCGGAATTAAAAGAGAACGAAAGAAAGATGCGGAAGGAAATTGTAAGCGATGGGAAGGAAATGCTGGAAAAGGCTGGTATAAAAGACGTGTATGGTTTTGATAACGATGGCATTATGGGGCAGGGCATCCATGAAATGGGCACTGCGCGTATGGGACACGATCCCAAAACCTCCGTACTGAATAAATGGAACCAGGTATGGGATGCACCCAATGTATTTGTAACCGACGGATCGTTTATGACCTCTGCGGGCTGCGTAAATCCCTCACTTACCTATATGGCATTTACGGCGCGGGCGGTAGCGCACGCGGTGGATGAATTAAAGAAACAGAACCTTTGAGCGTTTATAGTGCCTCCCGGTCTGCATCTGATGGTTTAAAGTAGGACCACGAGTACGTCAAGCCATGAAAAAGTTCGAAATAATACAAGCGCTTCGTGTGTCTTAGTGTCTTCTTGCTTGTGGCCAACACATCTGCCGTAGCGCCCCTGCTCATTGCGCCGTTGCGTGAAATCGGGCTTAAGGCCTGCGGCAACATGCCTACACCCGCCGGTCATCGGCCTTCCAGTTTTGGATTTGCTGTTTGATCGCATGGGAAGATAATCCTTCTTTCAATGTTTTTTCAATCAGCGGTTGCAATTCTTCATCTGAAGCAAACCGCAGTGCAGCAATTTGCGGAAAGGATAACTGCTGTTCCAGCGGATCAAAATTTTTTCCGCTCAATACCAGATACCGGTACCGCATTTCCAGGACTACAATCCGGTTCTGCAGGGTTAATGCATAATGCTGGCGCAGCATAAAGGACAGCCATCCGATCAGTAAAACCAGCAGGGCTATAAAGATCCATACGGCCCTGAACGGCGGATCATTGAAAACCTGGTAAAGAGCCCCGGCCTCCAGTACCAGTATAACCGGGTAAAAGACAAAGTGGTGTGGCGGGTAGTAGCGTACATGATTACTGAATTGCTGAATGGGCATAAACGAATTTTGCTGTTAAGATAACGGAAATTATACCGTAACCACAAAAATGCGGGGAAATAAAAATTTAACATTCCGGTTTTGATTTTGTAAAAAACTTATCTCTATCTTTGTTCTGTAATAAAAATAATTACAGAATGATCAATGGGCGTTTTGCAACGGTAATCCATATTCTGACATTGCTGGGCAGGGAAGAAGGAGAAGTGGCTTCCTCCTATATTGCGGGCAGCATTAATATTAACCCGGTATTGGTGCGGAAGGAGATCAGCGCATTAAGGGATGCAGGATTTGTGGTAACACAGGAGGGGAAGAACGGCGGAAGCCGGCTGGCCATGTCGCCTTCGAAGATCCGTCTTTCTGATCTTTATAAAGTAGTGTATCAGGAGGGGCTGTTTGCACATTCCAAGAACCTGCCCAACCAGCATTGTGCCGTAGGCCGGCGCATCAGCAGCATTATGGATGATCTTAATGCAGAGGCAGAACAGGCCCTGCTAAAAAAGCTGCACTCCATTACCATCCGGGATCTGCTGGACAAGGTATAATTTTTTTAATCTAAACTGTAATAAAAAATAATACATTTAATAAATAAAAACAACAGCGCATGAAAATCGTTATTATCGGGGCTACCGGATTTGTGGGTAGCGCTATTTTAAAAGAAGCCGCTCAGCGGGGACATACGGTTACAGCGTTGGCGCGTAATACGTCAACCATCAGCAACACCGGGGGACCGGTGAAAACAATCGACATCGATGTAGCAAATGAAACAGCACTGGCAGCGGCGATCCGGGGAAATGACGTGGTAATCAGTGCTTTTAATGCCGGGTGGACGAATCCCAACCTGTATAACGATTATCTTTCGGGGGCACAGCATATTGAAGCGGCCGTTGCCGCCTCAGGCGTGAAACGCCTGATCGTAATCGGCGGTGCCGGCAGCCTGGAGATTGATGGCACGCAACTGGTGGACGGTCCGGATTTCCCCGAAGCATATAGGGCCGGCGCAAAGGGCGCCAGGGACTACCTGACACAGCTGAGAGCGAATAAGCAGCTGGATTGGACCTTCTTCAGCCCGGCAATCGAAATGAATCCGGGTATTACCACTGGTCGTACCGGCCATTACCGGTTGGGTACTGATGCTCCGGTTTTTGACGCAAACGGAAGAAGCTCCCTGTCTGTTGAGGATGTTGCAGTGGTGATACTCGATGAAGCGGAAAAGCCGGCCCATACCCACCAGCGGTTTACTGCTGGGTATTGATCCGGAAACGCAGGAATACGTAATGCCGGAGGCTGTCTCAAAAATCCGTCATTTCGAGCGTAATGTAGTGAAGCCGAGAAATACATAATTTCCAGGCAATGAGATATCTCCGTTTCGCTTCGCCTCAGTCGAAATGACGGTTTCGGACTTTGAGACAGCCACCTTTAGTTTGATGAACCCGCTCCATATAGCCGGGAGTTGTAACTTTGAAAGAAATGCCGGCAATGAAGCAATGCTTATTATTAGCGGGAATGTTAAGCAGCGGAATTGGGCTGTACGCGCAGGACTCTGTTCGGGTAAAAAACCTTATCATGGAAGGTATCCGCTTACATGACCAGAAACAATATGCAGCAGCCATCAAAAAATATGATACAGTGCTGAATATCGATCCTGTTAACCTGGTGGCGCAGTATGAGAAATCCTATTCGCTGATGGCCTCAAAAAATTATAAGGAAGCAATGCTGTTAAGCCAGGCCATTATTGAGCATAAAAATGCGGAGCCGGGGATGATCGGCAATGCATACAGTACCTGGGGCGCTGCACTGGATGAGGTTGGTGATCATAAGGGGGCACTGAAAATATATGACGAGGGCATCAGGAAACTGCCGGATTTCAATATGCTCAATTATAATAAAGCGGTTACTTATTTCCGGATGAATGAAATGGAGCAGGGGATCGGCGAATTAAAGCAGTCGTTGCTCAAAAACCCACACCATCCGGCCTCCCATTTTATACTCGGGCAAATCATGTACCACCGGAAGCATAAAATTGCTGCGCTGATGCCTTTTTTAGCATACCTCTTATATGATAACAAAAGCAAACGCGCGGAAGCGGCGCTGACCAATGTACGTGCCATTATTGAGGGTGATGAAAAGAAGCCGGATTCCGGGAAGCATACCGTTGAGCTCGACGTTCTGATACGAGCAGGACGGAAGCGGGTAACAGCAGATGACGACTTCAGTTCCATGGAACTGCTTCAGGAACTGGGTGCAGCATCGGCCATGACCGAAACAAAAGATATGCTTCCGGCCGACCGGTTTGCGTACCTGCTAAAGCAGGCAATCAGGAGATTGGCAGAAGCAAAGGGGCATACCGGTTTTTACGGAACCTTTTATATGCCATTTTTCACCGGCATGCACCGGAAGGGGCTTACGGAAAGTTTTGCTCATTTGATTTTCTTCCCTTCAGGAAATGTGATGAACGAAGTGTGGATCCAGGACCACCGGGAACAAATGGAACAGCTGGGCGCATGGACGCAGGCCTATCAATGGCCGGTAATGAAGACAAGGATGCCTTAAGGAGTTGTTTCGGGCTTGAGGACGTTGGCTCCAGGGGTATCTGCTTTACACTCGATAATCCGTTGGTTATTCGGATTTCAGACATCAGAAACCAGATTTCAGAGATCAGACATTCAGGCATCAGATTTCAGAGATCAGATATTGGATAGAGGTCGGTTTTGGCTACCCGTTTCTGTTATATCCTGTTTCCTCGAATACCGGCCGGGAGAAAATCACCGGGCTGTAATGGCATTTTCGCTTCCACAGCCGACATTTTGTTGCTATTTGTTATTTGCCATTTGCTATTTATTATTTCAAATTCCCAAATGCACAGGTTTCGCACGGACCCCACAGCAGATTTCCGGGATGGCGTTAGAATGATTATCTTGCAGTCATGCAGCAATACTTAGATTTATTACAACATATTCTGAATGAAGGCGTTGAGAAGACCGATCGCACGGGTACAGGTACCATCTCCACCTTTGGGTATCAAATGCGTTTTGATCTTCAGCGGGGCTTCCCGATGGTGACCACGAAAAAATTGCATTTGAAAAGCATTATATATGAATTGCTTTGGTTTTTAAAAGGTGATACGAATATTGGTTATCTCAAAGAACATGGAGTCCGCATTTGGGATGAATGGGCCGATGAGAACGGCGACCTGGGGCCGGTATATGGCAAGCAATGGCGGAGCTGGGAAGGAAAAGATGGCAAAGTGGTGGACCAGATTACCGACCTGATCCGGCAGATCAAAACGAACCCGGATAGCCGCCGTCTGATCGTTAGTGCCTGGAATGTTGGGGAGCTTTCAGAAATGGCGCTGATGCCCTGTCATACTTTATTCCAGTTTTATGTGGCGGCGCCAAAGGCGGGCGGAAAACCGCGGCTCAGTTGCCAGCTTTACCAGCGCTCGGCCGACGTATTCCTGGGCGTGCCCTTTAATATTGCATCCTATGCCCTCCTTACCCTCATGATTGCACAGGTATGTGACCTGGAACCCGGTGAATTCATACATAGCTTCGGGGATGTGCATATTTATAACAACCACCTGGAACAGGTAAAACTGCAATTAACACGCACTCCTTACCCCTTACCGCAAATGAAGATCAACCCGGAGATAAAGGACATTTATGGTTTTTCGTTTGAAGATTTTGAATTGATCAATTACCAGGCACATCCCGGTATTAAGGGAGCGGTAGCGGTCTGAATAATAAATCTAAAATTATAAATATTGAATGTAGAAGGTAACCCATGGAGAACGCTCGAAAATTTGATCTGGAAGATCGATTGGTTAATTTTGCGATTCTCGCGCTGAATGTCTGTGACATTTTGCGCCTACAAAAGCCGTAAATAATCTTGAGCATCAGTTGTCAAAAAGCAGTACTGCTCCGGCATTGATGTACGGAGAAGTTCAGGCGGCCGAATCGCAAGCCGATTTTATTCATAAAATGAAATGTGCATTGAAAGAATTACGTGAAACAAAGATTAATCTCAGAATTATTAATGAAAAACCCGTTGTTGAACATCCATCGGTTGCACAGCGCTGCAGGAATGTAACGAATTAATTGCGATTTTTGCTGCCAGTGTATCTACCGCTCAAAAGAACCGGGCACGATAGTTTTATATTTTTAATTGGATATTTAATATTCTACATTTTATGATTATCTCTTTAGTAGCCGCTGCATCCAACAACAATGTCATTGGTAAAGACAACAAACTCCTGTGGTCCCTGCCCAATGATATGAAACATTTTAAAAATGTAACCTGGGGCATGCCCGTGGTAATGGGGCGGAAGACCTTCGAATCTTTTAAGCAGCCCCTGGCGGGCCGGAAGAATATTGTACTCAGTACGAATAAAAACCTGAAGATCGATAATGCCATCGTAGCCCGCAGCATGCAGGACGTGGAGTTGCTGGTAAAAGAAATGGATGTAAAGGAGCTGATGGTGATCGGGGGGGGAGAGATCTACAAATTATACCTGCCCAAGGCCAATCGTATTTACCTTACGCGGGTGGATACAGCCCTTGAGGGAGATGCCTTTTTCCCCGTGTTTGACCAGAATGAGTGGACTCTGAAAAGCAAACAGGCGTACCAGGCCGATGAAAAACATTTATTTGATTATACATTTGAGCTTTGGGAACGCAATTGAATATAAAAGATCCAATGATCAAAATCCAATGACCAACGTAAAATTTAAAGTTCCGCTGTTTAATGAACGTTCCGGTGCGTCCGGGGGAACAGCCTGAGTTTACATTTTACATTTAAAATTCTGCATCCTACATTTCCATGGTATATTCTCCCTTAATTGCCGCATCGAAATATTTCAGGTATTATATCCATGCTTCCAACAGCAAGGGGCACGGCATGCATTCTCCGTTCGTGTTTGAATTTATCACCAAAGTGATGAATGATTTTACCCCGTACCCCGAGTACGACCGGATCGAAACCCTCCGGAAGACATTGCTCAGTGATCCCTCCGTAATTACGGTGGAAGATATGGGCGCGGGATCTGCAAAAACACGAACCAACACCCGGAAGATCGCCTCCATCGCAAAAAATGCCGCCAAGCCGGCAAAATACGGGCAATTGATGTACCGGATGGTCCGTCATTACGGCGCAAAGCGGATCCTGGAGCTGGGTACTTCCCTGGGGATCACGAGTGCTTACCTGGCGGCCGCCGATGCTGAGGCCCGGGTGATCACGCTGGAAGGAGCGCCGGCGGTAGCACAAAAGGCACGTGAAAATTTTGCGGCATTGGGACTAAAGAATATCGAGCTGGTAGAAGGAAATTTTGATAACACATTGCCGGCTGTCCTGGATCAGCTGTCAAAAATTGATCTTGTATTCATCGATGGCAACCACCGCCAGGAGCCTACCGAACGTTATTTCCGGCAGCTATTGCCTTATATACACAACGACACCCTGCTGGTATTTGACGATATTCACTGGAGCCGGGAAATGGAGGCGGCCTGGAAGCACATAGTGGCACAGGATATCGTAGCCTGTGATATCGATCTGTTCTATATCGGCATTATTAGTTTCCGCAAAGAATTTAAAGAAAAACAGGCGTTCACGGTCCGGTTTTAGAGCTCGTGATCATCGGCATAAAACTTTTCAATCCGTTTATCAGGAATAAACCAGATAATTGCTACAATGGTATACAGGGCGATACTGAGCCAGGTTGAAATAAAACTGGCCCCAATACCCGCCAGGTACAGGATCCCTGAAAATTTTCCTTTGGCATCGGAACCTACAGCCTGTGAAAGCCTACAATCCGGCCCGCCGGCCTTTATCAGTTCTTTCTGAAGAATCAGGTAGGCCACGGCTGCCATGGCCAGCACAATACCATATACCGCAACGGGCAACGGCTCCATATAATTTTTATCCATCCATGCCGTTGTAAACGGAAAGAGCGATAACCAGAACAACAGGTTCAGGTTTTTCCACAACACGGCTCCGTTTATTTTATCGGCCAGGTGGAACATATGGTGATGATTGTTCCAGTAAATGCCTACATAAATAAAGCTTAATACATAACTCAGGAAGGTAGGCAGTAACTCCAGCAGCGATTTGAGGGTATGCCCGTCTTCCGGAGGCCGCAGCTCCAGTACCATTATAGTAATGATGATCGCCAGTACGCCATCGCTAAACGCTTCAAGTCTTGATTTGGTCATAGATATCAAATAAAAAAGGTGTATAAATATAAACAGAATTTATACACCTTGAAATTTTTTACAAAACCGGCTTATTGTAAAGCAGCCAGTGCCAACGCATAATCGGGTTCTGTGGTGATTTCCGGAACCTGTTCGGTATACACCACTTCGCCGTTTGCATTAGCCACTACTACTGCCCGGCTCAACAGCCCTTTCATCGGGGAATCGGCAAATGTAACCCCGTAGTCATCGCCGAAATGTCCTCTGAAGTCGGAGAGGGTTTCCACATTACTGATGCCTTCCGCCGCACAAAAACGGTTGAGCGCAAAGGGCAGGTCCTTGGAAACATTCAACACGACCGTATTGTCCAGTGCAGCTGCCTTTTCGTTAAACTTTCTCACAGATGTGGCGCAAACGCCGGTATCCACGCTGGGAAAAATATTCAGCACAATTTTTTTACCGGCATAATCCGACAGTTTTTTCTCTGCCAGTCCGGAATTTACAAGCGTAAAATCTTTCAGTTTGCTACCTTTTTCAGGCAAATTGCCTGCTGTTTTAACCGGGTTTCCTTTCAATGTAATTTCAGCCATAATATAAATATTTATTAATAGATCGCATGTGTACAGGGGCACAAAGAAAATAAATTTATTTGTGAAAGCGGCGGCCGGGGAAAAGAAAAAGGAACAACTGCCCGGCTTACTGATTGCTTCAATAACTATACCGCCTTTTAACAGTTGTGGCCTTGTATTTGTTGAAGTGCTGTTTATATGTGTTGCGGTACATGGTTCTTGGGAAGGAAAAAATAAATCAACGAAAGCCTTCGGTTTTACGATTTTAATTACTAACTTACTTACTATAACCCTTGTTATGATCATTGGAGTTTTGCGGGAACCTTCTTTTGAAACAAGAGTGTCATTGCTGGCGGAGGCGGTGGTGCCGCTGGCCAAAAAGAACCTTACCGTTTATGTGGAAACCGGAGCGGGAGCGGGTGCTTTTTGTACCGACACCGACTATGAAAAAGCCGGTGCACAGATAAAAACAAGATCGGAGGTGTTGGCTGCTTCAGATGTATTGCTGGCGATTCATCCGGTTGAACGCCCCCCGGCTTTCTCCCGTTTGCCTGCAGCACAGCGGCACCCGGTTTTTATCGGGGTCTATCAGCCCTTGTCCAACCCGGGCATGATCGGCAGCTGGGCGCAGCAGGGCGACACGGTATTTTCCCTTGACCTGCTACCCCGCACTACACGTGCACAGGCAATGGATGTACTCAGTTCACAGGCCAATATCGCAGGCTATAAGGCCGTGCTGCTGGCGGCAGGAATGTATCCACGTTATTTCCCGATGTTCATGACAGCTGCGGGAAGCATTGCGCCGGCAAAGGTATTGATCCTTGGTGCGGGTGTGGCCGGGTTGCAGGCAGTGGCCACGGCACGCCGGCTGGGTGCGGTGGTGGAAGTTTTTGACACGCGTCCATCGGTGAAAGAAGAAGTGATGAGCCTGGGGGCAAAATTTGTTGAAGTAGAAGGCGCCGCCGACGCCAGCAGGGCGGGGGGCTATGCGGTGGAACAATCAGCGGAGTATCTTCAAAAACAACAACAGCGGATTGCAGATAGTGTTGCAAAATCGGATATAATTATTACCACGGCGCAGATTCCCGGAAAAAAGGCGCCGGTACTGATCAGTGTGGATATGTTGAATTCCATGCGGAAAGGATCTGTAGTCGTTGATCTGGCGGCCGCTACCGGGGGCAATACGCCCCTCACCAAAAACAACGAAACGGTTTTGTATAACGGCATTACCATCGCCGGTCATTCAAACCTGGCGGCTACTATGCCCGCCGATGCCAGTAAATTGTATGGAAAAAATATCCTGAACTTTCTTCAGTTGCTGATCGATAAGGATGGTTCCTGGATCATGAACCTTGAAGACGAACTGGTGAAGCGCTGCTGTGTAATCCATGAAGGAAAAATACGCAACGAAAAAATGAAGACGGATGATCCCGTTCCCCGATCGGAATCCACTACCTAAGCACCCCGTATTTTTTAGAACGCAGGATTTTTATTTGGATTTTTAGGATTTAGAATTTAACAATAAAAATTTTAACCAATGAGCCTGTTCAGCTGGATCGCCGAAAATCAACAACTTATCTATATCGTTATCCTCATGATCTTCGTTGGTATCGAGGTGATCGGGCATGTGCCCAGTGTATTGCACACGCCGTTGATGAGCGGTGCCAACGCTATACACGGGGTTGTGCTCATCGGCGCCATCATCGTAATGGGCCGGGCCGAACCCGGCAATTACCTGGCCCTGGTGCTCGGGTTCCTGGCGGTCGTTGTGGGTACGCTGAATGTGGTAGGCGGTTTTGTGGTAACGGACCGGATGCTGGAAATGTTTAAACGGAGGAAGCCTAAGCTCTAAATTCTAAAATCTAATACAATGACCTGTTATGCTGGGAAAAAAAATATGATTTGGAAGAAAGAACAGAACAGTTTTCGATGCGGGTACGGGAATTTTGTTTATGACTAAGGATTGATATATTTAATAGGGTTTATATTTCTCAGGTACTTCGGTCTGCAGGATCGGTAGCGGCAAATTATATAGAGGCTAGCGAAAACTTGGGAGATAAGAATTTAAAGTATAAGATCAGGATTTGTAAAAAGGAATCTAAGGAAACAAAACTCTGGTTGAAGCATCTTCTGATCTATGATCAAACAGAATTGGAGCAGGAGCGGGCGGATCTGATCCAGGAAGGTGAGGAGTTGATGAGGATCTTTGCCGCTATTTTACGAAAATTAGGAAGCTAAACAGATCTTAAATTAGTATTTAGAATTTTTAAAATTAGCATTTAGTGAATATGCTCGCGCTCTGCTACTTACTTGCTTCGATAACATTCATAGTGGGTTTAAAAATGTTATCCAATCCGGCAAATGCCCGCAAGGGGAATCGCGTGGCTGCTGCCGGAATGGGGATTGCTGTGCTGGGAACGGTGTTTTTATACCAAGATGGTGCAGGACAACGACTGGGGAATTACGGCTGGATCTTCGGCGGCATTTGCGTTGGCGCACTGATCGGAACACTGGCTGCCAGGCAGGTTAAGATGACGGCCATGCCGGAAATGGTGAGTATGTTTAACGGGATGGGCGGGCTTTGTGCTGCATTGATATCGGTTGTGGAGTTTTATTATCTCGTGGCTTCAGAGAACCAGGCCCCCGGAGATACCTATGGCGGGCCGGTTGTTTCAGGGCACCTGGTTATCATACTGCTGGGATTGATCATCGGGTCGGTTTCCTTTTCAGGAAGTATGATTGCCTGGGGAAAACTGAACGGTAAGATCAAAGACCGCTCTTTCAGAGGGCAGCATATCATCAACCTGCTCGTACTACTGGCCATTGCAACCGCCGCTGTATACCTGGTAATGCAGTTCCAGCCTTTGTTAAGCTGGTTGTTTGGATTGATCCTGGCGTTGGCGCTGGTATACGGACTGCTGTTTGTGCTGCCCATCGGCGGAGCCGATATGCCGGTGGTCATTTCGCTGCTGAATTCGTTTACCGGTGTGGCCGCAGCCTGCGGCGGGTTCTTATACAATAATAATGTAATGCTTACCGGCGGGATACTGGTGGGCGCTGCCGGAACCCTGCTTACCATTTTGATGTGCCGGGCAATGAACCGTTCGTTGGCCAATGTGCTGATCGGGGCTTTTGGCGGCGGCAATTCGGGAGTATTGAAGGCCGGAGCGGAACAGGGGGCTATTAAAGAGATCAGTATACCGGATGCGGCTATTGTAATGGGTTATGCCAGCCGGGTACTGATCGTTCCCGGTTATGGGCTGGCAGTGGCGCAGGCCCAGCACGCCTGCCATGAGCTGGAACGATTGCTGGAAAGCCGGGGTGTGGAGGTACTATATGCCATTCATCCCGTTGCGGGCCGCATGCCTGGTCATATGAACGTATTGCTGGCTGAAGCAGATGTGTCTTACGACAAGCTCCTGGAAATGGAACAGGCGAACGAACGATTTCCACAAACAGATGTAGTACTGGTGCTGGGCGCCAATGATGTGGTAAACCCCGCTGCCAAAACGGATCCAGCTTCGCCGATCTACGGCATGCCCGTATTGGAGGTGGAGCAGGCCAAAACGGTGATTGTTAACAAACGAAGCATGAAACCCGGTTATGCCGGGATTGATAATGCGCTATTTTCCGGGCCTAAAACCTCTATGCTGTTTGGGGATGCTAAAAAAGTGCTGCAGGACCTGGTAACCGAACTGAAAAACAGCTGAGCCTGCGCTTCCATTGAAGCGGATGGTGATTTTCTGCCGGGAAAGAGGGGTTATTGAAAAATAAAGGGGATTGATAAAACTGTTGCTGCGTTGTAAATCCTGCCTCCAGGTTCCGGTAGATCGGAACAGAAAAATGTTGCTTACCCAACAAGCGCGCCTGAAGGATAAGTTCACCGGTTTTTATACTTTTGCTTCGTGCAATTACCATCCGCTTTATTACAGTCTTTACAAGGCCTTCCGGGTTTTGATGAACCGGCATTTATAAACACACATCAATCGGGCGCCCAGGTTACCTCCGTGCGGATCAATCCCCTTAAGGTTTCGCAGGTGCCGCTTGCCGTGGAGCATGCACCCATTCCATGGTCGCGGTACGGTTATTATTTGTCCAAACGTCCTTCCTTTACCTTCGATCCCTTATTCCATGCCGGTTGTTATTATGTGCAGGAAGCCAGCAGCATGTTTTTGGAGCAGGCACTGCAACAGGCCGTTGATCTTACACAGCCGGTAACGGTACTGGATCTTTGTGCCGCTCCGGGTGGGAAAACAACCCATCTGCAATCACTGATATCTGAAGGTAGTCTGCTGGTAAGCAATGAAGTGATCCGCAGCCGTGCGGCCGTATTAAAGGATAATGTGATAAAATGGGGGGCGCCCAATATTGCGGTAACCAATAATGATCCTGCTGATTTTTCGGCATTGCCCGGCTTTTTTGACGTAGTAGTGGTGGATGCTCCCTGCAGCGGTAGTGGTTTATTCCGCCGCGATGAGGCCGCCATAACAGAGTGGAGTCCGAATAACGTGGAGCTTTGCAGTCAGCGACAGCAGCGCATCCTGGCGGATGTATTGCCGGCGTTAAAAGAAGACGGTGTATTGATCTACTCCACCTGTTCCTACTCCCCGCAGGAAGATGAAGCGATCCTGCAATGGCTGAATACGATGGGTATGGAGGGGGTGGAACTGGTTACGGAGCCGGGATGGAATATCGTTGCCGTAAAAACGGGGAATAGTTTCGGGTACCGGTTCTGGCCGCATCGTCTGGAAGGAGAAGGGTTTTTTATAGGCGCATTCCGGAAAAGAGCCGTTTCTGCGCAACCGGAAAAATACCGGCCTAAAACAAAACCGCTTGCTTCAAAGGATACTGCGGCGTTGCGCCCATGGATCCTTATGGAAGGGCAGCAGTTTGTGGTGTTCGGCGAACGTATTTATGCCTGGTCTGCAAGTCTTTTTGAGGCATTGGATCGTTTGGCAGGGAAAATGAAAGTACTGTATTCGGGGGTGCTTGTGGGCACGCTGATCCGTGATAAACTGATCCCGGATCATGCATTGGCGCTGAGTAAACAACTGCCGGACACGATTGCCGGCAGCGGATTGTCTGAAGAAAATGCCATTCGTTACCTGCAGCGAAAAGATTTTACACTGGAAACGACGCAAAAAGGATGGCAGCTGGCCTCATGCTGCGGTCATCCGCTGGGATGGATGAATGTGCTGCCCAACCGGATCAACAATTATTATCCGAAAGAATTGCGGATATTGAAGGAACAGGCGCCGGACATATAATATAACAGTTGAATTAAACTACGGCATATATGAATCAATCGTTACCCTTTTTAACCAAACTGGCACTGGTGCTTTTTTGCATGATCAGCCTGGGCTATCTGCTGATGCTGGGACAAACTTTATTGGCTCCCATGTTCTTTTCTTTTTTAATGGCCTTGCTGTTTTTGCCGGTGGCCGTGTTCCTGGAGCGGAAATGCCGGTTCCGGCGAACCCTGGCCACAACCCTGGTGATTGTACTGATGCTGCTGGTATTTGCCGGGGTGATCGCTTTTTTTAGTACCGAAGCCCGGTCGTTTACGGAAGACTGGCCGCGATTGAAGCAGAACGGCATGCAGGCATTTGAAACAACGCAGGACTGGATTCGTTCAAAGTTTCATATCAACGCAAAAAAGCAATGGGATTATATCAACCAGGGTGCGGAGAAGTTGTTTTCCCAGAGTGCAGCCATTGTAAGCACCACATTGTCGACCGTTTCGGCTACATTTATTTTTGTTGGTTTTACGGTACTATTTACTTTTTTTATTCTTAATTACCGGAAGGTATTGTACGCGTTCCTGCTTTCTGTGTTCAGTGATGCACATAAACAGCGGGTGGAGGAAATTGTACGACGGGTAAAGACAATTATCAAAAAGTATATCATCGGATTACTGATCCAGATGCTGATCGTTTCTGCAATGCTGATCCTGGTGCTGTCACTTATCGGCGTTAAGTACGCGGTTCTGCTGGGCTTTATGGGCGGAGTCCTGAATGTGATCCCGTATCTCGGAATCATAACGGCGCTTTTATTTAGCTGCCTGGTCACTTTTGCCACGGTGGGGAGTGGAAAAGTGCTGCTGGTGGTTATTGCTTTTATCATTGTGCATGCTATTGATGGTAATATCGTGATGCCCCTGGTAGTGGGCTCTAAAGTAAAACTAAACCCCATGATCGCGTTTATCGGTATCATCGTAGGAGAGATGCTCTGGGGAATCTCCGGTATGTTTCTCTGTATTCCGTTCCTGGCCATATTAAAAATCATTTTTGACCGGGTAGATGGTCTGCATGCCTGGGGAATGCTGATGGGAGAAGAGGGTGAGCTGGACAGAGGCATGCGGCGTATTGTAATGGCCCGCGAAAGAGGCAAAAAATAGAGGTTGGGTTTTGGTAGCAACGCGCAAAGGCATCCTTGCTGTGGCGCTTTGCGAACCATTGTCCATTGCGGTTTAACTGTTACCGCAACGCGCACAAAGAATCCGCGAGGGGCGTTAGGAATATCCTTGCGGCATTGCATTACGGGCCATTACGTTCATTGATTACCCTCATGCAGTTTGCGTTCCAATACTGTTCCGTGGTTCAATTTTCATCAGTTTGAACAATTTTGATTAACTATTGAGACATTTTGAAGTATTTAATTGTATTTTTTTGGGGAATTTCGCCGGAAGGTCTGATTAAACAGCCCGCCATATGATGGATTGCTGATCGCTGTTCCGCGATCCGGTTGCGCCCATTCTAAACGGCAGGTCTATTCAGTAATGACCGCTTAAAACAATTTTAAACGAAATCTATAGTTCTATGGTTCAGCTATCAGGAATCCGATCGCGTCTTTTATTAATGATCCTAATGTTTTGGGCAGTCGCCGGCCACAGCCAGCAAAAAGCACCTGCTTACCCGCTGATCACCCATACCCCTTATTTTAGTATTTGGAGTAATACAGACCAACTGAATGAATCAGTAACCACCCACTGGTCGGGAACAGAACAGGCGCTGCTGGGTGTAATTAAGGTAGACGACCGGTTTTACCGCTTCCTGGGCCGGGAACCACAGCAATTTGCGGCGGTCGTTCCCACCAGCGATGAACAGGCGTACACCGTACAATATACCGAGCAGCAACCCGGTGAAGGCTGGAACACACCGGGTTTTGACGACCGCAGCTGGAAGACCGGCGCGGCTCCCTTTTCCGACGACCGGTCGGTTGCCAAAACCTATTGGGGCTCCAACGACCTTTGGGTGCGGCGTACCTTCCAGATTGAACGCCTGGTTGACGATGAACTGTATCTCAAGATCAACCATGACGATAATATTGATGTGTACCTGAATGGCACGCTGATTTATCATAAAACCGGTTGGGTCAACCGTATGACCTATCTGGATCTCAATGATGTTCTGAAAGCAAACCTGAAGACCGGTAAAAATCTGTTGGCAGTACACCTGCGCAATACGGCCGGCGGCCGGCACCTGGACCTGGGCATATCCCGGAATGTGCCACCTCCTTCCGCTGAACAGTTGCTGAAGGCCACCCAGCAGAACGCCACAATAAAAGCCATGCAAACGGTCTATGACTTCAAAGCCGGTGGTGTAGATCTGAAGGTCAGTTTTATATCTCCGCTTTTGATAAAGGAGATCGACCTCATGGCCCGCCCGGTCTCTTATATCACGTATGCCGTAAAATCAAACGACGGCCGGGAACACGATGTAAAAGTATACCTGGGTGCCTCTTCCAATATTGCGGTTAATGAGGCTTCACAGGAAGTAATGGCTAATGTGGTGAACAGCGACAGGCTAAAAATGCTGCAGACCGGCACTACCAGTCAGCCGGTGCTGGCAAAAAAAGGAGATGATCTCCGGATCGACTGGGGGTATTTTTATGTTGGAGCCGATAAAGGCATCACCACACAATACATCACCGGCAGCCCGGGGGAGGGCATAACCCGCTTTATTCAAAAAAGTGCGGCGGCCGAACGCTCGGGTATCCGTGGGAAAAACCTGGTGCTGAATACCGTACTAAACCTGGGAAAGGTAAACACAGGCAGCCGGGAACAGTTTATGTTGCTGGGCTATGACGAATTGTATTCCATCCAGTATTTTCATAACAACCTCCGGCCCTGGTGGAATAAGAATGGCGGCAAAACATTTACATCCGTGATGGATGAGGCAGCCGTTACGTATAAAACCGTTATGCAAAAAGTCGATGATTTTGATAAGGTCGTGCATGCTGATGCGGTAAGAGCAGGTGGCGAAGACTATGCGAAGCTTTGCGACCTGGTTTACCGGCAGAGCATTGCGGCCCATGCGCTTGTTGAAAGCCCGCAGAAAGACCTGTTGTTTTTATCCAAGGAAAATTTCAGCAACGGATCCATTAACACCGTGGATCTGACCTATCCTTCGGCGCCGTTGTTCCTGATGTATAACACCGCTTTGCAAAAAGGCATGATGAACGGGATTTTTTATTACAGCGAAAGCGGAAAATGGACCAAACCCTTTGCGGCACATGACCTGGGCACCTATCCGCTGGCAAACGGTCAGACTTATGGTGAAGACATGCCCGTGGAAGAGGCCGGTAATATGATCATCCTGATGGCAGCCATTGCAAAAGTAGACGGGAATGCTGCCTATGCAAAAAAGCACTGGAAAACATTAACCACCTGGGCCGAATACCTCGCTAAAGAAGGGTTTGATCCGGCCAACCAGTTGTGTACGGATGATTTTGCCGGACATATGGCACGGAATGTAAACCTGTCTGCAAAGGCGATTATGGCCTTGCGCAGTTATGCCATGCTGGCCGACATGCTGGGTGAAGCATCAACCGCCCGGAAATATAAGACGCTGGTAACGCCCATGGTGTCTAAATGGATGAACCTGGCCAATGACGGCGACCATTATACCCTGGCCTTCGAAAAGAAAGGAACCTGGAGTCAGAAATACAACCTGGTTTGGGATAAGGTATTAAACTTTAACCTGTTTCCTCAATCTGTATACGATAAAGAGATCCGGTATTATTTAAAACAGCAGGAACTACAGCCCTACGGACTGCCGCTGGATTCCCGGAAAACCTATACCAAGTCTGACTGGATCATGTGGACGGCCACCATGACGAATAACCGCAGCGATTTTGAAAAGTTTATCGCACCGCTTTATCGCTATGCCACAGAAACCAAGAGCCGGGTGCCGATCAGCGACTGGCATGAAACAAAGGACGGAAAACAGGTGGGCTTCCAGGCGCGCAGTGTAGTGGCCGGTTATTATATGAAGGCTTTTGATTATAAACTGAACAACCGGTAGGAAGTACAGGATATTTTTTAAGCGGCATATGTTTACGGGATATCGATAGTGTATGCATCAACAAGTTTGTTTAAAATTTAAAGCAACCGGTAAAGAAAAGCAAACCGGTTGCTTTGCCTTTAATACATGCAGGTATGAGTGATAACCGATACAGGATACTAAAAAAAATGGTGAGCCTGGTCATCGCCCTTTGTTCTTTTTATGCATCCGGCGCACAGGTGCAGGCAACGGGTTACCTGAACAACAGGGCTCCGCTGCAGCCGCTTCAGTTTTTGGAACTGCCGATCGGATCTATTGCGCCGGAAGGATGGCTGCGGGAAATGCTGGTGCGGCAAAAGAACGGGGCAACCGGCAAGCTGGATCAATGGTATCCCCAGGTAATGGGCGCCCGCAACGGCTGGCTGGGCGGGGATGGTGATCAATGGGAGCGGGGACCGTACTGGGTCGACGGACTGCTGCCGCTTGCGTATCTGTTAAAGGACAAGGAACTGATTGCAAAAGTAAAACCCTGGGTGGAATGGTCGCTAAACAGTCTGCAGCCGGATGGTTATTTTGGTCCGGCAAAAGATTATCCGGCAGAAAAAGGAATTCAACGTGATAACAGCCGGGATTGGTGGCCCAAGATGGTAATGTTGAAAGTGCTGAAACAATATTATGATGCAACGGGCGATCAGCGGGTCATCCGTTTGATGACGGCCTATTTCCGCTACCAGCTGAAAAATCTGCCCCAACAGCCGCTGGACCACTGGACCTTTTGGGCCCGGTACCGCGCGGGCGATAACCTGATGGTAGTGCTTTGGCTTTATAACATTACCGGGGATGCCTTTCTGCTGGATCTGGCGGATCTGATCCATAAACAAACCTTTGATTATACCCAGGCATTTTTATATACCGACTTTCTAAGCCGGCCCGGCAGCATTCATTGTGTGAACCTGGCACAGGGGATCAAAGAGCCGGTGGTCTATTACCAGCGCAAACCGGAGGCGCTCTATCTGGAGGCCGTAGATAAGGGATTTAAAGACCTGCGTACGTATAACGGATTGGCAAACGGGTTGTTTGGCGGAGACGAAGCCCTGCATGGCAACGACCCGGTTTTTGGTTCCGAGCTTTGTACCGCGGTTGAAATGATGTTCTCCCTCGAAAGTATTTTAAGGATCACAGGTGCGGTAACCTATGCAGACCATCTGGAAGAAGTGGCTTTTAATGCGTTGCCCGCCCAGATCGACGAACAGTTTATGAACCGCCAGTATTATCAGCAAACCAACCAGGTAATGATTACCCGCCATATGCGGAATTTTAGCGTGGACCATGATGGCGCAGATATTTGTTACGGGTTGCTGACGGGTTATGCTTGTTGTACTTCCAATATGCACCAGGGATGGCCGAAATTTACCCAGAATCTTTGGTATGCCACTGCCGATAAAGGCCTGGCGGCCCTGGTTTATGCGCCTTCATCGGTTACGGCAAAAGTGCAGATGGTACCGAGGTTAGGTTTAAAGAGCAGACCACGTATCCCTTTGATGCGTCGATCCGTTTTGTGCTGGAAACAAAAAAACGCAATGGCATTCGTTTTCCTTTATACCTGCGGATACCGGCCTGGTGTAAAGAGGGATCTGTTAAAATAAACGGCACTCCCTGTCAAAATGGAAAAGGCAATACCGTTGTAAAGATCGACCGCGAATGGAAAAGTGGCGATGCGGTAACGCTGGAGCTACCCATGCGGATCCGGAAAAATACCTGGCAGCAAAACTCGGTTTCCATCCAGCGGGGACCGCTTACCTATGCCCTGAAGATCGCGCCGGAAAAGAAGCTGGTCACCAATACGCAGGACCCGGTTGAAAATGGGAGCAGCTATTATGAAATACGTCCGCTGACACCCTGGAACTACGGTTTGCCCGATTTTTCAGAAACACAATTGAACGAACATTTCAAAGTAGAACAGTCTGCACTCACAGATAACTATCCCTGGACGCTTGCAACGGTACCCATATCCATTAAGGCCACCGGAAAACGCTTCAAGCGCTGGCAGCTGTATAACGAATCGGCGGGGCCGCTGCCTTATAGTGTTACGTACGGGCTGCACCTGGATCCGGAGGATTCCATAACCCTGGTTCCTTACGGTGCTACGCAGTTGCGGGTGGCGCAGTTCCCGGTATATTAATGTTCGTTGTATTTTCGGCTATGGAATACGGTTATGCAGGAGACGCTGCATACTATTAAAATCGGTTTATTCATATGAAGATTTGGAAGAACGTTTTTTTTGCAGGATTCAGTTCCGCAGTGGTTGCAGGTACCTTGTTTTCACAGCCTCGTCAACTCGTTCAATATGTAAATACCTTGCAAGGCACCAACTCATCGCATGAGCTAACCCACGGCAATACGTACCCAACGACTGCATTACCTTTTGGAATGCATACCTGGACGGCCCAGACCGGGCGCAATGGTGATGGCTGGAAATATCAATACTCAAAAAATACCATCCGGGGGTTTCAGCAGGCGCACCAATGCAGTTCCTGGACCAATGATTATGCGGTGTTTTCCCTGATGCCGGTGGTCGACAACCTGGTTGTGAATGAACAGGACCGGGCGGCGGTATTCCGCCATGAAAAAGAGATCGCCCAGCCACATTATTACCGGGTGGCGCTGGAAAACGGGATCACTACCGAAATGTCGCCCACCGAAAGAGGCGTACATCTGCGGTTCCGTTTCCCGCAAGGACATAAAAGTTTTTTGGTATTGGATGGATATACCGGTTTAAGTGGCATAGAGATCCATCCCGCCGAAAATACGATAACAGGATATGTAAATAACGGCCATGGGTTTCAAAAAGGATGGAAAAGTTTTTTTGTGATCCGGTTCAACCAGCCTTTTACAGCATACGGAACCTGGGAAAACCGCGGGGATAGCATCAGTGCTGGCAGTAAAAAAGCGGAAGGAGCCGGCCGGGGTGCTTATATCCGCTTTGCAGACGGTGTTACCGTGCAGGCAAAAGTTGCTTCTTCCTATATCAGCCCGGAGCAGGCCGCACGCAATCTTGAAAGAGAACTGGGCGCCGACCGGACACTGGAGCAAACAAAGGAAAAAGCCGCAAAGATCTGGAATGCACATTTGTCGAGGATCCTGGTGGAAAGCGATTCCGAAGCAGACAAGGCAACCTTCTATTCCTGCTTTTTCAGGGCCAGCCTGTTTGCACGTAAATTCTATGAACTGGATAAAGACGGGAATCCTTATTATTTCAGCCCTATGACGGAAAGATCCATAAAGGGTACCTGTTTACAGACACAGGCTTCTGGGATACATTCCGGGCACAGTTCCCATTAAATGCGCTGTTGCATCCCACCATGCATGGCCGTTATGTAAGTGCCCTGCTGGACGCACAGGAGCAATGCGGCTGGCTACCTTCCTGGTCCTTTCCGAATGAACAGGGAAGTATGATCGGCAACCATGCCATTTCCCTGCTGGCTGATGCCTGGGCAAAAGACATCCGCACCTTTGATCCGGTAAAAGCGTTGGATGCTTATGCACATGAAGCCAATCATAAAGGTCCCTGGGGACCGGCCAACGGCCGGGATGGATATAAAGAATATAATGAAATGGGATATGTGCCTTATCCAAAGTACCGGGAGGCTACGGCTAAAACGTTGGAGTATGCCTATGACGATTTTTGCGGGTACTATCTGGCAAAAGCTGTTGGAAACAAAAAATACATGGACCTGTTTGGTGCAAAGATGTTTAATTACAGGAACGTTTATGAACCCGTCAGGGGATTTATGCTGGGTAAAGATGCGGAAGGCAACTGGATCAAAAATTTTGATCCCACAGAATGGGGTGGTCCGTATACCGAGGGGAATGCCTGGCACTGGGTATGGTCCGTATTCCATGATATGGCCGGGTTGAAGCAATTGCTGGGGGGCGACCAGCGCTTTACCGCCAAGCTGGACTCCGTCTTTTCCGTGCCCAATACCGTTAAAGTGGGTACCTATGGCGGCCTGATTCATGAGATGACGGAAATGGTAATGGCCGATATGGGACAATACGCGCATGGCAACCAGCCCATACAGCATATGGTATACCTGTACAATTATGCCAATGAGCCCTGGAAATCCCAGTATCATGCCCGCGAAGTCATGAAGCGGCTGTACAGCGCTTCGGAGAATGGTTATCCCGGCGATGAAGACCAGGGGCAAACCTCCTCCTGGTTTGTACTAAGCGCCCTGGGACTTTATAGCGTTACACCCGGAACGAATGAGTATGTAATCGGCAGTCCCTTGTTTAAAAAAGCCACCATTACCCTTGAAAACGGAAAACAATTTATCATTGAGGCGCAGCAGAATTCGGAAAAAAATGTGTACATCAGCAATGCACTGCTTAACGGCAAACCCTATACAAAAAATTTCATCACCTACCAGGATCTTGTAAAGGGCGGCCGCCTGTCGTTTATAATGAGCGGAACGCCCAATAAGAAAAGAGGGCTGGCTAAAAGCGATCAGCCGTTTTCGGTTTCGGGGGGATTATAAGAGGGGATAGTGTTCCCGGCGGATTCTGCGGGCAAGCGCATGGCCACGTAAATCAGCGAAAAATCAGCAGGAAAGTATAGACCGCAGGTGGCAAAAAAATGATAACGAACCGGTATCCGCATTATTTTATCAATTTCCTGGCGGTGCAGTGAGGACACTGCCCGGGGTGTGGGAATGCATTCCCTCTTGGAAAATCAGCGGGTTTTCGTAATTTACGGGTTTGTTGAACGTAAATCACCAATCAAATAAATTACGGGACACTATTTGAAATGGAAGCATGGATCACCGATCAAAAAGAACTGCAACCGGCCATACTGCTGGTTGATGATAATGAGGAAATACTGGATTATCTTGCCGCAGACCTGAAGGACCACTATACGGTATTAACGGCACGCGATGGCCGCGAGGCCTGTGCGATCCTGGATACCACATTGGTGCAACTGGTCATCAGCGATGTAATGATGCCACATATGGACGGGTTTGAATTTTGTGAAAAAATTAAATCCAGCCTGGAATACTGTCATATTCCATTGATCCTGCTTACGGCAAAAGATACCCTGCAATCGAAAATCCAGGGATTGAAGACCGGGGCCGATGCGTATATTGAAAAACCGTTCTCGCTGGAATACCTTTACGCCCAGGTGGAAAACCTGCTCGAAGGCAGGGCCCGCCTGAAAGCGTTTTATGCAAAATCACCCATGGCACATATCAGTAGTATGGCGTATTCAAAAATGGATATGGAGTTTTTGGAAACCCTGCATGCGCTGATCGTTCGAAACCTCGACGATCCTGACCTCGACGTAGAACAGTTGGCGCAGGGAATGAATATGAGCCGCCCTACCTTGTACCGCAAGATCAAATCCATTTCCGGCCTGGCACCTTATGATATCATTAACCTGACCCGGTTAAAAAAAGCAGCAGCCCTGATTGGTGAAGGGAACCACCGTATTAACGAGGTAGCCGAACGGGTGGGCTATAATTCTTCGAGCCAGTTCAAACGGAACTTCCTGAAGCAATTTAAAATGACTCCCTCGGAATATATTGAAAAAGTGGAGAGCGCTTTCAATAAGAACAAAGACCTTTGATGTTTATGTACCTGTATCTGCGCCGGCGGCAGCCGGCAGTGTTAGTATAAAGCTGTTCAGATCATTTTCTGCCCTGTATTCCAATGTTCCCTGGTGCAGTGCCGCCAGTGAGCGGGCCAGGGACAAGCCGATCCCGGCACCTGGTTGCGGGCCACCTTCTTTTGACCGAAAGAACGGGGTAAAGATCTTGCCGCGGATGTCTTCCGGAATCAGGCTGCCATCGTTGGATACCGTAATGATCACGTTCTTTAAGGTTGCGGAGGTTGCAACAGACACCTCACAACGCACCAACTGCTGTCCGTACTTGATAGCGTTATCCAGTAAGTTGCTGATGATTTTCGTGCAAGCATCTTCATCGGCGTATAAAGGAAGCACTGCTTCGGTGGTATGAAACTGGCAGACCATGCCCTTTTTTTCGGCGGCCGGTCCAAAGCTTTCCCAGATCGTTGCTGTTAGCTCTGCAATATTAATTGTAGCCAGGTGGAGGTCATAATTTCCCGACTCAACCCGCCGGAAATTCAGGAGTTGGTTGGTAAGCGTCAGCAGGCGTTCGGTATTGCGGTTCATTACGGATAATTCGCGTTCGGCCTCCGGCATTTTTCCTGCCATTTTCAATAGCTTATCCATAGGTGCTTTTATCAGTGTAAGCGGCGTGCGGATCTCATGCGCAACGGTTGTAAAAAAATCTACTTTGGCCTGGTTGAGCTCTCTTTCCTTATTCAGGGAAAAGAGCTGCATTTGCCGCCGCTGCTTTTCTTCCTGCCGCCGGTGCAGCAGTTTCAGTATACTGAAGAGTAATAATATGGTAACGATCACATAGAGTGTGTAGGCTGTCCGCGATTTCCAGAAAGGCGGCCGGATCTGCAGCCCGATGGATTTTTCATTGGATACCCACAGTCCGCTGCTGTTGGTGGAACGTACTTTAAGCAGGTATTTGCCCGGAGCCAGGTTATTAAAGTGAATCCTTCGCTCTGTACCAATTATGTTCCAGTTCTTATCCAGCCCTTCCAGTTTGTAGGCGTACTGCAGGTTATCCGGGGAAGTATAGCTGAGCGCTGCAAAATCAAAACTGAAAGTGGCCTGGTTATAATCCAGGACAATATCGCGCGTATTTAAAATAGAAGTACGGAGCGGGGAGCCGGGAGCCCCGGGCTCTACGTTCTTATTGAAAAGCTGCAGTTTTGTAAAATAGATAGTGGGAATATGGTGATTCGTGTTGTACTGGTTGGGATTAAATTGGATCAATCCCTTTACACTGCCAAAATAGAACATACCACTGCTGTCTTTATAGGCAGAACGGTGGTTGAACTGTTCGCTCACCAGTCCGTCGGTCTTTTTGAAGACCTTAATAGCCCCCGTTCTGCCATTGATGCGCACCAGCCCCATTGAGGTACTGGCCCAGATATGATGCCCCCGGTCTTCCAGGATCGCATATACCATATTGCCCGGTAAACCCGTACTGGTATTGAATAAACGGAAGGTTTTCCGGAGCAGGTCAATACAGTATAGCCCATTTTCGGTACAGATCCATAGTTGCTGCCGGTGATCTTCATAAAGGTTGAGGATGCGGCTTTCTTTCAGGAGGTCTTTTCCCCCGGTTGTCAGTGAAAGCCGCACCGGTTGTTGACGGCTATTGAGGTAAAACACACCTTCATGATGCGTGCCCAGCCATAAATGGTGCTGATGGTCTTCCATGATCGCGGAATAAAAAGCCTGGGTCGGAATGCGGTTGAAGGGAAGGAACTGCTGCGTACGGGTATCATACCGGAACAGCCCGTTGGCCGTACAGATAATGATATGCCCGGCCTTTGTTTTGTAGATGATATTGATGTAATTGCTGCCGATGCCTTTACCCGTACCATCTGTTTCAAAATGCGCCCGTATTTGTTCCCGCTCCAGGTCCATGATGTAAAGCCCGTGTTCAAAAGTGCCGATATACAGATAGCGCCCGTCTGCCAGTAATCCGTGAATATTTGTGGAGGCGATGGCCGGCTGCATCTTCTTTTCAATAAAGTTTTCAAACTGCCGGGTATGCCCGTTAAGTTTGATCAGTCCTTTATCCTCAGTGCCGATCCATAGGTTGCCATTGCGATCTTCAGTGATTTCCCGGATCACATTACCCGCGATCCGGTGTTTGCCTGGCGAAGGAAAATCTTTTTCAAAATGAAGGGCTGCATTCGGATGATAGTTGATACCTCCAAAATAGGTGCCGGCCCAAATACCGCCTTCGGTATCCTTGCACAGGGAATAAACGGCGTTGTCGGAAAGCGCATACGGATGGTGCGCAATCTTCTGGATATGCCGCGCCGTGTCGTACCGGCTGTTGTATATAAAAAGGCCGGACTCCGTAGCAACCCAGTATTCGCTGTCCCCGGTTTGAAGAATGCCCCGTACAAATAATTTTTTCCCGTTAAAAGTTGTCAGCCGGCTTGCCGCCCAGGTGCCGGTAGCGGGGTCAAACCGTTTTAACCCTTCCCGCGAAGTTCCGACCAGCAGGATGCCATCACTGCCTTCATAAATTTTTTCAATAGAGTTGTTATGCCCGGCCCCGGGGATGGGAGGCAGTATTTCAAAGCGATCCGTCGTTGCATGATAACGCGCCAGCCGTCCCTCGCCATAGCCCACCCACACTGTTCCATTGCGGTCGCAGAGAATGGAAGAACTGTTTTTGATGATTCCCCTGCCGGTTGCTGTAACCTTCTTTGTAGCAAAGTGGTATTGATAAAGCCCGGTGTCTTCTGCAAACCAAAGCCGTCCGCTGCCATCATCCTGGATGGCCCGTATCGTTTTGCCGGAAGAGCCTGGAAGCTTTTCGAAGTTTTCACCACTGGCGTTAAAAGAATAGATGCCTTTTTCAGTACCCACCCAAAGTGTTCCAGCTTTGTCTTCGTGCAGGTAAAAGATCGCGTTACTGCTTAATGAATGGGTGCCTCCGCTGCGGTAGATCTTAAACGCGTATCCGTCGAACCGGTTCAGTCCATCCGGGTGCCAAACCACATAAAGCCTTTTCTGTCCTGCAATGCGGCAATCACCGAGTTATGGGAAAGCCCCTGCTCCACCTCATAGTGCCGGAAATAGATGGATTGGCCACGCCCGCATACGGCCGTCAATGTAAGCAAGCACCATCCGATAATACGTAGCAGGTTCATCAAAAAAAAGATTGAAAAATGAATGCAACCGCTTTCTGCAATGACCAACTACCGGTACCTCTGAAGCCCGGTAGCAGCGTTGCTCATTACAGGAAGCGGCGTAAATTAATAAGATCTGCGTAAATATTAAAAAATGAGACGATTTGAAATGTTTTTGATCAGAAATGAAGGAAGGTATTTTTAGCGGCCGGTTAATTTTGACCTCCGGTTGCCGATGATTAAATAAACTGAATTTCTTGCATATGAAAGGGATCACTCCTTTAGGGATTGTGGCGATACTGCTTATACTGCACGTTTGTTCCATAGTGTTATTTCCGTTTAAAAGGCTGCAGCCTGGTCATGAGCGCATTTCGGGGTGATATTTTGTTCCGGGATTCAGTACAATAAATATGTTGAATGATATGATTAAGTCAGAACCTGCGATTGCTGTTTGGAAGCATTCCCTTACTGCCCGTACGGGAAAAATAACAGACGCTTAAAACCGGCCAGCCTGGAATTTTCGCTGTAGTCCCGCAGACGGCCTGGCCCGGGAATGCGTTACCGGCAGGCCCATCATAAATAGTGGTGATCCGTCCAACACTCCGCAGCCCGGCCCGTGGTTTGGCTTGTAAATAATGCTAAAAATAAAATACATACAAATGAAAAGATCTGGTTCCTTATTATTCAAATGGCTGTTTGGCCTGCTGGCGGTAATGGCGATGGCGGTTGCCTGCAAGAAAAAAGGTATGGTTGATACCACAGGCGGAACGCCTTATAACCCGGCAGAAGAGGTGCTTGTAACAGATTTCTTTCCCAAAACAGGGGGCAGCGGCCAGCAGCTCGTTATTTACGGGAAAAATTTTGGGAACAACAAGTCCATCGTCTCTGTCAAAATAGGTGGCAGAAATGCAACCACCATTAATGTGCACGATGATGCCATTTATTGTATTGTTCCGGATAAGGCGTATACGGGTGAGATACAGGTAAGCGTAGGAACGGGTACCGGGCAGGCGGTGGCTGTGGCAAAAGAAGCGTTCAGTTACCAAAAAAGAATGGTGGTAACTACCCTGGCCGGTAAGAAAGATGAAAGGGGCAATTACGATATAAAAGACGGCACTTTTGATGATTGTGGAGGCTTTTTAAATCCTTCATGGCTCACCTTCGATCCAAAAGATCCCAACCTGCTATATATAGGACAGGACGGAGGAGATATAAGACTGCTGAACTTTAACAGTAAAACAGTGACTACCCCGATCACGCGAGGCATGGGTGGTTGGGAGCGCATCCGGACAATTGCTTTTACGCCGGATAAGAATTATATGATTATTGCCAATGACCAGGGCGATGTGAATGGCAAGAGCACCTCCATCTTATCCCGGGCAACTGGCTTTAAAGACCCGCAGGTGCTCACTTCCTACAAGCAATGTAACGGGGCCTCTATACATCCTGTAAACGGCGAACTGTATTTTAACAGCTATGAAAAAGGACAGTTTTACCGGTTTGACCTGAACCGGTATTTGGCAAATCATGACCTGGGTATTAAAGATTACCAGGAGCTGTTTAAGATTCAGGACAATAGCTGGGAGTTTAATATTAACATTGCGCCAACCGGAGACTATGCGTATATCATCGTCATCAACCAGCAATATATATTAAGAACCGATTATGACTGGAATAACAAAACCTTTACGCAGCCCTATGTAGTGTGCGGGAAGCCGCGTTCGGCGGGGTGGGTTGATGGGGTAGGCACAACAGCCAGGTTATCCAATCCTTATCAGGGCGTATTTGTTAAAAATCCGGACTACGCGGGAAAAAAAGATGAGTATGATTTTTATTTCACCGAGCAATACAATCATGATATCCGTATCCTCACGCCTCAGGGAAAAGTGACCACTTTTGCAGGAAGGGGCAGTTCCAGTATTAATCCTGATCCGTTTGGCCATATTGATGGCGGGCTTCGCACAGAAGCCCGGTTTGACCGGCCGGAAGGGTTGGCCTATGACTCGGTAAACCATGTGTTCTATGTGGGCGATTGGATGAATCGTTGTATCCGGAAAATTTCATTAGAAAACTAAAAGATGATTGCTATGAAGAAATCGCTGATAAAAAAAATTACTGTTTTTTTCCTGCTGTTTTTTACCGTGATGACGGCCTTTTCCCAAAATGAACGGATGACGATTCATGGGAAGATAAGCGACAGGGAAAGTGGGGCGCCTTTGTCGGGAGTAAGCGTTTCGGTCATTAACTCGGCCGGGTTGGGTACGTTTTCAACAAAAGAAGGTTTATTCACCATTAAAGTGGAAGCCTACCATAAATTATTGTTCTCGTATGTGGGCTACGACACGGTGGAAGTACAGATAACCGATCAGGATAACGTGAATGTTTTGATGCAAAAGTCGAGCGCCAGCGTTATGGACGAGATCGTGGTTACCGGTACCCGCCTTGAGAAAAAAATCAATGTTACCGGCGCCATTACCACGGTGGATATGGACGCCATCCGGAAATCGGCCCCAAGCGCCAGCATCGTAAATTCACTGGCGGGCAATGTACCGGCATTATGGCGATGCAAACTTCCGGGCAGCCCGGGAAAGATATCTCGAATTTCTGGATCCGGGGCATCTCTACATTTGGAGCCAACAATAACGCCCTGGTGCTGATCGATGGATTTGAGAGAGACATTAATGAAGTAAACATTGATGATATTAAATCCATTTCTATACTCAAAGATGCTTCTGCTACCGCAATGTATGGGTCTAAAGGAGCCAATGGGGTGGTTTTGATTACCACAAAGCATGGGATCATGGTAAAACCAATATAAACGCCAAAGTCGAATCCTCTTATAACACCCGTACCATCACTCCTGAATTTGTGGACGGAAACACCTACGCCCATTTAATTAACGAAGCGCAGATAACCCGGAATCGTGCACCCATATATAGCCCTGTTGAGCTGGAGTTATTACGTTTAGGCCTGGATCCGGATTGTATCCGAATGTGGATTGGTCGCGTCAGTTATTAAAAGACGGAGCGATGACCTATAACGCGAATCTTAACCTGAGCGGAGGCGGTACTACGGCCCGGTATTTTGTGTCCGGTGCCTACCTGGATGAGAAGGGTATGTATAAAACAGACGATGCGATAAGAAAGGATTATAACACGAATGCTGATTTTAAAAAATGGACATACAGGCTCAATACCGATGTGAATGTTACCAGAACGACAATCTTGAAACTGGGTGTATCGGGCTCCCTGAGAAAAAGGAACAGCCCCGGTTTGGGGGATGCGGATGTGTGGGGAGAGCTGTTCGGCTATACCGCCGTTCGCACGCCCATCTATTACTCCAACGGATATGTACCGGCTGTGGGTACCGGCAATAAAACCAATCCCTGGGTAGCGGCCACCCAAACAGGTTATAATGAAACCTGGGAAAATAACATTCAAACAAATCTAACGGTGAACCAGGACCTGAACTTTATAACAAAAGGGTTGAAATTTGAAGGTAGTTTTGGCTACGATACTTATAATTCCAGCACGATCGAACGCCGCAAATGGCCGGAGCAATGGAGGGCAGAGCGGTATAGAGATGCTGCGGGTAACCTGGTTTTTACCAACATGTCTGGCCCAAGCGAACTGCAACAGTCAAGCAGCTCTAATGGCAGCCGCAGGGAATTCCTCATTGCGTTGCTCACTTATGGGCGCACTATAAAGAATGACCATAATATAGGGGTGGACCTGCGATATACACAGGAAGCCAATACCTTCACACAAAACCTGGGAACGGATATTAAAAACGGGATTGCCAAGAGAAACCAGGGCGTTGCAGGCCAGGTATCCTACAACTGGAGAAATAAATACTATGCAAATTTTAATTTCGGCTATACCGGATCGGAGAATTTTAGTCCCGGGCACCAGTTTGGTTTCTTTCCCGCGGGTTCAGTGGCATGGAATATTGCCGAAGAACGCTTTATTAAAGATCACTTAAAATGGATCAATTTCTTTAAGCTCCGTTATTCTTATGGTAAGGCAGGTAACGATAACCTGGGGAATAACCGGTTCCCGTATTTATATACGATTGCAGAAGGGCTGGGCGGATATGAATGGGCCGAATATGGCAACAATAAGAACTACGGAGGCTTAGGGTTTACCCAGGTGGCGTCGCCGTATGTGACCTGGGAAGTGGCGACCAAACAAGACGTTGGTCTGGATTTATCGCTTTGGAATGATCAATTTTCTATGACCGTTGATGCCTTTAAGGATGAGCGTACGGGCATTTATATGCAACGGAACTTCCTGCCTGGTTATGTTGGTCTTACCAGTGTGCCAAGTGCAAATGTGGGCGCTGTGCGTTCCATGGGTGTTGACGGGAATGTTACCGTGAAGCATAATTTTAATAAGGTAACTGTAACCCTGCGTGGTAATGTAACGTACAGCAAAAATGAAATATTGGATCGGGACGAGCAGCAAAGTGTATATCCCTACCAGATGCAAAAAGGATACCGTGTGAATCAAACGCGAGGGTTAATTGCATTAGGACTGTTTAAAGATTATGAGGACATCAGAAACAGCCCTACACAAACGTATGGTGTTTATCAGCCCGGCGACATTAAATATAAAGATGTAAACGGGGATGGCGTCATCAATGATGATGATATCGTTGCCATAGGCTCAACCAGCACCCCGAATTTAATATATGGCATGGCTGCTTCCGCAAGCTGGAAAGGGTTAGATGTGGGTGTACGGTTTCAGGGTGCGGGACAATCCAGTTTCTTTATCTATGGAAAAACCGTGTATGCATTCAGTGAAGGCGAATGGGGCAACATCCTGAAAGGTATGGTTGAAGACCGGTGGATATCGGCAGCTATTTCCGGAGATCCGGCAACCGAAAACCCCAACGCATCCTATCCAAGGTTAAGTTATAACGGAAATGGCAATAACTATCGCAATTCCACTTATTGGCTGCGTAACGGGGCCTATTTAAGGATTAAAAATGTGGATATTGGCTATTCGCTGCCTAAACAAATGCTCAACCGGATTCATATGAGCAGTTTGCGTGTGTATTGTTTGGGTACGAATTTATTAACCTGGGCGCCTTTCAAATTATGGGATCCGGAAACAGCAGATCCAAGAGGCGAAACCTATCCTTTACCCAAGTCGGTTACTGTTGGACTAACAATCGGTTTATAATATAAAACGTATTTTGATGAAAAAAATAACAACCATATCCGTTTTTGCTGCGGTGGTGACGCTGTTGATTTCCTGTAAAAAATATTTAAATACCGATCAGTATTTTAAGGATCGGATGACTTTAGATAAATCATTTAATAATGAAAAATATATTGAAGAATGGCTGGCAAACTCCTACTCCTATATTACCGAGATTAATGCCGATGTGGCCAGTAAAGGCTACGAGCCATTCAACTTTGGCGATGATATGTATTACGGCGACAGGGATGGAGCGTATGACCCGCAGAATGCCAACTCTTTGAATTATAATAAATTTAGTCTTGGCAATTATCATGAGGGCGATGTTCAGTCCTGGGCCAAATGCTTCCAGGGAATCAGGAGCGCTTCTATATTTATACAAAATATTGACCGGTCTACTGTAATAGACGCGGCCAGAAAAGCGGATTACAAAGCGCAGGCCCGGTTCTTACGCGCTTATTGTTACTGGATTTTACTCAGGAAGTACGGCCCTGTTCCCATTCTTCCTGATGAGGGCGTGGATTATACGGACAGTTATGCCGATTTAGCGTTGCCCAGGAATTCCTATGAACAATGCGCTGAATATATTGGCAAAGAAATGGTGCTTGCCGCCAGGGATCTGCCGCAAAACCGTGGTCAATTGGCCATTGCCCGGCCAACCAGGGGCGCCGCATTGGCAACCCGTGCCAAAGTATTTCTATATGCGGCAAGCCCCTTGATGAATGGAGGTAAGCTGAGTATGGACTATAAAGCACAATTGGTAGATGATAAAGGAACGCCGCTGCTTTCACTTACTTATGATGAGCAAAAATGGGCGCGGGCAGCCGCTGCGGCAAAAGATGTGATGCAGCTGGGTGTTTATTCTCTGTTTGTTTCGCCCTATAAGTCGTCGGGCACCATAACCCATCCTGCCACCATAGCACCTCCCTATAACGCAGCGTATTCGGAAAAGCCATGGCCGGAGGGATGGGCTGATATCGATCCGTTTGATTCTTATCGCGCTCTTTTTGATGGCGAAGTGCCGGCCTCTTCAAACCCGGAGCTGATCTTTACACGCGGGCAGAATCAATCCTCCGAGGGGATCAACGTAATGGTAGTGCACCAGTTACCACGTATAGCCTCCGGTTGGAACACACATGGATTAACATTAAAACAATGCGATGCTTATTATATGAACGATGGTGCCGATGTGCCGGGGAAGGGTATGGAGTATGGCAGCGGGGATGGCAGCCAGCGGGTAGGAGGTTTTGTAACCGATCAGGATGTTGCAGATGGGAGATATAAACCCCTGGCCTCCGGCGTGTCCTTACAATTTGCGAACAGGGAACCGAGGTTTTATGCTTCGGTAGCCTATAACGGCAGTGTATGGCATCTTACCAATGAGTCGCAGGTCAATAACAGGGAAAAGCAGGTTTTTTATTATCGTGGATCCGGTAATGGCTATACCAATACCATGTTTTGGCTGAGGACTGGTATCGGGGTAATGAAATATGTAAATCCGCAGGATACCTATGAAAATGGAAATTTGGGTAAAGTGGTGCCAAAGTATGAGCCGGCCATTCGCTATGCCGATATATTACTGGCCTACGCCGAATCTTTAAACGAATTGAACGGTTCCTATTCGATACCCAGCTGGGATAGTTCGACGGTTTATACCATTGCCAGGGATGTAGATGAAATGCGCAAAGGCATCAGGCCGGTCAGGATCAGGGCCGGGTTGCCCGATTATCCCGGTGCCATCTATTCAAGCAGCGCTCAACTACGCACGGCGATAAAGCGTGAGCGGCAGATTGAATTGATGGGTGAGCAGCAACGGTATTATGACTTGCGCAGATGGGAAGACGCAGCTATTGAGCTAACCGTTCCTATATATGGCTACAATACACTGATGACCGCAACTCAAAGAGATTTATTTCATCAGCCGGTGGCTGCTTTTGCACTCCAAAGCACCTTTGCCTCTAAAATGTATTTCTGGCCAATTGCCATCGATGAACTGAGGCGTGATGCCCGTTTAACGCAAAACCCGGGCTGGCAAACTTATAAATAATTAAAACAGCTATGAATGAACCGTTCATTATAAAATTTCATTTTATTACAAAAGGAATGAAAACTTTATACCGGATAAGTTCCATTCGGCCAAAATCAATAAAATAGTTACGAATGAAAAAGATCGCTGCATTCCTGTCTGTCCTGTTTCTTTTGGGAAGCATAGCCTGTAACAAGGATTGGGTTTCCGAACAATTTAAACATTATGTTTCTTTTAAAGCTCCCATTAATGGCGATGATGTTACGCCCATTCATATCCGCTACAAGCCGGACGGCGCTGTTAATTATCAATTGCCGGTAATCGTTAGTGGTTCAACGAACAACGACAATGATTTACTGGTACATATCGGGGTAGATTCCGATACCCTGATCGCCTTCAATAATGCGAATTTTCAAAACCGAACAGATCTCTATTACAAAGAGCTGACAAGTCAGTATTTTACGATTCCTGGTACCGTGTCCATACCAAAAGAGGCCAATACCAACACGATAAACATCGGGTTCTCTCTTAAAAATATTGATCTGGTAAACAAATGGATTCTCCCGCTGACCATTCAGCCTTCGGATGGTTACACACCCAACCCGAGAAGGAATTACTCGAAGGCATTATTGAGGATCGTTCCTTTTAATGATTATTCGGGGGTGTATAGCGGTACGGCCCTCAAAATTTATTTGAAAGGAGAGGAAAACGGATCAGCAATCGTGAAGAGCGAAATAGAAGCTTATGTTGTTGATGAAAATTCAGTATTTTTCTACGCCGGCACTGTAGACGAAAACAAAACCGACAGAAGATATTATAAAGTATACGCCCATTTTGATGATCAGACCAAGGAAGTTACGCTTCGTTCTGATAACCCTTCGATGAAGTTAAATGTAAATCAAAAAATTTATTATACGGTTGAAGATGTTAAAGATGAGCTTCAGCCCTACCTGGTTCACCGGTATGTGACCATCAATAATATTGATTACAATTTTACCGATTATACATCTGCAGCCAATGCGTCCATCGATTACACGGTTCGCGGATCGCTGATTATGGAAAGAAAGATCAATACACAGATACCGGACGAAGATCAGGCCATCCAGTGGTAAACGCTACTACCGGAAGTGAACCTGCAGGTGGATATTGATATTCGGTTTGATACCTGATTAAGTTTTAAAAGCGTTTTGAAAGATTATATGTATTGTTTACGTCTGCAGACCGAACCGTTTAACAGCATTCCCGATATCATTAGGAGGTTGAGGGGCTGCACAAAGCTGGGAAAGCAGGCCGTCACAATGCATGATTTTACGAAAACAGTGATATGAAAAAATATAGAACGATTGCTTTATTGTTGGCGGTATTTTATTTTTTGCGGGTGCTCGGCCAGGAAAAATCAACCGCGCAGTTTTGGGGCGTTTGGGAATTAAAAGAGCGAAAAGTGCCGGGGCAATCTGATTTTACACCCGTAAGTCCCGGGCAATACAAATTGTTTACCAATGATGGTACTATGCAGTTGTTCCAGGTTACCGGAAAGGGAACAGTGATTACCTCTTATGGCACTTACCGGTTGTTGACGGACTCAACATTTGAAGAATCATTTACAAAATCGATCTATTTTAATAATCCCAAGCCGGGTATTACCGGGTATAAATTTTTAACACCCGGAAAATTGAGTTCGAGGTTTGGCAGGCCCGTGCGTATAGTGAGGAAATATGGGCGCGGATCCCTTATGCAGGTGATACAAAATAAAGGTGGCCTGCCTGTCAGAGGCTTGCTTTTTGAATAGCGTGGAATATTGTCTTTCTCTTTTCTTGTTTCCTGAAAAGAAAGGGATACGCTTCGTTTGTACATTTGTGCTTTACCTTGTTGTCACACCATACGGGTAAGAACCGGTACGGTGTCCTCTTATTATGTAATCAAAAAATGAAAAGAACGGTGGCCTGCCTGCGGATAATCTTTTTAGTGATCCTCTGTTTGGGACTGTGTTTTCCCGGAGCTGCACAATCCAAACGACCCAATATCGTACTGATCCTGGCTGATGACCTGGGCTATTCGGACCTGGGTTGTTATGGCGGCGAAATTGCAACGCCTAACCTGGACCGGCTGGCGGCAAACGGCATCCGGTATGCCAGTTTTTACAATACTTCGCGCTGCTGTCCTACAAGGGCGGCCCTGCTTACCGGTATGTACAATCACAATGCCGGTATCGGCGAAATGACTACCAACCGCGGGCTGCCCGGGTACCAGGGGGCGCTGGCGGTCGGTACCGTAACGCTCGCAGAAGTATTGAAGGCGGCCGGTTATCATACGGCTATGGTTGGCAAGTGGCATGTAAGCAATACACTGGAACAGCCCACTGCCGAAGCCCAGCTCCGCTGGCTCAATCACCAGGATATCCATCCTTATTTTTCACCGGTGGAACAATATCCCGTCAACCGCGGGTTTGAGCGGTATTTCGGAAACATCTGGGGAGTGGTGGATTATTTTGATCCCTTCAGTCTGGTAAGCGGCACCACGCCGGTAACCCGGGTGCCGGATCATTATTATCATACGGATGCCATTAACGATACTGCCGCTCAATACATCCGTTTATTGAGCCGGGAAAAAGCCCCGTTTTTTCTATACGTGGCGCATACCGCACCGCACTGGCCGTTGCAGGCCCTGCCGGAAGACATCCATAACTATGAAAACACCTATACGGCTGGTTGGGACGCCATCCGGAAACAGCGTTATCATAAAATGGCGGCGCTGGGATTAATTGACACTTTTATTACCAAACTTTCACCGCGCGAAGCCGGCACTCCGGACTGGAACGATAACCCGCATAAGGACTGGGAGGCCCGTGCCATGGCGGTGCATGCAGCGATGGTAGACCGGATGGACCAGGGCATCGGACGCATTATTACGGCATTGAAGCAGGAGGGGCAACTGGAAAATACGTTGATTATTTTCCTGAGTGATAACGGTGCCAGCCCGGAGAATGCAATGGCCTACGGTCCGGGTTTTGACCGCCCCGGTACTACCCGCAAAGGCGAACGCATCTGCTACCCGGTGAATAAGGAGGTGCTGCCCGGACCACAAACGAGCTTTACTTCTATCGGAGCCGCCTGGGCCAATGTAGCCAATACGCCCTACCGTTTTGCAAAAGCATCTTCATTTGAAGGCGGAGTGCGCACCCCCGTGATCGCCAGCTGGCCTAAGGGAATTACGGGCAAAGGCCGCATTGAGCGCACCACCGGGCACGTGATCGATTTTATGGCCACCTTCCTGGAGCTGGCATATGCCCGTTACCCGGCGCAGTATAACGGGCATGTCATAAAACCCATGCAGGGCATGAGCCTCGTGCCTTCATTCAACCAGAAGGCGGCCCCCGCATCGCGTATCCTTTTTAATGAGCATTTTGGTGCCCGTTACGTGCGGGATGGCAACCGGAAACTGGTTGCAGCACCGGGCAAGCCCTGGCAGCTTTTTGATCTGCAACACGATGCCACAGAACTGCATGACCTGTCTGCCCGCTTTCCGGAGCAGGTGCAACGCCTGAGCGCACTTTGGGAGCAATGGGCTCAGCAAAACCATGTCTTTCCTAAAAAGAAGTAAACAGCGGCTTTCAACGGATGCAATAGTTGCAGGAGCCTTGGTTTTTACGTGCGCAATCGTTTCCACTACCATTGGATTTAAGAGGAGAATGATGTATTTTGCCTCCTACTCAATTCATTGTCATGCGTTATCTTCTAACAACAGTCTTGCTAAGCACTTTTAGTATGTTATCGGCACAGGATGTCAGCCTTGCCCTGCAGAAAGCTCCTCCAACGACCACCACGGAAAAGAACACGGGTTGGCAGGTCCTGAAAGGAGGCACCCGTGTCGGGTTTCTCAATAGTAATAAACGATACCCGCAAGATCGGGTGCCGGAAGGGACTCCCAAAAGTATGGAAACATTAGTGGCCTGGAAAGGAGAGCGGGTGCATACACAGTTGGGCGTATGGTCTGCAAAAGAAGTTCCGGTAACAGCGGCGGCGGGCGCGCTCAAAACAAAAAATGGTGCAGTAATTCCCGCTGACCAGGTTCAGATCGGGTTGATGGGTTATGTAATGACGGATGAATTCCGTAATGGCTGCGGGCACCGTAAACCGGAGGATTTTGATTCTTCGCTGGTGGCCGATGCCATTCATTTTGAAAAGACCAGCGGCACGGTAAAGCAAAACCAGGTACAACCCATCTGGGTAAGTGTGGATATACCTGCCGGTACAAAGGCCGGTAATTATGAAGGTCTGATCACCGTAAAAGCGGATAAGGAATATCAGTTAAAGCTGATGATAAAAGTACTGGATAGAACCCTGCCTGCTGCTGCAGACTGGGCGTTCCGGCTGGATCTGTGGCAGCACCCGGCGGCCGTGGCCCGGATACACAACGTGCCCTTATGGAGCGATGCGCATTTTGAACTGATGCGTAAGTATTACACTATGCTGGCAAAAGCCGGGCAAAAATACATCACTGCCAGTATTGTGAACGAGCCCTGGGGACATCAAACCTATGATGACTATCCCAGCCTGATCCAATGGACTAAAAAGAAAGATGGCAGCTGGAGCTTTGATTACAGTCTCTTTGATAAATACGTAACATTTGTAATGAGCACCGGCATCAACCAGCGCATCAACTGTTACAGCATGGTACCCTGGAAAGTGGCCTTCCAGTACTACGATGAAAGCCTGGGACGGGATACTGTATTTGCCGGAAAGATCGGCTCGGAGGAATACAATGCCTTCTGGACGCCGATGTTGAAAGATTTTACCCGCCATCTTAAGGCAAAGGGCTGGTTTGGTAAAACCACCATTGCCATGGATGAGCGCCCGATGGATGCGATGAAGGCCGTGATCAAATTGTTGAAGGGTATTGATAAAGACTGGAAGGTTGCTCTGGCAGGGGACTATCATGCCGAAATTGAAAAGGATATTGATGATTATTGTCTTGCTTCTGCACACCAGTTTCCCGCAGATGTACTGACGGCAAGGACACAGCGCGGACAACTAAGTACCTGGTATACCTGCTGCACCGAAAAATATCCCAACGGGTTTACGTTTTCGCCGCCGGCGGAACATGTATGGGTAGGCTGGTATACAGCGGCAAAAAATATGGAGGGCTACCTGCGCTGGGCTTATAACAGCTGGGTAGCAGACCCGGTAAACGACAGCCGTTTCCGAACCTGGCCTGCAGGAGATACCTACCAGGTATACCCCGGACCCGCAACTTCCATCCGTTTTGAAAAAATGATCGAAGGGGTTCAGGATTTTGAAAAGATCCGCATCCTGAAAAAGCAATACCAGGAGAGCGGTAATACTGCCAGGCTGCAACAACTGGAAGCAGCGCTGGCAACATTCGAAATTTCAAACCTGGCACACCAATCTGCAGCAGATATGGTTTTAAAAGTAAAGCCGTTGATTAATTAGCAGAGAACTGTTTCTGGTTTAACGTTCAAGGTTTAAGGTTGGCTCCGTATTTATGCTTGTTGCGAGATGATAGATATTAGACGTTAGATATTTGATACCAGGCACCAGATGTCTATCGTCTAATATCTGGGGCCTGGCGTCTATAAAATATCGATCGCAGATAGAGCATGAAGCAGTAACGGCATCTTTACTTTTATATTTAATATTTCTTATTGGTTATTTTACATTCCCGAAGGGTAGTTCCAGCTTGGCTCGTTTTTTATACTCGCTGCTTACTACTCACTTTTTTCTACTCCTGCAGATATTAAACGGAGCACAGATCATGGAATAGGAGCGGTATCTTCATTCCCATATTTCCACATTTTCACATTTTCAAATTACCAGACAACATCTTCTTCATCATAATATCCGTCTGCTCTTCGTTCCCCAGCCTGAAAATATGTTTATCGAAGGCCACAAATCCGTTCTTCTCATAAAAGCGGATGGCGCGCCGGTTCTCCTCCCAAACCCCCAGCCAAAGGTATTCCAGGCCTTTATCTTTGGCCACCTGGAGGGCTTTGTCATAAAGCAGCTGACCTACTTTTTTACCAAGGAAAGCCTGGAGCACATAGATCCGTTCGATTTCAAGCGATTTGTTATCTTTTATTTCGGTTTGAGCGCTGCCGGTATTTAATTTTAAATAGCCAATCACCTGTTGATCCAGCAGGGCAAAATAAAATTCGCAGTGGCTGTTTTCCAGTTCGCCGGTAAGTTTTGCTGCTGAAAATCCTTCTTCCAGGTATTTCCGCATGTTTTCTTCTGTATTCGATGCGGCAAATGTTTCAGCAAATGTTTCCCGGCCGATCCGTTGCAGCCGGGGCACGTCGCCGGGAGCTGCTCTTTCGATTGTTATTTGTTTCATTACACAGGTGTTGATGTCAACGATAAAGCCGTCTTCAAACGCCCATCCGGAGATGCGCCTTTAAAGACGGCTTTATTTAAATTGTTTTACTTAATGATCTTAAAGAACCGTTTCCAACGGGGGCCGTTCTCATAACTGAACCAGATCATGGCCGCCTTTCCTACCACATGATCTTCGGGCACAAAGCCCCAGTAGCGGCTGTCCTGCGATTTATGTCGGTTATCGCCCATCATCCAGTAATAGTCCATTTTAAACGTGTATTTGTTGGTGGCCACGCCGTTTATTACAAAACTGCCATTGGGATTTTCAACCAGGTTGTTTTTTTCATATACCTGTATGGCCCTGCGGTATAGAGCAATATTTTCCGGTGTAAGGGTAATCGTCGCGCCCTTTTTGGGGATCCAGATGGTTCCGAAATTATCCCGGTTCCATTTGAAATGCACGGTGTCAAAGGGAAATGTACCTTGCTCCGTATAGTTGGCAGGGAAAATATCTTTAACAATACTATTGGGGTCTATCACGGAAAGTTTTCTCAGAATATCCAGTTCCGGAAGGGTAAGATTGATGCTGTAGTTGCCCCCGCTCATCATGCCAAAATCCGGGCCGGAGCCTTCCATATTCAGCCGGATGCCGGACTCACGCAGAAAATCGGCATCAATAGGCGCATTATTCTTGGTCCGGAAGGAATAGAAAGTGGCAGAGGTGGGGGGCACATAGCCCGGTTCGTTATTGATGTACACAATACCATCCACGATCTTCAGCGAATCGCCGGCAACTCCGATACAGCGTTTAATATAGTTATCGGTTTTATCAACCGGGTGCACGGCCAGGGGCTGAAATTCAGGATTGTTCAGTACCTGGTCGCGCCCATAGGCCCGCACCAGTGAATAATAAGGCTGAAAAGACTGGTATCCTTCTTTATTGATGACGGTATCTCCTTCGGGAAAATTAAATACCACGCAGTCGTTCCTTTTTACCGGCGACGCAAACCAGCGGATATAGGGTAACTGGATTAACGTAGTATACGATTTGGCGCTGCTTCCCGGCAGGTAGTTATGTACAAACGGCACGGAGAGCGGAGTATTGGGGATCCGCGGTCCGTAGCTGAATTTACTTACAAAAAGATAATCGTTAATCAGCAGTGTTTTCTCCATGGAGCTGGAAGGAATTACATAGGCCTCAAAGATAAAGATCCGGATAAGGGTAGCGGCAACAACGGCAAAGATGGCCGCATCCACCCATTCTCTCCAGGCCGGTTTCTGGTGGTGCTTCACACCTTCGGCCTTAATAAAACGGGCGTCCTTATTACGCGCGAGCCAGGGAAAATAAAAAGGAGCAAATAAAGCCGCAAAAAAATGATCGGCGAACGAGAACCGGCAAAATACTTTTGCAAATTCGATGAAGATACCCGGGGTGATGAACCATCCCACTACCGGGATGAACTGCCAGAACACCCAATGTTTCGGCCGCCCCGTAATTTCCTGCATCACCCAGGTGTTATAAAAGGGAATATAGGCTTTCCAGGATGCCTGTCCTGCTTTTTTAAACAAAGGAGCCAGGCCGAATGAAGGAAGAAATACCAGGAGGATACTGATCAGATAGACAACAATTAAATGGTGCAGTGGCATCGATTCAAACTATTTTAATCAACAAATTTATTGTAAAGGGGGCAGATTGTTCCCTTTTACCCTACATAATTAACAATTTAACGGCTTCTAATAAAAGAGGCTGCCCCCAAATATATGGAAACAGCCTCTTGCTATAGCAAAAATCTTTATTTGCGCTTCTTAACTGCCGGCTTTTGGGATGTACCTCCCTTTTGATAAGTGTCGGCGAGCTTAACCGCCTCGTAGGCGTTTACGATACCGCCGGTTGTAGAAAGATCGGCGAGGGAAACCACTGTGCCGGTTTCGGGATTGGTAACTTTCTCGGCAGGTTTTACTACAGATTTTTCAATGATCTCTTTTACCTGCAGGGCCGTAAGGTCCGGGTAATAGCTCATGATCAGCGCCGCCAGGCCGGTAACTACCGGGGCCGCCATACTGGTGCCCTGCTGATTGCCATACGTATTGCCGCCCGGCAGGGTGGAGTAGATCTGTACACCGGGCGCAAAAACGTCTACTTCTTTTTTTCCGTAATTGGAGAAATTAGCCACCAGGCCGCTTTTGGCATCCGGCCCGCTGGCACCCACCGTAATCCAGGTGGAGGGCCTGCTTTTATCCAGGTAATAAGCTGAGGGGAAGTTGAAGGTGGTATCATTATTCTGCTTGTCGTTCCCTGCAGCATGGATCAGCAGCACGCCTTTATCAACGGCATATCTGACCGCATCATCCACCCATTTTTTTTCGGGGGAGAAGCCTTTCCCAAAACTCATGTTGATGACGCGGGCGCCATTGTCAACAGCGTAACGGATGGCCAGGGCTATGTCTTTGTCATGCTCATCACCATTGGGTACGGCCCGTACCGCCATGATCTGTACGTTATCGGCCACACCGTCCATTCCCAGGTTATTCATCCTTGCCGCGCCTACGATGCCGGCAACATGAGTGCCGTGCATGGCCGATTCCTCATCTACGGTAAGATTGTTATTACCATAGAACCGGTCTTTGATATCGTTATAGTTGTCTTTTACCACCTCATCGCGATAGGCTTCAGGTGCCTGCTTTTTGTTGTTCATTTTTTCCACGTCCCGCTCCACTACTTCAATCAGGTCTTTGTTAGTCAGATCGTCGCTGTTATTATCCTTGCTAAAAGCGGTCAGGAAGGCTTTAAACTGGTTGGCATTAACGGTGGTGGCCCGGTAGCCCGATAGGTCTTTTACCGTATATTTTTCTTTTTTCAGATCGATGCGGATGATCTCATCGCCGATCTTCATCATTTTGAGCGCTCTTTCCAGGAACAGGTCATCCGAGCCGCTCTCATCGGGTTTAAAAACATCGTTCTTGGCGCGCACCCAGGTTTTGTAAGCTTCCTGTTCGGCGGCGGGAACCTGGTCGGCCGTCTTGCCATCGTATTTGTTCTTTAATCCCCAGTAAACCCTTGCGGCTTCATAGGAATCTTTAGTCACATTTGCTTTCCCGTCGCGGCTGCCAATAAAATTCCAGCCATGTACATCATCAATATAACCGTTTTTATCATCGTCAATCCCATTGCCGGCAATTTCGCCTTTATTGATCCACAAAACGGAGCGAAGATCCTCATGGGTGGTGTCGATGCCGGAATCTATGATACCGGCAACCACGGGTGTGCTTTTTTTGTGCTTTGATTTCAGGAAATCATAGGCCTTGTCCAGGCTGATGCCGTAATAGCCGTCTGTTTTCAGATCTTTGAGATGCCATCCTTTCGGAACATCGGATTGGGCATAACCTGTCATCAGCAATGAACTACCCAACAGGGCCAATCCGGCTTTTTTCAACAATTTCATCATGTATGGTCTAAATTGTGTTTCGTAATGCAAAAGCTGCAAATTTAACGGATCTCCTTTAAAGATTATCTTAAAAGAGGTCTCCTTAAAGGCAGGGTCCGCTACTGTTATTTACGATGCGGCCCGGTTTTGAACCGTTGCACTTTTAATGTTCTTTAAGTAATATTTATCAGTTAAGGTCAAACCGGATGCCCTGGGCCAGTGGCAGGGCAGTACTGTAGTTAATGGTATTGGTTTGCCGCCGCATGTAATTTTTCCAGGCATCGCTGCCGCTTTCTCTTCCGCCTCCGGTTTCTTTTTCGCCACCAAAAGCCCCGCCGATCTCGGCACCGGAAGTGCCGATATTTACATTGGCGATGCCACAATCGCTTCCCGCGGCAGAAAGAAATTGTTCGGCTTCCCTTAGGTTTAAGGTCATGATAGCGGATGAAAGTCCTTGCGGAACGGCATTCTGAAGTGCAATTGCTTCCTCCAGACCGTCATATTTTAACAGGTACAAAATGGGCGCAAAGGTCTCTTCTTTTACTATAGAAAAGCCAGATTCAACCTCTGCTACACAGGGTTTTACATAGCAGCCGCTGCTGTAGCCGTTTCCCTCCAGAACCCCGCCTTCCACCAGAAACTGTCCTCCTTCCTGCCGGCACCTTTCTATGGCCTGCAGATAAGCTTGTACGGCAGCCTGGTCGATGAGCGGCCCCACGTGGTTGGCGGGATCCAGCGGGTCCCCAATCCTAAGCTGGCCATAAGCCTGCTTTAATTTCTCCTTTACGGTTTCATAAACGGAAGTATGAATAATCAGGCGGCGGGTAGTGGTGCAGCGCTGCCCGGCAGTACCAACTGCACCAAACAAGGCCCCCGTTATAGCGATATTGAGGTCAGCGTCCTTCGAGATGATGATGGCATTGTTGCCGCCGAGTTCGAGCAGGGAGCGCCCCAGGCGCCCGGCTACCGTTGCTGCCACGGACCTGCCCATACGGGTAGAGCCGGTTGCGGAAACAAGGGCCACCCGGGTATCTCCGGCCAGCCATTCGCCTGCGGCTCTTTCCCCGGAAATTAAATTGCAGACTCCCTCTGGTACATTGTTGACTTCGAATACTTTAGCAATAATTTGTTGGCAGGCGATGGCGCAGAGCGGGGTTTTTTCCGACGGCTTCCATATACAGGTATTGCCACAAACCCAGGCCAGCATGGCGTTCCAGCTCCAAACGGCAACGGGGAAATTGAATGCAGAAATAATACCCACAACTCCCAGGGGATGGTATTGCTCATACATGCGGTGACCGGGGCGTTCGCTGTGCATAGTGAGCCCATAAAGCTGCCGGCTGAGCCCCACCGCAAAATCGCAGATATCGATCATTTCCTGTACCTCGCCCCAGCCTTCCTGCAGGCTTTTTCCCATTTCATAGGATACCAGTCTGCCAAGCGCATCTTTGGATGTCCGCAGGGCATCGCCGACCTGCCGTACTACTTCGCCCCGCCTGGGTGCCGGCCAGCTACGCCATTCTTTAAAGGCCAGCTGTGCCTTTGCAACAACTTCGTTATAGGTACCCTCCGGGGTGGCGGCTGTAGAACCGATAAGCAGACCATCTACGGGAGAGTAAGAGGCGATATCGTCGGAGAGCGGCCCCAGCCATGCACGGCCCGTGCTGGTGCCCGGGTTGCTTTTTTCAATGCCCAGTGTTTTTAAAAAATCCATAGTTGTGATTTTGATCCGGGAATTTACGAAAAATAAACGGAGGGCAGGGCCCTATTGCGCTTCGCGGTTAAATTTCTACTGCGAAGACGCGAGGATCGCCAGGGAATTGGTAGGTCAATGCGCCAAACACTTTGCCAACGCTGCGAAAAACCTTACGATTAAAACTTAACGGCGATATGCGGAAGATATTCTGCAAGGGCAGTTGTTATTAAATCGCTTTGCCAACTTTGCGGATCCTTAGCCTCCGTTGCGTTTTAAATAGCTAATCGCAATGGTCTCAAAGCACCTGCAATGGATGCAACGAAAACCTGTGTAAATCTTATGCCCCTTGTGAACCTTGCGGAACCCTGGCGCTTTTGCGTTCAAACTTTAACCGCAACGCAAGGCATCCGTAAAGGGCACAAAAAAGTTGCTGTCAAATCGCTTTGCGGACGCTTAGCCTCCGTTGCATTTAAAACGCAACTGCGATGTGCACAAGCTTAGGATCGCCAGGGAGCATTCCTCGCGGTTACACCGAAGCACTTCTTTAAATTCCCGCTGATTTCATGTAAGTTTGAAGTATTTACCAAATATAAAAGCAAGGGATCGATATGAGTGAAAAACGTATACGGATATTAGTGGCGGGCTGCGGAAATATGGGCAGTTCGCATGCAGCCGCCTACCACCAGATGGATGCATTTGAGATCTGCGGACTGGTATCCCGGGGCCATAGCAACCGGGAACTGAATGAAAAGCTGGGAGGGCATTATCCGCTTTATTCCGATTACTATGAAGCGCTTGCAGAAACAAAGCCAGACGCGGTCTGTATTGCCACTTATCAGGATACCCATGAAGCATACGCCATCAAAGCCCTGGAAGCGGGCGCCCATGTATTCATCGAAAAGCCGCTGGCCGATTCCGTTGCCGGCGCCGAACGGGTGGTAGATGCGGCCAAAAAATACCAGCGGAAACTGGTGATCGGTTACATCCTGCGGCATCATCCTTCCTGGAAAAAATTTATTGAACTGGCCTCAGGTTTGGGCCGGCCGCTGGTGATGCGGATGAACCTGAACCAGCAAAGCAGCGGGCATGCCTGGCAGGTGCATAAGAAATTCCTTTCCAACATGAGCCCCATCGTAGATTGTGGCGTGCATTATATTGATGTGATGTGCCAGATGGTCCGCTCCAAACCGGTGCAGGTAACCGCCATTGGCGCGCGTCTTTCCGATTCCGTTCCGGAAGATAATTATAACTACGGCCAGCTGCAGCTCCGTTTTGAAGATGGCTCCGTAGGCTGGTATGAAGCAGGATGGGGGCCCATGATCAGCGAAACGGCTTTTTTTGTGAAGGATGTAATCGGGCCGAAGGGTTCGGTTTCGATTGTTGCAAAAAATGCAGGCGGAGCGGGGGCTTCTTCCAATATTGATGCGCATACCAAAACAGAATCGATCTTATGGCATCACGCCGATATTGATGCCGACGACCGGTTTACAAAAAAGGATGAATGGATCGATATGCAGGATGAGCCCGATCACCAGGAATTGTGCAACCGGCAGCAACGGTATTTTTATGATGCAATCGTTAAAGATGCAGATCTTACCGACCATATGAACGATGCGGTAAACAGTTTGCGGATCGCATTTGCATGCGATGAATCGGTAAAAACCGGGCAGGCAGTGTTGCTTTAAACGAAAATAGTGTTGGCTGTCTTTTACCTGTCCGTATGCACATAAAAAAGAGGCCGTCTCAAAAGTTCGTCATTTCGAGCGTAACGCCGTGAAGCCGAGAAATCTTCAATATATATTTCAGTTAACGAGATTGCTCCTCCCGATAGCAATCGGGACCGCTTCGTCCCGCAAGGGCGGGATCGAAATGACGGTTCTGGACTTTTGAGTTCGTATGTTTGAAAAAATCATGACTCGAGTATAGAGTAAATTTAATTACAAAAACTCAAAGTCATGATTACAAAGTCAACTAAAGGTAAAGATTTTACCGGTCAAAACATTTATGTAGAAATTGATACGCATCACAAAAGCTGGATGGTTAGTATTTATAGTGATGCGTTTGAATTGAAGACATTTAGTCAGCAACCGGGTGCGGATCAACTTGAAAAGTTTTTAATGAGTAATTATCCAGGAGCCAACTATCACCTGGCCTATGAAGCAGGTTTTTGTGGGTTTTGGATACAACGAGCCTTTCAACGCAAAGGGATCTGCTGTAAAGTGATACATCCAGCAGATGTACCTGCCAGCGATAAGGAGAATAAGCGTAAGACGGACAAAGTGGATAGCCGTAAAATAGTTAAAGGGTTAAAAAATGGGGGATTTGAATGAGGTGCACATTTCAACACAGGATCAGGAAGCTGACCGTTTAATGGTCAGAACCCGATCCAAAATTGTCCAGGATATAAGGTTAACTTCGGCAATCGTATTATTAACAGAGTTGGGAGCTATAACACGTTTTAAGAACATTGATCATTTATGCAGCCATTGCGGATTAACGCCCATTACTCATAATAGCGGAGCAACGGAAAGAATCGGAGGTATAAGCAGAAGATGAAACGCTTTTATTAAGACCATTTTGACAGAGTGCTCCTGGATGGCCATCAGAAAGGATCCGGCGTTGTTATTATATTACAAACAGCTGCTGCCCGGAATGAACGGGAATAAAGCCATTATTAAAGTTGCCCGGAAGTTACTAAACCGGATCAGGTATGTTCTTGTAAATCAAAAAGAATATGTAACGGGAATCGTTGGATAAGAAGCTTTTTATTTTTTAGTTTTATAGGGTTAGGATATATTTTATGGCTTATAAAAACTCAGGTCTGCCATTAAATGCAGGAGGCTGTCTGTGGCTTGTAAACAAGATCACTCTTTTGAGTTTGCATTTGGCAACCTGTAAAAAATAATACATGAAATTGCAGCTTGTGTAACAATGTCTGCTAAGAAAAGATTGTTTTTATAGGGCCTGAAAAAGAACTGCACCAGCTAAAAGCTGATGCAGTATTGAAATTTTAACACTCGATACTTGGTTTTCAACATAGAAGACCGCTTCTTTCACTTTTTGCTATAACGGTTATTTCTTACCCAGGTCCTTAATCCGCAGGTTCCGGAATTTAACATAGGAACCATGACCCAGGAACCCGATATGTCCGGCCTTATTCAGCAATCCCGGGTGCTTCTTATGATCCGGCGTATCGGTATTGTTTTTACTGGCCTTGGCAATATCACCATCAACGATGGTCTTGCCATTCAGGATTACCGTAATATGGTTGCCTACGGCTCTTACTTCCTGGTAGTTCCATTCACCTACCGGTTTGAGATAGCCTCTTAAAGCGGGGATGATTCCGTAAACGGAACCATGGTACTGGTAAGGCTGCAGCTCTTTATAAATAGGTGCTTCATTATCCAGGATCTGTAATTCCATTCCCTCATAAGCGGCATCGCCGGTTAACGGAGCACGGATGCCCAACCCGTTGTTGGCGCCCGGTGTTAACTGGAATTCAAAACGCATCACGAAATCACTGTATTCTTTTTCTGTATACACATTGCGATTCGCTCCTTCAGGAACGGCAATGGTGGGGTCGCAGACAATGGCACCGTCCTGGGCAAAATAGCCTTCGGTATTACCGGTCCAGCCATTCATATCTACCCCGTTAAACATGGGCACAAAACCTTCCTTTTTTTCCTGTGCGCTCAGCACATAGGGTTGGGGACGGGGAATTTCACGCACATATACATCGCGGAATTCAAGCCGGGTCCCATGGGCCTGCAGTTCAATGGCCTCTTTGCTGAATATGGGAATACTGCGATCCCAGTAGTTTTCCAGTATGGTATTATTGGTAACCAGCTGGCCGTTCAGGTAAACGGTTACTTTATTGCCTGCCATTTTAATGCGGAAAGTATTCCATTCATTGATCGGGTTGTCGGCAAAAACCAGCGGAGTGCTCCGGTTTTTCTGGTTGTTGTACAGTCCTCCCGAGCCTACCTGTGCACCTACATCAGTGCGTGAGGGATCCCAGGTTTGCACCTGTGGCGATCCTCTTAAATATACACCACCATCGCCTTTTGCTTCCATGCGCCAATCTACAAACAGTTCGAAGTCTTCATACATTTTATCTGAAACCAGGTTGTCGAACCCTTTGCCGTCAAATACGAGTACCCCGTTTTCCACCCGCCAGTCTTTACGCATTTGTGCATCGGCTTTTTGCTGTGCCTCTGCCAGTTGCTGAGGTGTCATCTTTGCTCTTGTGAGCGGATTGCCCACCAGGCCTTTCCAGCCGGAGAGATCTTTACCGTTAAACATAGATACATAGCCCGGCTCTTTCGGAAGCCCGGCCAGTTGTTTTACCCATGCCGCTTTCTGATACGTCGCTTCGCCATCCTTATTCAGGGAGATCGCCTTGTTTACAATGCCTTCCACCAATGGTCCGTACAGATCGGTATGATCCGTAACAATTGCCATTACCGCCTGTACAGCAGCCTGCTGCAATGCCGCATCATCCAGGTACTTTGATACAAACACGAGGGATAATAATGAACTGTTGGCGGAAATTCCTTTGAGAATATTTGTTTTTTGAGCATTGCCGGAAGCCAGGTCCATGGCCTTGCGGAACATTAGTACTTTCTGATCTACCGGGTTTTTTGAACGGTTGATGCCGGCAATGAAACTGTTAAGCGCATCGTTTTTAAAACCAGCATTCGCCGGATCTTTTGCGATGGCATAAAGTGCGTCCAGCGCCGTAAAATCGCTCCAGGAAGCAAGGGCCTTTAATGCAGCAGCTTTCTGTTCCTGGTTGCCGTTATTAAAGTCGCTCAACACCACTTCCAGTGCTTCTTTGCCGCCGATATCACCCAGCACGGAATAGTAATGGGTTTTACGGGCACCGGCACCGCTCATCAGTTCTTTTACGGCTGCTACCTGTTCTGCCTTTGTTTTCTTTTCTTTAAGGGCAGCAAATAAAGACTGTTGCAGGGCATCGGTTTCTTCGTCATTGGATGCTTGGTTCAGCAGTCCGGCAATCTTTGATTCATCTCCGGGGGCTGCTACATAAGGCAGGGCCTTTATGGCGGCAAGCCGTACTGCAGCATCACTATTAGCGGCATCTGCAAAAACAGCTCCGGCATATTTTTCACCACCGCGACGCGCCACAATATCCATCAGGGCCGTGCGTGCGGTACCGGAAGTTTGCGGCATCAGGGCGGCGGCCTGGCTGGCGACATCGGCACCTTTGATGGTCAGTAACGCATTTTTTGCCGCACCGGCAACGGTCGCATCGCCGGTTTTGATAAGATTCAGCAGCGGGGCAATGGCTTTTTCCTCACCCGCACGCGCAATGGCTGTAATGGCCGCCAGCTGTACCTGTTGATTATTGGAGCCCAGCAGGCTGGTAAGTAATGGCAATGCCGACTGGTCTTTATGTGCGCCAAATACATAGAGGAGGTCTGCCTGCTGACCAGGATCGCCGGCTTTTTTAACCGCATCCTGTATCTGGGCAGCTGTTTGCGCGTCATAGGATTGTTCCAGCAGACCTACAGCGGCTGCGCGATATTGTTTATCAGACGATGAAAGCGCTGCAAGCAGCTCCGGGCGGGCGTTTTCACCGGCTGTTTTATAAAGCAGGGCCAGGACCGCATTTTTGAACTGGGCCGGCAGTGCCTGCATGGTCAATAATTCACGGGCCGTTTTTTCAGCAGTAGCTTTGCCGGTGCCTTCTGCAGTCTTATTAAGATAACGCAGATAGGAGTTAACGGCATTGGATGCCTCTGCTTTATAGTTCACTTTTTGAGCAGCGGCTTTCAGGGTGGCAGCGGACTGGGGATCGCCTATCGTGGCCAGGGAATACAACAATACCTTTTGTGTATTTACATCCTGCGCGGCGGGGTACAGCTGTTGCAGTTTTTTTGCAGCAGGAGCATACCTCATATCACCCAGTGCCTTGATCAATGTGATCTGCTGACTGCCTTTTGCACCGGTTAATGCATATAATAAGGCGTTGGCCGCGCTCGTCGTGTTTACCCGCACCAGCACCCGTGCAGCAGGATCGCTAAGCCGTTTATTCAGCAGGTACCCTTTTACAACAGGCACCACTTCATCTCCAGCAACATATTGCAGTTCCTGTAAAAGGAAATCCTTTACCTCATCGCTTTTGGCGGCTTTGATTCCGTTTGTAAGTGCCAGAGCGGCTGTACGTTTTGCGGCACGATCGGATCCTTTGCCAAGGTATTTTGTCAATCCGCTGATGGCATAACGGGCTGCTTCATCGGTCCGTTTGCCGGGCGGCTGCACATATGCAATAATTTTCCGGTATCCCGGTTCCCCGATGCTTACCAGTTCCTGCATGGCGGCGTCCAGCGCCGCTGTATTTTGCGGCGGCAATTTCATTAAAAGATCCGCCACTTTTGTTTCGGTGGTTCGTACATCTGCTTTTTGCTGCGCGGAAGCCATGCCCGCCAGTAATAGAACTATAAAAGTTAGTATTGTAAATTTTTTCATCTTCTGGTTTTTTAGGATCATCAAATGGACCAAGGTCCGCGCATGGGTTGATTCATGAGTGCATTGGCTGCGGCATCGTTTACGAATTCCAGTTTTACCGGGTCAAATTCCAGCGAACGCCCCAGGCGCACGGCAATGATCGCCAGGTTCACCAGGGTAGATGAGCGGAAGCCATTGTCTTCATTCAATGCAAATTTCTGGCGGGTTTTTACAGCCTGTGCAAAGTCACCCAGCTGTGGTTCCGGATCTGGCAGGGCTGCCAGCTTTTTATCTAGGTCGGGGATCGTGGTACGGAAGCCGTTAAACACTTTTCCTTTAGGTCCTTCAATATAAGCAGCATTGGTATCGCGGTTCTCGCCATCCAGGATGATCTTGCAACCATCTTCATACGTCAGTTCAATACGCTTCCAGGTGCCGGCTGCATCGGGGTCCTGTTCAGGAGCATCAACATCGATCCTTACCGGACTGGTATGATCCTTTCCTAAAAAGTATTGCACCGGGTCCAGATAATGTTGTCCCATATCGCCCAGGCCGCCACCGTCATAATCCCAATAGCCACGGAAGGTCTGATGCACACGGTGCGGGTTATAGGGCTTAAAAGGTGCGGGGCCCAGCCATAAATCGTAATCCAATTCCTGGGGTACGGGCTGTACGTCGAGCACGGTTTTCCCGATCCAGAAGAATTTCCAGTTAAAACCGGTGGCTGCATTTACGGTTACTTTCAGTGGCCATCCTAACAAACCGCTTTCCACCAGCTTTTTGATAGGTTTTACGGTAGTATTCATCCCGTAAAAATTATCTTTAAAACGGAACCAGGTATTGAGCCGGAACATGCGTTCATTTTGCTGAATCACTTCCCGTACGCGTTTGCCTTCGCCAATCGTACGGGTCATAGGCTTTTCGCACCATACATCCTTCCCGGCATTGGCCGCATCCACACTCATAATGCCGTGCCAGTGCGGGGGCGTTGCAATATGCACAATGTCGATGGCCGGATCCTGCAGCAGCTCCCGGTAATCGTGATAGGTTTTGGTGCCTTTGGGCGATTTGCCCAGGGCATCGTTCAGATGCTTTTTGTCAACATCGCAAATGGCGACCAGGCGCGCACCGGGATAAGCAATATGGCCCTGCCCCATGGCGCCTACACCAATGATTGCCTTTGTAAGCTGGTCGCTGGGCGCAATATGCCGGCCTCCCAGCACGTAGGAGGGCACAATGGAAAATGCCGCAAATGAAGCAGCACTGTTCTTAATAAATTTTCTGCGATTCATATGAATGTTTAATGGCTTTAAGAAGTTAGTAAACCGTTAATGCTGGCTAAAGATAAGTCTGGCAATTAAATAACTAAAATAATCAGCGCTGTTTTTTTGTATCTTTTTAATGAAGAAACCAGTTTGATAAAAATTATTAATATACAATGGAATCTTTTTGAAAATAATTGTATAAGTAGTGCAATGCTCCTGCATTATAATGAATATCAGGATCGCATGGTTTGGGCATTGTTACAGCATAATTCCGGTACTGCCTGTGGAAACCAAATGGGCCGTTCCGGGTGTGTGGGGTGGCCGTTGTTATTGACGGCGCCGTACGCCGATCTGTTTTATAAAAATAAGTTGTCGCGGGCAGGTTTGTAAAAACAGAAATCATTGTGCGGTGTACGGCAATAACGGGAATGCCGGTTTATTATTGCAGCATATAGCGGCGTAAAAAAAGCGCCGATCCGGAGATTGGCGCTTTGGAATATTCAAATAAAACGATCCTTAATAATGCCAGCGCACAAAGGCTTCCATCGCTGCATAGTGTGTAAGCCCAAGGTCGGCGTAAATAGCCGCCGTATTGGCATTCCGTTCTTCAGCGCGCTGCCAGAACTCACGGTTATCCGATCCCTGGAAGGGAACCATGTCTTTTTGCGACTGGTGGATAAAGATCCCGAACCGCTTTTTTCAATACCTGTTCGGGGCTCATCGGAATGGCCATCTCAATGTCTTCAATATTCCATTCCTGCCAGGCACCTTTGTACAACCATAACCAGCAGTCGCTGATCCATTCATCGCCTTCCTCACGGAGCCGTTGCAAGGCTGCAACCACGGCATTGAAACATACCAGGTGTGTGCCATGCGGGTCAGCAAAATCGCCTGCGCAGTAGATTTGTTGTGGTTTTATTTTGCGCAGCAATTCCATCGTGATCTTGACGTCTTTTTCGCCAAGGGGTTTCTTTTCGATGGTGCCTGTTTCATAAAAAGGCAGGTTCATAAAATGAATATTGCTGTCGGGGATGCCTACATAACGGCAGGTGGCACTGGCTTCACCCCGGCGGATCAATCCCTTGATCTCCCGGATCGTGGGCGTATCGATCTGGTTTGGTTTTTTCCCGGCCACATATTTACGTGTTTGCGCAAGGATCTTTGATGGTTTGTCGGAGTCAATCTTTGCAATGCTGTTAAAGCCCACTGCAAAATCCAGGAAGCGGGTTACAAACTCATCGGTTACCGCGATGTTGCCGGAGGTTTGATAGCCTACATGTACGTCATGCCCCTGGTCGTGCAAACGCTGAAAGGTACCACCCATACTGATGATGTCATCATCCGGGTGCGGAGAAAAGATCAGCACCCGCTTGGGGTAGGGTGTCGAGCGCTCGGGATGCGATGGAATGACCGCATTGGGCTTTCCGCCGGGCCAGCCGGTAATGCTGTCGCGCAGCATATAATATACTTCCAGGTTGATTTCATAAGCATTGCCTTTCTCTACCAGCAGGTCGCTCAGGCCATACTCATTATAATCTTCATTGGTTAGGGAAAGCACCGGCTTTTTCAGGTGCAGTGCCATGTTGATCACGGCTTTTTTAATCAGTTTGGGGGTCCATTCTACTTCCCCGGTCAGCCAGGGCGACTTCAGGCGGGTTAGCTCCGATGCTGCGGGCTCGTCTACGATAAAGGTTACATTAGGATGGCTTTGCAGCAGGGATGCCGGCACGTGTTCGGTTTCATCCTCTTCCACAGCGGCCTTTACCGCCTTTGCTTTTCCGGCGCCCCAGGCCATCAGGATGATCTGCTTTGATTTCAATATCGTGCTGATGCCCATGGTAACTGCCATGCGCGGTACTTCGGAGATATTGGCAAATTCGTAGGAGTTGGCGATCCGGGTGGAATTGTCGAGGTTGATCAAACGGGTCTTTGTATAAACACCGGACCCGGGCTCATTGAAACCGATATGCCCGTTATTGCCAATGCCCAGGATCTGCAGGTCGATACCTCCGGCTTTTTCAATCAGCTGCTCATATGCGGAGCAGGAGGCTTTAATATCCTCCTTCTTTACTTCGCCATCGGGGATATGAACGTTTTTGGGATTGATGTCTACATGATCAAACAAATGCGTTTGCATAAACCGGTTGTAGCTCTGGATGGCTTCCTTACTGATGGGATAATATTCGTCGAGGTTGAATGTAACCACGTTTTTAAAGCTCAGTTTTTCCTCTTTGTGCATCCGTACCAGCTCCGCATACAGGGTTTTGGGGCTGGAGCCGGTAGCCAGGCCAAGCACACATTTTTGTTTCAACTTCTGTTTTTCGCGGATCAGGCTGGCAATGGTCTTTGCAATGGCCAGTGAACCGGCTTTCAGATCCGGGAAGATCTGCACTTCTACCTTTTCCAGCGTATCTAAATGATTTTGCTTAGCAGTTTGTGACTTAGGCATTTGATATTTATTTTATATTGATTTATTGATTGATAGAATTGGATAACAAAGGCAATGGTTATTTGCCAAAATAAGTGGCGCCCCAAAGGTCGTAGCGCTTCTTCTGGACCTCCAGCCGCTTTTTGAAATCTTCAAAGTTACGGTCTGCCTTCGGTTTCCACAAGGCCTCGCTTAACGCGCTCATCCTGGGAAACAACATGTATTCCGCTTTTTGTGGATTGCCGACGTATTCCGTCCACAGGTTGGCCTGCCCGCCCCAGATCAATGGACGTTCGTCTGCCGTAAGACTGTCGGGAACCACCTTCCAGTTGTATACTTTTTCAATGGGCAGATAGTTGCGGTTGTTGGTAATGGTAACAGAATCTTCTTTGGGTGACTGCTGGTAGTCGAAATACACATAGCTGTTCGGGGTCATGATCACCTGGTGTTTCTGACGGGCTGCTGTGATGCCGCCTTTTTCACCTCTCCAGCTCATTACAGTGGCGTTGGGAGCTAAACCGCCTTCCAGGATCTCATCCCAGCCAATGATCTGCCGGCCTTTTGCATTGATGAATTTTTCCATCCGCTGAATGAAATAGCTTTGCAGGTAATGTTCGGGACTATGCTCTTTATCGCCTTTGATACCCAGCTCCCGGATTCTTTTCTGGCAGTTCGGGCATTTTTCCCAGTTCTTTTTGGGGCACTCATCCCCGCCGATATGCACATATTTTGAAGGGAACAGTGGTAATACTTCATTCAGCACATCTTCCAGAAACTTAAAAGTGCTCTCTTTCCCGGCGCAAAACACATCTTCATAAACGCCCCATGCCTGCTGCACCTGTTTCCCGGATTTATCGCCGGACCAGGTGCTTTGTTTGGGGAAATAGTCAAAAGTGGGTTTGTCCGGGAAGCAGCTCAAAAAAGGATAAGCGGCAATGGCGCCGCCACCATGCCCCGGCATTTCGATTTCCGGAATTACCGTAATATATCTTTTAGCGGCATAGGCTACAATTTCTTTCACCTCCGCCTGGGTATAAAAACCGCCATAGCGCTTGTTATCGTTTCCTTTACCGGGATAATTGCCAATAATGGTACCGTTGCGCCAGGCGCCAACACGGGTTAGCTTCGGATATTTTTTGATTTCAATTCTCCATCCCTGATCTTCGGTAAGATGCCAGTGGAAATAGTTCATTTTATGGAGGGCTATATAATCGATGTATTTTTTTACAAATGCTACAGGGAAGTAATGGCGTCCTACATCCAGCATCAGGCCCCGGTATGCCACATCGGGGGCATCCGTAATGGATACTGTGGGAACAGACAGGGTATTGCTTTTTTCAACCGGCAGCAGTTGGATCAGGGACTGGGTTCCGTAAAAAGTACCGGCTGCTGAATTGCCGGCGATCCGGATCGCCGTTTCATCGGCTTCGAGGGTATATCCATCTCCGGAGGCCGATTTTGTAGTTAACAGGATGCCTTTTGTTCCTTTGGAAACAACGGGCAGGGTAAACCCGTAACAGGATTTAAGGTAAGTATTGAAAAGCGCCGCAATATTTTTATCATCTTTTGATATGGCCACAATTGGAGTAGAGCGGTTAAGCATAAAGCGGCCGTTTTTTACCACAAGGGACTTCGGCTGGGGGATAATGCTTACTTCCTGGGCCCGGAGACTAAAAAGGGTGAAACAAGCAACAAAACATAAAATGACACGCATACTTAAGTGATTGAGTTTTGTGCGCCAAGTTAAGGATTTTTTGAGTTAGAAATTAAGAAGGTGCAATGCAAACGATTGTCTTATTTTCGCGTTTTATCTGGTTTATATAAATCGTACAATTTAGGGAGTTTATACAGGATGACGAATATTGAAATGATCGGTTTGTTTTTTGCAGCCTTTGGAAACCTGGATCACCGGGCCATGAATGCCTTGTACAGTGAGGACATCATTTACAGTGATCCACTTTTTGGAATGCTGGAAGGAGAAGCGGTAAAGGATAAATGGGAAATGTGTGTTGGCGAGATCCGGGATTTCCGGTTAACGGTTATCAAAACAGAAGAAATTGATCATGAATATGCAACCTGCCGGTGGAAGGCGACCTGGTACGCCTCCCGGTTCAGAAAGCAAATCGTTTTCGAAGCCAAATCATTTATGCGGTTCTCCGGCGGCCGGATCATTGAGCACAGCGATGGCTTCAGCCTTACCAAATGGATTGCCCAGGCTTACGGATGGAAGGGGCAATTTTTTGGATGGCTCAATTTTATGAAACGGCGGGTGCAAAGGGAATACCGGCAACGGCTGATTGCCTTCTCCAACTCCAGGCTACAGATGCAGGCCGGCGATCAACGCAGGTATCGTTCTGATTCGTTTGATCAATAGCTTGGTTCCTTCCCCGGGTCTCCCTTAAGGGGACCCGGGGAGCCTGTCTTACCCGACTTCCCTCTCGGGATACGTCCCGGGAAGACGAAACACGGGTGTACGGTTCAGGAAGCGTTATGGCAGTACAAGCATCGGGGATTTATGTTCCCGGGGAGCCTGTTTTCCCGGACGTCCCTTGCAGGATACGTCCCGGGAAGACGAAACACGGGTGTACGGTTCAGGAAACGTTATGGCAGTACAAGCATCGGGGATTTATGTTCAGAGATGCATGGGAATGATTAATTTCGAAAAAAAATCAGGTGTATGATCAACAGGAAGCGTTTTCTTCAGCTTGGGCTCCTTTCCGGAGTAACCTCTTTATTTCTGAAACACAGTGGCGGACAGGTGGTGACTCAAAACGGACCGGTGGTCATATCTACCTGGGATGCGGGCTTGGCCGCCAATAAAGGGGCCTGGGAGGTGCTCTCAAAGGGGGGGAGCGCCCTGGATGCGGTAGAGAACGGTGTAAAAATAACAGAGGCTTCGCAAAATTGTTGTGTGGGACTGGGCGCCAATCCAGACAGGGATGGTTTTGTGACCCTCGATGCCAGCATTATGGATCATCAGTTCAATTGCGGCAGTGTGGGTTTCCTGGAGCGGATCAAACATCCGATTTCTGTGGCTCGCAGGGTGATGGAAAAAACACCGCATGTAATGCTTGTAGGTAGCGGGGCGCAGCAGTTTGCCGTGGCGGAGGGATTTCCACTGGAACCGCAGGAGCTGTCGGAGGATGCACAGAAAGCGTATAAGAAATGGCTGGAGAACTCCAAATACGAACCGGCCATTAACCGCGAAAATAAAGGCCATGGCCCTTTTGCGCCCGAACGGTTCGACAACGGCGAATGGAATCACGACACCATCGGGATGCTGGCCATGGATGCAGCGGGCAATCTCAGTGGCAGCTGTACCACCAGCGGTATGGGTTTTAAAATGCGCGGCCGGCTGGGCGATTCACCCATCATTGGTGCCGGGCTGTTTGTGGATAACGAAGCAGGTGCCTGTGTGGCCACCGGACAGGGTGAGGATGTGATCCGCGTTGCGGGTTCCCATAGTGTGGTAGAAATGATGCGGCAGGGATACGGACCGGAGGTGGCCTGCCGGAAGATCATTGAGCGCATCGTAAAAATTAAAAAAGCAGATGCGCAGAAAATACAGGTGGCATTTATCGCCATCAATAAAAATGGGGTGGTGGGCGCCTATGCCATACATAAGGGGTTTAATTACGCCATCAAAACAAAAACCAAAGAAGTTCTGGTAGATGCGAATTATTATTTTACAAATGGCAAATAGCAGCAAATCTCAGATAACAAATAGCAAATCTCAAATAACAAATCACTTCTCACTAATAACAGTTCACTCAACACCCCATGGCACATATATATAATGACTTCACCATTGAGATTGCTACCACCGATTTTGAATCAACAAAGAATGCTGTTGCCGGTGGGGCCGATCGTATTGAGCTTTGTGCCAATCTGGGTGAAGGTGGTACAACCCAGTCGTACGGCGTGATCAAAACCTGCCGCGAAAAATTTGATCTGCCTATTTATCCCATTATACGGGTAAGAGGGGGCGATTTTTTATATACGGATGATGAGTTTGAATGCATGCTTACGGATGCGATCAACTGCAAAGCGCTGGATTGTGACGGGGTGGTGATCGGTTTTTTAAAAGCCGATGGAACGATTGATACAAATCGTACAGCAAGGATCGTTGAGGCCGTTTATCCCCTGGGCGTTACCTTTCACCGGGCATTCGACCGGTGCAAAGACCCGCTGGAGGCCCTGGAACAGATCATTCAAACAGGATGCGAACGGATCCTTACCAGCGGACAACAGATCACGGCGATACAGGGCGCGCCCCTCATCCGTCAGCTGAATGAGCAGGCAGCCGGCCGGATCATTATTATGCCCGGCAGCGGGGTTCGTGCCGATAATGTAAAAACACTTGCGGCTGACACCGGTTGTACCCAGTTTCACAGTTCGCTCCGGGAAATGATTCCCTCAAAAATGAAATTCAGCACACCGGCTTTTGTAAATGATGCGGAAAGCATCGGTCATTCCGGTGTTAACCCTATTGCTGTTGCGGCTTTTAAAAAAGCACTGAACTAATTAAACCGGCTATTGCAATTATGATTTACAGAACTATTTTCCTGCTGATTTGCTCTAATGTTTTTATGACATTGGCCTGGTATCATCATCTGAAGAATGAAAACTGGCCCTTGTGGAAGGCGATCCTGCTCAGCTGGCTGATCGCATTCTTTGAGTACTGTTTAGCCGTGCCGGCCAACCGTATCGGGCAGAAAGCCGGCATAAACCTGTTTCAACTAAAGATTACCCAGGAAGTGATCACGCTTGCGGTGTTTACTGTTTATGCTGTTGCGTTTGCCAATAATGCGTTTCACTGGAAATACCTGGTTAGTTTTTTATTGATGATCGGTGCGGTATACTTTGTATTTGCGGATATTAAATGAATCGGCAACAGCGGTGCTGAAACACAGTTTTTTTATTTGCGCTTGACGCAGATGGCCCGGAATAGCTTCTCATAACAGACCGGTATCTATTTTAGTAAAATGACTGTTCCCTTAAATAGTTATGGATACATAAAGCTTGAACTGCGCCCTGGGCGATGTCCTTCTGTCCGGCCCGGAAATTGGTAGAACTAATTTTGATGCCTGTTTATTACGAACCGTAAACGCAGGGTATCGTGTTTTTTGAGTTGAGGCGATACGACCTTCAGACCACCGGCTACGGCGCCAAGAATCCCATTCGGTATCTCGGTGTTTCTGCGGCGGCAATACTCCAATAAAAAAGGCTGCTTCTTTTCAGAAACAACCTGTAATTTATTTTATCACCGTCCGTTATTTTGAAACACTGCTAAATGATGCAGCGATCTTCTTAGAAGCAACCGTTGTGTTTTTGGTTGTTTCCTGCTTCACAGGTACCGGTTGTTTGGCTACATTTCCCTCTACCTGTGCAAGCGTAGGAGCGATTACCAGTGATACGATCGACATCAGCTTAATGAGGATGTTCATAGATGGGCCGGAAGTATCTTTAAACGGATCACCCACGGTATCTCCGGTTACGGATGCTTTATGCGGGTCTGATTTTTTATGAAACATTTCCCCATTGATCTCTACGCCTTTTTCAAATGATTTTTTGGCATTATCCCAGGCTCCGCCGGAGTTGTTCTGGAACATCCCCAACAGTACGCCGGAAACGGTGGCACCCGCCAGGAAGCCACCCAGCGCCTCGGCACCAAACCCCGGCAAAAAGCCGATGATGATCGGAGAAACGATTGCGATTGCGCCCGGCACAACCATTTTTTTAATAGATGCTTCTGTAGAGATGGCAACGCACTTGTCATATTCAGGGGTAGCTTTTCCTTCCATAATTCCGGGAATGGTGCGGAACTGCCGTCTTACTTCTTCTACCATCGCCATAGCCGCTTCACCTACTGCACGGATGGCCAGTGCCGAAAAAATAAAAGGAATCATGGCGCCCAGGAACAGGCTGGCCAATACGTTGGCTTTATAAATGTCGATGCCGGTAATGCCGGCAACCCCAACAAATGCGGCAAACAGTGCCAGGGCGGTTAAGGCTGCAGATGCAATGGCAAACCCTTTACCCGTGGCAGCAGTGGTGTTTCCAACAGCATCCAGCACATCGGTTTTTTCACGTACTTCTTTGGGAAGTTCGCTCATCTCGGCAATACCGCCTGCATTATCAGCAATCGGACCGAAGGCATCGATGGCCAGCTGCATGGCAGTAGTAGCCATCATGGCTGCTGCGGCAATAGATACACCATATAAACCAGCACATTTGTAAGAAGCAACGATACCGGCGGCTAAAACCAGAATGGGTAAAAAGGTGGACTCCATGCCCACGGCTAAACCTCCGATTACATTGGTGGCATGCCCGGTGGAAGATTTTTTAATGATAGAGTTTACAGGGCGCTTGTCCATCGCCGTATAGTATTCGGTAATGATGGTCATTAAAGCACCTACAGCAAGCCCCACTACAATGGCTCCCAATACTCCATTTTTTGTAAATACAAAACCGCGCAGTTCCATTTGCTCCGGCAGGATCCAGTAAACCAGTCCGGCAGACGCCACTGCTGTTAATATAATGGAGCCCCAGTTGCCCATGTTCAATGCTTTCTGAACCGTTTTGGTGCTGATGCCTGCGTTCTCACTGATCTTTACAAAAAAAGTTCCGATGATGGAAAACAGGATTCCGGTGCCGGCAATCAGCATGGGCAACACAACCGGGGAATAGCCACTCAGGAAATCGGCGCCGTCAGCTACATTGATCTGCTGTCCGAGAACGATGGTGGCCAGTACGGTGGCTACATAAGAGCCGAAAAGATCGGCACCCATACCCGCTACATCACCTACATTATCGCCTACATTATCGGCAATGGTTGCAGGATTACGGGGATCATCTTCCGGGATGCCTTTTTCTACTTTACCAACCAGGTCGGCGCCCACATCGGCGGCCTTGGTATAGATACCTCCACCCACACGGGCAAACAGCGCAATGGATTCTGCACCCAGTGAGAACCCGGTGAGAACTTCAATAGTAGTCAGCATTTCTGAGGAATTCAGGTCGGCATCAGGTGCAAAAAAATGTTTTAGAATAATATATAAACCACCCAAACCTAAAACTGCCAGGCCGGCCACACCAACGCCCATTACGGCACCGCCGCCGAAAGAAACATTCAGTGCTTTGCGAAGGCTGGTTCTGGCAGCATTGGCCGTGCGCACATTAGCAAAAGTGGCCGCCCGCATGCCGATATAACCGGCAACGGCGCTCAATACAGCCCCGATAACAAAGGATACGGAAATCATCCAGTGAGAGTGTGGGTTGGCATTTGCCAGTACGCCCAGTAAAATGGCAACAATCACCACAAAATAACCGAGGATCTTCCATTCAGCCTTTAAGAAAGCCATGGCGCCTTCGGCAATATGATTGCTGATCTCTTTCATTCTTGGTGTTCCTGCATCTTGTTTAACAACCCATCGGAATTTTAATAAAGTGTAAATGAGGCCGATGATGGCCATAAGAGGTACTAAATAGATCAGATGTTGCATATAATTTTTTCTACATTAATATATTAGGCATAAGCAAGTGTGCAAATATAAGTGTTGCATTCAAAAAGCGAAATCTTATTTTTTATGATACAATTAGACATTTTTTGAGCTGATAACCGTTTTTATTTAAACTTTTAAATCATTTATAAATCTTTTTTGAAAGCTTTGAAAAAGAAGGGTAAAAGAATGTGTATTCCGGTAAAATATGTCCGGTCATTGCCTTATGCAACGGGTGGTAGAAGCAGAAGGGAGATGAGGGTTTTTCTATAATAGTCGTCCGAAGGCTTTGCCGATATTTTCGATGATATCAACGGCGGTCATGGCGTCCATTCCCTGTTCAGTAGCCGCAAAATCACCAGCCAGTCCGTGCAAAAAAACACCCATAATGGCAGCGTCTTTTGAGGTATAGCCCTGGGCTACCAGGCTGGTGAGCATTCCCGTAAGTACGTCACCGCTGCCGCCCTTGGCCATACCGGCATTTCCGGTGATGTTAAAAAAGCCGGTGCCATCGGGCAGGGCCACCAGGGTCCGGTGTCCTTTTAGTACTATTACAACGTTTAATTCCACGGCCTTAGCAATGGCTACCTCAATTTTTTTAAAATCATTTTCCTGCATGCCAAACAGCCGGGAAAATTCTTTGGGGTGTGGTGTAAGTATGCTATCCGGCTGCAGGAGGTTTAAAAGTTCAGGGCTTTCTGCAATAATGTTTAAAGCATCGGCATCCAGCACCAGGCGGCTGGTTTTCCGTTCGAGCAGTTCCCGTAAAAAAAAGCGGGTTTTGATGGTTGTTCCGATGCCGGGTCCGACCCCGATTGCTGAGAACGGGTCTGGTACATAATCCATGTGGGTGATGCTGACAGCATCCCCATCGGGCAATACCATGGCCTCCGGTGCGCCTGTTTGAATAATGGCTACGCTCTTTTCCGGTACATGTACGCTTACGAGCCCGGTACCGGACCTCAGGCAGGAGCGGGTACTAAGGAGTGCCGCCCCGGTTTTTCCATAGCTGCCGGCAATGATGAGGGCGTGGCCGAAATTGCCCTTATGCGCAAAAGCGGGGCGTGGCCGGTAGATCCGTTGCACCAGCGCCTGGTTAATGATATGAAAAGGCGTGCTCACCAGGTCCGGGAAGGCAGGATGCAGATTGATGTCCATCAGGTGTACCTGCCCGATAAAAGCTTCATTTTCCGCAACCAGGAAGGCCATTTTAAGTGCCTGGAAGGTGAGCGTATGCCGTGCCTGTACAACGCTATGATTAAGGGAAGACTGATCACAGAACAACCCGCTGGGGATATCGATGGCAATGACCGGAGCCGGGGCACTGTTTAAATGAGCCACCAGCCGGGCTGCCAGGCCGGTGAGCCCCCGGTTCAGCCCGGTTCCGAAAAGCGCATCCACAATGATGCAGGATTCCGGTATCACCGGAAAATCTTGTTCCGACCGGACCTGATATATTGGAATGGCCGAAAGATGATGCAGGATGTTGAAGTTGGAAATAAAGTCCTCCGACCCTTTAGCTTCCGATTCAAGGATAAAGACTTTTGCTGTTTTCCCGGAATTATAAAGCAGCCGGGCAATCGCCAGGCCATCACCACCATTGTTTCCTTTTCCACAAAAAATATAATAGACATCAGCCAATGTGTTTTGCAGCAGCCAGCGGGTGCAGGCATTGGCGGCACGCTCCATCAGTTGCAGAGAAACGATGGGCTCATGTTCCATGGTAAATTCATCCCACTGACGTATTTGTGCGGCACTTAGTAATTTCATGGCGGATTCTAAAGATAGGAATCTTTAAATAAAAATGCGGGGCAAACCGTCCCCGCATCTATAATTATAACTAAAAAAACAAGATCCTAAAAATCAAATTTCAGGCGGATGCCCATACCGGTATAATTGAGCTTCTGATCAGACACGCTCTTCATGGGAACCTTCAGAAAGGGTTCAATGGCCACATTATTCTTTGGAGTGATTCTTTGTTTATATCCCATGGACAGGTTATAGAACCCGATAAACGGGGTACGTTCTTTTTGAGATGCTTCAGGAGCGGCATCAGAGGTGGCATATTCCATTACCCGCATATTTTTGTCTTCCTTCAGAATGCCCTCATTGTTTTCTACTGATACCCGCACATTGGTGCTGGTAACATAGGTGTATTTGGTATTATCTTTTACAACCACCAATCCGGAAACACCGGCACTGGCGTAAAGATTTTTTGAAATGTTGTAACTGATGTCCACCGGAATATCAAATCCGCTTACGGCGCCTCTTACAGTTTCCAGCTGAGGCTGGGAAGTGGCTGCGTCTGCATTCACCAGGCTCCTGGCCGCAAAAAGTGCGTTGTTTCCGGAATTGGCCAATGAAGCATTGGACGGCGGTGCTGTTACATCAAAGTCTCTTGAGGCGGTTAATTTATTGTGTGCGACACCGGCGCTGACCTTTATCCGGTCGTTAACAGCGTAGCCCAGGGAGATTCCGTATCCCACATTCATATCTGTTTCTCCAAACATCGGGGAAATATAGAGGCTGGGGATCCATTTTTTTGAACGGTCATGTTCCCGGGCGGGCATGGGCGGCTGCATTGCCATTGGGAACGTATTGCCCGGACGGCTTGTTTCATGATAAGGTGCGGGCCTTCCGGGCTGAGAACGTTGAACGGTTGGATTGTTGGCCGGCGGTGCTTGTTTTGCCGGTTCCTGACCGGCCGGTGTTGCTACCGGCGGAGCGGGACGATCCGGTATTGCGGATATCTCCTTTAAAGGGTCCTGTTGCGCGATCTGGTCCTGCTGACCTGCAGAGAAGGTGCTGGTTGCGCCAGGTGCATCTTTTGGCAATGCTCCGTGATTCTGAGGTAATGGTTCGCTGGCTAGCGGAAGATCCGGCCGGGAAAGGGTGGGGCGGTTTTCGGAGGGCAAGCCCTTTTTTTCAGGGTGTGGCTGCCCGCCTTTTGCCAGGTCTTCAGGTAACTTATTATGCGTGGTGATAAAATAGTTGGCAATTAAAAATACGCCCGCAAGAACCGCCGCCGCAACAGCAATCCTTTTCCATAAAGGAACGACCCGGGCCGGTTGAGCCGGAGCCGTCTGCAGATGCTGCCGGGAAAATTGTTCCCAGGCACCCGGACGATACTCCTCCTCGTGATTCCGGAGCTGATCCTTGATATGTTTTAAAAAATCATCCTGATGTTCTTCCATGACTTTTTATTAAAAATGTTTTATATAAAGCGTTTTTAATTTACTCTTTGCTCTTGAAAGGTATACCCGGCAGACATTTTCTGAGATCTGCAGTAAACGGGCAATTTCTTCATGGCTAAATCCTTCGATTTCGTATAAATTAAAAACGGTTTTTTGGATTTCAGGCAGTTGATTCAGCAAGGACATAATATCTTTTACCTCGCTGGCATGCACCCCGGAGGGCGGTTGTTCCGGAAAGTGGTTTTCGGACGGCTCCTCCTGTAGAAAGTTCATTTTCTTCTTTCTCAAAAAATCGATTGCGGTCCTGGATGCGATCTTGGCCACCCAGCCTTTAAATGACTGCCCGATATCCGACGAAAACCCCGGTGCTTTAAATGTATTCAGGTTGTTAAAAATTTTTACGAAAGAGTCGTTCACAAGCTCCTCCATTACATGATAATCATTTACATAACGCCTCACCACGCCTTTTATAAAGCCATAATAGCCTTTATAAAGCGCTTCTTTATGCGGTACTGAGTCTTGCTCACATTTTTTCAGCACCAGTTCCAGTTCGGCGTCCTGTATTCCCAATTCCCTGTTTATGTTTTACACTCTTCTTTTAAATATAACAAAAATCAGCCAACCTGTTTTTGACAACGGCAGACTGATTTTTTATGGAAATGTATGGGTATACTAATAATAATGCGCCATTAACTCTACAATAAGTTTGCCGTTGGTAGTGTGCATCGATTTAAAACCTGTTGTCCAGATAGTATATTGATTTCCATTAAATAAATTCTTTACGTCCGATGTTGCCAATACAGTGTTTGTGCCGGCAGCCTTTGCCTCAAATTTGATGTCCCTTCCGGATTTAAAGCTCACAAAGGTACTTACATTTTTATATCCGATGTTTTGAGCAATAGGGGTGGTATTTCCCTGTATGTAAAGATCGATGGCGCCGGCGTCCGGGCTCATGTTGGCTAAACGCAGCAATACCGAGTCACCCTTGGGTTCCATCACACTGTCGCGCACCAGTATGGCGTCCATTTTGCTTAGCGTGTCTACTATAAATACAGAGTAGCGTTTGCGGGGTTCGAAGGTCAAGTTTTTCGATATCAGGGTATTGGATCCCCCCCTGTTGAACACAAAAAGCTTCCGGTCGCCGGAGTATACACGGGTATAATTCGTCCGGTAGGTATAATTAAATTCATTGAGAAGCCAGCGCTGGGTTCCTTCAAACTGGATATCCAGCGGCATTCCCAGCGGAGCGCCGTTAACAATGCTTACTGCTGCTGCATTTTGAAATTCGGGGCTATCATAGTAACTGTCACGGTGCTTTAAGCAGGAACTTAAAAACAGGATGGTTAATAATAAAAGGCCGCCCAGAGAAACTTTTTTCATCATTTTCATATTTTGAGAGATACAAATTTTGTTCTGATTATGATAACGCAGTAATGTGAAAAAACGCAACAATGAGTTCGAAAAATCTGCCGGTAACAGACAGGTTACCCAAAAAACGCACAATAACTTGTTGCGGATCAGGTTTTAGAAAGTTGCTGCTTTTTAATTTAAAAGATCACCAGAAAACGGTGTACAGGGCTGCCAGGATGCCGCAGATCAGCACCGAACCCATCAGGAATTCCGGTGAAACCCGGAAAAGCCGCTGATCCAGTTGGATGGAGGGCGCTGCAGTGGTCTTCCGGGCTGAGGAAAGGCTGATGCATACCATAAGGATTACCACGCAAAAGAAAGTAATGGTCATGCGGTCGAGAAAGGGATAGTCGGGAAAGGCGCCCCGGGTCCAGGCGGGCAGAAACTTCAGTACGGTAGAGATCGGGATGGTAAGTACCGCACCGGCAAGAGCAGCATTAGCGGTCGTGCGCTTCCAGAACATTCCCAGCAGAAAAATGGCCAATACCCCCGGGGAGAAAAAGCCCACATATTCCTGGATAAACTGGTAGGCCTGGTCCAGCGATTTGAGGGCAGGTGTTACTATTGCAGCCAGCACCATTGCGGCAATAACAGCCCAGCGTCCAACACGCACCAGCTTTTGTTCCGATGCTTCCCTGTTAAAGAATTTTTTATAGATGTCCAGCGAAAAAATAGTGGAGATACTATTGGCTTTTCCGGCGAGAGATGCCACAATGGCCGCAGTAAGTGCAGCAAAAGCAACACCTTTCAATCCTTCCGGAAGCAGGTTCATCAGTGTGGGATAGGCATGATCCGGCTTTATGATGCCCGCAGCGTCGGCCATTTCCGTATGAAACATGCCGTTTTTATACAGCACGAACATGGTAATGCCCGGTAACACCGCAATAACAGGGATCAGCAGCTTCAGGAAGGCCGCAAAAAGGATTCCTTTTCGTGCCGTCTTCAGATCAGCCCCCAGTGCGCGCTGTACGATGTACTGGTTGCAGCCCCAATATGCCAGGTTATTAATCAGCATGCCGCCAATAAGTACGGACATGCCTGGCAATTCATAATAATGCGGATCGCCTTTTTTAAAAATCATATGAAAATGAGTGGGCGCTTCTTTGCGCAGAACGCCCAGGGCTTTCCAGATACTGCCGTCGAAACCAAACCGGTCGGCCAGCAGGGAGAGTGCCAGGTAAGTGGTTATGAGGCCGCCTATGATCAAAACGATAACCTGAACTACATCGGTATAACCGATGACCTTCATACCACCCAGGGTCACCAGCACAGAAAATACGCTCAGCCCTATGATGGCCGCTTCAAAACTCAGGTTACTGATGGAAGAGATGGCCAGGGCTCCCAGGTAAATAATCGAAGTAAGATTTACAAACACATATACCAGCAGCCAGAAAATGGCCATAATGGTACTTACTTTATCATTGTAACGTACCGAAAGAAACTGGGGCATGGTAAAGATCTTATTCTTCAGATATACCGGTATAATAAAGATGGCTACAATGATAAGCGTTGCTGCTGCCATCCATTCATAGGAGGAAATGGCCAGGCCCAGGGCAAATCCCGATCCGCTCATGCCAATAAAATGTTCGGCGGATATATTAGACGCGATCAGTGAAGCGCCGATTGCCCACCAGGTGAGTGAGCCTTCTGCAAGAAAAAAATCCTTGGAGCTGGGAGTGGCGGATTTTTTACGCCGGTACACATAATAACCATAGGCAGATACGGCTACAAAATAGATCAGGAAAACAAGATAATCCAGTGGTTGTAATTGATGCATCAGCGATCGTTTGGCAAAATGGATTCGGAAGAACAATACGGCATGGAGCGGTTGGGCCGGTAGCTGTTTTTGACGGTCGGGGTCAGCCCGAAATAGTTCCCGGGACCCGTTGAAATTTTAACAACCGGGAACAGCGGATCCATCCGCTCCCGATACCCGGAAACAGGCGGATCCGGGTATCTGTCAGAATTTTAATGTAGACGGAAGGTGACTTTTTACCAGGGTTTCATAATAGGGCTGCAATTTTTCCCAATCCGGCGGTTCAGGATTTTTAGAATACAGGTCGTAAGGATTGAACATTTTTACCCATTTCAGCATTTTTTTATCATGATCGTCGGTCAGGTACTCATAAGCGCCTTCCCGGTGCCAGGCATAAAAAGAATGATAACGAAGCATATACAGCCCTTCTTCCGGCAAATGATCTTTCATGATCTGGTAAATATATTCATCGTGTCCCCAGGACATGGTTACATTGCGCAACCCGCATCCCGCTTCATATATTCCCAGTTTGGTACTGTACCGGGGATTGTCGTAATCCGGATTTTCTTTAAAGAATTCGGGATAAACGATTTTATCCGAATAGGCGCATCCTATCGGAAACGTATCGCCAACAACGGCCCATTGGGGCTCGCCAAAAAGGCAGAGTACCTTGCCCATATCGTGCATCAGCCCGGTAAGTACCATCCAGTCCGGATGCCCGTCCCTGCGGATGGCTTCCGAGGTTTGTAACAGGTGCTGAAACTGGTCCAGGTCAGTATCCGGATCGGAATCGTCCACCAGCTGGTTTAAAAAATCAAACGCATCCCAGACGGTCATCTCTTTCCGGTTAAATTTCAGGAAATCGGCCCGTTTTTTCATTACAAAATCATGGGTTTGGAAGGTATGGTTTAACCGGTAGAATTCTTTTACCGTTTCCCGCTGCGGATCTTCATAATTGCGGTATTCATCGGTGCCTTTTGATGTTGCAATGGTTTCGGGATCCGGGTATCTGCGCAGCAAATCATCTTCCCATTCGTCAAGACTGGCCAGGGGGGTATTCTTCGCGTTTGTTGTACTCATGATGGCGGTTTAAAAATTAATAAATTTCGAATCGTTTAGTGCTTCTAAACTAGTCAATTTATTTTAAACAGCCGGTGAAATTTAGGATTTTACCGAGGGGGGCGGTAATTTTTAACAAACTAAGAAACCGGGTACGGGCCTGCCCGGAGATCGCTGGCTGGTACATTTACCTGTAATACCTGTAACATATAAATGGCTATAAATGCTAATGGATCCGTATTTTTAAATCATGGCTACCATGAAACACCAGTCGATGCCTGTCATAGGCCGGTATATCGACCCGCTAACTGATTTAGCCCGCCCGGATGACCAGTCGGACGGTGAAAAAATACCGGAAATTTCAGCACCCGCATCAATTAGCATAGCGGTTTAGCCGGTAAAATTTAGCGTTCATGTGTTTTAGGACTCCGTCGGGCAATTTCGAGTGGCGTTTTTAACCCTTTGAGCTTCCTGCTGCCGGGGGCTATGCGTGTCGCCTCGAAATTCCCCGGCATTTACTCCAAAAAGCGTACCTTTGCAGCCCTTGAAAATGAGGGTATCAGCATGAAGAATATACGGAATTTTTGTATTATAGCACATATCGATCACGGGAAAAGCACCCTGGCAGACCGCCTGTTACAGTCGACCAATACGATCAGCGACCGCGAAATGATGGACCAGGTGCTGGATGATATGGATCTGGAACGGGAAAAGGGCATTACCATTAAGAGTCATGCCATCCAGATCAACTACCGGTCCAAAGCCGGTGAAAACTATGTGCTGAACCTGATCGATACACCCGGGCACGTGGATTTCAGCTACGAGGTGAGCCGCGCCCTGGCCGCTTGTGAAGGAGCGCTCCTGCTGGTGGATGCCACGCAGGGCATTCAGGCACAAACCATCAGCAACCTGTACCTGGCCATCGATAACGACCTGGAAATTATTCCGGTGATCAACAAGATTGATATGGACGGAGCGATGATCGACGAGGTGAAAGACCAGATTATTGACCTGATTGGCTGTAAACCTGAAGATATATTGCTGGCCAGCGGAAGAACCGGTTTGGGTATCGATGCTGTGCTGGAAGCGATTGTTGAGCGAATTCCGGCGCCCAAGGGGGATCCTGAAGCGCCCTTACAGGCCCTGATCTTTGACAGTGTTTTTAACAGCTTTCGCGGAATCATCGTTTATTACCGGATTCTGAACGGCGCGCTGAAAAAAGGAGATAAGGTAAAGTTTGTAAGCACCGGTCAGGAATATGAAGCCGATGAAATTGGCATTCTGAAACTGAAAATGACCGAGCGCAATGAAGTGCTTGCCGGGGATGTGGGGTACATCATCACCGGTATTAAAAATGCCAAGGAGGTAAAGGTAGGGGATACCATCACCCTGGCCAACAATGCCAACCCGGTGGCCATTAAAGGGTTTGAAGAAGTGAAACCGATGGTATTTGCCGGCATTTACCCGGTGAATACAGATGAGTTTGAAGAATTACGGGATTGTATGGAAAAGCTCCAGCTGAACGATGCTTCCTTAACCTTTGAGCTGGAAACCTCGCAGGCGCTGGGTTTTGGTTTCCGTTGCGGCTTCCTGGGAATGCTGCATATGGAAATCATACAGGAGCGGCTGGAACGGGAGTTTAATCAAACTGTTATTACTACCGTACCGAACGTAAGCTTTATTGCACATACAACAAAGGGTGAAAAGATCATTGTAAATAATCCGACAGAGTTCCCGGATCCGGTAAAAACCGACCGGATCGAAGAACCTTATATTAAGGCGCAAATCATTACCAAGCCGGATTATATCGGTAATATCATGACTCTTTGCCTCGGTAAACGTGGTATCCTGATTAACCAGAGCTACCTGACCACAACACGTGTGGAGCTGATTTTTGAGATGCCGCTGACGGAAATCGTATTTGACTTTTACGATAAACTGAAATCCCAGACCCGGGGATATGCATCCTTTGATTATCATCCGCTGGGATACCGCGAAAGCGATATCGTAAAAATGGATATTTTATTGAATAGCGATAAAGTGGATGCGTTGAGTGCACTGATCCACCGCAGCCGTGCACATGATTTCGGCAGGAAGCTGTGTGAAAAATTAAAGGAGTTGTTGCCGCGTCAGCAATTCCAGATCGCGATACAGGCGGCTATCGGCGCCAAGATCGTGGCGCGGGAAAATATCTCTGCCATGCGGAAGGATGTTACTGCAAAATGTTACGGAGGAGATATCAGCCGGAAACGGAAACTACTGGAAAAACAAAAAGAAGGAAAAAAGCGGATGCGCCAGATTGGTAACGTAGAAGTGCCGCAGGAAGCGTTTCTGGCGGTGCTGAAGCTGGATGATTAGACCCGCAAAGACTGGTCATCAGGATCAGCTTTCAGTTGTCGGCCGGTATCAAAATGCAAGGCCAGCAGCCTAAGATCTAACAGCAGATGACTCGCAAATTAAAAATGTCTTTACGTATCGATGTCCTGTTTTAAGAACGGGCAGTGGTATTAAAAAATAGGAATAGGAATGAAGAAGACTGCGGTTATTGTTGCAGGAGGTTCAGGAGTGCGGATGGGGGCTGAACTGCCCAAACAGTTCTTACTACTAAAGAACAAGCCTCTTTTGTATTATACGATTGATACGTTTTTAAAGACCTATGAGGACCTGGATATGGTGCTGGTATTGCCGGAGGCGTATACTGATATGGGCCAGGAGATCATCGATGCCTATTTTGATAAAGACCGTGTGCGTATTACCATTGGTGGTGCCACCCGTTTTGAGTCGGTAAAGAATGGCCTGAAGCTGGTAGAAGATGAAGCGATTATTTTCGTACACGATGCTGTACGCTGCCTGGTTTCACCGGAACTGATCCGGCGGTGTTATGAACAGGCGGTTGAAACCGGTAGTGCCATCCCGGTTGTTGCTGCCAGTGATAGTGTACGGTTGCTTACCGAAGACGGCAGTGATGCGCTTGATCGCGGCAAAGTTGTACTGGTGCAAACCCCGCAGGTATTTCACAGCAAATTGCTGATCCCGGCTTTCTCCATTGAACAAAAAGAAAAGTTTACAGACGAAGCTTCCGTAGTGGAAGCTTTTGGCATGAAGGTTTCGCTGGTGGAAGGAGAAAAGAATAATATAAAGGTCACGCATCCGCCCGACCTGGTGATCGCGGAACAATTGTTAAACGGAAGTCAGGTTTAATGCTGATAAAGCCGGTAGAGCCAGGCCATCAGCAACAATCCCCCGCAAAGCGTAGCTGCAATACTTACAAACAACAACAGCCCGAAACTGATGATCTGTGCCCATGTTTCTGAAGCCAACAATTTTTGGTTGATGTAACGGTACAGGTAAAACCCCGTCAATAACATTAAGGGCAATACACAGATCGTAATCAGGAGCTGGAAGGTTGTCATCACTGGAACCTATGATGTTAAGGATTCAGGAGCAGTTTTCCTGTTCGATGACCGGTCTTTATAGCCTGGAGCGCGGCTTTCGCATCGGATAATACATATACTTTTTCTATCGTGACCTTTAAAATGCCCCCAGCAAGTTGTTGCAGAATCTGCTCCAGCCGGCTGGCATTCGGTCCTCCGAAAATCATTTTTGCAGATACCTGGTGCTGCGCCGCCTTGTCTTTCGAAGGTGGTTGTACCAGGCTGATGAGCCGGCCGCCCTGCTTGAGTACGGAAAAAGAATCTTCCTGAGTTTTGCCGCCAACTGTATCCAGTACCAGGTCTATTTCCCCTGCCAGCCCCGTAAAGTCCTGTGTTGTATAATCAATAAATACATCCGCACCCAGGTCTTTAACGCGTTGTTCATTTGTGCCCGAACCGGTGGCAATTACATAGGCCCCGGCTGCTTTTGCGAGTTGTACGGCCATCGTACCAATTGCTCCGGAAGCCCCATGAATGAGGATCTTTTCACCGGCTTTCAGGTGGCCCTCTTCCAGGATCGCCTTGGAAGCCGTAAGTGCCGCTACCGGAATGGCTGCTGCTGCTTCAAAAGAAACCGTTTCCGGCTTTTTTACGATATCGGTTGCTTTTACTACAGCATATTCGGCATAACAGCCGCCAAAAGTGCCCAGGTTGCCGCAAACCGCGTCGCCGGGCTGAAAACCGGTAACGCCTTCTCCCGTAGCCTCAACAATACCAGAAAGCTCAGAGCCTGGTATTACCGGTAGCTGAACGCCAACTTCTTTCCCATATACTTCGATCACTTTTTGATCATAGGGATTTACTGCAGCGAAGCCCACTTTTACCAAAATTTCTCCGGCCTGAGGTTGGGGAACCGGCAGCTCCTTGAATTGAAGGTTATCGATGCTTCCGAAATGTTCAAGAACGATCGCTTTCATCTGTTTGTATTTGTAAGTATGTTTCTTTTTTCCTCTTTTTTAACACCCGGGCCATTGCAGGCGGTCCGATACTGAAAATCTTATTGGATTTTCAGCTGGGAGGCCGGCGCATACAAATAGCCGTACTACTTTATCCGGAGGCTGCCAGAGTAGCGCCGGCTTAAACGGCGAATAACTCCTTATGGCCTACACCCAGCCGTATCTTAGCATTCAGCATAATGCCGGATCCCGGAAGATCCGTTGCCCGGTAATATTCGGAAGTTTGGGCAGATATGCCCTTACTTCTCCAGCCAATGCTTCATCGTATGCCATAATACAGGGTGGTACTGAAACTTCCCTCTAAGTTAGTGCTTCTCTTCCAGTTCGGCTATTTTTTTCCGGATCAGCCGGCGGTCGCTTTCAGATCGTGCCATTCGTTTTGCGGTTTGCAAAAGTTCCCGGGCTTTGTGGGAATCAAGATGCTCGTATAGTGTTCCTAATAGTACAAAATAGAAATGATTATCGGTCAGTTTTAATTTTTCGGCTTCAGCAATGGCTTCTTCAATGCTGTTGGCCTTAGCCAGGGCATAGGTACGGTTCAATGCGGCTATGGGGGTGTATTCCAGCATCAGGAGTTTGTTGTATAACTGCAGGATGGCTTCCCATTTTTCTTTGCTGTCTTCGGGGTGGGTATGCCAGTATGCAATGCCTGCTTCCAGGTGGAATTTACTCACCTGGTTACCGCTGGCGGAGTTGTTCAGATAAAAAATGCCTTTTTCAATCAGGTCTTTGTTCCAGAGCCGGGTGTCCTGGTCTTCATAAAGAATCATTTCTCCATTGCTGTTCGTCCGGGCTTCAAAGCGGGAGGCATGAAAGCACATGAGTCCCATCAGTGCATTTGCCGCCGGGGTATTGGTGAACGCGTTTCCCAGCAACAGCAGGCAAAGACGCATCGCTTCCATACAACAATCTCTTTTCAGAGGATGATGTCCCGAAACGGAATAATAGCCTTCGTTAAAGAGCAGGTAAAGGGTGGTTAATACCGTTTCCATCCGCTCTGCTACCATCTGAACCGTAGGCGGGGCAATAGCGATTTTTTCTTCCCGCAGCTTTTCCTTGGCGCGTTTCAGCCGTTTATAAACCGTTTCCTTGTTGGTTAAAAAGGCATCGGCTATTTCCTGTACGCCAAAACCGCAAAGCAGGTTTAATGCCAGGGCGATCTGTGCTTCCTTTGAAACCGAGGAGTGACATACGGTAAAAATCATAGCCAGCTGGCTGTCGCTGATAGCAGTGGAGGAGAGGTCGATATCTGTTCCGGTATTCACAGGCTGGTATTTCAGGTCTGCGACAATCTTCTTCTCAAAAAGCTGATGACGTTTTAAGTAGTTACGGGTTTTGTTTTTGGCAACGGTATACAACCAGGCTACCGGATTTTCCGGGACCCCCTTCATCCCCCAAAGTTCTGCAGCCGTAAGAAAAGTATCGCTTACGATATCTTCTGCCACTTCCATATAATCGATGCCAAAATGATTACAGAGTACAGCAATGATTTTGCTGTACTCTGTACGGAATAAGTGGGGGAGCAGGTCAGATTTTTCCATGATCGTATATTAATGCAGCCGATATGCAAATATCCGGATGCAATGTTTGCTGTATAACATGTGGGGTTGATTTTTATTCAGCAACTGAAGCACTGCTTCATACCCCGGCGGCTATTTCCCCGTCTACCTGTTTACAGGACACTGATTTCGCGGACCTCCACGGAGCCTCCGATCTCATAAACCGGGCATCCCAGCGCAATTGCTGCGGCCTCATCAATGGTTGAGGCCTTTACAACAATATAACCTCCCAGGCTTTCTTTGATTTCGCAAAATGGTCCGTCGGTAATTACATTTCCGGGCCGGATCACCCTTCCGCCGGTTTCCAGCCGGTTGCCGCGGTCGGCCAGTTTGTTCTGTGCTGCAATACCACCGATCCAATCCATCCATTTTTTGGTCATGGATTGCAACTCCTCCGGGGAGCGTTTAACATATGCTACATAATCGGCACGGAACAGGAATAAAAAATCTTTCATAAAAGAATGTTTAAAAGTTACAGAGATTGTTATGCAAACTGACCCACTTTGTATGTACCTACGGGTGCACCAAAGGCTATATTAAAACGATTATAAGTGTTAATCGTCGTTACGGCCAGGGTCAGGTCCACCAACTCCTTTTCGGTAAAATGTGCTTTTGCGTTATTATATACATCGTCTGGCACCAGCGTACTGCTTAATTTGGTTAATGCTTCTGCCCAGGCCAGTGCAGCCCGCTCTTTGTCGCTGTAAAACGGGGCTTCCCTCCAGGCATCCAATACGTACAGGCGTTGCTCGGTTTCCCCGCCCGCTCTCAGGTCTTTCGCGTGCATATCCAGGCAAAAGGCACAGCCATTGATCTGCGACACCCGGTAATAGATCAGGTGTAAAAGCTGCTGATCGAGTGTGGTTTGCTTCAGGTACCTTCCCAGGGGATATAAGGCGGCCAATGCATCTTTTCCGGTTTCGGTGAATTTGATTCTTTGTTCCATGGTTTCAATTTTTAATTCCCGCGGAGCGGGACGGTTATTAAATGATTACACCTTCATAACAACCGGTTGGTATGAAATTGGACAAATCCTGAAAATTATTTTTTAAAAATTTTTAAGGGCCACCGGAGACGGTTCCATTTTACAGAATAATAAGGCTCGGGAACAGCGCCGAATTTTTTGTAAAAAGCCTCGATGCCCGGAATGCTGCTGCCTTCAAAATCAAGAATCAGTCCCGATCCGGAAAATTCCCGGATCAGCTGATCGTATAAAAAATAATTGGCGTTCCGCTTCCGGCCGCTGAGGGTGGTAGCCGAACAGAGGTTGTAAATCCGCTGGTGGTCGCAAAAAAAGAGGCTGATGGCAAGAAGCGCACCTTTTTCATCTTTTACCGTCCGGGTAAAGCAATTTCCTGAGGGACTCAACACTTCTGCCAGGTTCCTTAATGGTATATAATCGCGGTTAACTAGCTGCATGCGCTGCTGATATCCTTGCTGGTAGGCGTTGATTGCATTAATAATATCCAGTTCAGCATCATAGATGAACTGCTGTTTCAATGCGGGTTTCAGGCTGTTGTGCACCAGGCTTTTGGAATAACGCCGATGGATTTCGGCATAAGAGGCTTGCAATGGCAGCACATAATTCTTCCGTTCAAAACAGGATACGCTTTCAACCGGTGTATTCAGCCAAACGTCACCAAATGCATATAAATGCATAGCCTGCTGAAGAAATAGCTCTCCTGCTTCCATAACTTCCGGATGCTGGGTGTAAAATCCCAACTGCTGGGTAAACCGGGGTTGTGCCAGGTATCGGATCCCGTATTTTTTTTTTGCGGTAAGAGGCATTACTACCGAATAATCTTCGTTGATCAGGGCGCCCCAGTTGGGAGCAAGATGATCAAGCCAGGTGCTGAGCGCATAGATCCGGTACTGGCTGCTTTTTTTTACAAAAGCGTCCCAGCGACCGGCGTCGATCGCATCCCTGTTATAAAACCGGATATGAGCCGTATGGGTGCGCACCATTATTTTCCTTTTCCCTGTAAAAGGATCCGAAAAGTATGCAATAAAATCTTAAGGTCCAACAGGAGCGAGATGTTTTCAATGTACATCAGGTCGTAGCGGTTGCGCTCGATCATTTCTTCGAGGTTCTCGGCATAGCCAAATTGCACCATTCCCCAGCTGGTAAGTCCGGGCCGGGCCTTGAGCACATATTTATAAGTAGGAAATTGTTGTACGATCTGATTGATGAAATAGGCCCGTTCCGGCCGGGGGCCAACCAGGCTCATATCCCCCTTTAAAATATTCCAGAGCTGCGGAAGCTCATCAAGCCGCCATTTGCGCATAACCCTTCCCCAGCGGGTGATGCGGGGGTCATTTTTGGAGGAAAGCAGGGGAATGCTGGTTTCGGCATTGGTGTGCATCGACCGGAATTTATAAAGTATAAAAGGCTTTCCTTTATACCCGATCCGCTCCTGTTTGTAAATAACGGGGCCCGGGCCGCTGCACTTTACGCGCAGGGCTACAAAAAGATATAAGGGCGATAAAAGAATCATTCCCCAGAAGGCGAATGCTACATCCAGTACGCGTTTAATATTCGATTGCCAGTTACTGAGCAGGGTATTGGGGATGTGTACAAGCCCCCCGCCAAGCACATTGCCTATTTTTACGGAGCCGGAGAGGATATCCAGTGTTTTGGGCACCAGGTTGATTTCTACATCTTTTTCACTTAACCGGGCCACCAGCTCTTCTACCGGCAGGGCTGCGGAGGAGCTGTTGTTAATGATCACCATCTTTACATTATGCTGCGTAATAACGGTTTCCAGTTCCGGCAGGTTTCCCAGCCGTGGCAGGAAAACGACGTCTGTCTGTGAAGCCGGTACGGGGTCAATATAGCCTATATAATGAAAAGCGGCTTCCGACAAGCCTTTCCCCGTACTGGTAACAATCGTATTTACGGATATGGCCTCACTGAGGAGCAGGGTGTTAAAAACAACGGACCTGTTTTTAATCTGCCGTTTCACCACTGTCAGGATGATGCCCCGGAAAATACAGGTGATGGTACAATGTAAAAAGATCAGCCGGAACAGCAAGTGCAGGATGCCGATGTATAAATGGTATTTTAATTCCGGGAAAATAAAGATCAGGAAGGCGCTTCCGATGGCGGAGCAAACCAGGGTGACCAGGAACTCTTCTGCCCTTGATTTTTTATACAGGTTGCTGTAACTGCCCGCCAGCGTAAACAACAACAGCCACAATACCGGAACAATAAAAAGTGTTACCAGCCAGTCTGCAGGTTCCAGATTGCCGGTGCCTCTGCGCAGCAGGCTGATAAAGATCAGCCAGGACAGGGCCGCGCCTGCATAATCAGCAAGCAGGTACCAGGAAGCGGAAATACTTTTAGGGTGTTCCACTACTGCTTGATTGTGTTATTGCCGATTTTTTCGAGGATCTGGTGTGCCACGTCCATGGCCTTTAGGCCATCGATCTCCGATACTACAGTTTGGGTATTGTTTAAAATAGCATCCCGGAATTCTTCCAGTTCTTTTTTTATGGCATTAACCTCCGGAACGGGCGGGTTTGCCATCGCAATGGTTTTTTTACCGCCAGGCGTATCGATATCAAATGCAAACACATTTTCGTCTGCAGCCTCTTTTAATTTAATGATCTCCGTTTTCTTATTCAGGAAGTCGATACCAATATAGGCATCTTTCTGAAACAGGCGCATCTTCCGCATTTTTTTCATGGAGATGCGGCTGGACGTAAGATTGGCAACACAGCCGTTATCAAATTCGATCCGTACGTTGGCAATATCCGGCGTTTCTGTAAGTACCGCCACGCCGCTGGCAGAGATGCGTTTTACATCGCTTTTTACAATACTCAGGATAATATCAATATCATGGATCATCAGATCGAGGATCACACTCACTTCTGTTCCCCTGGGATTAAACTGTGCCAGCCGGTGTACTTCGATGAACATAGGTTTCAACGGTACGTTCCTCAATGCCAGGAATGCGGGGTTGAAGCGCTCCACATGCCCTACCTGTAGCTTTATATTGGATTCTTTTGCCAGCTTTACCAGCTCCCGTGCTTCTTCCATGGTATCGGCAAAAGGTTTCTCCACAAACACGTGACGGCCGCGCTTAATGGCTTTTTCGCACCACTGATAGTGAAAGGTGGTGGGCGTTACAATGTCGATCGCATCGCAAAGCTCCAAAAAAGCATCCACGTCAAAAAAACGTTTGATGTTATATTTCTCAATCACTTCCCTGGCTGTATCTTCGTTTGGGTCATAGAAACCGACCACTTCCACGCCTTCAATCTCCAGCCAGTTGTTCAGATGAAATTTTCCCAGATGGCCTACACCAACAATCCCTATTTTTAACATACGCGGTTTTGAGTTTTCAAAGATAATTAATGCTTCTTATATGTTTGCTTTGTGTGCAGCACTTTGGCTGCCGCCTACGCATAAAAAAAAGCGCTGATCCAGCGCTTTTTTGTTGACCCATAAGGATTCGAACCTTAACAGACAGAACCAAAATCTGTAGTGCTACCGTTACACCATGGGTCAATCCGACCGTTATACTGACAGGTGTCAGATTTGGGATTGCAAATATAGGAAATCAAACGATTGTAACAATATGTTTTGTCATATTTTTTTTGATTTTTTTATTTGTGCCTGGATTTTAAACGCGGGTTGGTTTATTGAAATGTAATCAGTTAAATTTGTTTCTATTCAATTCATCTTTAAAACGATTATATGAAAGTTACTGTAGTAGGTGCCGGAGCCGTAGGTGCCACCTGTGCCGACAACATTGCCAGAAAAGAATTAGCATCGGAACTGGTGCTGCTCGACATCAAGGAGGGGGTGGCTGAGGGGAAAGCCATCGATATGATGCAAACAGCCGGATTGCTGGGATTTGATACCAAGATCAAGGGCGTTACCAACGACTATGTAGCTACCGAGCATTCCGATGTGGTCGTAATCACTTCCGGACTTCCCCGTAAGCCGGGCATGACACGTGAAGAGTTGATCGGCGTAAATGCGGGGATTGTAAAAAGTGTTACTGAAAATATTTTAAAGTATTCGCCGGATACCATCATTATTGTTGTATCCAATCCAATGGATACCATGAATTACCTGACCCTGCAGACCTCTGGTTTGCCCAAGCACCGTGTACTGGGCATGGGCGGGGCTTTGGATTCTGCGCGCTTCCGGTACTACCTGAGCCAGGAACTGGGATGTTCGCCCGGAGATCTGAATGCAGTGGTGATCGGCGGCCATGGCGATACCACCATGATTCCGCTGATCCGTCATGCTACCTGGAACAGCACGCCGGTTACCAACTTTTTAACAAAGGAGCAGCAGGATAAAATTGTGGCCGATACCATGGTTGGAGGAGCTACGCTCACCAAGCTGATCGGTACCTCGGCCTGGTACGCTCCCGGAGCCGGAACCGCCGCCATGGTGGAAAGCATTTTGCGGGACGAAAAAAAGCTGATCTCTTGTGGTGTGGCCCTGGAGGGCGAGTACGGCCAGAGCGATATTTCGCTGGTGGTACCGGTAATTCTTGGCCGCAACGGTTGGGAGCGTATCCTTGATTTTAAATTATCGGAGGAAGAACAGGCCGCCTTTAATAAAAGCGCCAACGCCGTGCGAAACATGAACGATGTATTGAAAACGCTTTAACCAGATATGAGCAATCTGCGATCCCGGCTTACAAAGGCCGGGATTGTTGTTTATAGCCTGTTCCGGACTTTTTATAGTCTGAATGGTTAATTTTGCGTCAACTAAAGCAAATCGCATGCGCCTACGTATACCACTTTTTGCCCTTTTATTACTCCTGGCCCGGGTAACGTCCGCACAGCAGTTTGGGCCGGAATTTAATGTGAAGGAATACGCCGACTTTTTATCCATGGCTTTTTATGAAAGCAGTATCCCGGATAAAGTGCAACGGGAGCAACAAAAAGAACCGTATAAGCTGGTGTATAAATCACCGGAGGTAGGGATGAAGAATCTATGGTGGTTATATACCAACGAACAAAACCAGGCCGTGATCAATATCCGGGGAACGGTGGGAGATATGGTGAGCTGGCTGGAAAATTATTATTGCCCGATGATACCGGCAACCGGATCCCTGCAGCTCGATCCTGCTACCCGGTTTGATTACAAGCTTGCGGAAAGCAAGGATGCATATGTGCATGCGGGCTGGGCCATTGGGATGGCCTACCTGGTGCGGGATATGACACCGAAGATCAAAGAACTGTATGAAAAGGGAGTACGCGATTTTTTTATTTTCGGGCATAGCCAGGGCGGGGCGTTGAGTTATCTGGTGAGCTCTTATTTTTATTACCAGCGAAAGGCCGGGGCATTACCCGGCGACATCCGGTTTAAAACTTATGCCAGTGCGGCGCCCAAACCCGGCAATCTGCAATACGCTTATGATTTTGACTTTATCAATAAGGGGGGATGGGCCTATACCGTGGTTAATGCCGCTGATTGGGTGCCGGAAACGCCTTATAGTATTCAGCGGGTCTCCGATATGAATATGGTAAACCCGATCGTGGATATCCCGGGAGCCCTGAAAAAACAAAAGTTCCTGCTGCGCCTGGTAGGAAATATGTATTATGGAAAACTAAACCGGAGAACCTGGAAAGCACAAAGAGCATATACTAAAGTTTTGGGACATAAATTGTATAAACTGGCTATAAAAAAGGCATTACCTGGTTTGAAAGAACCCGAATATGCGCCTTCTATGAGCTATATGCGCGCGGGTACACCGGTTATCCTGATGCCGGATGCCGGGTATTATCAAAAATATGGTAAAGACGGTGCCGACAAATTTGCGCATCATCATTTTGCACCCTACCTCTATTTGTTACAAAAGCAATACGGAAAGTAACGAAGTACTTGTGGATTGCTGTATTATTTTTCGATTTTATAACACCAGCGGAACAGCTTGCCTTCAAAGTCGAAGGGCGTTGTAGCCCGGGTAATATCTTTTATTTGGTCTGTTTGCAGGTTGCCGGTATCCAGTACAAATTTCCGGGCATTGGTACTGAAGTACAGGATGCCTCCCGGAGCCAGTATGCGCAGGCAATCATTAATCAGGGACACATGATCCCGCTGGATGTCGAGGATATCGTTCATCCGCTTGCTGTTGCTGAAAGTAGGTGGATCCATTACGATCAGGTCATATGATCCGGCAGCGATCTCCTTGATATAACGGAGCACATCGGCCTGCACAAATGAATAGGCGGGTTGATCCAGGCCATTCAGTTGCATATTTCTTTCGGCCCATTGTATATAGGTATTGGAAAGATCAACGGTGGTGATGGCAGCCGCATTGCCTGCAGCGGCATACACAGAAAAAGAACCGGTATACGCAAAAAGGTTCAGCACCCGCCGCCCGTTGCTTTCCTGCATCACCATTTTGCGCGTCAGCCGGTGATCCAGAAAGAGGCCGGTGTCCAGGTAGTCTTCCAGGTTCACAATAAATTTTAAACCCTGTTCGTGTACAATGAACTCGTTTTTCTTCGAGTCAGTTTTTTGATATTGTCCCTGCCGTCCGGCTTTTCGCTGGCGCAGCTTGGTATGAATCTGTGTTGTTGGGATTCCGGTGATTGCTGAAATGATTGCGATGGTTTGCTGCATCCATTGATAATGCGCGTCTTCCTCCATTTGGTGCCGGCGCTTGTATTCTGCTACATAGGCATGCCCCTCATACAGTTCAATGGAGACCGGAAATTCGGGCAGGTCGTGATCATATACCCGGTAGCAGGTAATACCTTGTTTTTGTGCCTGTTTTGAAAGATGCCGGTAAACCTTGGTCAGCCGGTTGCGGAACATGATAAATTTTTCTTCGCTCAAATTTGATTTTTTTGCGAAATTAGCCTTTTACAGGAATGCAATACGCAATTGTTGATATTGAAACAACCGGCTCCTATGCAGCAGCCAGCGGCATTACAGAAATCAGCATCCAGGTGCTGGATGCTGATGGAGCCGTGCAGGAGCGTTTTGAAACCCTGGTAAACCCGGTGCACCAGATCCCGGGCTATATTCAGGCCCTTACCGGTATCAGCAATGAAATGGTGGCGGAGGCGCCTTTGTTTGAAGCGATCGCTGAGCGGGTGTATGCATTGCTGCAGAATAAAGTTTTTGTGGCCCACAGTGTTAATTTTGATTACTCATTTGTGAAAAGCCAGCTGGAGGCCTGCGGGTACGACTTCAATACAAACAAACTTTGCACGGTGCGGCTGAGCCGTAAGCTGTTACCGGGCCATGCATCTTACAGTTTGGGCCGGCTTTGTGAGGCACTGGGTATCGGGCATTACAATAAACACCGGGCGGGGGGAGATACGGATGCAACAGTGGCTCTGTTTCAGTTATTGCTGCAAAAAGATACGGAAGGGCATATCCTGAAGAGCCTTAAAAAAACGTCTAAAGAACAGGCATTGCCTCCCAATGTGCCTAAATCCGATTTTGATCAGCTGCCTTATACGCCGGGGATTTATTATTTTCACGACGATAAAGGCAAAGTGGTGTATGTGGGTAAGGCCAAGAATATCCGGTACCGGGTAAGCAGCCACTTCAGTAATAATTCTACAGGAAGGCAGCGGCAGCATTTTATGCGCTATGTACATCACATCAGTTTTGAGGAATGTGGAACGGAACTGATGGCGGCGGTAAAAGAATCTACCGAAATCAAACGGCTCTGGCCCCGGTTCAATGCTTCGCAAAAAAAACGGGAAGACCTGTATGGCATTATTTCCTATGAAGACCAGAATGGTTATTTACGTTTGGGTGTAGACAAAATGGCCCGGGGCAAGCCGCTGCTGAATTCATTTCATCACCTCGAAGGCGCCAGGGCTTCGCTCCGGCAGCTGGTTCACGACCATCGGTTATGTCCCCGTTTATGTTTTATCGATGAACAGCTGTTCGACGAAAAAATGCACCGGTTGCTTTGCGGAGGTGCCTGCGAAAAGAAGGAGACTCCGGAAAACTATAACCGGCGGGTTTTGGAGGCAATGCAATACCTGCAGAACCTTCCTTCTTTTGCGATTGTTGACAAAGGAATTCATCAGGATGAGCGGTCCTGTATTCTTGTTTGGAAGGGCAGTTTTTATGGGATGGGCTTTATTTCCGGTGAGGTGCAGATTGAACGGCCGGAGCAATTGCGGGAATACGTAACGCCCTATAAAGAAAACAGTACCATCACCAACATGCTATTTGCGTACGCCAAAAGATATCCGTCGAAAATCATCCGGTTTGAGCAGGCCGGCTAACCGGATGTTACTATTTTTGCAGATGGTTATTGTAAGAGCCACTTATATTAAAAATTAAATAGATTAACGATGATGAAAAAAACGGCATTGCTGTTGCCATTTGTATTGATGATGTTAGCGTTCCAGCCGGTTAAGAAAAAGAAAGTAATCTTTTTTGGAGATTCGATAACCCAACAGGGGGCAGGTCCCGGCGGGTACATTATGCGCATCGATAGTATGAGCAGGGTTGAGAAACTGGCCGACCAGTTTGAATTTGTTGGAAAAGGGATCGGCGGAAACAAAGTATATGACCTGTTTCTTCGGTTTCAGCCCGATGTGCTGGACCAGCAGCCGGATATCGTTTTTGTATATGTAGGCATCAATGACGTGTGGCATAAAACATCCGCAGGTACCGGTACCGATTTTGATAAATTCGGAAAATTTTATGATGCCATCATCTCTACGTTGAAAAAACGGGGAATTCAGCCGGTTGTATGTACTCCTTCGGTAATTGGAGAACGGAATGATTTTACCAACCAGCAGGATGGAGATTTGAACCTCTATGCCAAATGGATCCGTGAGTATGCTGCTAAAAACGATGTGCCACTGGTTGATCTTCGCAAACTGTTCCTGGATTACCTGAAAGAAAACAACCCGGAGAATAAGGAAAAAGACATCCTTACCAGGGACCGGGTGCATCTCAATGACAAAGGCAATCAGTTGGTGGCGGATGCTATGTGGAAGGTACTGAAGGGCCTGAAGTAACCCTCGGGCATGTAAAATATTGAATGTCCAATTTTAAATGTAAAAGTTCAGATTACATTACTGCTCAGAATTTGAGGATCTGAAAATGTGGGAATGAAGGTGCCGCTCCCGTTCGGCGCCAGGTATCCTGATGGAATCGGAACCAGGAATCTGCATTGAGCAATCACAGCTGATCACTGATTGCAGGGCGTAAAACAGATCTAACCTGGAGCTTTATAATATTGTTCAGGTTATCGGAGATCCCTTTGCCGCATATTGCGGATCCTTTACGGCTGTTGCGGTTGGGCTTTTGCCGCTTTTACATTTAAAATTGGATATTTTACATTTTTATATTTCTATAATACGATCTCCGCCAGGTAATAATTCTTTTTGCCTTTCTGCAACAGGATATAGCGGTTGTGTAAGAGATGCGCTGTAGTCACTGTCAGCTGAACATCGCTTACTTTTTCGCGGTTGAGGCTGATGCCTCCGCCCTGAACCAGTTTCCGGGCTTCGCCCTTGCTGGGAGCTACCTTTGTTTCCGCCAGCAAGGATACAATGTCGATGCCCCGGTCCAGGTCAGATTTCGAAATAACCGCTTTAACAACACCTTCCAGTCCTTCCAGGTCTTCAATGCCCATTTCAGCGGCCGGCCGGCTTTGATTGGCGAACAGTTTTTCGGTAGTTACAACGGCTTTTTCATATTCTTCGGTGCCATGCACAAAGCAGGTGATCTCTTTTGCCAGGGTTTTTTGAAGCAGGCGTGCGGCCGGATTCTGGTGGTGTTGCCCAATCAGGCCACTGATGGTTGGCTCGTCCAGGAATGTAAATATCTTGATCCAGGTGGCTGCGTCTTCGTCACTGGTATTGAGCCAGAACTGGTAGAACTGGTAGGGAGAAGTTTTTTCAGGATCCAGCCATACATTCCCTTTTTCTGTTTTCCCGAACTTCGTGCCGTCGGCCTTGCGGATCAACGGACAGGTAAAGGCAAAGGCCTCTTGTCCTGCCTTGCGGCGGATGAATTCGGTACCCGTGGTTATATTGCCCCACTGGTCGCTTCCGCCCATTTGCAGTTTTACGCCTGCGGTGGTATATAAATGATAAAAGTCATACCCCTGCATCAGCTGGTAGGCAAACTCGGTGTAGCTGATACCAACCTCGCCTTCAAAACGTTTTTTTACACTATCCTTAGCCATCATGTAATTGACCGTGATATGCTTTCCGGCATCCCTCAGGAACTCCAGGAAACTGATGTTTTTAAACCAGTCATAATTATTTACCATAAGGGCCGCATTGGGATGGGCAGGTGAGAAATCAAGGTACCGTTCGAGCTGACTTTTGATGCCGGCGATATTGGCAGCCAGGGTTTCTTCGTTCAATAGGTTCCGTTCTTCGCTTTTACCACTGGGATCGCCGATCATGCCAGTGGCGCCGCCCACCAGGGCCACCGGACGATGCCCCGCGCGCTGCAGGTGTACCAGCAACAAAATGGGCACCAGGCTGCCGATATGCAGGCTGGTTGCTGTAGGATCGAACCCAATATACCCCGTGGTCATTTCCTTATTCAGTTGTTCTTCTGTACCTGGTATGATATCCTGGATCATACCCCGCCATCTCAATTCCTTTATGATATTCATAATATTGTAAATCCTTTGATAGGGGTGCAAAGGTACGCCATCCGGGCTTAAGAACGAATGTTCAAATATGGTTTTATAGGGTTGAACGAATAAATGGGGGAACTGGTCTAAAAAGCACTATTTTTAAATGCTTTATACCTAATTTCGTTGCAGGTAATGATATACTTATCGGAAAATTGTGGACCCTAACTAAATCGAATTATAAATGAAAGCATTGAAGCCATGCTTTTTATTGCTGCTTATAACGGCTGCCACTGTTACCCGCGCCCAGTTCCGGAAATATTCCAATGAGTTTCTGAACATTGGTGCCGGCGCCCGCGGACTGGCAATGGGGAGCGCTCAGGTAGCGAGTGTAACCGATGGCACAGCAGGATACTGGAACCCGGCGGGCCTTGTAAATGTTCAGGATAATGTACAGGTAAACCTCATGCACGCAGAGTATTTTGCAGGTATTGGTAAATACGACTATCTGAACGTAACCCTGCCTACTACCAGTTCTAAACGTACATTGGCGATTACCGCACTTCGGTTTGCAGTGGATGATATCATGAATACCCTGTTCCTGGTGGAGCCGGACGGATCATTGAATTACAATAATATCAAGTCTTTTTCATCGGCGGATTACGGCTTTTTATTGTCTTATGCGCAAAACCTGAAGCGTACAGAAAACAAGCATATAAATTTTGGCCTGAATGCAAAAGTGATCCATCGCAGTGTGGGTAGTTTTGCCAAAGCCTGGGGGTTTGGCCTGGATGCGGGACTACAGATCCTGCAGGATAAATGGCGGTTTGGTATTGTGGGCCGGGATCTGACCACCACGTTCAACAGCTGGGCCTTTAGTTTCACCGATCAGGAAAAAGAGGCGCTTTATCTGGCAAAGAACGATATCCCTGTAAAGTCAACCGAATTAACATCCCCCCGCCTGATACTGGGAGGTGCCCGTGTGTTTCCGCTTGGTAAAAAATCGGGTTTGCTGGCAGAGGCCAACCTCGATCTTACTTTCGATGGGAAACGGAATACCGTTGTAAGCGGGGATCCCGTTAGTATTGATCCCAAACTGGGATTGGAATACAATTATAAGGACGTGATTTTTATAAGAGGCGGGGTAAATAATTTTCAAAAAGGACTTTCAGACGGCGATACCCTTAATCTGAAAAAAGTATGGATCTTCCAGCCGAGCGTGGGAGTTGGTTTCCGGGTTCAATCCTTTATGATCGACTATGCTTTTACCAACCTGGCGAACCAGTCGAACCCGCTGTTTACCCATATATTGTCTTTGAAGATGGATTTCCGGAGAAAAAGAAACGATCATCAATAAGTGGCGACAAATGAAAAAATTGCTTACGATAGGATTACTGATTTTTTCCATTGCAGCCCAGGCCCAGCAATTTGGCAATGAATGGATCGATTATAATAAAACCTATTACAAATTCAAAGTAGCCGCCAACGGCCTGTACCGGATTCCTGCGGCAACACTTGCCGCGGCTAACCTTGGTGCCGTAGATGCTGCGCATTTTCAATTGTGGAACAATGGGGTGGAAGTGCCGTTGTTTATATCCATAAGTTCCGGGCCCCTGGGAGCGGGTGATTATATTGAATTCTGGGGACAGATGAACGACGGGAAGCCCGACAATCCGCTGTACCGGACACCGGACCAGCAACTTTCAAATGCGAAAAGTTTGTTTTCCGATTCTTCAGCCTATTTTTTAACGGTGAATACCGCCGGAGGAAATAAACGATTAACCAATACTCCCAACAATCTGCCGGGCGGGGTAACGCCGGAGCCCTATTTTATCTACAGGGCAGATACATCGTTTGCCGAGCAGTTTCATTATGGTGCTTCGGAAGGGTCGGGAGTTGGCACGTTGTACATGGCGTCCTTTGAAGGCGGTGAGGGCTGGGCTTCTGTAGAGATCGGCGAAGGGCAGTCCAGAACTTACCAGAAGAATCTTTATCCATATACCGGTTCAGGCGCGCCGGACGTGATGCTGCAAATGAATGTAATGGGCAGCAATGTGGCCACGCGGAGGGCCCAGTTAACGGTGAATGGCAATATGGTATTTGACCAGGTATTGTCTAACTTTGGCTTCCTGAAACTGTCAAAAACGCTTCCCCCCAGCGTACTGAACGGTGGTAATGAAACCTTTTCGATTACCAATACGGCCACCGTTCCCAGCCGGATGCGGGTGGCTTCCATAGGGGTCACCTATGCGCGGCAATTTAATTTTGGCGGTGCCAGTAATTTTCGTTTCAGTCTTCCGGCACGCGGTACGGGCTACTACCTGGAAATAACCAATTTCAATTTTTCCGGGGGTGCACCGGTGTTGTATGACCTGGCTAACGGCAAACGTTATATTGTGGATGCCACCAATCCTGCTTTATTAAAAGTGTTTTTGCCCGCTGTGGCAACTACCCAGGAACTGGTATTGACCAGCCAGGCTGCTTCAAACTTGCGAACAGTGCCGGTGTTGGAGCCGAGAACCTTTGTAAATTATGCGGCTACGGCAAACCAGGGCAATTACCTTATGATTACAGAGAAGTCGCTTTTAGCGGGCAGCAACGGCACACAGCCGGTGAATGATTACCGCAATTACAGGGCTTCCGCAGCCGGCGGCGCATATAATGCTAAGGTGTACCTGATCGATCAGCTCACAGATCAGTTTGCTTATGGAATTCAGTACCATTCCCTGAGCATCCGGAATTTTTTAAGATTTGCAAGAGCCCGGTTTGCATCCCCTCCACGGCAGGCATTTCTTATCGGGAAGGGCGTTTCTTATGTTGCTTCCAGAACCTATCCATCGTATGACCTGGCTCCACAATTGCCGCAGCTGAACCTGGTACCTACTTTTGGTTATCCTTCGTCGGATGTATTGTTAAGCGCAGAAGGGAGCAGTTCGCAGCCACTGACACCCATTGGAAGACTGTCTGTGGTAAATGGTGATGAAATCACCCTTTACCTGGGTAAAATAAAGGAGTACGAGCAGCAGCTGACCACGGCCTCCCCGGGCATCAGTGAAAGCGCCTGGAAAAAGAACGTAGCCCACCTGGTTGGAGCCAGCGATGATGCTACTATCAGTTTGCTGGACGGGCTGTTACAAAATCAGAAAACGATCATCCAGGGGCCATTGTACGGTGCGAATGTATCGGATTTTGTAAAAAGCACCTCCGGAACTATTCAAAATACCAATAACGACCGGCTGCGAAGTTTGATTAACAACGGCATCGGACTATTAACCTATTTCGGGCATTCGTCTTCTACTTCGCTGGATTATAACCTGGAAAATCCATCCAACTATACCAACCGGGGCCGGTATCCGCTTTTTAATATGATGGGCTGTAATGTGGGGGATATCTTCGGGTATAGTACTGCCCGTTTAACCGGATTGGAAACCATCTCTGAAAAATACCTGCTGGCAAAGGATGGTGGCAGCATTGGTATGATGGCTGGTACCAGCGTCGGGTATGTATCTACGCTCGATGTGTACAATACCTTATTGTATACGATCCTTTCCGGGAAGGATTACGGCAAAACGATTGGAGAACTGATGTTGAATACCATTGCAGAAGTGTTTAAACGGCCAACCGGCGAAAACGAATTCCTTCAGCGGGCCCAGTGTGAAGAATATACCCTGAATGGCGATCCGGCCATCCGGCTTTATCAATTCGATAAGCCGGATTATGCACTTGAAGACGCCTCGATTGCTATTACACCTAATTTCATTTCGGTTGCAGAACCCGAATTTACCGTAAAAGCAAAGATCAATAACCTGGGAAAGGCGGTTGATCGAAAAGTGATCGTTGAGTTAAAACGAACCTTTCCCAATCAGTCTGTACAGGTTTTCAGAAGGGATACACTGGATCTTATCAGGTATGCTGACTCTATAACCTATACCTTGCCCATTGATCCGACAAGAGATAAAGGGGCTTCAAAGATCACTGTTTCTGTAGATCCGGAGAATACCATCGAGGAGCTTAACGAAGGGAACAATACCGTTACAAAGGATATCTTCATTTATGAGGATGAGTTGCGGCCGGTCTATCCTTATGACTATGCTATTGTAAGCCAGGCCAACGTTAAATTAACCGCATCTACCGCCAATGCGCTTACTGCATCCCGTACCTATATGATGGAGCTGGACACAACGGAATTGTTCAACTCGCCGCTGAAGATCTCAAAAACACAAACTTCTGCCGGAGGCATTGTTGAGTTCCTGCCGGACGCAAGTCTGCAAAACAATACCGTATACTACTGGCGGGTGGCTGCCAAACCCGATAACAGTGATCAGCCGCACTGGAACAGTTCCTCGTTCCTGTATTTAAACGGAAGTTCGTCCGGGTTTAATCAGTCGCATTATTACCAGATGCAGCATTCCGGTTTTTCACAGCTGATGCTTAAAGAAGGCGACCGTGCCTTTCATTTTGATTCAACCATAGCCGGCCTTACCACTACAACGGGCTTTTTCCCCTATGCCAGCGCGGCTACCGATATGGAAATGCGTATCAATGATTTTGCAGTACAGCGGTGGATGTTAAGTCCTTTTAGCGGCGCCGACAATGTAAATGATTATACCCTGCGCTTTTATGTGATCGATAACCGGAAAATGAAAGTATGGGAGAATGTAGACCTGGGCACCTCCGGTATGTATGGAAGTGTAAGGCCTATTCCTGCCCAAAGCAATACCATTCCCACCTTCTTCCAGTTTAAGGTACGCACAGCGCAGGAACGGAAGAACGTAATGGATTTTATTGACCTGATACCGAAAGATTTTTTTGTCGTGATCACCAACAGCCCTATGCTGCCCAATGTACTGCCTTCCGAATGGCTGGCTGATGAATCGGTATACGGGACCGGCAATACCCTGTATCATAAACTGGTGAAAGAGGGTGTTACTGTTCTGGATCAGATAAAAACCGATGCTCCTTTCATTATTTTTCTGCAAAAAGGATCGGGCCGTGCGCTGAAACAAAGACTTGGTGCTGCAAAAGAGGATAAGCTGGTAGAATCTGTTTCGGTAAACACCTTGTTTCACGACGGACGTTTGGAGACTCCGGTATTTGGCGTTGCAAAAGCCTGGGATAAGCTCATATGGGATGGTAACAGTGCCGAAACCAGTTCCAAGGACCAGTTATCATTTGATATATATGGCATCAGTAATTCAGGCGCAGAAGTATTGCTGAAAACCGTAAATGGGATTACTGCAAATAAAACAGCGGATATTTCAGATATTAATGCCCAGCAATACCCGAAGATCAGATTGAAGGCGGCAATAGCGGACACGGTTGATTATACGCCCTATCAGTTGAAGTCGCTCCGCTTATTGTATACACCGGCACCCGAAGGTGCTATTGCACCTAATCTTTATCTCAATGTAAAAGATACGCTGGAAGTTGGTGAGCCGCTGAATTTTGCCGTGGCGTTTAAAAATATCAGCAGCACGAAGTTCGACAGCATAGCGGTAAAGCTGAGCATCCGGGATAAAAACAATGTAGAAACCATTGTTCCCGTTCCCAATCAAAAGGCACTGTTGGCGGGTGATACGATTAAATTGTCGGTTCCGTTGCCCACAAAGAACTACAGAGGAAACAATACCTTGTTTGTAGACTTTAACCCCGGCCCCCTGCAGCCGGAGCAATATGCATTCAACAACTTCCTGTATAAGAATTTCTTTGTGAAAGGCGATTCCACCGGCCCTTATATGGATGTAACTTTTGACGGCGTGCATATTTTAAACAAGGACATTGTATCCAGCAAGCCCGATGTACTGGTGAAGCTGACCGATGACGCGAAATGGCTGTTGTTGGATGATCCCAGCCTGATCCAGGTGCAATTGCTTGATAAGACCCGCAGCCGTACCTATACCTATAAGACCGGTACAGACACCCTGCAATTTACACCCGCAGGCCAGGGGAGTGGCAATACGGCTACGATGAACTTCCGGCCGCGCCTCGAAGACGGAGACTATGAATTGCAGGTAGCTGCAAAAGACCGGAGCGGCAATGAAGTAAGCCAGATCCGTTATAAAGTCGGGTTTCAGGTGATCAACAAGCCGATGATCTCCAATATGCTCAACTATCCCAATCCCTTTACCACGGCAACGGCCTTTGTGTTTACCTTAACAGGTTCCGAGGTTCCGCAAAATATCCGGATCCAGATCCTTACCATCACCGGTAAAATTGTACGAGAGATTACCACGGCCGAATTGGGACCCCTGCGCATTGGTAGAAATATAACCGATTTCCGCTGGGACGGAACCGATCAATATGGTCAGAAACTGGCCAATGGCGTTTATCTTTACCGGGTAATTACCAATCTGAATGGAAAGTCGCTCGAAAAGTACAAGGCTAAGGACGATAACACGGATAAGTACTTCAATAAAGGGTATGGCAAAATGTACCTGATGCGATAAGCATATGCATGATACGGAATTGCATTTATAAAGTTCGCCTGGATGGAAATCTCTGACAACCGGTTTACAAATTCATTTGATTTTTTGAGGTTATTGGGTGCAGTGGGTGTCATTTACCTGCATGCGTATCATCTTCTGCATTTACAGGATGATATCGGCCTGGATCAAATATTGCACAGGCAGCTTAATCTGACTGTAATGATGCTGGGGATTTTTTTTACGGCAAGCGGCTATCTGATCGCAAGAAGTGTGGAGCGGTCCTCCTCCCTGAAAAACTATCTCTGGAAGCGGATTCTTCGGGTGCAACCCCTGTTAACACTTGTTTGCCTGCTAACGGTGTTTGTATTAGGCCCGCTTTTTACGGAATGGTCTATAAGCGCTTATTTTAAAAGCGGAAGCTCCTGGTCGTACCTGCGGACCATTTTTCCTGCACTGGGAATACAGTTTCAGCTGCCGGGCGTTTTTGAGCGAAATATCGGGGAACGGGGAGTGAACGGTTCACTATGGACGCTCATTATTGAAGAACGGGTTTACCTGGCTATGGGATTACTGTTCCTGATCCGGCGCCGCCGGAGCCAGTGGTTTACGGCATTTGTTGCAGTTTTAAACATCCTGTACCTGCTCAATCACTATAAAGCGGGAGGATTCCATTTCAATGTGCTGGATAGTTATACCACGCAGTACTACGTGCTTTTTTTTAATGGAGCCCTGTGCTATTTTCTGAAGATTCCTTTCCACAGGATCAATAGCTTGCTTATGATTTCTGCCGTTGCCATCGTTTACTTCCTTTTCCGGCATACCATCGAAGCTACATTATATCTGTTGCCGCTCCTGATCCTGCTGATCGGAAGCCGGAAAACCGTATTTTCCGGAACGGCAAAATGGGGGGACATTACATATGGGCTGTACGTGCTGTCTTTTCCTGTACAGCAAATGCTGATCCACCTGTCGCAAAACAGCATTCGGCCTCCCGTATTGTTTGTGCTTACCCTCGCTATCTGTATACCGCTGGCCTACCTCTCCTGGCATTGTCTGGAGAAACAGTTCTTAAAGCTCCGGCATCTTGTTCAGTAATGCTGCCGGGTTCAGTTGCCTTAAAACATATTTCCCGATCACATCAAATTCAAGATTCACAATGCTGCCCGTGTCAATCAGGCGCATATTGGTATGACTGATGGTGTAGGGGATGATTGCTACCGTAAATGCCGTTTCGGTTACATTAAAAACGGTCAGGCTGATGCCGTTTAAGCTGATGGATCCTTTTTCAATAACCAATGGAGCGAACTTCGGGTCAAATTCAAAAGTATATTCTGTACTACCTTCTTTTGAAACGATTTTTCGGCAAACGGCCGTTCCATCTACATGTCCCTGCACGATATGACCGTCCAAACGGCCATTCATTACCATACAACGTTCGAGGTTCACCAGGGTGCCGGGCTGCCAATCCCCGAGGTTACTTACCTCCAGCGTTTCCGCTATGGCTGTTACCTGGTGCCGGTTTTCTTCAACGGCTTCCACAGTTAAACAAACACCATTATGACTGATGCTCTGATCTTCCTTTAATTCCTTCGATACCGGGCTTTCAACCCAGAACGTAATATTGGAACCGGTTTCCTGCCGGGAAATAACGGTTCCCATCGCCTCAATTATTCCTGTAAACATGGGTCAAATTTCCGGGAAGAAATTGAAAATTCAGTATCTGGCACTGAAATTTGGTATTTTATATTTTTTGCCTATCTTTGCATCCCGATAATTAGGATTGGAACTAAAAACTACCAAAGGAGGTATAAAATATTTATGTTAATCATTGATTCTAAAGACTGCGAAAACATTGACAAGGCTTTAAAGAAGTACAAGAAGAAATTTGAAAAGTCTAAAACCTTGTTGCAATTGCGTGAGCGCCAGCATTTTACAAAGCCTTCGGTAAAGAGCCGTGGCCAGCGTTTGAAAGCAATTTACAAACAGCAGATCGCAAGCGGTAAAATAGAATTATAAAATAGTTGATATTTTATATAATATTGTAACCTCAAGTGCTTACTTGAGGTTTTTTTTATGCCTGACCGTATTGTTGATCATATTGAACCGTTCGTCGGTTATCTGAAGTTTGAAAAAAGGTATTCACACCATACCATAACGGCTTATACAACGGATCTTCAGGAGTTTTGTGATTTTATTGAAACCCTATACGGCAATGTGCCGCTTGGCGAAGTTTCCTATGCCTTTGTACGGAGCTGGCTGGCCCGGCTGATGGAGCAGGGCATCACCTCCCGCAGCATTAACCGCAAGATCTCTACGCTGAAATCATTTTTTAAGTATCATATAAAAATGGAAACGATCGGGGAAAACCCGATGTTTAAGGTCATTGCGCCCAAGGCCAGCAAACGGCTTCCAGCCTTTGTAAATGAAGCGGATATGAAAGTGTTGCATACCACGCTAGCCCAATCTGCGGAGGACTGGAAAAGCCTGAACGCAAAAATGCTGATCGGGCTTTTTTATGGTACAGGGATGCGGTTGAGCGAGCTGATTCAGCTGAAATGCGGGCAGGTAGACGGATCCCGGAAACAGGTAAAAGTACTTGGGAAAGGAAATAAAGAACGGGTGCTGCCGCTGGGACCGGCACTGATTGACCTGGTGCAGGAGTATGAAACACTGAAACGCAAACAATTTGCAAACCTCCCGGACGAATTGCTGGTAACGGAAAAAGGTAAAAAACTTTATCCGAAATATGCCTACCTGCTGGTAAAACAATACCTGTCGTCCATCGCCACGCTTGATAAAAAAAGCCCGCATGTGCTCCGGCATAGTTTTGCCACGCACCTGATGAACAACGGCGCTGAAATCAACGCTGTAAAGGAATTACTGGGTCATGCCAGTCTTGCGGCCACCCAGGTATACACACATAATTCCATCGAAAAACTAAAGGACGAATACCGGAAGGCGCATCCGAAAGCACGGTAAGACATCGCTGTAAGCTTCGTGTAAATTCTCATAAAAATTAGCATTTAATTTTAGGAATCGCGTTGTTTTTTGTTTAACTTTAGATTAAAGAACAACAGGTCTTTGAAATAGGAAAATATCGATTATTCACTTTTAAATTCAACTATCATGAATGTGAACATTCAAACAGTTAATTTTAATGCAGACAGGAAGTTGATTGAAGCAATCAGTCACAAAATGGACAAATTAGCTACCTTTCACGATCGCATTATTGGTACGGACGTCTATCTGAAACTGGACAATATCGTGCATAACATCAAGGATAAGATAGTAGAAATCAGGGTGCAGGTGCCCCGCCATAGTTTTTTTGTAAAAACCACCAGTAAATCTTTTGAAGAGTCGTTTGAAAATGCGTTTGATTCCCTGGTGAACCAGGTAAAACGCCGTAAGGAAAAAATGATTGCATAAACCATATAAACTCATAAAGAAATAATTTTATTATCTATATTTTTTCAGCCCCGCTCCGGAATAACCGGAGCGGGGCTTTTTTTGGGCGTGCAAGCCGGCCGGCGATGGAAAGAGTGACCACGAAAAAATGCTAAAGCACGCATTTTTAGCATGTTGGATGTTATTTTTAGGCTTCTTTATCAGAGTTTGGCATAGTTTTCTATATAATTAAAATAGATTTTTAATTCGGACTTTTAAAACGTATCTATTATGATGAAAAGAATGATGCCTTTTGCTGTAATCGCAATGATGATACTGGTTGTTGCGTGTCGCAATACGAAGAAGGAGGACAGTGCCGGTGCGATACCGGTACAGGACACATTGGGTTTAGCAGAATACCAGAAATGGAAAATGGAAAATGAAGTACGCAACCGGTTGCAGCAGGAACAGCAATTGGAAAATGCGGCTCCCGCAGCTACCTCGCGTTCTTCTGCCGTTTCTTCCCACAGAAGTTCCAGAAGCAGCAGTAGCAGAGGAACTACCTACAGGAGCGGCGGTGGTGGCGGAGATTATAATTCCGGCTCTTCCGGTACGGTAGCACAGGCTCCGGAGCCTCAGAGAAGGAAAGGTATGAGTCATACTGCTAAAGGTGCGATTGTAGGGGCGGCTTCCGGTGCCATCATCGGTGCAGTGGCCAACAGGAAAAACCGTTTAGGTGGCGGTGTGGTTGGTGGTGTAATCGGTGCCGCAACCGGTGCCGGTGTGGGAGCCATCGTGGATAAGAAAGAGCGCCAGCGCAACGGCTATTAACAGTTTAAAAACATTGCAACGGTCCGGTAAAACCCGGGCCGTTTTTTTAAAAACCTGCCTAAATTGTTGGCAGCATATTTGTTTTATCTGTACATGATTTAAATTTAATACCTTTAATTATGAAAAAAACATTTGGAATCGTATTCGGTATTGCTTTGCTGGCCGCTTGCAACAGCTCTGAAAACCAGTCTGCAGAAACTACGGCGGATTCATCAGGAACTGCAGTTGTAACTGTTGATACCAATGCGGTAGCACCTCCGGTAGCCGTTCATTACACAGAAGGAGATGTGATGCTTAAGGATGGGAAAACCTATGTGTACACCAATGGAAATTGGGTGGTTGCTGAAAAAGAAATCAAACTGGACAACGGTATCGTGATTGCTCCAAACGGCGAAGTGAAAAATAAGGATGGAAAGGTGGTAGTGTTGCAGGAAGGGGAATATGTAAATAAGTCCGGCAATTTCTTCGACCGTGCGGGTAATGCAGTAGAAAATGCCTGGGATAAAACCAAGGAAGGTGTATCCAAAGGAGCCGAGGCAACCAAGGACGCGGCAGAAAGAGCGGCAGAAGCCACAAAAGAGGGCGTTGAAAAGGGTGTAACGGCTACCAAGGACGCAGCGCATAAAACCGGTGAAGCCATTAAGAAAGGTGCACAGAAGGTAGGCGATAAGACCAAAGAAATCGTAGAAGATATTAAAAAATAAACATCACGATCTTTTCGATTATGTTTTGATGAAGGGGCCGGACTACCGGTCCCTGTTTTTTTGATCCGGAACCAGCGAGTGATCTACCACGCCCTGCGGTTGAATTGCCCTATGTGTTTAAGCGCCCGAAGGCCATCATGAAATTCCTTAAAAGAGGATTTGTCCTACTGTACCTTTAGGGCCGGCCAGGTAAACGGTTTTTGTTGCCGCGTTTATAAAAATAGTATTGAACGGTTTGTCTGAAACGGGCTTCCAGTTTAATCCGCCGTCTGTTGTGACGTCCACACCATTAAGGCCGCAGGTGATCCAGGTAAGTTGGTTGAGCGGCGCCACAGCACTCCGGTAACCTCCGGGTCCGTGTTGCGGCAGCCGGAAGGTTTTGCCGCCATCGGTACTAAGCAGGAGCACACTGTCGCGCCGGTCGGGATGCTGAAAATCGCCCCCTGCGATCATCATCCGGGAATCCAGGACCGCAATGCTATTAGCTCCTGCACTGGCAGTTCCCTGCAGCAACGGAAGCACGGTAACGTTCCTGTCGTCAAATAATCTTGATGCGGTTCCACCACTTACCATCCGTATCTTTTTTCCGGATACGACTAGGTTGCTGCCGCTGGCTGCGAAAAATGCTTCGCCTGGCAGGGCGGCGGGTCCCGGCAGTTGTTCCCAGTTGTTGCCGGCATTGGTAGTTCTTGCAATAAAGATGTTGCCACGGACAGGATCTCCGATCACATACCCCATTTTCCGACCGGTAAAAGTCATGGCATCAAGGAACATGGCCGTATCCCGGTTTTCATACACCGTTTTCCAGGAATGACCGCTATCAGTTGTTTTGAGGATATAGGCAGGGCTCGCAATACCCATCAGGATTGCTGTGTTTTCGTCCAGTACAGCGATATCCCGGAAATCCCGGTTCTCAAAACCCGGAACCTGCTGCCATTGCCAGGTTTGGCCTCCATCAGCAGACCGGCCGGTATAGCCGTTACTGCCGCTGACCCAAATGGTATTTTTAAAACCTCCGATTCCCCGGAGATTGGTTCCGTTCCCCGTGCTGATGATTTCGAGATTTTGTGAAGCCGAGGCAAAGCTGCCGGTGCATAAGAAAAACAATAACAGGTTCCTGAACATTGCAGATGGTTTTAAAACTTAAAGATACCGCCATTCCGGTTCAAAAAGATAACGGTTGCCGGGTAGTTGATCAGCCAGCCGTAAAATAAGATGAATTAAAAATTTCTATAAATTTATTAATCAATTAATAATTAATTGTTTAAAATATTTTATCTGAAATTTATAAGCATGTGTAAAGGCCATGGTGCCACTCTTCCCTGTCCGTTAAAGCAGTTGGAAAATTAATATCCCGTTACGCATTAACATGAATTGGTGTTGATTTCTTTAACTTATTTTTAATCAATATGTAACAATGGTTTCATGATTGCAAATTATCGGAGGAATCCATTCCTGCGCCAGCCATAAACGCAATAAAAAGAAGCTGTCTCAAAAGTCCGAAACCGTCATTTTCGATCCCGTACGAAGCGGTCCCGATTGCTATCAGGAGGAGAAATCTCATTGCCTGGAGATTATGTATTGGAGATTTCCCGGCTCACTACATTACGCTCGAAATAACGGACTTTTGAGACAGCCGCTCTTTTTCCAGGGAAACAGCAAAGGCTTCCCGGTCATCATTTATCGTTTGTGCATCTTCATCATCTTTCCTTTCCACTTTCTCATAGCCTGGGAATTGATCTGCATACCCAGGCTCATCGTCAGGTTACGGTTAGTGAAGGATGGCGTCTCACTGGGATTATTGGGTTTCTGCTCCACAAAGCCGTGATAATAATTGATCTCATGATTCAGGTAGAAGCCGTCAAATACACGGATATTCAATCCCAGGGAAGCGTTACCGCCCACATCGATTTTAGTATTCAGCGCCCGGGTGCTGTATACGCCGGCAAATGCATCTTCTTCGGTTTTTAAAAATGTTTTGCCACCTACCAGGAATTGTACCGAGGGGCCGATGGTTAAACGCGGACGTACCCGTTGCGCTGCATCCCCGAAATTAAAGCTGGCAAATACCGGAACCTTTATATAGTTTGTTCTTGCGATGGCGCGATTACCGGAGTTTTCGTATTTAAAGCCCGTACCCTGGCTGCTGAAAAAAGTACCAAAACCAATGCCCGCCACATCGGTAAACTGATACGTAGCCGTGCGACCGATTTCAAAAGTGGGGTGAAACTGTCGTTTTGCATTATCCGGCTTATTGCCCACTGTCCAGCTATGTCCAAATGCGGCACGATCGCCGATATTCCAGCCGGTTTGAGCGGTTGTTGCCAGGCTTCCCGTTAACAGAACTGCCGAAAAAAATAAATGCTTCATCTTTTTAGTTTTTTTGAATGTGTAGGGGGCGTTCCTGTTTAAGTAGACCATTGCTTCTAAATTACAGGACCCGGTTCCCATTATGTTATATATAGGATCTGTTTATCAAGTAAAAAGCCCGCAAAACCATGCCAGAACATGGCTTCCGGAGCAACAAAACGTTGATCCCGTTTATCTTGGCGGTATCACAGTGCCTGCGAAACCCTTGCTCCGGGCCTTTTCCTCCAAAAGCGGTCTGCCTGCAGGACAGAGAGGCTGCCGGCGGGAAGCAGGTTGGGAAACCGTATGTGGATCTTTTTGCCAAAAGCAGGGTTTTTGTTGGATATTTCCTCCTGCCGGAAATCGCTGCAGATATTGCCTTTTGTGTAGTGGTGATTCTTTGCTAATTTTGCCACCTTATTTTATTGAATTTTAATGAATATGATCAATATTACATTTCCGGACGGAGCCCGGCGTGCGTATGAGCCCGGCGTTACAGCGCTGGACATCGCCAAATCCATCTCTGAGGGATTGGCGCGAAAAGTAATTGCTGCAAACGTAAACGGAGAAGTTTGGGACGCCACGCGCCCGATCCATACTGATAGTGCTGTTATTTTGTTAACCTGGAGCGATGCAGACGGAAAGAAAGCATTCTGGCATTCAACGGCACACCTTATGGCAGAAGCAGTAGAAGCCTCTTTTCCCGGTGTAAAATTTTGGGTAGGACCTCCGCTGGATTCCGGCGGGTTTTATTATGATATGGATCTTGGTGACCGCAAACTTTCCGAAGAAGAGCTGGGCGCCCTGGAGAAAAAAATGAATGAGTTGGCAAAGCAAAACAATGCTTATGTGCGTAAGGAGGTTCCCAAGCAGGAAGCCATACAATATTTTACCGAGAAAGGTGATGAATACAAACTGGACCTGCTGAACAACCTGGAAGATGGTAATATAACCTTTTACACCCAGGGGAATTTTACGGATCTCTGTCGCGGCCCGCATATTCCGGCCACTGGTATCATCAAAGCCATTAAACTTACCAGCGTGGCCGGCGCTTACTGGAAGGGCGATGAAAAAAATAAGATGCTCACCCGCGTTTATGGTATCAGCTTTCCCAGTCAGAAAGAACTGGATGAATACCTGCAGATGCTGGAAGAAGCCAAGAAACGCGATCACCGAAAGCTGGGTAAAGAACTGGGCATATTTACCATGGATGATGATGTAGGCCAGGGGTTGCCTTTGTGGTTACCCAATGGTACGATTGTGATTGAAGAGCTGGAGAAACTAGCCAAGGAAACCGAAGAGGCCGCCGATTATAAGCGGGTGGTAACGCCGCATATCGCCAAGGAGAGTATGTACCTCACCAGCGGGCACCTGCCTTATTACCAGGACAGCATGTATCCGCCCATGGAGGTAGACGGACAGAAGTATTATCTCAAGGCGATGAATTGTCCGCATCACCACAAGATCTTTGCAGCCGAACCTAAAAGTTACAAGGATCTTCCGCTGCGCCTGGCCGAATACGGAACCTGCTACCGCTATGAGCAGAGCGGGGAGCTGTTTGGATTGATGCGGGTACGCTGCCTGCATATGAATGATGCGCATATCTATTGCAGTAAAGAACAGTTTGCAGAAGAGTTTCGTGCGGTGAACGATATGTACCTGAAGTACTTTAAGATCTTTGGGATCGATCGGTATGTAATGCGTTTGTCGTTACATGATCCGGAAAAACTGGGACAGAAATATATCAACGAGCCGGAGCTGTGGCTCGAGACCGAAGCATTGGTGCGAAAGGTGCTGGTGGAATCAAATATTCCTTTTGTGGAAGTAAAGGGCGAAGGCGCCTTTTACGGGCCTAAGATCGATGTACAGATCTGGAGTGCCATCGGCCGCGAGTTTACGCTGGCCACTAACCAGGTAGATTTTGCACAGGGCCGGCGGTTCAACCTGCAGTATACCACGGCAGATAACGGACACGATGTGCCCCTGATCATTCACCGCGCGCCCCTGGGCACCCACGAGCGTTTCATCGGGTTCCTGCTGGAGCACTATGCGGGGAAATTCCCGGTGTGGCTGGCACCCGTACAGGTAAAAGTACTGCCCATCAGCGACAAGTTTGAAGCATACACCAAAGATGTATACAGGGCACTGCGCAGGGCCGGCATCCGGGCGGAGATCGATGAGCGGAATGAGAAGATCGGGAAAAAGATCCGTGATACGGAGCTGATGAAGATCCCCTATATGCTGGTGATTGGCGAAAAGGAAATGAACGAGGGAAAGGTCGCCATCCGCAGGCAGGGCAAGGGCGATGCCGGAACAAAGACTATAGAAGAATTTGTTGAGGGCGTTAAAAACGAGATCGCCAACCGGGCAGATGCCGTATAAGGAGCAGGTTTGAGATTTGATGTTTGATGTTTGATGTCTCATTTCATAATTCTCACATAGACCGGGTCCGGCGCTGGTATTTTTATATTTATTATTCTACATTTTATATTTTATATTTCAAATGAGTTTTACCGTAGCAATTGTAGGAAGGCCAAACGTGGGAAAGAGCACGCTCTTTAACCGTTTGCTGGAGCAAAAAAAAGCGATCGTTGATGATGTCAGCGGCGTAACCCGCGACCGGCAATACGGCATCAGTGAGTGGAACGGTAAAACGTTTAACGTCATCGATACCGGCGGGTTTGTACATGGCAGTGATGATGTGTTTGAAAAAGAGATCGCCAAACAGGTACTGGTGGCTGTAGAAGAAGCCAATGTGATTCTTTTTATGACCGATGCTGCTACCGGCATTACCGACCTGGACGATTCGATGGCCCGGGTGCTGCGCAAAAGCACAAAGCCCGTTTTCCTGGTTATTAATAAGGTGGATAACAACGAACGCCTGCTGGAAGCCAGTGAATTTTACAGCATGGGATTTGAGCAAGTGTTTTTTATAGCGGCCGCCAGTGGAAGCGGAACGGGAGAACTGCTGGATGCCGTTACCGACCTGATGACGGAAGATTCCGGTATCGACGAGCATATTGCGGACCTGCCGAAGTTCGCCATCATTGGGCAACCCAATGTGGGCAAGTCTTCCCTGTTAAATGCATTGGTTGGAGAAGAGCGTACCATCGTGAGCAATGTGGCGGGCACCACCCGTGATACCATTCATACACATTACAATCTGTTTCAGAAGGAATTTGTGCTGATCGATACAGCGGGGATCCGGCGCAAAGCCAAGGTGCACGAAGACCTGGAGTTTTATTCGGTGATCCGCGCTATTAAGGCGATGGATGAAGCAGATGTATGTATATTACTACTGGATGCAGAAAAGGGAATTACGGCCCAGGATCTGAATATCTTCAGCCTTGCGGCAAAAAAAGGAAAGGGCATTGTATTGCTGGTAAATAAATGGGACCTGATCGAAGATAAGAAAACCAATACAGCAAAGGAATATGAAGATGCATTAAAAAAGCGGCTGGCACCCTTTAGCGATGTGCCGATTCTTTTTGTATCGGCCACCGAAAAAACAAGGATTTATAAAGCGATCGAAACCGCACTGGAGGTATATCAAAACCGCAAGCGCCGGATTCCTACCAATAAGCTGAACGAGGTGATGCTGAAAGCGGTGGAAGCACATCACGCACCGGTAGTAAGAGGCCATTCGATCAAAATAAAATTCGTGACACAGCTGCCAACGGTGGTACCTTCGTTTGCGTTTTTCTGTAATTTCCCGGATGATGTAAAAACGCCCTACCGGAACTACCTCGAAAACCAGTTGCGCAAAAATTTTGATTTCAGAGGCGTTTCCCTGCGTCTCTTCTTTAGAAAAAAATAACAATTGTTGCAGGTTACTTTCAGGCGGTTTCCGGAATCATACTGAAAACAGGAATCATTATGAAAAATAAATTGAAATTGACTGCTTTGGGGTGCGTATGGCTGATGGCTTCATGTAACCTGAGCTCCGGCAGCGACGCCGAGGCCAACAAGGATTCGCTTTCTTCCGATTCGATCGCGAAAATCACCGACAGCACTGCAAAAGCGGTTACCGATAGTATCAAGGCTGCCGGGAAGGATGCCGACAGCTCATTGAGAAGCCTCGGGGATTCGCTGAAAGCCGATATCCAAAGTGCCACCAGCAAATTAAAGAACCGTTCTGTAGAACTGGGCAATAAAGCAAAGGAAGGGCTCAATGCTGTAAAAGAAGGTGCCGAGAAATTGAGCAACGCTGCAAAAGCCGGTGTGGAAGCGGGAAAAGAGGCGTTGAAGAAATAACGCAGGCAACTGACGCTTCTGCCAGGCCTGATCATGCACAGCGATCCATGTTACCGGTGACCGCGTATGGCTGTGGATCTGCAAAATCATTACGCGGGAAAGCGGTCCGTGTGCTCATAGCCATGAGGAAAAGCTGCCTGGTACCTGCTGTGATCAGTGGTTGTAAGGATGCTTACTACGAAAAGGTTTTGACACCGCGAATCTTTGCAGCGAATCCGGGCCTAACTGGTATACGATCTGCTGTACTTTTGGCTTAAAGGATGGTGACCGTATTCTCAACAGATTACGAAAGAAGGGCGGTTAGATGCGCCTGCTTTATGATACAGCAACGCATGCCGTATATTTTGATTGCCGGCGTCCGGACAATGGCCGCTTCTTATGATATATTTCCGATCAATTGTTTTACCGTATTTTCAAATGCAGCCGCTTCTTCCAGTTGTTCGTGAATAAACGGATTGTCCTTTAGCGCTCCTACAACCGCCTCCATTTCTGCCGCCGACTCATAAACCATTTTCCGGAATGGATTTTCGTAATCCTTGGCTTTTGATGCATAAACCGAGTCTGCAATCCATCGTTTGGTATCTGCAGCCAGTGATAGCAGTTCCCGGATCAAAGGGCCGTCAACCGCACCGGGTGTAAAGCCGCGGATCTCCATGAGGGCACGTAAGGCGTGCCGGAGTTTCCGTGCGGGGTAGAGGCCGGCCTGCGCTTTGTAAAATGTATGAATCGCAGACCACCCGCCTTCCAGCTTCCCGTTTTCAATATCCCGGATCAGGTGACGGATGTCTTGTTCCGGAATCAGCTGTCCGCCGGCGTTTAACCAGGTAGTACGCGCTGCTGCTTCCTCAAAAAGTTTCCGGATCGCCGGCAGGCTTTTATCTGCCGCCTGCTCCAAATGCTTTACCAGGAGCGCCGCTCCGTAATAGGCTACCATTTTTTTATAGATCGCATACCCTTCCTGTACTTTCAGCAACAGCACGGGGCGGTGGGAATTTTCAAAACCGGAGGCGTATATTTCCAGTTGATCCAATACCGGGGCCTGTTCTTCGAGCAACGCTTTTCCCTTTTGTTCATGTTCGGCACTGCTGCCAATCATCTGGTATTGCTGGTAATAGGCCTGCCCGGTAAAGCGGCATAACAGGCGAAGGGCGTCAAAGATCTCGTTGACAGTATCCGGCGCCAGGAAATCGTACTCCAGCAGCTGTGCCTTTTCCTGGCGTTTGTCCCGGTCGGCAAACTTCCGTTCATTCCGGAGGATGGCATACATATTATACATAAACCAATATCCGGGCATCACCAGCAGGCGATCTTTATGCACCTCGTTGCTCACCAGGCTAAAAGGCAGGGGAATGTTCAGTTCTGCCGGGTAATCGCCCTTGGCAATCATCGTAAAGGATGCAAATTTTGAATTGTGTTTGAGGCTCACACAAAGTCCCGGCCAAAAGCCGCGTCCCGCCTGCAGCTCACCATCCGCTGCTCTTGAATTGTGGTTGGAACCAATAGTGGCTCCTGCAGCAATATTGCTTTGTCCCATCACCAGGGAAGCACATAAAAAGGAATTGTTGTGGTGTTGCTCATGTGCGGGAAACAACAGGGTGTTCAATACCTCGCAACAGGAAATAGTGGCGTTTTCTCCCAGGTAAGAATTAATAAGGCGCGCTCCGTATTTTAACTGCGAGAAGGGGGCCAGGATAAAACGCACGGCTTTTACGCCGTAGAAGGCACGGCTGCCCGCGCCCATAATACCATTTACCAGTTCACAACCCTCGCCGATCTGCGATTTGGCGACTTCATTGGAATTGATGGTCAGGTTCTTTAATTTGTTAGCACCCTTAATATAGGCGTCGCTGCCAATCTTTACATCTTTAAGGATATGCGTATTTTTGATCACCGTTCGTTTGCCAACGGTTCCGTAACTACCCCTGTAGGTGCCAAACTTCTGATCAGTAAATGCCTTAAAGGCCTGCAATAATTTTTCGTTATCCCTGTATTTCGACCATAACCAGGCGTCGCCGGGCAGCATGCCGTCGAAAGGGATCACTTTCCGGCCACCGTTCTCATTACAGATCTCCAGCCAGATCCGTACCTCCTCCGGTTCGCCGTCTTTAACAATACCGTTACCGAATTTGCTGTGCGAGGTGCAGGACATTTCATTGACATTGATGAGAATGGCTTCGTCTTCAATAATATAATGACTGAGCATCCGTACATTATTAATGGCCACGTTATTGCCGATATCACAACTTACGATCAGGCTGCGATAAAGCCCCACAGGCGTACGCAGCTGGCTAAACTCCAGGAAATAAGGCTCCAGTTTCCCAATCCGTACCAGCCCGAAGAACGTGCATTCTTCAATGAGCAGGATATCGATCCCATCCCGCACCAATACCTGTGACCAGTTATCGGAACGGTTCCCGTTTGATTTCAGGATGGCAATTTCCTGTTTGGTAAGCGGCCGGTAATCGGTAGCTGGGTTTTGCTGAAAGCGGATATAAAATTCATCCCTACCCTCCGGTAAAAATTGCCGAGGAATAAAGTTGTAACCCAGGTTTTCTACCGGATGTTTTTTAATCTGGTTCATGGTCGTATTTAGATATTAGAGGTCAGATGTCAGATTTGAGATGTCAGATGATGCCGAGACCTTTTGTTTCAGGTTTAAGATGCCGTGCCGGTAGTTATTAAATGGAGATTGAATGGTGGTTTGATACCTCCGGTAACCCGCTCCATTCTGAGATCTCAACGCTCACATCTCGCATCTCAATGCTCAATTCCGGATTATTCAACGGTAACGCTTTTCGCCAGGTTCCGCGGCTGGTCTACATTGCAACCTTTTGCCACACCGATATAGTAGGAGAGCAGCTGTAGCGGAACCACGGCCAGCATGGGCGCTACGATTTCATCAGCTTCGGGGATGGAGATACAGTCATCACAAAGAGCCCGGCTGGTTTCGTCGCCTTCGGTAATAATACCGATCACTTTTCCCTTCCGCGCTCTGATCTCCTGCATATTACTAACGATCTTTTCATGAAAGGCATCCTTACTGGCAATAAATACCACGGGCAGCTGTTCGTCAACAAGGGCGATAGGGCCATGTTTCATTTCCGCTGCCGGATAGCCTTCGGCGTGTATGTAGGAGATCTCCTTTAATTTAAGTGCACCCTCCAGGGCAACCGGAAAATTATAGCCGCGGCCGAGGTAAAGGAAATCGCGCGCGTCCTTATATTTTTCAGCGATGGCTTTTATTTGCTCGTGATGATTCAGGATCCATGCTACTTTTTCCGGTATGGCATCCAGTTCCAGCAACAGCTTCCTGTACCGGTTCTCATCGATACTACCCTTGATATAGGCAATCTTCAGGGCAATCATGGTGAGTACCACCAGCTGGGCCGTAAACGCCTTTGTGGAAGCCACCCCGATTTCAGGACCGGCATGGGTATAGGCACCACCATGACTGATCCGGGCAATGGAGGAACCTACCACGTTGACCACGCCCAGGATGATGGCGCCTTTCTCTTTAGCTTTTTCAATGGCCACAAGGGTATCGGCGGTTTCACCGCTCTGGCTTACGGCAAGGATCACATCGCCTTTATTGATGATGGGATTGCGGTACCGGAACTCCGATGCATATTCCACTTCCACATTGATCCGGCAAAGTTCCTCAAAAATATATTCGGCTACCAGGCCGGCATGCCAGCTGGTACCGCAGGCAATGATGATGATCCGGTTGGCATTGATGATCTGTTCGGCGTATTGCTGAATACCGGCCATGGTAATGGTTCCGCTGGCGGAACTGAGCCGTCCGCGCATACAATCAAAAATCGTTTGAGGCTGCTCAAAAATCTCCTTCAGCATAAAATGATCGAAGCCCCCTTTTTCAATAGCCGCCAGTTCCAGGTCCAGCTTCTGCACATAGGGCGTAATACTTTCATTACCGAGGTTTTTCAGGATCAGCTGATCCGGCCGCACAATGGCCAGTTCATAGTCATTGATATAAACCACCTCCTTGGTGTATTCCAGCATGGGAGAGGCATCCGATCCCAGGAAATGTTCATTCTTGCCCACGCCGATCACCAGCGGGCTGCCTTTGCGGGCGGCGATAATGGTATCGGGGTTGGCGGTTTCAATCAGCAGGATTACATAGGCCCCGGTAACCCGCTTCAATGCAATGCGCACGGCCTCTTCCAGGGAGCAGTCATTCTGCTGCCGGATCTCATCAATAAAGTTGAGCAATACTTCGGTGTCGGTATCGCTTGAGAACTCGTATCCTTTTTTCAGCAATTCATTTTTCAGCTGGGCATAGTTTTCAATAATCCCGTTATGGATCATGGCAATGGTGCCGCTTTTGGAAAGATGGGGGTGGGCATTTTTATCACTGGGCTCGCCGTGTGTAGCCCAGCGGGTATGCCCGATACCGGTGGTGCCTTCCACATTTTTTGTTCCGATGGCTTCTTCCAAATCGGCCACCTTCCCCTTTTTTTTATAGATTTTGAGCTGGTCTTTGTCTAAAAGTGCAACCCCTGCACTGTCATAACCTCTGTATTCTAATCGTTTTAGTCCCTTAATAATAATAGGATACGCATCCCGGGTACCGGTATAACCAACAATTCCGCACATGATGTTTCGTGTTTTTACTAAAGAAAGCGAAGATACACAAAGTTTTGTGCAAACGATTGCGCAGGTGTATTAAATATTGTTTAAAGAAGCGTGCCCTTTAAAACCATATAGGCTACCGAGAAGTAAATGATGATACCGGTTACATCCACAAGGGTGGCTACAAAGGGTGCGGAAGAGGTGGCCGGGTCGAGCTTTAATCGCTTTAAAACAATGGGCAGCATGGAGCCGATCAGGCTTCCCCATAAAACAATGCCGATGAGGGTAAAGAAAATGGTGATGCCTACCAGCAGCCAGTGCGGACCATAATCATAAAGATGCAGCTGTTGCCACATCATAATACGAAGCAATCCGATCGTGCCCAATGTCAGTCCCAGCATCGCACCCGAAAGCAATTCGCGGCGCATCACCCGCCACCAGTCGGCAATGGTTACCTCACCCAGGGTCATGGCCTGAATGATCAGCGTGGAAGCCTGGGAACCGCTGTTACCGCCGCTGCTCATGATCAGCGGCACAAAGAGTGCCAGCAGGGTGGCTTTTTCGATTTCCACCTCAAAGAACTGCATGGCCGTGGCCGTCAACATTTCACTCAGGAACAGGATGATGAGCCAGCCCACTCTTTTTTTATATAATTTAAACAGGGCAATGTCCAGGTAGGGCTCTTCAAAGGCCTGGGTACCCCCCATTTTCTGCATGTCTTCGCTATATTCCTCTGTAGCCACCCATAACACGTCGTCGATGGTTACAATACCCAGTAGTTTATTGCTCTGGCTCACTACAGGCAGGGCGATTCGGTTGTTCATTTTAAACACCTCGCTGGCCGTTTCCTGGTCATCGTAGGCATTGAGCGAAATCACCCGCCGTTCGTCCATTAAGTCGGATACCGGGGTTTCCGGAGTGTTTAAGATAAACTCACCGATCCGGATATCATCCAGCAGTTCACCTTTATGGTTGATCACATAAATGACGTTGATGGCGTCGCTGTTTTTGCCGTATTTGCGGATGGTATCAAATACTTCTGCTACCGTGTTGTACGCATATACATACACATAATCCGGGTTCATCAAACGGCCGATGCTGTTTTCGGGATAACCCAGCAGGGAAAGCGTGATCTTGCGCTCCTCCGGATCCAGCAGTTTGATCAGTTCTCGCACCGCGTTGGAGGGCAGTTCTTCCAGGAAATCGGTACGGTCATCCGCCGGCAGGTCGTTGAGCAGCTCGGCCGCCTTACTGGGCGGCAGTTTGTGAATGATGTCTTTTTGATTGGCGGTTTCCAGGAGTTTAAAAACGCTGGCGGCCCGGTGCATCGACATATTGGCGATGATCTGGCTGTCGTATTCCGGCATTTCATAGATGAGGTCAACCACGTCGGTGATGTTCTGGGCATCTAAAAATTTTTTGATCTCCAGTTTATCTTCCGTAAGGATGACTTCTTTGAAAAGCTCTACCAGTGTTTTATCTTCTTCTTCAAAAGACATGCGTCAAACGTACATAAAATTTTCCATTCCCGTTTCAACAGGTTGGATGAAAAGTTTGGATTACCTACCGGTTTTTGAAGCAGCGGAACCGGTGATGATTTTGTAGATCAGATCTGTGAACTTTGCGTAATTTGCCGGCTGCAGGTGCTGATCCTGCGGGGATTAAGTTTCTGTTAATAATGTATCTTGGTTTAAATTATATATAGTGATCGCATCCGGGTTATATATCGCGCAGACGGAAAAAATGGGAAGGGGCGTATTTACCAGTGTAGCCATTACGGCAGGATCGGTAATCGAAGTGGCCCCGGTCATCGTAATGTCGCAGCGGGAGCGGGAATTGCTGGACCAGACCCTCCTGCATGATTATATTTTTGAATGGGGAGCGGAAGGGGAACAATGTGCCATGGCCCTGGGCTGGGTGGCCGTTTATAATCATTCGTATAGGGCCAATTGCGATTATGAAATGGATTATACCACCGATTCCATACAGATCATCACCGTAAGAGATATCCAGGCAGGCGAGGAGCTGTTCATCAATTACGGCGGTAGCTGGGATGAGCAAAAGCCGGTATGGTTTGAAACGCGGTAGGGGAATTGAGATTTGAAATTCCAGATTTGAGACAGGAAGTCTGAAATCTCTGGTGCAGGTGAATCATCAGATCTTTTAGTCCGGACCCTTGGACGCCCGATACCGGATGCTCAATGTTCAAATCTCGAATCTCAGATCTCGAATCTGGAATCTCAAACCTGACACAGCTATTCAAAATAGATCCGTACTGTTTGATAGAGCAGTTGGTTCTGCATGATATTGGAAGACTGGCTGGCTTTATCTGAGAAGCCTTTTAATCCGAACAGACCTGCAGCATTCCCTTTATTAATGGCGATTTCGAGGTACCCGGCACTATTAAAAAGCGCCAGTTTATCGCCTTCCCGCACATCGGCATAGGACTCGCTGATCCGGTCGATGACTTCATCCCGTTTAAATACAATTTTAAAGCCACGGCCATTGCGTTGTTCTTCAAATTGCTCACGGGTAATATTTACAATTACGTTTTCAAAATTGTCGATAAAAATAATCTGGCCCTCAATATAGTTACTGTCAACCAGCGGCTGCAACGGATTTTTTTCCCGGAAGTTAAAATCCGGTACGCCGATCTTTTGTATCGATTCGCCGTTGACCAGTCGCTCCACGGTTTTGGCCATTACCTCCGTAACATAGAGGGTATTTTTTATAGCGCTCCGGCTTAACGGAATGCCGATGATGATATCGGGTTTTTCCTCCAGGATCATACTCAGCAGCCCGTTGTCGGCACAAATGATGTATTGATTTTTATGGAATGCTACCAGCAGGTTTTCCGGCCGGGTTCCAAAAAGATTCACCAGGATCAGGTGGAAGCTAAATTCGGGAAAGTTTTTAAAAGCGCCGCGGCATACATAGGATGCCTGGGGAAAATTAAAGGGCGTAATATTATGAGAGATATCTACCAGCTGAAGATCTGCATTTACTTGTAACAACTGAGCCTTGATAGCCCCCACTAAATAATCCTGGTACCCGATATCAGATGTTAATGTTACAAAATTCATTGCCTGTTCAGTAGATTCACATATTTTTTGTTAGGAGTATGTCCTGCAAAGTAAACAACCATTGACTACTTTATCAACTCTTTGTTTTTAAAGTAAAACTTATGAACCAGTTTATCGGCAATTGAAGGAAAAAATTTGTTCAGGAAAACGGTTTCTTTCCCGGTAGTGGTCATTACAATGGTACGTTTCTTACTCCGGATGGCTTTCAGGATCCGCAGGGCCACGGCTTCTGCGGTCATCATTTTCCCTTCATCCATGGGGTTTTCTTTTTGTTTTTCCCCCTTATCGTTCAGGGCATTGTCGCGGATGCTGGAGGCGGTGAACCCCGGGCTTACCCACATCACATGCACCTGGTCGTCGCGCAGCTCGGTCATCAGGCATTCGAGGAAACCCTGTAAGGCAAACTTGCTGGATGAATAGCCGGTTCTTCCGGGAAGTCCGCGGTAGCCCGCGATGGAAGAGATGCCCACAATGGTGCCCTTGCTTTTAGTCAGCCAGGGCAGGGCGAGCTTGGTGCAATATACGGCGCCGTAAAAATTGATGTCCATCAGTTTTTTAATAACGGCCACGTCCAGGTCTTTAAAAAGTCCGCGCATGCTGATGCCTGCGTTATTGATTAGCACATCAATGCGTCCGAATACTTCCACGGTAGATTCAATAAAGCGCTGGCAGTCGGCCTCTGCACTTACATCCGCCACCAGGGTATGCAAAAAGGAAGAGGGATGCGCGGCCTGCAGGGCATATAATTTATCATGGTTGCGCCCGCAGGTGGCCACCCTGGCGCCAAAACCCAGCAGTACATCCACCAGGGCACGTCCGATTCCATCTGTTCCACCCGTAACCACTACCACCTTATCTTTGTAATATTCGTTCATGCGGCTAATGAAAATATTTCAACAAACCTACTTATAAAATATTAAAAAATAACTTTTAATACAGGGTATATGGTGTGGTTGCAAAAGAAAATACTGCTGGTCATTGTTTTGAGTGCCTGCTTTTTTACCGGGTATGGTCAATCCTGGGTGCGGGTCAATCAACTGGGCTATACCGAAAAGGATGTAAAAGTGGCAGTACTGGTGTCTAAAAATGCGATGATCTGCACGCGTTTCTCCCTGGTTGATGCCGCAACCAACAGGGTCGTGTATACCAGCAATAAGGTGCAGGCCTTCCCGGCTTATGCTGCTTTTAGAAGCGGGTTCCGGCTGAATTTTACGGCATTTCAGAAGCCGGGCACCTATTATATAAAGGCGGGTGAGGCCGTTTCGCCGGTGTTCCCTTTAAACAACCGGGTTTATGATGGTACCGCGGATTTTATCCTGAACTATATGCGGCAGCAACGTTCAAAGTTCAATCCTTTTTTAAACGACAGCTGCCATACGGAAGACGGATTTATCGTATACCATAACGACAAAGCCAAAGATTCCACACGCATTGATGTGGCAGGCGGATGGCATGATGCATCCGACTACCTGCAGTACCTGCCTACATCGGCCAATGCCACTTTCCAGATGCTGTTTGCGTACATGAAAAATCCCGGGAGTTTTGAAGACCGTTACGACGCCAGCGGAAGAAAGGGGCCTAACGGGGTGCCGGATATTCTCGACGAGGCCCGCTGGGGGCTGGAATGGATGGTAAAGATGAACCCCGGAAAAGAGGAATATTATAACCAGATTGCGGATGACCGGGATCACCGGGGCATGCGCTTGCCAACGCAGGATACTGTCAAATACGCTGCGCATATGGGATTGAGCCGGCCGGTATATTTTATATCCGGTAAACCACAGGGCCCGAAATATCAGAACCGTACAAAGGGCGTCGCTTCAAGCGCCGGCAAGTTTGCATCGGCTTTCGCCCTGGGTGCAAAGATTCTGGAAACATACGACCCTGTTTTTGCAGCCACCCTAACGGAAAAGGCCCGAGATGCCTATGCTTTTGGAAAAAAATACCCGGGCAACAACCAAACCATTCCTTTTGGTGCGCCTTATTTTTATGAGGAAGATAATTATGTAGATGACATGGAGCTGGCGGCCCTCTCCCTGTACGAAGTGGATAAAAAGGAAGATTACCTGGATGAAGCAATCCGTTTTGCAAGACAGGAGCCGGTAACACCCTGGATGGGAGCAGATACCGCCCGGCATTATCAATGGTATCCCTTTTTAAACCTGGGGCATTACCTGGGTACCAGGCATGGCAACAACCGCAACGAATACCTTTCTTTTATGAAGGAAGGGATCGAGCGGGTAAAAAAGCGTGGAGCCGGAAACCCGTTTTTGATGGGCGTACCCTTTATATGGTGTTCGAATAATTTAACCGTGGCCATCCTCACGCAAATCAGTTTATATAAGGAAGCCAGCGGCGATCATCAGTATGATGAGCTGGAAGCCGCGTTGCGCGATTGGCTGCTGGGCTGTAACCCCTGGGGCACCAGCATGATCTGCGATCTGCCGGAAGCCGGCGTGGCACCAAAAGATCCGCATTCGGCCTTTACCCATTTGCATGGCTACAAGATTTCGGGCGGCTTGGTAGACGGTCCCATTTATGGAAGCATCTGGGATAAGTTGATCGGGATCAAATTGTATAAGCCGGATACGTTTGCTGCGTTCCAGTCGCCCCTGGTTATTTACCACGATGATTATGGCGACTATTCCAGCAACGAACCAACCATGGACGGCACGGCGAGCCTGAGCTATTATTTCGCAAAGATGCAGGCCCGGGCTTCGGAAACAGAAGCATTACGGAAAGACGCGGCAGGTGCCGTGATCGGGATGCCGGGCAAGACCGTATACCTCATCTTTTCGGCACACGATAAGGGCGAAGGCGGCGCCTATATCCGGCAGGTATTAAAGAAGCAGGATGTAAAAGCCAGTTTCTTTTTTACGGGTGATTTTTTAAGAGACCCGCAATTCAAACCCGGAGTGTTGCAGCTAAAAAAGGAGGGACATTATATTGCGGTACATTCCGATAAACATTTATTATATAACGACTGGAAGCAACGCGATTCCCTGTTGGTAACAAAGGAACAATTTGTAACCGATCTGAGCCATGCATACCAGGCACTTGAAGCAATGGGTATTTCCAAAGGCCGCTGGTTCCTGCCGCCCTATGAGTGGTACAACAAGGACATTGTAGCCTGGGCCCGGGAGCAGGGATTAACGGTCATCAATTTTACACCCGGCACGGGCACCAACGCGGATTATACCTGGCCCGGTCAGCCGAATTATAAAAGCAGTGCACAGCTGCTGACGCAATTAAAAAAAGCGGAAGCAGAAAAAGGATTGGCGGGTAATTTCCTGCTGATCCATTATGGTACGGATGAACGGCGGACCGATAAGTTTTATCATCAGCTGGAAACCATCATCCGCTTTTTGCGTGCCCGGGGATATCAGCTGGAGCGGCTGCCTTAGATGTATGATTTACATAAGCTGCGGTCATAAAGGATGCAAAACGATACTCCATCGGTCAGCAAAATAGCGCGTATACGGTGCGCAACGATGTCTTGCATGCAGGACAAAAAAATGAAAAAATATTTCAAGAATTCTGTGTTTTTTTTTGGAGCAATAAATTGATTCCCTTATTTTTGCACTCCCAAACGGGAACGCAGTTGATTCCGTAGCTCAGTTGGTAGAGCAATACACTTTTAATGTATGGGCCCTGGGTTCGAGTCCCAGCGGGATCACAGACAACTTAAAACCTCGCGCTCGTCGCGGGGTTTTATATTTTAGGCGGGCGTTTAGCTGGGTTCCTTTTTTATAACCCCGATTTTTTCCTGTACTTTATACTGGTTCATTAGCTTTCACTAAGTAAGCATATCTTAATCGGAGTTTACAGGTTCAGTGATTGGAGTGCAGTTGGATAAAATTGTAAAATTGCAGCAAATTAATTAAAAACCACGCTCGCTTATTTCACATAGGCTATCCGTTCGAAATTACCGCCTAACAATTCCAAGTGAAGCGAAATGAGTATACTCAACCTGTTTCTATTTTGATTGGCAACCATATTTGCTAACAAAAACGGTTAAATAATCGCTATGGTCTTTTGTAGTAAAAAGTCAGAGAATCATTTAAACCGGTTATTTGGGCGACACCTCTGGTCGCATAATCATTTACTATATTTGTCTGGTTTATTACAAATTGCTCCATAAAATGGAAGATGTCAATCTTTGGTTAGACCAGCCCAGAAAAGGTTAATCAGAAGTTAAGAATAAAGCGGTTTTATTTAAGTAGAGTCTTTCGATGAGCAATCCGGAAATTTTTTCGGATACCTTTTCTGTGCTCATCCATCAACGTCTTCAATCGATTATTTTTAACATGAAAGGCTTACCACATTTTTCTTTATTTTCGCAGCATTCTACTTTCTTTCAATATGAGCGTATGATGGATATTGTATTACCTTAATTACCGTTTGGGTAATTACATCTTCAACTGATTATTTCATTAGTGGCTGCTGCATCTTTCGCAGCGGAGCTACTCTTATTTTTATTTAATGCATCAGTAATGTACAAATACAATTATACCATCAGACAGGAAAAACCTGCTGATATCGAAACGATCAACGCAGTAACAAAGGCCGCGTTTGCCTCTGCTCCATATAGCAGCGGAACGGAATCATTCATTATAAATGCCCTGCGCAAAAATGGTCAGCTGACCCTTTCCCTGGTAGCAGCGGAGGAGGGCGTATTGATCGGGCATGTTGCTGTATCGCCCGTAACCATTTCTTCGGGTGCTGAAGGCTGGTTTGGACTGGGACCAGTATCGGTGCTCCCCTCCAAACAGGGATCGGGTGTGGGTTCCGGCCTCATCAGGGCCGCCATTGACGCATTGAAGGAGCTGCATGCAGCCGGCTGTGTGGTGCTGGGTGAGCCTTCCTATTATGGCCGGTTCGGATTCAGGAGTGATGCCCGTTTGCAGTACCCGCATGCTCCCGCCGAATATTTTCAGGTACTGCCATTTAGGGAAAAGCTACCGGAAGGAACGGTAGCATATGATGATTCTTTCCACGTCACCGGTTGAAGTAATCAACTATAAATAAAAGCGACGGTCTCAAAAGTCCGTCATTTCGAGACTGCAACGTAGTGAAGCCGGGAGCTCATCTGCATTTAATTTTTAGATCATATGAAATTTCCCTCCCGATAGCCGGGACCGCTTCGCCCTGCAACGGGCAGGATCGAAAGGACGGTTCCGGACTTTTTGAGACCGCCGTTTTTATAATTGAGATGATCAGAAAAGGGCACCAGGCCGGTTGATCCCGGCCGTTTTTAAGATCAACGGCGAAAAGAACCTGGGTCGGTTTTATGAGGTGCATCAACGCTGGTGTGTCAGGATATTTTATAAACAGTTAAATGATTGATGGGACTGCGGGTGTAACAAGGTCCGTTCCGGTATCGTGCCACCGGTTCGTTGGGTTGATGATGTGGTTTATAAACTGCTTAATTCAGCAGACCTCAGAACAAACGAAGCTGCCCCAGGGTTTGCGGAACGCCGGTACAGGGCGCCTTATCCCCGGAAATCGTATACACCGGTGTTTCTGCGTACCGCGATGCAACGATGATATGTGTGCTGGTTGCCTGCCCGGTAAAAAGATCAAGGACCAGATCCGGATCGTTGTTATCAGCCGAAAGATGGGAAAGGAAAAGGTGACTCATCTGTTCCTGCCGGCAGGAAAGAAAAAGCCCGAGCGCTTCTTTATTGGATAAATGTCCCCGGCCGCCGCGGATCCTTTTTTTCAGGTGATAGGGGTAGCGGCCTTTCTCAAGCAATACCTCATCATAATTGGCTTCCAGGAAAGCGGCATGGCATTTCCGGAAATGGGTGCTCAGGTTTTCACATACGCTCCCGATATCAGTAAAAACGCCGATGCAGGTAGGGCCGTCTTCCACCGTAAAGCTATGCGGGTCTGCGGCATCGTGCTGTTTCCGGAAAGCGCTGACCGACAACGCTCCAATCGCTACCGGCAGGTCTGCAGTCAGTGTTCGCACCAGCCCGGGATCCAGCTGCAGGCCGGAGTGCCGGAGCGTGCCGGGGGAGATATATACCGGAAGCTGATACTTCCGGGAAAGGACTTCGAGGCCCCGGATATGATCGCTGTGTTCATGGGAGATGAAGATCGCTTTTACTTTTTTAAGGGTCAGGCCCAGCCGGTGCATCCTTTTTTCGGTTTCCCGGCAGGACAGGCCGGCGTCGATCAGTACGGCCGTATCCTCGTTGCCGATATAATAACAATTACCGTTGCTGCCGGAATTCAATGATGTCAGATGGAGGCTGCCCATGGCTGCAAAATACTTTTTTTTATGCAACTACCGGTTTGGAGTCACTTTCATTTTGGCCGGTTGATTGCCGTCAATGAGTATTTTAATTTAATGGCCGGTAGTCAACGGGTGTTACCCTCGTATTTTCCTGGCGACGGATGCCGTAATGGTATCCAACGTTTTTGTAAAAAGATGGGCCGGGGTCGCGGGTGTCTCATAGCGACCACCCGTACCTGCAGCGTTTTTTTGATTAACGTATTCATCAGCGGAAGGAATGGGAAAAATGACGTATCTTTCAGGGCGAAACGCAAACTAAAACAAACTATTATGAAACAACTACTGATCACTGCTGCTGCTGTTCTGTTATTTTTTTCCTGTAAAAAGGAGTTGGCTGAAGAAAAAGAACCTGCGCGGGAGCAGGAGACTGCTAAAGAACAGGGACCCGTGATGCAGCTGGTAGCCGAATACAAGACGGTGAGTTATACCAGGGCCTATGGGATGCATCCGAAAGGCGGCAGTAAGGAAACGGCAGATAAACCTTTTGGAACCGGGTATAGCCTGGTACAACTTTTTAGTAAGAATGCCGGTGGCCCGGTTTCGGATGCGTTCGTCGTGATGATCAACAAAGACGGGGAGCTCTGCGGGCAGGATACCGTTGCTGTGAAATCCATATCCCCGGGCATCTTCGAACTGCTGGAGAACGCAATCGGCTCTTACCCGCTTAAAGCCCGGACGTATATCCGGATATCGCCCATCGACGATCAGCCGCAAACCATAGGAGTGGGAGCACAGGCGTTGATGCATTATGATGGTCCGGGTGCCGGGGTTACAGACTGGGTTTACCAGGACTATCAAACCGTTGTCCGGACAAAATAAAACAACCACGGCGGCAGGCAATACTCAACCCGGTTTCGGGGGATGGGATTCTTCACGGAATAACCGCTTCAATTGAAAGGTAAGAATGCGCCGCACCGGCCGTACAAAAACGTTGATAAAAATGCTGCCCGGGGCCATGGCCTCCATATTTTCAAAAATGGATACCACTTCGGTATAGATCATGATATATAGCATGCTATCACCAAAGAACCCGGTAAGACGGTTGTCAAATACCTGGTTGGAAGCACACACGATATTCAGGATCACCATGGCTACGATAATGCAGCCGCCGTATTGCAAAAATTTTGTAATGGTTTTACGGAAACCCTGGGAACTGCGGGGGATCCCGGTAAGTGTAGCCCTGGCTACGCCAAAAATGAAATCCAGCAGTACTCAATCAGGTAGCGTTGCTTGAAGCAGAGGAGTTGCCTTTAATATGCTTTAAACAAGATGAAGCACATTGGGTTTTGATAACAAGCGATCGAGTAATAGAGGTGCGAGGGGGTAAAAGAATGATAATGCCATACTCTGAATTGGTTGAAGTGGACCTCGCTATACAAGATGAATTTAACGATGGGGTGATAAATAAGGTGGATTTTACGCGTCTTGTTTTAAAAGATAGATCCGGCAGAAAGTATATTATAAGGTTGGAGAAAGGTAAACCTTATCAGGGAATTTATCAAGTATTGCATTATGTAGCATCGAAGCATTAAGCCGTTTAATGGACTGTTTTATGAATTTAACTGCAACAGATCTGGATATTAGATTTAAAGAATTAGTTTCAAAACCAAATGAGTTTCAGGAGATTTAAAATTAAAGGCGGCGATTTGAAAATTCTAGACGCCGGGAGTGATGATTTAAACAACCGGCTAAAAGAAATACCTTTTAAAGAAGCTCTGGATATACGGGGAATACTCAAAAAATAACCAGGGGAGGATTATTCATTGATAGAGAAAGAGCGGTTAAAGAAGATTGAAAAGATCATTCTGAAACAACGGATCTCTAATGTTCGAGAATATATGCTAGTACGGGAGCGAACAGAAGAGATATATGCCGATGTGAGCAAAAGGGAATAGTTAGAAAAAATTAAACGAGTTAATTATAAGTTTGATGAATCAAAAAAGGAAGGATTGATGGTGTTTTAATAGAGTATATTACCTGTCTGGTTTTGTTGCTTTAGTAAACAGCAATTTTAGTTCTTTGAAAAGGTGCACCTGACAAATATGGAGACACCCGCTGAAGTTTACGGATCCTACCGGAGATTTGTTGCAGGAGCAATGGAAGAGCGCAGTGACGGCTATTAATGCATTGTTGGGAGGTTATTACAATGATCTTTTTCCAGGAGCATATGGACAAAGCGGCAGTACCGGTCAAATGACTTTTTATGATAAGGATCAGCTGTTTGGTTATATGTCTGGATTGATGAGTCAATATGGATATTGGGATGCACAGCGAAACTGGGCGCGCTCACCGTATGAAGCTCTCCGTCGCTATCAGGGAGGTAGTAGTTCAAGGTTGACTGCAGGAATGTGGAACGGATATATGCAGTCCGTGTGGAGAAATTATGCATTCGATATCAATACGACGGATGCCACTTCGGTAAGATATGGTAGCGGTTTTCAGACCGTTGGGCTTACATTTGCAAATGCTAATCTGGGAGCTGCAGCTGCTACATTTTACTCTTATGGTAAAGCCGAAGCGTTGTTTTTTCAACAACAAAACGAGGCGAATCGGAGTGTCGGAGAGCCCGGATTGGGAGAAAGTTTAATTCCGATTTGGGGAAATGGTAGGTCTGCAATAAATGCCTTTCAGAACGGCAACTGGGGCTGGGGCTTATTCCATACTGCGATGGCGGTTTCGGATGTGTTTTTAGTAAAATCACTCGTGACAGGGGCTGCTCAAATGGTCGTAGGAGCGACGATTAATAAGAAGACTGCGGATCAGATTGCGTTGAAAGAATTGGTGCATGAGGCATCATTAGGTGGACGAAAAGCACTCAGTGCTGTCGATACCAAGGCCGCAATAGAATTGGCAAAGGACGTAAAATATCCCGGTTTTAGAGCAACCCCGAGTGATATGGCTCCATTCAATAATCATTGGATAGGAGGCCCTCATATTCACATTCCTGGTGTTGGAAATGGCCATATCCCAATAGTTCGTTAAAATGATTAAAATATTTTATGGAATCAAATATTATAGCAGGCTTCATAGTTCTTCGAAAACCACAATATGTTGAGGTGTATCCGGGCGGACAGAATTTGCCATCTTTTAATGGCATGTGTTACAACGGAATAGATAGGTTTATGTGGGGTGATATAGAAAGTTATTTTATTAATAAAAGGCTACCGCAGACGACGCCGTTAAATAAACATTATGACGCATTAAGGAACTCAGGATATGACGGATCGCACTTCATGGTGGTAGAAGATTATGATGTTGCCCGGTCTTTTAACGAAGCTAGTAGTGAAATATTAGGAAAAAATGAAATAGTCGCGGTGTCATCGCCTTACTTAAACAGTATAAAAAAAGGAAAGAAGTCTGAAGTGCCCATCAAATGGATGGGCTATGACATCGTTTTATTAGGAGGCTGGTCATTAGTGAGGCATGGTGTTTTTGAGAATAAACTTGAGCGTCTTATAAAAAAGGGAACGGACATTAATAGCTTCGGATTGTTTAATACCACGGATTATTTAGATGACTTCGTCAATGAGTATAATCATTTGGCCGCCTTAGATAAGGTTGATCCGGTAATTGAAGGATTGAGACTAGACTATGTACGGGTTGGAAAACTCTCTTTTTAAATGGAGTGCCATTCCATTTTATAGTAATTGGAAAACAAGGATGCTGGAAGTGTGTTGTCAGTGGTTTAGGATAAAACAAAAGGAATGTCAAGGCAGATGTTTGTTTCGGCTTTAGGAAAAGTAAATCTGAAAAGCAGACAATGCGTTAATCAACATGCCAGGTGATGAATAGGCGTTGTCTTATGTCTTAGAAGCATTCGGGAAGGTGAAATCCAAGAAGGTAAAAGATAAAATAACCGTGCTGACAAATTACCCCGATCACTGACAAGAAAGGAGGCACAAAAAGCGGTTATTATAAACAGAACAATAATGCAATAACTCATGATTGAAAGCGTGCGATATATAGAAGCAGTAAAATCATACTTTAATTTTCTTACGTCAGAGTTCAGACTTGAGGTCCCCGGAAAACAGCTGAATGGCAATGCTTCTCATGAGCTCCAGTATAGAAACGCTTTGCGGATAGTGTCGGTATCTTATGAAAATTGAGGATTATCTTCAAATAGTCATTTTTATGCTTCATGATAGAATATTACCGGATTATGCAGACAAAGCGAAAACACTGCACTTAAATGAGCTAAGGGAAAAGATCCTTCCGGAGATAAGTAAAATGGAAGTTAGTTTGAATAATGAACAATTTTAGAGGCTTACATCAAAAAATAAATTGGAGGACTGCAATTGGGTGTGTACGGATATCGTATTTCATCATACGGGAAAGGAATAGCGGCTTTTGGAAGATTTAATTCTATTTATGGAGCACTGGGAAGGGCAAGAGTATTAGCGAGCGGGGCAGGAGTTGTCGGGCCTGCTGCTACAGCGGTTGGCATTATTAATGATTATAACTCCATGCAAAGTGGAGAAATCGGTTCTCAAAGATTTGCTTACCGGGTTACAGGTGGACTTGCTACACTTGGTGCGTCGACCTATGTTGGTGCGCAATTCGGAGGCCCCTGGGGCGCTGTTGTTGGGGCTGCAGAAAGTTTAACAGTTAGTGAGGGAGAGGATGGATATATGTACTGGCATAATAAAATGTCGGAAAATCTTGGGAATATAGAAAAAGGACTAAATAGTTGCACATGGATGCCAAATGGATGGTTTAGATAAATTGTAAATTTGCGAATATGATATTAAAACAAACGTTTCGAAACCACATATTGGCTAACCAATTTAATATATTAATGCTAATTGCTACGTTTATTATACTGTGGTATTTCCAATTTGCTATGGTCCCGGTTATTATAACGCTTGGTATGTTTATATTATGTGTTTTCCCCGCTGTTATTTTGCATATAATTTATGCTATTAAGAATCAGGGAATGGAGGTGATATTAGAAGCTAATGATATTGTTATTAAAAACAGGGATAAAGAAATGATCGCATATAATGATATCGAGTCCATCATCATATATAAATCTGCAAATATGGACAATGGTATTCCTATAATGGGGTTCGAGTATTATTATTTTGCAAGAATAGTTACTAAACAACAGAAACAGATAGATATAACGTGTTTAGTAAGCAGAAATATTGATAAGCTATTAAAAAGTCACGTAAGCGGTGTTTTCTTTGAAAGGAGACATAATCCATTTGCAATAATAGCTGCTAAATAGTAGCATCCGCTGCCTGTGGTACGGTTCTGATTTATCATGCTGCCAACACCTATTACTTTCAGTTAATCCGGGATCTAAAGCAAGTATTTTTTTATCGGCTCACTGTATTGTATTACCCATATTAAACATAGGCAGGTACATGGCAATGAGTACGACGCCCACAACCAGTCCGAGTACAATGATGATCACCGGTTCGATAAATTTGCTGAGCTGTGTGGTTTGATAATCCAGGTCCTCGCTATAGCGGTCGGAAAGGTTTTTAAAAAATAATTCCAGCTCGTTTACTTCTTCGCCCACCTTCACCAGTGCCACCATTTTGGAGGGGAATACCTTTTTGCTGCTCATGCTTTCGTGGAGCGGAAGCCCCTTCAGGATGTCCTGCTCCATTTGATCCAGCGCCTGCTCCAGCGGGTAAAAGCCCATGACCTGTTTGCTCAGGCTCAGGGCCTGTACCAGGGGCACCCGGGCGCCCAGCAGCAGTTGCATGGTGGAAGCAAAGCGTGCCAGGTAGATCCTGGAAACAATATGTTTTACCACCGGTGTGCGTTGTAATAAAAGGTCCTTATATTTTTTATACCAGGGTTTGCTGCGGTTAAGGGCTATAAAGACGATAACCGCCAGTAATAACAGGAAGAGCTTGCCGGCGGCTGCCTGCATAAAGTTAGAAGCATTTAACACCTGCCGGGTAAGAAAGGGCAGGTTGCCGCCGAAACGCTGGAACACATCGGCAAACATGGGCACCACGTAATTCATCATAAAGAATACGGAGCAAAAGGCTACCGACAGTACAATGAGGGGATAGGTAAGCGCCCCGATGATCTGCCGCCGCTGTTTGATCTTTGCCTTGTAATAAACCGATAGCTGCTGCAGCACCGTGTTCAGTTTGCCGGTTTCTTCACCGATTTCCACGGTAAAATATTCGTAAGGGGTAAAATTTTTGTTGTCGCGCATGGCTGTGGAAAGACTGCTGCCATTGACTACTTTTTCAAGCACGGTGGTGAGGATGGCTTTGGGCGCCTTTTTGGTTTGCTCGTCCCGGATCAGCTGCAGGGCCGTACGGATATCCAGGCCGGCGTCCATCAGGCTGCCCAGCTCCAGGTAAAAGGATTCCTTGATCTTATCGGAAAACGGTTTTCCAAACAGGGTAAACTCCCGGGTCAGCAACCCTTCCAGCTGCTTCATAAAGGAACGGGCTTCCTTGTTAGCCGCTGTTTGCGGTTCTTTGCTGCCCTGCTTTTTCAGTGCATGGATATCGATAGGCTGATTCATATTATGGTTCCGTTTGGATGGAGTCGTTCAGAAGATCTGCTTTTGCATAGCGCTTCTGAAGATAGGTATAAAAATATTGATCCCGGTAGCGGTGCCGCAGCTTTAAATATACAAGTAGGGGGGTACTGTCGTTTATAGGGCGTTGTGCCACGATACCCGCGCCCGGCCGGAGGGTATCGGAGCGGCCCGGTTCGGTGCGTACGATAAAGGCGGTATCCAGCTGGTACACCGTGGTCCTGGAATGGTTACCGGTTTTTGTCTGCAGGATGAGCTGGTTGCGTTCCGGATCCAGTTTTACGGTACGGGCCTTTTCAATATCGCGCTGCAGCAGTTTTTTGGTAATATAATAATCAGTGAAAAAGCGGTTCCCGGCAAAATAGTGGCCGGATTGCCGGGCCAGGATCATGTACACCGTGGCAATCACCCCAAAGAGGATGGCCATCAGGAGCAGGCCGATCACCAGCTCCGGGAGCGTAAACGCCGGGATCCTGCGGGTATCTGTTTTTTTATGGCTGCGCATCCGGTAGGGGTTCAGAAGATGGTTGAGTATTAACCAGGAAGGTGCGCGTGATGAAGGGCGCCCCCAGGCTGTCTCTTTTATAAACGGTAAAACGCACCCGCAGCAGCGCCGGCGCTGCTGCATCCGGGCTACTTTCCCGGCTGAGGGTCCAGTTATGGATGACCTCTTTTTTAACACTAAAGTCCTGATGGAGGAAGGACGCTTGTATATATTCCTCCAGCGTGCTGGCGGCGTTCATCCGTTGCAAGCTGAATCCTGATTCCTTTACCGATACAAAAAAATGAATACAGATAAAGAATACCAGCAGCACCAGCACCAGGGCTAGAACCGATTCGATCAGGGAAAAAGCCCTGACGGCTGTTTTATATATCCGGGTTTTTAATAAAGCCATTTCAAAAGGGTTTGCTGCTTTGCATCCGTAAAAATAGAAAAATATCCGGCATCGCGGAACCAGCGGGAAGGCACAATGGTGGCATCGATGAGGATATTTTCCATGCTCATGGGGCCGCGCTGTTCAAAGAAAAAATGGGTAAAGACCGCGCCTTCCATTCTTCCGTTCAGATAAGTATAGCCTTCATTATATACCAGTCCCTTTACTGTGGCACCGGGTTTTATCTTTACCACGGGTTTGATATTGGAATGCTCATTTTCGGCCAAACCAAGGAGGATGCCGTGCAGCACCGCTCCCTCATGCAGGGTTACCGTGGCGCCGGTATTGCCAATGGCATTGCTGCGACCAAGTCCCACCAGTGCCGAAGGATAATCAAACACAGAACCGCTTTCTGCGGTAATACTGTCGAGGGCAATAGCCTGCACGGCACCTTTAAATCCGCTGGTAAAATGAATAAAGGGGGCAACCAGGAGCACATCTTCCAGCCGGGCCCCGGAGCCCACTTCGATCACCGAGTCGGATAATACGATCAGTTTTCCTTTCAGGTACTGGGTGGTTAGTATTCCTTTCCGGGGTAAAATAAGCTGCCGGGCTGCATTTAAAAAAGATTGTTCAACAGAATCTGTACCCGCACCGGAAGCTGGTAGCAGGGTATCCGTAACCCGGTTGCCCAGGGCACGCAGCTGCTTTCTGAAAGCCGTTTCCAGTGGCGGCAATTGTTTGCCACTGCTGTCGATGGTGCCCTCGATCAGGTTTTTGCGCGAAAAGCCCTTTTGCTGGAAAAAGCCGCTCCGCAAGCCGGATTTAGGCAGGTAGGCCCGGCCTTCGATATAGGTATCGCCGGTGAGCGACAGCGGCCGGTCGTGATCGGCAAGATAAAGGCTGGCATCTTTGTAACGGAAATGTTCGGCACCGTACAAAAAGGAAGTGGTTTTCATACGCCCTTTATAAGTTACTTTGATTCCCGAAGCCTGGAAGCAGCCCCAGGGCTCATTCCGGTAATACAATGAATCGGTCATACCCTCAAACAGCAGGCCGCTGTCCAGCTCCGGTGTTGCCGTAATGCGTTCCGCAGCCAGTACCCGCTCTATACCGGATTGCAGGTCATCGTTCAGCCGCTGATCCAGCTGGTCGTTAATTTCAAAATATTTAAAATGATAGAGGGCCAGCAGGAGCATCCCGCAGGTGATAAAAAGCACCAGGGAAAGGATCAGCGTGGCGATCAGGGAGCCGGCCCGGAACTTCCGGAAAAAAACCGAACGGATCATTTTTTTGCAGCCGGCTGGCGAACGCCCTTTTTATAGGTAACCACAACGGTGCTATCATTCACCAGCTCCACCTGGCGGCCGGTAAACCGGTTGTCTTTTTCATATCCTTTTTTTGTCCGGCGGCCTTCGGGGTCGAATGTATTGATGTGCAGCGCCCCATCCCAGAAGCGTTTGCGTGTTAAGGACCGCAGTCTTCCGTTGGTATGCCAGGTGCGCCAGCGGCCTTTCTTTTCGCCCCGTTTAAAACGGCCCTCTTCGAGCAGGCGGCGCTCCTTGTCTACCACTTTATAGTAGCCATGCAACAGTTTGCCGTAATAACCGCCCTCCGTGGTATAGATATGTCCTGATTTAAACCAAGTATAAAAATGACGGGTATGCAGCCGGGGCCGGGCATCGGTTACCTGGAACAGGAACGAGCGATCGAGGGAGTCGATCCGTACCTGGCCATTATAATACTGTGCTGCGGTATCGGGGGCAAGGGCGCAGATCAGGATCAACAGAAAGAAGATGCGTTTCATTTTCTCAGCATGTTTAAGTTGGGTATAAAGATAGGGGTTGTTTTGAAATTATGGATGTTTAAAGGATCGTGCATGTGGATGAAGCTTCCCGGGCTCAACGCCGGTTCGCGGATCTGCTTAAGGCTGCCGCTTCTGCAACATCCGCTTTGGGCTTTTTTGAACCCGGTGATACAGGCTGGCAGTCTGTGAAGGGATCTGCGGCAGACCGGTTGTTGCCGTAATATATAGATCATTGAACCTGTTATGCCTGGGGGTTCGCTTTGCACCAGCCGGATACCGTGGAGGTACAGCGGGTTCATTTTTTTCTTGAATTTTTTTTTTCACAGGCCGTATGGGATATCAGAAAACCGCTTATCTTCGTCTTCGAGCTTCTATCAAAAACTGTTTTTGAGACGCTGCTTCTAAACAATGTAAACTTTTCGATAACCTAAAATGAAACCATGATGAATGTTTATTTCCAGTAAGCGATAATGGAATAGCCGGTTCGCCAGGCATTGCAATGGATGCATCAGGCGGATTGGGTAAGTTGGAAACTGCTGTTGATGAACGTTGCGGGTAAGCCCTGAACCTGGAAAGCATGCTGACGCTTATAAGGAATACCGCCAAAGCAACTTCATAATTGTTCCACCGTTTCAAATTGTCTGTTAACAGCAGCATGCTCGGGTTATGGATACAACCGGATTCCGGAGCCTGTTTCCCGGTGGAAGGACGAGCCCGTTTTACCATGAAATAAAGCGAATAAACAAGCAACTATGAGAAAATTAATGGCAACCGCTATGCTGCTGCTGGGCAGCCTTTTAAGCCATGCACAAACCGGTGATCTGTATGAAACCTCGGTGGTATTTCCGGCCGGTTACCAGGTGGGCGATTATATAGAGTTTGTAAAAGTGGCGCCACTGGCCTCGGGGTCTTCGGGCTATTATGAAATATCGATCAGTTATACAAGAGGCAATATTGCGGCTTCGGCCACCCATCTGGCCAGCATTTCGCATGCCAACCCGGCCGTTTGGCGGGAAGCAGGACGGGTGAATGCCAATCATTATAATAGTACGGGCGTCTGCAGCGGGTAAATGCCGGTCTGGCTGCTACTGTCCGGCATTTGAAAACAATACAAAAGCATCAAAATAAATAAATATAACAGTCATGAAAAAAGCGCTTTTCCTTTTTAGCTTCCTGGATGTGCGGGGAGCTGTAACCATGGACACAACGGCTCCGGTAATCCGGCTGAGCACCGCGGGCACCGATCAGAACCGGTATCTGTCCATCCTTAATTCACTTGCTTTTGGCGTTGCCGGCGGACTGAAAGTGGGAGGGGTTTTGGTATCGGATGCTTATGCGTATGCCAATCCCGCGAAGGGCGACCTGGTTGTAAAAGGAACTATCAGTATTGGAAGAGCCACGCCGGTTACCGGGTATAAGCTTGCGGTGGCCTGTAATATCATCGCAGAGGAAGTAAAGATAAAGTTGCAGTCTTCCGGCTGGCCGGATTATGTTTTCAGACCTTCTTACCGGCTGATGCCCTTAAGCCAGGTGGAGCATTTTATTAAAACCAATGGGCATTTACCGGAAGTACCTTCTGCCAGGGAAGTCGCTGAAAATGGCATAGAAGTGGGCGCCAACCAGGCGGTATTGCTGAAGAAGATTGAAGAACTGACGCTGCATTTAATTCAATTGGAAAAAAAAGTGAAAGACCTGGAAAAGGAGAAAGAGGGTATGAAACGCAATCTAACAGATGATCGACAGCGATCCATTAATACAGAGCCCGCTTTTCGAACATTCACAAGTAGAAACAGAGGAGGGTTACCCTATCTGAAATGAATAAGTTGTTGTGGAGAAGATTGAATAGCTGAAAATACATTTAATCGATGATGAAACGACCAGAGTTGCACGCGATAAACATCCTAAAAATAATAAAACGATGGTTTTTGAAGCTACTTCTGAAAAATAAAGTCTGTGCAAATTATCAAATTAATATTTAAAAAATGATGTTAACAGGTTTTTACAAAAGTAATTGTCCTTCTGATGAATATTGTTCCCAGAGTGCTTTTTATTATTACCTAACACTCTTGAAAAAACTTAAAACAAAGAGCCTTCATATTTTAAAAAGTGTGAGCCTCCTGCTTGCGCTGATGGTAATAAGCAGAGGTGTTGTCGGACAAGATGATTTTAGGGCAACGGTAATTCCTCCGGCTCCAACTTCAGCTATTTTTAACAAATATGGAAATGACCAGCCTTCGTTGCAAACCGGCATAATAAATATTCCAATCTCGCTTTTTACTGTTGGTGTCAAAGGAATTAATATCCCTTTGGCCTTGACATATCAGACTTCTGGAATTAATATAACTGACAATCCATATCCTGTTGGCTACGGTTGGACATTCTCTCCCGTTTTGAGGATTACCCGTACCATACTTGGCAGGCCGGATGAACAGTTTCCCTTTAAACAATTGGATGGTAGCGAAGAATATAATTCAATAAAACCCGGGATAGTAAGCGATCAGCTTTATAGTCAGCACCAATTGAATTATAATGATTTGTTCGATACACAAAAGGATGTTTTTTCATTACATCTCCCTTCAAAAACAATCAATTTTTTTATTAAGAAGAGTGGAAATACCATTGAGACGATTACCACTGGTAACCAGGTGAAAATAACAGCCTTTCCCGGTTTGGCAGGCTTCAAGGTTCTTGATGAAGATGGTGTTGTTTATTTGTTTGGTAATGATGAAAGTAATTCACTGCAGAATTGTACCGAGCCGGCTCCGTATGCAGGTTCAACGGCCTGGATGCTAAGAGAAATACGATCGCTTAATAATGAGAAAATATTCTTTTCATGGCAAAAAGTGAATACCAACGCCTATGCTATGGAAACAAATACACCAATATCAGTCATTGATTATAAATCATGGAATTGCGACAATACTCGATATGATATTAACGATCCCGGAGGTATGATTAATTACGGGAGTTATAGTGGCGCCAATGTGATCACATTTATAGCAAAGGCTGCTGGACGCAAATAAAAGATACAATCGCCCTGACAAGTTTTTTACCCACTCACCGACGTTTTTATTCAAATTAACGATAGCGCCACTGAGTATCTACCTCTCGCGGATATTTATACATCGAAGCCGCGGAAAGTTGATAGTGTTAGGGCTCGTTTTGAATCAGGCTTTGTTTCAGATTGGCCAAAAGTAGCGGATAGGCTATATAAATCTTTGTCGGTAGTTGTTCAAACCTCGTTGAATATGAAAAATTTTGTGCTCTTAAATGGAACCAAATTTATAGAACCTGATGGACGATTGTTGAGAATAAAAGAATTGCCGGATGTGACCCATTCATTTAGATAAAGTTGGCAAAAGATTTTTCATCGAAGGGGTATGGGGGATAGTTAGGGGTTTGCATAGCTGGAGATACTTCCACTGCATTGTTTCGTGTCCGTCCGCATCTTTCTTTTAAATGAATACCTTTCCAGCTCAAGTCTGGCTGGTTTAAGATCGCGGCTCCGAAACCTGCAAACTGGCACCAACAACCGGCCTCGGTGACGGCTCGATACCGGTGATAACTATGGCGGTGAAATAAATGATAACCTGGCCAGAAAGGGAACCAGAATCTCTGCGGTATCAACTGTTTTAAATCTATGGCAAACCTGTCAGCCGTGGCAGATCACCATTACGCCGCTGAATGGCGGCTCTTTCGAAAAAGTTAAAAATAAATTTGGAAAATTCATAGGGACTTTTAATTTTACGTTGAAAATTGACTCTAAACAACACAGAACACTTATGAGGATACTGAAATCAAAATGGCTACTTCCTGTGATTGCGGCATTGCTGGCTTTATTTGCTGTTTATCTTATTTTCTTCCGGGCTACCAGGATCGCCTACGTAGATTCCGCTAAACTGTTGACCGGCTATAATGCCATGGTGGCGGCACGCAGCGAGTTTGAGGCCAAAAAGAAGGTCTGGGAAAGCAATATCGATTCGCTTACCAATGATGTGCGTAATGCTATCGGGACCTATGAAAAGACGGCGGCCCTGGGTACCGAAAAAGAAAAACAACTCAGCAAAGAGCTGATCGGCACCAAACAAAAGCAGCTCCAGGATTACCAGAATGCCATTCGTCAAAATGCGGCGCAGGAAGAGCAACGGCTGAGCCAGTCGGTGTTAACTACGGTGAATGCTTTTCTTTCCCGGTTTGGGAAGACCCATGGTTATAAAATGATCCTGGTGGCAGCTAATGGAAATATCGCCTATGCCGATCCGGCACTGGATATTACAGATAAGGTAGTGGAGCAGCTAAATAAAGAGTATGCGGTGCCGGTTAAAAAATAAGCATTGGCTGGGAATGCTGCTGCTGGGGCTGATGGCCTGCAATGGAAAACCAACGTCCATGAAGCGCCCGGAGCTGGAGGCGTATATCCGCAATCCCGGGAACGGCCTTCAGGTAGAGCAGGTGGTAAATGGAATAAAGGCACAACTGGTTTATTTCCCGTCTGATTTTTTAAAAATGCAGGAGAAGGAAGCCAATTCCGGGGCTGACACGATATCTCAAAAAGCAAATACCGCCTACGACAGCATGTATTATTTTAAACTGAAGTACAGCATCCAGGATAAAGAAGCCATCCGGCAGCTGGGCTCTTTTAACCGGTACAGTGAGATGCTGCAGGTGCTGGCCTTCCGGATGGGGCAATACATTAACCTTACCACGCCGGCAAGGGATACGCTGCCGGTAGCGGATTATTTTTTTGATCAAACCTATGGGATGAGCAACGGGAACACGTTACTGCTTTGCTTTCCCAAATCCGGCCTGGAACGGGCCGCAGCATTTGATATCAATATTGCGGAATGCGGCTTTGGCACCGGGGCGCTGAAATTCCGCTTTGAGAAGGACGATATAGAAGCAACGCCACGCCTGGCCGGACTTTGAGCCGGGGCAGCCGGACGATGATAAAGGACCGTACGACCATAACTAAAAGAAACAACCAAGAACATGCCAAGAAGAACGCATAGCCAAAAAACCATTGCGGCAACCTTGTTGCTGCTGATGTTGACAAATGTATTTGCGCCTACAGTATCCTATGCCCTTACCGCGGGCCCTACCGCTCCTGAGGTTACCAGCTTTGAACCCGTGGATACTACGGATCTGGTGAATCTGCAAACCGGTGACTTTACGTATAATATTCCTTTATTGGAAGTCCCGGGTCCTGATGGAGGGTATCCGCTTGCGTTATCCTATCATGCGGGCATACAGCCCAATGTAGAAGCAAGTTGGGTTGGCTTGGGTTGGACATTAAATCCAGGGGCTATTAATAGAAGCGTGAACGGGGAGCCTGATGACTGGCACGCTGTTACAAATAACCGGCAGGATTATTATGAAGGGGGCACCACTAAATCTTATAGTGCCGGTATAACTATCGGTTGGGGCGCGCTGCCGGTGAATGCGAGTGTTGGGCTTACATTTGCCAATGATACATACGATGGCTTCGGACTAGAGGGGTTTCAAACCGGACTGGATGTCGGTTATTCTTATGATTTGAAGGGAATCGGAAAAGTTGGGGCAAGAGTGGGTATTTCCAACACCCAAGGTGCACATGGGAGTTTGGGATTGACCAACAGCAAGGTGGGCGTATGGGGTGAGCTGGGGGTAGCAACCAATTTTAAGACGGTTGATGGATCTGTCAGCGGGGGAATCGGCTTTCTTGAGGCTTCTTTATCTACTTCGGGTGACAGGACGGTATCTATTGCAGGGTTAAATACCTCCCCGTCCGTAAGAACAAGCCAGGATGCGCCTATTCAGACTGAAGTTAAATCATATGGAATGAATATACCCACCCCCTGGTATTTTTCCGTAAGTCTAGGGTATAGTAAAATGAGGTATTGGATCGACAGGAATGAGTCGATAAGTGCTTATGGAAGTCTGTATCTGAATGACGGACCGGAAGATGTTAATAATATTTCTTATGATAGCTATTCGCTACTTGAGGATAATCTTACGGCATTTATAAGACAACCGGATGCAACAAAACATCAGGGAGGTTCGTTTCCGGAATTTGATAATTACAATGTGCTGGCCCAGGGTATTTCAGGATCGATTCGCCCCTATTATTTTCAGGGAAGTCTATTAGATATGAACCGGCTTACAGAAAGTGGCGGCAGATCTGTAAGATTTATGCGGACAATGCCAACGACCTATAACCCAAAATTTAGATTTGAAGGTGATTTTTCGAATACCTACCAGCAAAATTATCCCATGTACGGGTCGTCAATTCAATATAATATAACAACAGGTAGCCAACCGCCGCCATTTGATCCGAATCCCGTTTTTGGCGAACCCGGCAATCCATCTGCCGGTTATAGCCCAACAAATGGGCTGGCAGCTTCGCGAACTGTATCTGTGAATCAGTTTATAAAACCCAGCAAAGCTGCGGGTTATGACAGGAATGCCCGGTACCGTAGCAGTATGATAGAAGGTTTTTCTGTCACAAATGCTTCCGGGGTAACCTACCATTACGCGCTTCCTGCATATTGCTGGGGAGAAGAAATAACCCAGCACAAGCTGGATGAATCGCGGGGTGTTTTTTTAAACAGGAGTAGTAAACCCGGTTCGTATGCCTATTCGTGGTACCTGACTACTATTACCGGGCCCGATTTTGTAGATAGAAACGGCAATAATATTGCTGATGACCAGGACTGGGGATATTGGGTGAACTTCGAATACGGAAAATGGTCGAATAACTATAGCTGGAGAAACCCTGCAGAGGGCGCACATAAAGATGAAGATGAACAATGGGAGAATTGCTCAATGGGTAAAAAAGAAGTGTATTTTCTTAATTCGATAAGGACCAGATCACATGTTGCATTATTTGAAAAAAGTATCCGGAATGATGGAAAAAGCTCTTCTCCGGAAATTTTTGAGCAATTCGGAGGTACTGGCAATAATAAATATAAATATAAAAATGAGGGGGTATTTAACTTTAATAGTACGCAGAACCTCAAATTAGATCGGATTTATTTGTTGAATGCTTCGGATGCTCAGGTTGTTAATGAAGCTTCTGCAGCTAATAATCCTTATTATGTTGCACAGCGGAATAATAGTTTATATACCGAATGTGAGCTTCCCCAGAATGTTTTGGATAAGTCGGATGTTGATGCAGCAGGCCGGCAGACGATTGAGGACAAATCAATTAGAGTTATTGATTTTAAATATGATTATTCGCTTTGTAAGAGAACTGCAAATAGCTTTGATGCCATTAGCGGCTCATCTGTAAAAACGGGGAAATTGACACTGAATAAGCTCAGCTTTCTTGGTAAGGGCGGGCATAGTGTGCTGCCTGCAACCTCGTTTGAATATGACTTGCCCCTGAAAATAGTAAAAGGAAGTGTAATAAACGGGGCCTATGAACCCCAGCCCAAGGTCCCAGAACTAGGGGATATCCTCGTTACGAATGATGCGACTGAACAGTATGCGGGTGTTGTAGTAAGACTGGAACCCCAGCCACAGGGGAATTATAAATACATTTTGAAGGGCGGCGAGGTAGCCATCGACGATAATAAGACCTATAAAGTAACAAAGAATCCTCCTTATAATAAGAGCTTTTATGATAATTGGGGCATGTTTAGAGGATATTTTGACCCGTCACTGGGATATAAAAATGAAAACCTGGCGCGAATGGTTGATCCCGCGGCTGCGAAATGTGCAGATGCATGGAGTTTACGGAAGATAAGTACACCACAGGGGGGCAATATTTCCGTGAGCTACGAGCCAGACGACTATGGCGCTACGGCATTCGATAACAGTCCTAGTTTTATTCTATCCAATTTGTCTGATTTTAGCTTTGACAACAACAATAATCAGTATGGTTCTTTTTATTGCACTGTACAATCAGAAGGCTACAATTTAAAAGATTTTATTAAAGAAGGCGACCGGGTTAGATTTTCTATTTTAACCAGGGAACGCCAGGAATCCGGAGGAAGCGTTGTGGATATTCCCAGCAGTGATATTCTTGAAGGAACCATCACCGGTCTTAATTTTGCAACGGGTACATTCAGAATGACCAATGTGGACCGCCAACTATTCGTGCTTCGAAGTAGCACGGTGAAGTATATTAAGCTGGTTACAGGAAACCTTTATACCAGTCAAAATAAGGTAAAATATGGAGGAGGATTAAGAGTCGCGAAAATCTCCGTCGGTGATAATAGTGGGTCGATAGCAGAAACAAAATATGCTTACAGGGAAACAGGAGATGTAATGAAAAGCTCCGGCGTAACCTCGTATGAGCCCACAATTTTCCCCATCGGAGACTGGGCTCAAATCAATGCGGTTACCTATCCCAGGCCCTGGGGAGCGGATGAGGATCATGAAAAGGTTGCTTACTTTGAACAAATAAAACAGGTTTATAAAGAGCGCCTGTATAGGAATATTGACCGGCTTTATTTAATAGCAAGGGAATTGCCTTCGCCCGGAGTAATGTATCAATACGTTACGGTTACAAATAGCGTTAAAGATAATGCTACCAATACAGAAAGGATTGTTCCTTCTAAGAGAGTATACCAATTCGAAGTGCCACGGGAAAATATGGTTGACCGGCAAGTGGCGGCTGTACAGGAGAGCAACATCTCTGTACAAGAAGATTATCATCTTTTTGGGGATCATGACCCACATACATTCCACCAGCGTGCTGCAAATATTGTAATAAAAAAGTTCACAAGCGCAATTGGCAATTTAAAGCGTGTGATAGATTATGATAACACGGGTAAGAAACTAAGTGAAACGATCAATCATTATTTGCATGACGGATTGGAAAATTTACCAGCCAGTACTATTTTCGATCAATATAAATCGCGGTTAAGTAATTTTAAATACCAGGGATACTTGCAGGAGCGGAACTCCCAGGTGAAAATGGTCTATACGCCGGGATACAGAACTGATGTGCTGTCAACATTAAGCGGCCGGGAAGATTATCCGTGTATTTCCACGGGCACAACGGTTATTAATTATGTAAATGGTACCAAAACGGTTCAGCAGAATCTTGGGTTTGATTTTTATAGTGGAGCAGTAACCAAAACCTTAAGCATAGATGCAGATGGTAACCGGTTTATGGATAGTACAACGCCAGCATACCGGATTTATCCGGAAATGGGTGTAAAAGCCAGTAATAGCGCTAATAAAAACATGTTGACGCAGGTTGCTGCCAACTACTCTTTTATTGTAAATGCCTCCAACAATGTGTTGGGATTAAAGGCTGCTTCAATTAATACATGGAGTAACAGTGCAAATGTGTTGGATCCCAATTACACGGTACTTCAGCAAAATGGAGGAGCAAATGGCAACGTGTGGCGCCCCCGGATGACGTATACCTGGGCCCCGGAAGGACAATCGCAAAATGGAGCGACCGCAATTGGGTTGTTCGTTGGGTTTAACTGGAGTAGCCAGGACGACCCGCAAACCCAAAATACCGGATGGATCAAAACCGGGCAAGTGACTTTATATGACGTTTTTTCGCATGCCCTGGAGGCCTCCGATATTAATAGTCAATTTGCCGCTACAAAAATGGGATATAATCATAGTAAAGTGATGATTAATGGCGGGCCAGCCCGTTATGCGGAGCTTGCGTATAGTGGTGCCGAAGACAATCCTGTAAACAGCAAATTTAATGGCGACATTAACATGGGTAGTGCAATTCAGGAAACAGCCCCGGTTTATGTACATACCGGCTCAAAAAGCGTTAAGCTAAATAGTGGACAAACCGGGTTTAGCTATACAGTACCTATTGGCAGCAACGGCCCCTCGAGTACGGAAATAGATCCTGCCCGGGATTATTTTGCCAGTGTATGGATCAAATCCGGAAACGGAACCCTGGTGAGTAATGCGGGGCTCTATTACAGTAAAGGCGGAACTCCCGTTTATGGAACAGTTTCCTCCGCCAATCCTGCCGGCTGGCAGCTGGCTACACTTAAGATACCAGCAGCAGCATTAAACGGGGGCGGAACGTTAACCGTAGGTTGTTATAATAATGAAAATGGGAATATCATTTATCTTGACGATCTCCGATTTCATCCCTTAAATGCCGGGGTAAACTCCTATGTATATGATAACTTTACCGGGGAACTAGCGTATATACTGGATGACAATAACTTCTTTACAAAATTTGAATACGATGACGCCGGACGGCTTATAAAAACATATCGGGAAACAATGGTTAACGGCTCCAGGCCTGTAAGTGAATTTCAATATCATTATCCGCAATTTCTGTATAAGAATGATGCAATTGTAAACGAATCATTTACAAAAAATGATTGCCAGGGAACAAATGTTACCGGTTCCTCAATATTGATTAATATTCCGGAGGGGCAGTTTACTTCTTCAAATTCAAAAGAAGAAGCGAATCTGCAGGCCAGGGCATACGCACAGCAACAGGCCAATCAGCAGGGCACCTGTAACGGCGTATATGTACGGATTGAATATGAAGAATATTATGATCTTGGGGGCTACGACGAATACATGACTTCGGCGTACCCGTATATAAGGGCGTATAAAGATGCTGCGTGTACCATTCCATACACCGGTTCCGTTACTGTTTCTTATAGAGCGCAGAGCCAGACATCGGTATATACCTCCGGCGATGCAACCCGGTGCACAGACCGGCGGGCAAATCCTCAGGTAATCACCGTGACGTTCAATAAGGCATTCTTAATTGGAGGAGGTGTTAAGGAACTTATCAGTTATACCTTATATAATCCTGAAACATCGGAGGCTATTTGTAATACCTCTACTTATTTTGAAATTGTTAATTAACGACTATGTATTATAAACACGTTATTTGCTTCGCCCTTGTCATCTTCCTGAATAATAATTTGTATAGTCAAAATAGCCTCAGGGAGTATCAGGCGACAACGGTGAAAAAAAATACCGAGGGTTTTGGAAAATACCTGGGCTTGAGTAACGAGCAAAAACAACAGTTTGAGAAAACGGAAACCGAGTTTTTTACGCGGTTGACGAATTTAAAACCTGGCGGAAGTCCGGAACTCGCTGAGCAATGGAAAAAACAGGAGCTAAAGAAAATTTTATCGCAGGAGCAGTTTGATAAATATATAAAAAGGCAAAAGATGATTGATGAGCTGATGGGAGCATATCAAAAAAAGCCCAGGGAATCAACGCCGGTTTTTATTAAAAACCGATAGTACATTCATTTAATGACTAACATGTAGCCCATGAATAAAAAAATCCTTTTGTGCACCTGGCTTGTCATGCTTTCGCTGATGATGAGCGCACAGCAAACAAGTAACAGTTTACCTTGGATCCATACCAAAAATCTGAAGGCAAATAACACTGCTAACGGAGAAGAACGTATCTATTTTGATAATACGGGAAAGGTTATTCAATCCCAGGCAAAGAATATAACTACGGATACGACCCTGGTATCGCAGACTATTTATGATGCGTATGACCGTCCGGCCATTACTACAATGTCTGCACCTGCTGGAACTGGCTTCGAATATCGGAACAATTTTGTAACCGATGCGACCGGGAAACCATATGACCATACCAATTTCGACGACGCCAAAACCGATAGCCCGGATGCAGTGGGCGTTCAACCGGGAACACTTGGCTGGTATTATAGCAGTGGTAATATAAAAGAATTAAGGGTTCCGACTACCGGTTATCCTTATTCCCGTACAGATTTTTATAGGGATGGCACCGGCAACGCCAAACGAACCGCAGGTCCGGGAGATGCCTATAAGATGGGCACAAACAGGGATATGAGCAGCTATATCGCCCCGGTGCAGAATGAACTCAATCATTACCTGCAGATCCGGAATAAATACTTTGCAGAGGCAGAACTGGGAGCGATGCCAACAAGTCTGGCCGGCAAAGCATTTCAGTCGGTAGCAAAAGATGTAAACGGAAAAGAGCAGATATCCATAACAGATCAGGATGGGAAAGTATTAATGACGGCATTGCCCGGCTCCGAACTGACCGTAACGCATGCTGTAACCATTGGAGGTGTTGTGGATTATGTGTATTACTCCAACAATGATTACGTAGGAACCGCATTGCAGTCGGTTTCGGTAAATGGCGGAAATATAAAGATATATACAAGCAGTAACGGAGATCCGAATGGACCCTGGTTGCAGGTTTATAACGGGCCGGCAGCGGATATTGCTGGTCTTGGAATGATCATTTATAAGCCGGAAATATTTAAAATTGAATCAGACGTTCCTTTTACCATCAACTATGATGCGTCGGGTACAACCAGCACTCCGGTTTGCAGGGGGTGTGCTGCGCAATTAGGAAAAGAAAGGGCCAGTGCGCTGTATTATTTTAAGGTACTGGCAGATGCACCGGTACAGGTTTCCGGATCCGATTATACCTTGTTTGATATGAAGACCGAACAACCGGTCACCGGTTTTTCGGGAAATGGTATGCTGCCCAAGGGGTATTATAAGCTTGTAAATAATAATAATTTTTATAATGTTTCGTTAACCTATACAAATTCGTATTCCGATATTTCCTATACCTTTTACAACCAGCTCGGTCAGGCCGTTGCTTCCATAGATCCGGAAGGGGTATCTAAACTGATTGCGAATCCAAATGCCTATGCCACAAAGAATGATATCCCGTTTTTGTCGACCAGCGAATACAACCTGCGCGGGCAGCTCATTGCCGCAACCAGCTCCGATGGTGCGCGGTCGGAGTTTATTTACCGCCGGGACGGCAAACTGCGGTTTTCCCAAAATGCCAAACAGCGGCCCCTGGGCTGGTTCTCTTATACCAATTATGACCCATGGGGTCGGGCTATTGAAAGCGGGGAGTACCATCCCAACGGAGACGTGACCTTTAACGGGCTCAAAACAAATACTGCAGTTCTGGAAAACAAGACCCTGCAGGGTGGATTGTCGGCCGGAACGAAGGTGGATTGGACCCGTACTACCTATGATGTGGAGGATAATACGCATTCCCTATCCGGTTATACGCAGACTTTTGTCAGAGGCGGGGTCAGTACTACGGAAGGGCCGGACAGCAAGACCTGGTACAGCTATGATGAGCAGGGCCGCAGTACCTGGACGATCAAGCGGATCAGGGCCATGGACAATGGAAACGATAAATATTTTACAGAGGACTACCTGTATGACAGCGAAGGCAATTTAACTAAAACTATTTTCCAGAAGAATGTATCCGCAGAAACCTTTGTACAGTATTACGAGTATGATGCGGACGAACGTCTTTCTAAAGCCTATACCAATACCACGGATAATGCCGGAACTAAAATACTACAGGCCAAACTGGATTATTTCCTGCATGGGCCGGTAAAGCGCATGGAGATCGGGGGCAATCTCCAGGGGATCGATTACACCTACACCCTCGACGGAAAACTGAAGGCCATTAATCATAGTAAGAAGGGCATGGACCCGGGTAAGGATGGGATGACGGGAGATCATTCCGGGTTTTTACCAGATGCCTTTGGGGAGGTGCTGGAATATTACGACGGCGATTTTACCAGTAATACGCTCATCGGCAGCAATACCAGCGGTTCCTCCGGTTCGGCCGTTTATGCCGACCTGCAGGTAAGCAGCCACGATCCGCAAACGACAGTATACAAGGCCACCAATAGTATTACCTTTTTACCGGGGTTCAACAGCAATGGCAACAGCTTCAGCACCCAGCTGGGCATGCCAGCCTCCGGCGGAACGGAAGACGGCTCTACGCCGGCCACCAATATCAGCATCGCCATCAATGACGGAACACCCGCTCAATACGGCGGGCAGATCCGGGGCATGAGCTGGTTCAGTAAAAAGACGGCCATGGCAGGTGTGGCGGAAACGCCCAATATGTATGCGTATAAATACGACAACAAATACCGCTTTCATACTGCCACCTGGGGCGGCATCAGCAATAATGCGTTTAGCCCGCAGCTGGGCGTAAACAACGAGACCATTCCTGACCAGACCGGCTACGACAAGCATGGAAATATTAAGAACCTGAGCCGCACGGATGCGGCCGGCACCACGGTTGATAACTTTCAATACAATTATACGGCCAATACGAACCGGCTGGAAAGCATTACCCAGCAAACCACCGGGCAAACCTATGCCAGCTACCAGTATGATGCATTGGGGCAGCTGATTGCGGAAGTGCCCGGTCCTGCTTATGGAACGGCCCCGGCCAAATACATCGACTATAATGTATCCGGACTGGTAACGATGGTATACAGCGATGCTGCCCGGTCAAAAAAACTGGTGGAGTATGTATATGATGAAGCTGGCAGCCGGATCAAAAAGATCAGCTATAACAGTACCGGCGGCGTTATCAAAACCACTTTTTATATCGGGGATGTGATTTATGAGCAAAATGCCGGTCAGGCCCTGGTGCAAACCGAAGTGCCCTTTAGCGCCGGCGGCCGCATCGGCATTTATTTCCGGCAGAGTAATGCCTATCGCTATGAAATGCAGGACCACCTGGGCAATGTAAGAGCTGTGTTGGTAAAAACCAACAGCGGCAGCACGGATTATGTGGTTTTCCGGGATTACTATCCGTTTGGAATGGAAATAGGGGGGAGAAGTTATACCGATGCGGATGGATACCGCTATGGATACCAGGGGCAGTACGCGGAAAAAGATCCGGAAACGGGTTGGAATGCCTTTGAATTAAGAATGTATGATAGTCGCGTGGGCAGGTGGTTAAGTATTGATCCTGCAGGCGAATTTTATAGTCCTTACGTGGCAATGGGTAATGATCCGGCGAATGGGGTCGATCCAACAGGAGGCTTTACGGATGATCCTCCGGCGAAGGAATTGGATAATGTTACAATCCGCGGTTATACAAATCAATGGAATCGCATGAATTACCGGGATTGGATACAGGAATGGGATTTTCTGGGGGGGAAGGAACGAGGATATGAATATTATGCTGACATTTTGCGTAATCATCACGGCACACCGAAAGCCTGGCGATTTTTGAACCAGGTATCCGATCCTAACAATGTAGGATATAGGGAAAGGTTGCAGGCAAGCAAAGATGAATTTCAGCGGGTTTCAGGGATAATAGCCAAAGAGGCGATCATTTGGTTTGCTGGTGGAGAGGTTGTAAGTTTGTTGAGTAAGGGATATAAAGCCTATAGAGCGTATCGTTTGTTAAAGGCCACGGGTGTAGATAAGCTCACGATTGAGGCAACAACCACAGCAGTGGAAGTTGGAGCGGCCAAGGCAGTTCATGCATTGGCCGCTGAGACGGGAAGTACAGCTTTACGCAAAGTCGGTTCTGTTTTAGAGAGCGTTGATGATGTCCTTACTAATCCTAGCCTATTACAAGGTCAATCTTATGGTTATGTTCGCAATATGCTAAGTAAGTCAGAAGGCTGGGTAAATAGCGTTATGACTAAAACCAGAGGAGCGGATAAAGGTTGGGTATTACGTCAGGTTAATAGTAGGGGTCAAGAAACAGGTAGATTAATTCAATATCATCCAGGTTCACGCAGGCATTTTGGTGGAGCTCCATATTGGAAAGTATCTAATGGTGCAAATACATTTAGATTTCCAGCAGCAAATTAAAATTTGAATTATGACATTAGATGTAAATGATAAATTTTCTCTTTTAAGAAATAGCTTAGTCACTTTGTCAAAACCATATAAAGAACAAATGGCTATTTTCCCCGATTATGCTGATGCATTTGATGAGGCTATTTCTGATTTTGATAATGCATTCAGGTTGCTGCCTAGTTTAATGGAAGCAAGAATTGTTTCTTATGAAGCGGTTATTGATATTTTGAAATGCAACAATCTTATAGAGCTTAATCTTTCTATTGAAGAAAGACAAACTGACGAAAGCTTTGAAAATGATGATGCTTGGAATTTAGTACGAGAATATGCGGCACGAGCATTGAGCTTGTTATAGGCAAAAGCCCGACAAGTCCGGGCTTTTGTACTTTATCTAAAAGCCCCCTTCCCGCGCAGGTCTGTCGCTAAGGTTTTGCATAGCTGACCTGTGCAATAACGTTACTTTTTGTTACATCCGTTTTTGTTTCATTCCGCTGGAATGAAAATGGGCCAATGAGTGACCGATAATGGTATGCATACAAAGCTCTTTGAATTGCAGCCAAATTCTGGAAGAACTAAATACTTTCATCGCCGGCGGCCGCATCGGTATTTACTTCCGGCAGAGCAATGCGTATCGTTATGAAATGCAGGATCACCTGGGCAATGTAAGAGCTGTGTTGGTAAAAACCAACAGCGGCAGCACGGATTATGTGGTTTTCCGGGATTACTATCCGTTTGGAATGGAAATAGGGGGAGAAGTTATACCGATGCGGATGGATGCCGCTATGGATACCAGGGGCAGTACGCGGAAAAAGATCCGGAAACGGGTTGGAATGCCTTTGAATTAAGAATGTATGATAGCCGGGCGGGCAGGTGGTTGAGTATTGATCCTTCAGGCGAATTTATAGCTCTTACGTACCAATGGGCAATGATCCGGTGAGTCTGGTCGATCCAACAGGAGGCTTTACTGATGATCAGGTGTGGGGTAAAGGTTTGCCAGGTATTCCTGTAAATATTAACACAAACAAAGGGCCATCCATCTTTTAAAAAAAAAACGGCAGGACCTGTTTTTTTCTTTTAGTAATGATATATCTTTGAAGGGATAACCCTGGCTGAAACCATAACTTGATTTTTATGAATGCACACTGCGCTATGAGACTTTACCGGCATCTTTTGCAAACGCTGTTAAATAGAGAAACGGTCTTCATTGCATAACTTTAATTCTATTTTTATAAACAGATACGATCACTGTGAACGATCATTGATGTTACTGCTTACGTCATTAATAATCATCTTATAAATGCATAAACCGGAGCAGCCTGGCTTCAAAGATTTTCTTCAACCAACACAAAAACAAACAACATGAAACAACTTTTTTTCAGTCTATTGCTGCTGGTTTTGATAACCACTGAAACTATAGCACAGAATACCTTTCCGGCCTCTGGTTATGTCGGTATTGGCACGGTTTCTCCCGGCGCTCACTTGCATATTAAAACTAACAATCCTCAATTGTTTCTTGATGGGGACGAAAATTCCTACTATCCATCCATACGGGTTAAAAGTATTACCGGCGATGGCTGGATCGATAATTATGGGCTCATCAGTAATTTTCATGGGATGTTCCTGAATTGTGGTTTTCCAACTGGACGGGCCAGCATTGGTGTTTCAAACAGAGGTGTTGTGACCTTTTCCCAGGATAGCACCATGGTACCCCACACTATCATAGGTGCAGCAAATCAAACCGGTGATCATTTCAGGGTAGTAGCCAACCTTGCTGCAAACAACACCTATCTTTTGGAGAAAAGTCTGTTTGTAATTGATAAAACGGGGAATGTCGGCATCGGTATATCCAATCCTGCGGAGCCATTATCCGTAAATGGAAAGATTCGTGCAAAAGAGGTTCGGGTGGATGCCGGCCCCTGGCCCGATTATGTGTTTCGCCCGGACTATAATTTGAAACCGTTGGATTCGCTCCGGAAGGAAATTCAAACATTGGGACATTTGCCGGGCATGCCCGATGCGAAAAAAGTCGCGCAGGAAGGGGCGGAACTCGGTATGCTGGTTCGCGAATTAGTTGAAAAGAATGAAACCTTAACGCTATACCTTTTACAGCAACACGAGCAAATCAAAAAACTGCAAAAACAGGTGGCGACATTAACGGCAAAAAAAGCGAAAGCAAAATACCGGTAAGCAACCCTGCTTTTAACAACGGAATGTACCATTGCAGGTCTGGACAAATTTCCTTTAATGCTCAGGTAAAATAACCTTGTAGCAGGAGCTGCCTGTCTTTTATCAAAAACCATGGAGCCAACTGTTCTTATAAAAAACATTCAATCCTTTTATACCAAGTACCCTCCGCTAAAAAAGTGGCAGAACAGGGTGTTGATATGGGCGCCAACCAGGCGGTATTGTTAGAAAAATCGAAGAACTGACCCTCTATGTCATTGAGCAGCAGAAACAAACAGCAGCACTCCGGCAGGATTTGAAAAAAGCGGCTGCAGAGCGCAGAAAACGCTGAGGAAAAAACGGTACAGGAAGCGACCGGGAGGGCGGAAATCCGAAATGCGAAAGCAGCAATCCGTGGAATTTTTTTTGATTATTGCCCATTTGAGCCTACTTTTATCCCATAGATTCGTAAGAAACAGCCTGTCCTTTTGACGCCTGTGCCCGGTGAAATTGACTGACCCCTGCAAAAGCATGTTAAAAGCGGCCGCTGATTCCCCAATCGGTTTGGAAAATACCGGAAAAATGTTATTTTAGTTTAAAACAGATCGACTTGAAGACACTCAGGCCCCAAAAAACTGCTCGTTACCGCTACGCTGCCTTTACTCTTACCGAAGTACTGGTGGTACTGATCATTATCGGCATATTGGTGCTATTGGCGCTGCCTAGTTTAATGCCGCTGATCTCCAAGGCCAAGAGCACGGAAGCCAAGCTGCAGCTGGAGCACGTGTATACCCTGGAACGGTCTTATTTTTTTGAGAACTCTGTTTATTCGAACGACCTGAATGCCATTTCCTTTGAACAGCAGCAGCTGACCACGGGCGGCGGACAGGCCAATTATAAAATAGAAATTATAGATGCGTCTCCAAAAGGGTTTAAGGCCCGGGCTACGGCCGTAGTGGATTTTGATGGGGATGGCACATTTAACCAATGGGAGATCGATCATAATAAAAAACTGGTGGAAACTGTTCCGGACTAATGCTATGGAAATATTGAGCCTGGTTTCTTTAATCGTTGTGTTGGCCGCAATGGCGGTCCGGGATTTCCGGTTCCGGGCCATCGAGGGCTATTATTACCTGCTGCTGGCGGCAGCCGTGGTCTTTTACGCAACAATGAAAGTGGCGGTTGCTGTACCGGTCTCCAACCTGATGATGAATGCATGCCTGTTACTGCTATTAATGTACGGACTATGGGCTTATTTTAAAATCCGGAGTGGCATTTCGCTGCAGGAACTTTTCAGGAGCAAGCTGGGAATGGGCGACCTGTTGTTCTGGGTGGCGACCGCACCGCTTTTTGCCCCGCTTCATTTTATCGCCTGGATGATCGGGTCTTTATGCATCATATTGATCGCGTATGGAGTATGGCATGTGGCGGGCAGCCGGCAACAGGCCCAGGCTACCATACCACTGGCGGGCATGCAGGCGGTACTGTTGGCCCTGCTGCTGATCCTGAACCAGGGCGTGCTCCACTATAATTTTTTTGAAGATTCAATCATCTTATCTGCCATTCAGCCATAATGCTTACCACCTCAAACATAGCAACGCTGATCACGCCGGAGCTGGCCTGGAAATACCATACGGCATTTGCGGGTTTCGAAAACGGTGTGCTATTGCTGTGGGCGGATGCGGGGGCAACGGAAACGGAGTTAAGGCTGCATAAGGAGGAACTGGAATGGATCACGGGTCATCCGGTGCGGTTTGAAAAGCTGGACAGTGCCTTGCTGACTCAAAAGATCAGCGAAATCTATGCAAAAAAAGATACGGCCGACCAGCGGGGACAGCATAATTTTTATACCGGTCACCCGGATCATTTTTTAAACGACCTGATCGCGGAGGCTAAAAGCCTGAAGAGCAGTGATATTCATATTGAAACCTACGAGAACGACTGCCGGGTGCGCATCCGGGTGGATGGCTTGCTGGTGCTGCGTTACCTGATCGAAAAGAAGCAATACCCCGCGCTCATCAATAAGATAAAGATCAGCGCCAACCTGGATATTGCCGAAAAACGGCTGCCCCAGGACGGACGGATTTTTTTCCAGAAAGGCAATGATAAATTTGATATCCGGGTATCTATCGTACCAACCCTGCACGGAGAAAAAGTAGTATTGCGGTTGCTCAGCAATGATGCCACCGATATCCGGCTGGAAACCCTGGGTTTTTCGGAAAATGATTTAAATAACTACCTGGAAGGGTTGAAAAAGCCCTATGGCATCGTGCTGATCAGTGGGCCCACGGGGTCGGGGAAAACCACCACGCTGTATGCCACGCTGAAGCTGCTGAACCTTTCTACAAAAAATATCCTGACCATCGAAGATCCCATCGAGTATACCTTAAAGGGGATCAACCAGGTGCAGGTCAAAGAAAATATCGGGCTGAGCTTTGCCGTGGCACTGCGTACTTTCCTGCGGCAGGACCCGGATGTGATTATGCTGGGAGAGATCCGGGATGCAGAAACCGCCAATATGGCGATACGGGCGGCACTCACGGGGCACCTGGTGCTTTCCACCATTCATACCAATTCGGCCTGGGGTACGGTGTCGCGCCTCATCGATATGAATATCCCGTCCTTTTTGATCGCCAATACGCTGAATACCTCGGTGGCACAGCGGTTGGTGCGTCTGCTTTGTCCAGATTGCAAACGGGAAGAGTCCTTTTTACCCTCTTTCTTCCCGAAAAATTACCGGCCGCCGCAGGCATTGCACCGGCATTGGATACCGGTGGGTTGCCCGCATTGTTTTAATACCGGCTACCGGAAGCGGAAGGCGATCTATGAGGTAATACCCGTGGACGGGGAGCTGGCAGACGAAATAAAAAAGGGAAGTTCCCGGGTGGATGAACTTTTAAAGGAGAAACAGATAAAAACATTGGCCGATAATGCTTTTGAATTACTGAAAGCCGGGGAAACTTCGCTGGAAGAGGTGTACCCGATGTTGCTGAACTAGAAGGGGATTGGAAAGTTTAAACGCAAGGGACGCAAAGGATTTTGCAGAGTATGCAAAAGAAAGGGACATAGTGATCGTTGCGGGACTATTGCGCCCATTGCGGTTAAGTTTAAAACCGCAAGGAAGGTTTCTGAGAGCAGAGTTCTTTTTAGCGATGAGTGCAGGTTCTTAATTTCTTTGCGGTAGGAGTTTAAACGCAAGGGACGCAAAGGATTTCGCAGGGTACGCAAAAGAGAGGGGCATAGTGATCGTTGCGGGACTATTGCGGTTAAGTTTAAAACGGCAAGGAAGGTTTCTGAGAGTAGAGTTCTTTTTAGCGATGAGTGCAGGTTCTTAATTTCTTTGCGGCAGGAGTTTAAACGCCAAGGACGCAAAGGATTTCGCAGGGCATGCAAGAAAGGGACATAGTGATCGTTGCGGGACTATTGCGCCCATTGCGGTTAAGTTTAAAACGGCAAGGAAGGTTTCTGAGAGTAGAGTTCTTTTTAGCGATGAGTGCAGGTTCTTAATTTCTTTGCGGTAGGAGTTTAAACGCAAGGGACGCAAAGGATTTCGCAGGGTACGCAAAAGAGAGGGGCATAGTGATCGTTGCGGGACTATTGCGGTTAAGTTTAAAACGGCAAGGAAGGTTTCTGAGAGTAGAGTTCTTTTTAGCGATGAGTGCAGGTTCTTAATTTCTTTGCGGCAGGAGTTTAAACGCCAAGGACGCAAAGGATTTCGCAGGGCATGCAAGAAAGGGACATAGTGATCGTTGCGGGACCATTGCGCCCATTGCGGTTAAGTTTAAAACATAATGCATGCGGCGATTTCGCTAAATGCGCTGAAATCTATGAGAAAGAGACGTAGCGGTTTAAGTTTCAAAAAGAGGAAGAAACATTTATGAGGAAATTTTATATAAGGATTGTATTTTTTATCGGTTGCTGCATGCACCTGACGGCAATGGCCCAGCAAGACCGGCTGATGCAGCTGCGCAATATCCTCACCACGCTGTCCATGGACCTGCCGGGACTGAACCAGTCCATCCAGATGGATGTAGCGGATATTTCAATTGCCGATTTTATGCGGGGACTGGCGCAGTCCTACAAGCTCAATATTAATATTGCGCCGGAGGTAAATAAAAAAATGACCAATCATTTTTCCAATACCCTGGTACGCGATGTGCTGGTTTTTATTGCAGACCAGTACAGCCTGGCTTACGATTTCCAGGGAACGATCATTAATGTACGGAATTACCGGGATCCGAAACTCGATCTGCCGCCACCGCCCAAAGTCATCAAAGCCGATTATAATACCGCCACCAAATTGCTTTCCCTGGATCTTTCCAATGATACTCTCTATGATGTAACCAAAAAGATCACGCAGTTAACCGGGGTAAATATTGCGGTAATGCCGGCCTCTATCAACAAGCTGGTATCCGGCTATGTAAAAGACTTGCCGGTGGGGGAGGCACTGGGGAAGATCGCCGTATCCAACCGGATTAAAATGACCTCCAGCGGTGGGGATAACTTTATCCTGGATGCCCTGCAGGAGGACGAGGAATATGTACTTAAAAACACCCGGCCCGCAACGGATGGCTACACCATTGCCCGTAAAACCGGCGGCGGGGATAAGAATGCCCCCGGCCGGATGTCGATCGATGCCAGCCAGGTAGGCGATGAACGGCTGCTGAATGTAAGCGCGGTAAACACGCCGTTGAAAGAGCTGGTGAAAAACCTTTCGGCCCAGGCCGGTGTACCCTATTTTATCTATGCAGAGCTAAACGGCAATGTAACGGCAGAGGCCCATAACCTGCGGTATGCAGAGGTGTTGCAAAAGATCCTGCTGGGAACCCCATATTCCTTCTCGCAACAGGATGGCATTTACATGATCGGCGAAAAGAATTTTGAAGGCATCCGCGCGCAACGCCTGATCCAGCTGCACCACCGTTCGGTAGATTCCCTGGTGCATTTCCTGCCGGATGATCTGAAGAAGGATATCTCCGTAAAAGAGTTTAAAGAACTGAATGCCTTCCTGGCTACAGGTCCGGAGCCCCAGCTCAATAAAGTAGAGCAGCTGGTCAAACAGCTGGATCGCAAAGTGCCGCTGATCACCATCGAAGTGATCATTATGGATATCAATAAAGGATCGGTGGTTAAGGCCGGACTAAAAGCAGGTATTTCCGATAGTATGCGTACCGGCGGCAATTTACTGGGTGGCGGCCTGGATTTTACCCTGGGATCAAGATCGATCAATAATATCATCGATAAGATCGGGTTGAACAATGTGTTCAACCTGGGGCATGTAACGCCCAATTTTTACCTGCAGTTGCAGGCCATCGAAAACCGGCAGAACGTGGAAATGCGGCAGACGCCCAAGCTTTCCACGCTCAACGGGCACGCGGCTTCGCTGAGTATTGGCAACACCCGGTATTATGAAATATCCACACAGAACACATTGGGATCATTGAACCCTACGATTGTTTCCACCAAACAGTTCAACTCCGTAGAAGCCAACCTGGAACTGAAGATCACGCCCTTTGTGTCGGCCGATGAGGATGTGACCCTGAATATGGAAATGGATATTTCCAACTTTACGGCGGATACCAAGATCAACGAGCCACCGCCCACCGCCACGAGCAAATTCAAATCCATCATCCGGGTAAAAAATGATGATATGGTGCTGCTGGGTGGCATTGAACGCACCGAAAAGGGGGATAGCTATGATGGCATCCCGCTGCTGGGAAGAATCCCGGTGTTGAAATGGCTGTTCAGTTCGCGCAATCGTAAAAATGTGAAAGTTGTATCCGTAGTATTTATTAAACCCACCATTGTTTATAATTAACCGATGTTCCGGAAGCTAAACGATAGCATCATTACCATTAAAGAAGCCGTTGGCCTGGAGCTGCTGATTGGAGCAGATGAACGCTGGCAGTTCAACGGGGTCTATGTAAAGTTTATTGAGAAAAAATTAAAGAAAATTGCGGAATATACCGGTATTGATGATCTGAAGGCACTAAAAGCAAAACTGCCCAAACAGGTGCCGGTTGTATTGGTGATTAATGGCAAAGGCGTCCTGATGCGCAAGACTGCCCAACCGGAAAACAACCTGGTGAACCAGTTATTTCCGGGCTCCAACCCCGGGGAGTTCTTTTCCGTGACCTGTCCCGATGATGCAACCGGGCAATATCATTTTATCTGCCGTAAAACACTGGTAGACCAGGTGGTGGAGGCATTAGACACTGCAGGGCTTCAACCCCTGTCGCTCGATATTGGGATAACGCCGCTGTTGCAGGCTTTACCCTTCCTGGAAACACCGGATGCGGTCATAAATACTTCCTCGTATTCCATAACGATCGTTCAAAAAAAGATCCGTGAAATTACCTATAGTCCCGGAGAACGCCCGGATGCATCCACATTGTTGATTGGCGGAGAAACCTATAAGCACCAACAGGTAAATGCATTGGGGGCGGTGCTGCAGGTGCTGTTAAAGCCGGCAGATCAGTTGGAGCGCGTTATTTCAACGGCCGCTGTGGAGGCCGCCGCACAAGACTATAAATACTACAAACGGTTCCATTTTACCAAATGGGCAGTACTGGCGGCGTTGCTGGTATTATTGCTGGGTAATTTCTTTGTGTTCAACCACTATTTTGGTAAGAATAAGGTGCTGGCACAACAAGCCAGCCTGGCGCAGGCTGCAGCGCAAAGCAGCCTGCTGGAAAATGCCCGGTCGGATTCCTCTTATGCTTTTTTCACCAGTGCCGGCTGGAATAAAAATACACGGCATAGTTATTATGCGGATCGCATTGCCGGGCTGGCGCCGGAAACAGTACGCTTTACCTTGCTGCAAACGGCCCCCATACAGGAAACAGTGGGCGCGGGGGACCTGGTTTTTGCCCATAATAAAATCATATTGCAGGGCCTGTCTACCGATCCCACTGAGCTGGAAACCTTTAGCCGGGCCATTAAAAACATTCCCGGCGTGGAAGCGGTGATCATTAATAATTATTTATACAAGCGGGATTTGTTGGCGGCCGTATTCACCCTGGAAATTACCATACGATCATGAGCAAGGCCCTGCATATAAAAAAGACTACTTACCGGCAACGCCTGCAGTGGCTGCGTTGGTCGGTGCTGCCGCTCCTGTTGCTTTGTTACCTGCTCGGTTTCAGGAAAACAGCAGCTGTGATCAGCGAATACCATAAAAACCAGCGGCTGCAGCAACAGGGTGCCCTGATGGCGGACAGTATGCAGGTATTGGAGAAAAAACAGGAAGCCGTTGCCCGCTGGCAACAACAATACCTGGTAGACAGTTCCCGGCTGGACGGCGCCATCCTGGCCTCCATCAACAGCCGCTGCGATGAACTGGGCCTGCAGTTTAAAGAATACAAGCCGCTGGGAACAAGTGCCCAGGATATCTGGACCCGGATTGTAACCGTGGAGGGGGGCTTCCAAAAGATATTGCAATTGATCTACCAGCTGGAACAGCAGGAGCAGCAGTGCCGGATTGCATCCATTAAGTACCAGAACATAAAGGATGGCGACAACGAGGTGCTGAACTGCAGTTTATACATTCAAAACGTGGTAAACAAAAAATGAAGAACAGGCATATCATAGGAATTACGGTACTGGCAGGGATGCTGATGGCATCGGCTTCCTGCGAAGAGATCTTTGATGATGATTATTCGTCCTACTCTGTAAAGCTGGCGGCTCCGGCAGACAGTATGCTGCTGGCCGATACCCTGGTACAGCTGAGCTGGACACCGCTTCAGCAGCCGGCCGATTACCAGGTACAGGTAGCCCAGCCTAAATTTGATTCCCTGGCAAAACTGGTAAAAGACACCATCACCAGCGGCAGCAGTATCCGGATCACCGCACTGGAGCGGGGCAAAAAATACCAGTGGCGGGTACGGGCCATCGGTAAAAACACGGTAAGCCCGTATAGCAAACCCTGGATGTTTTTTATACAAAATAATCAAGGCCTTGAAGAATAATCCCAATATGAAATACCTGTTGATCGGCCTGGTAGCACTGATCTGGGGCCTGATCATTTACAAAGTAATCCGGGGCTTATCGGGTGATGATCCGCCGCCGGTAGCTACAAAGATAAAACCGCTGCAAACCACGGACACCTTATCCACCTACCAGCTTACGGCGGCCTCTTATCCCGATCCTTTCAACAATGAACTGGTTACGGAGGAAGAGGAGATTACAGAAGTGGCTGTGCCGGGTGGTGCAAAAACAGCAACAGGTGTGGTTGCCAATCCGCAACCGGCGCCGGTGATTGCTGCCCCGCCACCACCGCCACCAGCCATCAAATACAGCGGTTATATTTACAACCCGCAGACAAAAAAGAAAACAGCCATGATCAGTGTCAACGGCCGCAGCATGAGTGTAGGGGTCAATGAAAAAATCGATGACATGACAAGGGTGTTATATATAGCAGATCAGAAAATAATAGTGAGTTTTAATGGGCGGAAAATTGAAATTGTTTTGGGCGGCTAAAAAGAAACAGTTTGAAAATTATGAGAAAGCATAATACTCGCCAATATTTTTAAAGCTTTAACCAGTGCGGAAGTGCTGTTGATATTAAATTTTTTTAAAATATTCTCGCGGTGCTTATCTATAGTTCGTTTACTTAAAAATAGTCTGTTTGACATTTCTTTCGAACTAAGTTTTCTTACCATTAATCCGATAATTTCTTGCTCCCTTTTTGTGATACGATGAGTGCTCAAAATTTGATCAGGTAATTGCGCGTTAATCATTTTTTGCAGTTTTTCGCAGATAAAAACTTCTCCATTTTGTACTCGTTCAATTGAAATAACAAGCTCAGAAGATGAGATGTCCTTTAAAATATAACCTTTCACGTTAAATTTTTTCATCTTTTTAATATGCTCAAAGTCAGAGTACTCGATCATAGCTATGGAGGGTACCTTTATTTTATTGGTTTCAAGCCAGCTTATAAACCCCTCACTGGTTGAGTTCTCCAGTTGATAGTCTAAAAGAATAATGTCCAGCTTGCCGTTGGTTATATGAGTCTCTTTGTGGAAGATTTTTCTAAAAAGCTCGATAAGCTCGAAGAACAAGCTAGAGAATATCAGAAAGCGCTTGGTGAGTTGAAAAATTTTGATATTTCAGGAAAAGAAAAAAAATAATGGGAATAATTCAGATAAGCACAATATTTAGTTTTCTAGGATTAATGTTTTTTTGGTTAGGCTGCATCAAAAAAATCACAATTTTATATGCAAAAAAAGAGCCGGATTACAAACGCAAAATAATAAAGGTCTATTTTCGAGTGTTTGCTGGATTACTTGTGTTTGCTTTAGTGATGGCCTTTTTATTAACACGGGAAATTAATTGAGACCTTCTCATCGTGGTTCATGGCTGTCCAAATCTTTTCTTTTGAAGTGTTCCCCTAGATGCCATCTGTAATGTAATAGGAGGTGATCGATTGTTATTATAGGATTCGCTGGCATAGATTTGTAATAGCCTGCTGCGCTCTCTTGAACAACTAGTAGAATGGTATTGTCTGGAATCTGATATCCGATATATTTATTTATATCATGATAAAAATGGCACAACGGAGGTCGAGAGTGGTATAATCAACTGCGGCTCAAACTTGCTGTTACGGTTTCTGGGAATGTTGAGCACCATGTCACCCAGCGACTGGGTCTTTACCTTTTTGGGGTAGGTGCCGTTACGGCGATTGCCGGTATTGTTGCCATCTTTGGCATGCTTCTCATAACCGAGGTGGCTATCAAGTTCGGCTTGTAACATCTGCTCTACGTCCTGTTTGTAGAGCTCGCTAAAAAATGATTGAAAATCTTCTTTGCTTGTAAATTGCTTGAAGAAGTCTTTGGGTAATTTGTTGTCCTGTTCCATAAAACTGTATTTAAAAGTTAAAAAATCCGGGCCAAAGCACCGGCCGCAACCCGGGCGGGTTCGCTTCGTTCGGCTCCGCTACGCTCCGCCTCACTTCGCTTCACCTGCCCGGTGGTTAACTCTCCCATACAGTTACTTAATATTTATTTACACAAAGAACTAAACACTGCCTATTTAGAGGCGGTATCTGTTGTTAAAGATAGCTAAAAAATGATGGAGTGTGAACCTTAACTGACCTTAATCCTTCTCAGTGAGAGTGCCAACTCCCATAGCATCAGCTAAAATGTTCTTTTGCCCTTCGAGGCATATATCTTATTGCAGAAACTGAATGATACTTCGAGCCAGAGTCTCTACCAAAGCTTCTCGTTCGAAGCAACGATCGAGTGAGGACGCCACTGTTAGCCTGATCAAAGACTATAACAAAAACATCAGCGTCTCTTTGATACGTCTACGATAAATGAACGGCTGGTTAAAATTGATTGGGACCGGAATTATCGGTATTTTTGTTAAAGCAACTGTCCAGGTATATAAAAATGATGTTGGTAACACCGGCTTCATTGTTCCTCCCAAGCACTACGCATATGAAGAAAAAGATCTGTTTCTTGTTGGCTTTTACGGTCATCAACGGCTTTGTTTCCGGACAAACTACAAAAGCAGCTTTGTTTATCGACTCTTTTACAAAGCAGCATTCTTTTAACGGAACGATCCTGTTGGCAAAAAAAGGCAAAGCTTCGCATAAAAAAAGTTTCGGGATGGCCCATTTCCAGATGAAGGTGCCCAATACCCCTGATACCCGGTATAAGATTGCATCCATTACGAAGGCCTTCACTGCTGTACTGATCCTGCAGCTTTATGAGCAGGGTAAGATTGACCTGAACAAGCCGATCCGGACGTATTTGCCGGGGTATAAGGGAGAGGGGGCGGATAAGGTAACGATTGCGCAACTCCTGAACATGACTTCCGGAATCTGGAACATGGATGAAGGCGTAACCCTGGAATCCGCGCTCAAAAGCGGAATGCCTGCCTATCAGTTGCCGCATACTTCCGATGAAATGCTGACGCTTTTCTGCAGCGGTAAACTGAAATCAGAACCGGGCAAAGTGTGGGATTATAACAATGCTAATTATATGATCCTTGGAAAAGTGATTGAACAGGTTGCGGGCAAAACCTTTGAGCAACAACTTCAAACAATGATCCTGCAGCCTTTGGAGATGAAACACACGGGTATTGCGTATCAGCAAACAATGATTGCCGGCCTGGCAAGTACCTATTTTTACCGCGATGATATTCAAACGCTCGTCAACGACCTCCCGGTATATACCGAAAACTGGTATGCGTCGGGGGCTATGTATGCTACTGCTGATGATCTGCTGAGGTTTACCCGTGCATTGTTTGAACGGAAATTATTAAAACAAGCCACCCTCGATCTGATGTTCACTCCCGGCGCAGGCGAATATGGCTATGGTGTTTTGGTGTATAAAGCGTATGATATTCATCAGAAGCATTATACAATTGTCAAAAGGCCCGGCTCCATTATGGGCGCCCAAACCATGTTGTTTCATGTACTGGAGGAAGACGCTACGATTCTTATCCTGAGCAACGCCAGTACTGTTAGCTTGGATGAATTTGCCGCAGCAATCGCTGAGCGGTTTATTGATTAAAATAAGCTGCCGCATTGATTTGTGTTTCGTCACCCAGGTTCGTGTCCGCACAAACCATTCTTTATCTGAACGCTTTGCCGCGCAGGTCTGTCGCGAGCTTTACGTAACAACACGGAATTGTTTCATGAATGAAAGCTCCTGGGTTCAATGCCGCCGGTTGGGTTGCTGCCGGAGTACCCCGCTTTATGGTTACTGTCTACTGGTATTTGGGGTTAAAGAAGGAGCTTCCGCCCTTCGCCCGGTTGCTGCCGGCAACCGGTTGTTGAACGTGGTAATTTAAGGCGCTGGTGGTGCCTACGGTAAGATCGATGGTAGTGCCGGTGATCCGGGATGCATTGCCGGAGCAAAGAAATACAGCCGTATCGGCGATGTCCTGCATGAGGGGCAATTCTTTTAGCATGGTGTCGTTACGCATATTGCCCAATACCTTGTCTGACAAAGCGGGATGCACCGCCATAAAATCACGGAACACTTTGGAATCGGGGGAGCCGGCCGAGCGGATATTGACCACACGGATCCCATAGATACCCAGCTCTGATGCCAGGTTTCTTGAAAAGCCCTCGATGGCCGAGCAGGCGGGACCAAAACCGCCAGTTAACGGGTATCCAATGCCGCCGGGTGTTGCCGTAAGCGAAAGGATAACCCCCGAATGTTGTTGCTGCATGATGCGGGCGGCAGCTGTTGCGGTCAGAAAATGGGAGCGCATTGCCCGGTGTATGGGTTTTAGAAAGTCTTCCAGGTCCATTTCGGTTAACGGGAGATCCTGGGTATCCTCAAGCCCGATGAGGTTTATCGAGATATCTACTGTGCCGGCCGTTTCCACAACCCGGAGCAGGTGCGCCCGTATGGCCGGTTCCTCGAGGCCATCCACCACGGCTATGGTCGCTTTTCCCCCCGAGCGGGTGATGGCCGTAGCCAGCGCCTGCAGCGGCGCCTCCCGGTGGCCGGTTACAAATACATGCGCGCCTTCTTTTGCAAAGGCCCGGGCAATGGTTCCGCCAAGAGAGCCGCCGGCACCATAAATCACGGCATTTTTATCTTGTAGCAACATCGGTTCTTTTTTAGTGATCTACAAATGTAAAGACGCGGGCGCTCTGATACGATTGATAAATCGGACAATATAAGGGGGTATTTGCGACATGGGGGCGCTTCAAATGCTGCGCAGAATACGTGTTGGCGATGGTGGGGCGCTGCATCGATTTTGAAGATGGGCCGGCATCGTTCACGCATCCTAATGTGCATGCCCTTCCGTATTGGTTATTTTTGCCAGCAGGAAGAACGCCCCCTTTACGGCTACCTTTGCACCCGGGGGTATACTGGCCAACGGGGTAATTTGGGTATAGCCTACATCTGATACGCCCCGGGCCACCGGGATCATGGTGAAATGTGTTTCCGCTGCGTGCCCTTCTTCATGTGCCGCATGTTCGTCGGCTCTATGTATGGATGGATCTGCAGCTACAATAAAAATATAGTCCTTTCCCTGGTAATTGACCAGCGCGGCATCCGGCACAGCCGGTGCCGTGCGGGTATTGAGACTGATATTTGCCGTTACGCCCATTCCATCAATCAGCCCGGTTTTATCACCGGTAACCGAGGCATGCACGGGCACCGATTTGGTATCTCCTTCAAAGGCTGTTCCGATCGAAAATACGCTGGCATCGTATTCCTTACCGGGGTTGTTGGTGAGCGTAAAATGAATGACCTGGCCCACACTGATCAGAGGCAGGTCTTTTTCATATACATTCAGATCGAGGTGGATAAGGGAATTATTCACCACCTCCGCGATGGGGGCGCTGATGGTTACATTGCTGCCGATTTGCGCCATTACTTTGCTCACCGTGCCGCTGATGGGAGCGCGTATGGCCAGTGTGGCGGAAAAAGAACGGCCTGCTCCCAGGGTGCTAAGCTGCTGCTCAATGCCCGAGCGCTGGCTGCGCAGGGTTTTTAACTCTGTTTGGGCGCGCTGGTAGTTCTTAAGGGGCGCCGCGTTGCCCTTGTACAGCTCCTGTTGGCGGGTTACCTCCAGCTCGGCCAGCTGGATCTGCGCATTGAGCTGCTGGAGCTGCTGCTGCAGGGGGATGAGGTCTGGGTTTACGAGGGTGGCCAGCACCTGGCCCTTTTTTACAAATGCCCCGGGACGTACGTTGAGGGTACACAGCACTCCGCCTGACAAGGGGGTTACAAAGGCCTTGTTTTCATTGGGCACGGTAAGCATTCCCATTGCCTTTACGGTTTGGGACAATTCTTTGTTTTCGATGGAACCCAGCTGCAGCCCGATGGATTTGATCTGGTCTGCGGTCATGGATACCCCATCCTCCGCATGGACTTCCGTTTCGGTGGCTTCTTTTTCTTCAGCAGCGGGCCCGGGTTTGCTGTTACAGGAAAAGAAGATGCAGGCAGCAAGGAATATCGGTAGTATAGGAATTGATTTCAACATGTGTTTGAATTATTGATGAGTAAAATATAAGTACTGGATCACGGCCTGGTTGTACCGGTTCAAGGCGTCCAGGTAATTCTTTTGCATATCGGTGGCCTGGTTCAGGTATTGCGTGAGTTCCATAAAACTGATCTCGCCGCCCTTGTAGCCGATGGTAGCCGCCTGGATGATTTCTTCAGACTGGTTGAGGCCGCTGTTTTCATAATACTGCAAAAGGGCATCGGCCTGTGCGGTTTCTGCAAGAGCCTGCTGTTGCTGATGTTCCATTTTCTGAGCCTGCCATTCCAGATTTTTTTGCCGGGCCTCCATTTCCGCCTGCGCGGCGACGATTTTTTGCCTGTTGGCGCCTGCACCAAAAATGGGAATACCCAGGGAAACCGAAAATCCCGAATAAGGATTTTTCATTCCATACAGGGCCTGTGAAAAGAAGCGTCCCGAGAGCTCAGGTTTTACCGCATTTTTTTGAACACGGATATTGGAAGCGGCGATGTTTACCGTTTGCTGCTCAAGCGCCAGTAACGGATGGAGTTGCCCGTTTTCCCCGGCGGCAGGCAGCAATTTCTGCAAAGGTGCATCCACGGGTAACAGGAGCTGTTCCGTATTCAGCAGCAGCATGAGCTGTTGTTGCTGGATGCGCATTTCGTGCTGCACCTCTTTTTCCTGTGCCTGCAGCTCCTTCAGCCGCTGTTCGGCAGCAATCTTTTCAATACCGGCGGCTTCTCCTTTCTGATACCGCAGTGTGGCTGCTTGCAACAACCCGCTGTACATACTATCCAGCCGGCGATACAACTGGTGGCGGTTTTCCAGGTACCAAAGCTGGTAATAAGCTTTCCGGACATCTTTTTTTAATTGTACCGTAATAGCGGCGGTATTCATTTCATAATACCGCGCCTGTTCTTTAAAATATTGCTGCCGGGCTTTGTAAACACCGGGCCATTCCAGGCCCTGGCTCACACCGATCTTTAAAACGCCCTTGGCATTGCCGGGTTGCAGGTCTTCATTTTCTGCGAAGATGCCGGTATTGGTCAGCCCTTTGGCCGTTTTTGTAAGTGCATTGGCTTTTTTTAGTTCCGCTTTGTTGACTTCGTATTCGAGGTTGGCGCCGGCTGTATGCAGCGCTTCCTCAATGGTAATGCGCTGCGCGGCAGCGGGGATGGCACCGGTGCAAAGCAGGCCTAAATAAAGTATAAATGGATATAAGATCCGGTTCATAATTTTAATTTTCAGGATTAACGGATGGCGCGGCACCAACCGGCGCAGCGCTGCTTGTGGTTTCCCTGCCGTTGAACAGGAGGTAGAGACAGGGCAGCACGATCAAGGTAAGCAGGGTGGCGGAGATCAGCCCGCCGATTACCACTGTAGCGAGGGGACGCTGCACCTCGGCTCCGGCGCCCTGGCTGAGTGCCATGGGTAAAAAGCCGAGGGAAGCAACAGCAGCCGTCATGAGCACGGGCCGCAGGCGCGCCATGGCACCGTTGATCACACGCTGGTAGATGTTTTGCACCCCTTCCGCCTTTAACTGGTTGAACGTACCTACCAATACAATTCCGTTGAGTACGGCTACGCCAAACAGGGCAATAAAGCCTACGCCGGCGGAGATGCTGAAGGGCATACCCCGTAAGGCCAGGGCGCCAATGCCGCCGATGGCGCTTAATGGGATGGCCGTGAAGATCAGCAGGGCCTGTTTGACTGAATGGAAGGTAAAATACAACAGGGCGCATATGAGGAGCAGTGCCACGGGAACGGCGATCTGCAGGCGGGCTGAGGCTTCTTTCAGGTTTTGAAACGTACCGCCAAACGTGGTATAATAGCCTGTAGGCAACCGGAAGCGGGGTTGTTTCAGCAATTGCTGTATCTCTTCCACTACGCTTTCCACATCCCGGTTACGTACATTAAACCCGATTACGATCCGGCGTTTGGCGTCTTCTCTGGTGATCTGCGCCGGCCCTTCTTTAAAACGGACGGCTGCCAGCTCCGAAAGTGGTACCTGGTGTCCCGCGGGAGTTGGTACAAACAGCGCCGCCACGCTTTCGAGTGAATTCCGGTAGGCACTGTCTACACGTACCACCAGGTCAAATTTTCGCTCGTTCTCAAAGATCACACCGGCTGCGGTGCCGGCAAAGGCGGTGGTTACCACCTCATTGATGGCGGCAATATTCAATCCATAACTGGCAATGCGCGCGCGGTCGTATTCAATCGTGATCTGCGGGAGGCCGGCAATGCGCTCGATCTGGGGAGCAGATACGCCTTTGATCTTGCTGATGGCCCTGGTAACCTTTTGGGCCTGCTCCAGCAGGGTGTCCAGGTGTTCTCCAAAGATCTTTACGGCCACATCCTGTTTGATGCCCGTCATCAGTTCATTAAAACGCATTTGTATCGGCTGACTGGGCTCGGCAATAACACCGGGTATTGTTTCCAGTTTTGTCTTCATCAGCTCCGCCATTTCGGAATAGTCTTTCGTGGTGGTCCATTCCCGCTTGTCCTTCATAACAACGATCAGGTCGGATGCGTTCATGGGCATGGGATCTGTGGCCACATCTGCAGAGCCGGTTTTGCCCACCACCATTTTTACCTCGGGAAACGAACGCAGTATTTTTTCCGCCTGGAACGCCGTCTCGATGGTCTGTGCCAGCGATGTGCCCTGGGGCAAACCGAACTCAATCGCATAGTCACCCTCTTCCAGGTTGGGGATAAATTCGCCGCCCATGCGCGTAAACAAAAACAGTCCGCCCGCAAATAATGCCAGGGCAAGGGCAACCACGCTTTTCTTAACACGAAGTGCTTTTTGCAGTACCGGGCGATAGTACCGCTGTAACCGTTGTATCATGCGGTCGGAAAGGGTTTCTTTTTGCGTACCTTTTTTTGAAAGGAACAGTGCACACATCATGGGGATATAGGTGAGTGAAAGTAACAGGGCTCCCAGGATCGCAAAGCTTACGGTTTGCGCCATGGGCCGGAACATCTTGCCCTCGATGCCCACCAGGGTCAGGATGGGCAGGTATACGATGAGAATGATGATCTCTCCAAAAGCCGCACTGCTCCGGATCTTGGAGGCCGCCTGGTATACCTCGGTATCCATCTGCTGCTGCGTAAACCGCTGCATCCGTTTTTTTCCGTAAAGATGATGCAGGGTGGCTTCCACGATGATGACGGCGCCGTCTACGATGAGCCCGAAGTCGATGGCTCCCAGGCTCATCAGGTTGGCACTTACGCCAAACAGGTTCATCATGCCCAGCGCAAATAAAAGAGAGAGGGGGATGGCCGAGGCTACAATCAGCCCGGCGCGCAGGTTCCCCAGGAAAAGCAACAATACAAAGATCACGATCAGCGCGCCTTCGATCAGGTTCTTTTCCACGGTGCCGATGGCCCGGTTTACCAGGGCGCTGCGATCGAGGAAGGGTTCTACTTCCACGTCAGCGGGTAAGGATTTCTGGATCGACAGCATCCGTTCTTTTACCCGTTTCACTACTTCATTGCTGTTGGCGCCTTTCAGCATCAGCACAATACCACCCACCACTTCTTTCTCCCCGTTATAGGTGAGAGCACCGTATCGCGGGGGAGACCCAAACCGCACCGTGGCTACATCCCGCACCAGTACCGGGATTCCGTTGGAGGCCGTTTTGACCACCATATTTTCGATATCCCTGAAATCCCTGGCCATGCCGATACCCCTGATAAAATAGGCATTGGGCTTTTTATCGATATAGGCGCCGCCGGTATTCTGGTTGTTTTTCTCCAGGGCCATTACAACCTCCGGTATGGTCACGTTCATGGCCTGCAACCGGTCGGGGTTCAGGCTTACTTCATATTGCTTGGTAATACCTCCGAAGCCGCTGATTTCGGCAACCCCTTCAATGCCGGCCAGCTGGCGCGCCACGATCCAATCCTGGAGTGTACGCAGGTCCATGGGGGTATAATTTTGTTCGCTGCCTTTTTTTGGGTGCAGCACGTATTGATAAATTTCCCCCAAGCCGGTGGTAACCGGCGCAATACCCGGACTTCCCATGCCCGGGGGAATCTGCTTTTCGGCGTCCTTGAGTTTTTCGCCGATCAGCTGCCGGGCAAAATAGATGTCTACATTGTCTTTAAACACGATGGTGATTACGCTCAACCCGAAACGGGAAAAGGAACGCATTTCCACTACGTTGGGCAGGTTGGCCATCACCCGTTCAATGGGACTGGTTACAAATTGCTCTACTTCCTGGGCCGCCAGGGTGGGCGACTGTGTAATGATCTGCACCTGGTTATTGGTAATGTCCGGTAGTGCATCGATCGGCAGCTTGCCGGCACTCCAGATGCCCCAGGTTATCAATCCCAGGGTAAGCACCGCAATAACCAATTTGTTCTGTATGCTGAAACGTATAATTTTTTCTAACACATGAATGCGATTTATTGATGAAAATAGCCATGCCTCCTGGGCACACTTAAAACGGGTGCTGCTGCAAACAGCGCCAATGATGGCACGGTGTGTCTCCTGTACATACAGGCATAAACGGCTTACGGGATCAACCCGTCGCTAAACAGAATCAGCAAAGAGGTTTGGGTGGCTGCCAGACCGGAACTTTAAAACCGGCAAGGTACTGGTCTGCATAAAGAGCGGTTTTAAAACCGGCGGGCATCAGGGCCCCGGGGTTAACGGCCGGCGCCAGGGGGATTTTCGCCACAACAGAACTACAGCAATTGCACAAACAGAGAGGCGTGCAATGTTCTGTGGTGTGTGTATGATTGGAAGCTGTTTGAAGCGTGATACCTGCATCGCTGCCGGTACAGGCATCCCCGTCATCCGAACAGGGAACGGCGGTAAGCGATAACAGGTAAAACCCAAAAAGAAACAGGAACCATTTCATCGGAGGCAAAGCTAAAACATCGCAGATTGCCGGACAAATAATCCGCTGATTTTTAATGTAACCATAGTGCAGAATCGGGAAAGGTGGGATCAGTGACCGGGGGGGTAGTGATCAGCCAGCATCTCCTGGCATTAAGGTCCCATTGTTTTTTGTAATTTGATCTTTGTATTTTTCTGGCTGATTGAGTTTTGTATTTTTTAGCAGGTGGCGTGCAGCATTCAGCTTTTAGCATTCAGCCGGGTGTTCATTTTTGCTGTTATCTTGTTTTTTGCTATTTGAATTTTGTATCTTTTAGCAAATGGCGGAACCGGATTTTAACATCAGGCATGCAGTACTTAGCATGTAGAATTTAGTATTCAACCCTGCCTCCTGTATCCTTTTTCCTCCAGCACCTGCACGGCGTTTTTATAAGTGATTTCGAGCATCTGCGGGATACCCTTTTTGTCGAAAAGGCTGAATTGGGTCATGCCGGGCGGATCAAAGAACAGGTCGCAGGCATGGGCCTTGGAATAGACAGACTTCCCGATTGCCAGGTGCACCACCCGGTCGAACACCTTGCGGGCGCTTATCTTTTGCATATCGTCGTACATCAATGAGTTTACATGGGAGCCGATCAGCACATCACATTTGTTGTAAATGGGTTCGATGGGGAAGTTGTTGAGGATGCCTCCGTCCATGTATACTTTATTGCCGATCCGGATGGGAGGAAAGATATAGGGGATGCTCGCCGACGCCAGCAGGGCCTGGAAGAGTTTTCCATCCGAGAAATATTCCGTTCTGCCGTTGGTGATTTCTGTTGCTGCAACATACAACGGCGTTTTGAGCACGTTAAAGTTGTCGTCGGAAAATGATTCTTTAAAGATCCGCTGCAAAAAAAGGGTATTAAAAATGCCGGTAGTACCCAGGCGGAAAGAAGACCTCGAAAAAAAGGAGGTTTTTATTGCGATATCCTGCATTTGTTGCGGCGAGAAGCCGGCTGCGTAGAAGGCCCCGATAATGGCACCCGCGCTGCTTCCGGATATCACGCGGGGTTTGAGGCCAAACTCTTCCAGTGCTTTTAATACACCGATGTGCGCCACACCGCGCATGCCGCCGCCGGAAAGGGTAAGGCCAATAGTTTTTTGTTTTTTTCGAAACGGAAAGAGGCTCATAATGGAGTGATGAATATAAAATCTAAAATAAGGAATTTAAAATTTCTGAAGCGAAGATGTTTCAAATGGGAGCATTCCAAATTGTAATGATCGATTGTAAGGATCGTCATGCCGACCGTAATGGAGGCATCTGCCCAATATATATAAGACCGCTCCCTACGGTTGGGTTGAGGTCCAAAAAAATAATTGCTTCATGTGGCTATTTGGAATGCACCTTTCAGATGAGATAAGGTTGCTGGCAAGGAATGCGCTTCTTAATAGCGGTTGAGATTTTACCGCTAAGGCCGCAATGGGCCTAAGACATTCATCATTATGGCCCTCGTTGCGCTCCTTCGTGCACTGCGCGGTTAAATTCCAACCGCAAAGAACGCAGATTTTTTTGCTAGGGTCGCTATAGAAAGACCGCGGAACGTATCAGCGCTTCTTCGCGTTTAAATTTAAAACTGCGTTGGCCGCTATGCCTGTTCTGTAAAGTATAAAACAGCCGGTTTATTGTTCAAACAGTGCGAAGCTGCCCCCCGTCCAGATCTTGTCTTTATTAAACCGTACACCGATCATCTTTCCCTTGCTCAGGCGCGCGAGGTTATTTACGGGCCGGGGCCGGGCGGCGCTATCTTCCCAGAAATAAAAAATGCGTATTTCAGATTTGGCGGGCTCGTCGGGGGTTTGAATTACCGCCGCGTATTCCACTTTTTTCTGCAGGATCCAGTTCTCCGGGTCTTTGATGGCATTGATGTCGTCAGGCGTTACATCGATAACCACACCCTGTCCGGCAAAAGAAAATAATGGTTTTAATACATAGTGTTCCAGGTCCCGGGGAATGGTTTTTACATCACTCAAAAAGCGGGTTTCCGGTATATTGGGGTGCTCGATCATGGGCAGGGTAAATTTACTGATCCGGTAAAACCAGTTGGGATGCGTTACCCATTCTACATCCAGGTCTTCAAACAGGATTTTTGCTTTTTCCTGTACCGCGGGTTCCTGTTGCTGCAGCTCATCGAAGATCACCCGGTTATAAATCCGTTTGATGCGCGTTTCCTTCCCGTCTTTTAAATAGAACAACTGATTCCCCTTCCGGATTAGTTCCGTAATACATACCATTTTTATACCCAGGTAGTCTTCCGTGCAATAAAAATCAATATTGGTTTTTTGCTGTTGCGGAAAGATCTCCAGCAGGATGACGTTTTCGGGATCTTCCGCTGCCACTACGATCTTCCTGAACAGGTCCAGGTAGGTTTCCCGGTTGAGTGAGTCCAGGTAGGAAGAATAGCCCGGCGGAATGCCAAAATGCGCGTTGAAGACATCGTCGAGCAATACCTGGTAACCAAACAGGGTGGGGAAGCCCTGCATTTCGATCAGTTGCGGCTCCAGCTCGCCTTTTGAATTGCGGCAAACACCAAAATCAAAGGCAATAAAATGCGGATGGCCGTTTTCATTGGGCACACGGAACTGTTCCGGTATGGCCCGTGCTGTTTTTTCTTTAAAATCCGGCTGTATCAGTACATCCACGATCTGCTCGCAGGCATCAATCATTTGCCGGGAGAAGCTCCGGGGAACAAAAACGGGCGTTTCGGCGATCCGGAACTCGATCGGACTGCGATATCCGTTCAACGCCTGTACAAAATCCTGGAATTTTTCTTCGGTGAATGCCGCATTATAAGCCTGTCTGAGTTCCGGAACCATAGTGTCAATTTGTGTTAACAAGATACTGTTTTAAATTGAGATTTGAATATTCAGATTTCAGAATTCAGAATCCGGTTTTGAGATCAGATTTTAGATTTTAGTATTTAGATTTTAGAATTTAGTATTTGAGATTTCGAGCTTAGAACTTGAGTTTTCTTTTACTTTGCATTTATGAAGCACTTAGGCGCGCTGGGAAAATATTTCTGGAAGTATCGGGTACGGTTGGGAGCGGGTATTCTTTTTGTGGCCTTGTCCAATTACTTCAACGTATTGTCGCCCCAGCTGATGCGTTTTATTGTCAACTATGTCGATCAGTCGCTGACGCTTACCGGAAGCACGCATCTTGCAGAAGCGCGGGGTTATGATGTACTGGTGCGGAAGATTGTTGAGTGGGTCACGGGATTCAGCAGCATTGCACAGGTGGTGTTGATTGCCAGCATTATCATCCTGGTTATGGCCTTGCTGCGGGGCTTTTTTATGTTCCTGATGCGGCAAACCATTATTGTAATGAGCCGCCACATCGAATATGACCAGAAAAATGAAGTATATACCCAGTATCAGCGGCTGGACAGCCTTTTTTTTAAACAGCATACCATCGGTGACCTGATGAACCGGATTGCGGAAGATGTAAGCCGGGTACGCATCTTCACCGGGCCGGCGATTATGTATATCGTAAACCTGGTTACCGTTATTGTACTCAGCGTGTTTTTTATGGTACAAAGCAGCCTGGAGCTGACGATCTACGTGCTCATTCCCTTGCCCGTGCTGGCGGTGATCATTTATTTTGTAAACAGCAATATTCATAAAAAAAGCGAACGGATCCAGGCCGCCCTGTCGGACCTGACCACCAATGCCCAGGAGTCCTATTCCGGGATCCGGGTAATCAAATCCTTCGTACAGGAAAATGCTATGTTCCGCTTTTTCGCCGTTAACAGTGAACAATACCGGAAAAATGCCATTGCGCTGGCCCGGGTGGAAGCCATTTACTTTCCTTCCATTCAGCTGCTGATCGGTATCAGCACCCTGTTTACCATTATGATCGGCGGGCTTTATTACATCCATCATGAGCACAACATCACCCTGGGTACCATCGTGGAATTTATTGTGTATGTAAACATGCTCACTTTCCCTGTAAGTGCCATCGGGCTAACGGCCAGCATGGTTCAGCGGGCTGCGGCGTCCCAGAAGCGGCTCAATGAGTTCCTGGATATTGTACCGGAGATAAAGAATGAAACCGGCGCCACACCGGTTCCGCTCGACGGAACAATCGCTTTCCACAATGTTCATTTTACATATCCCGATACCGGGATCCGGGCTTTGCAGCAGTTCGACCTGGAGCTCCGGAAAGGAGAGAAGATTGCCATAACAGGAAAAACCGGCAGCGGTAAAACAACGGTTGCGCAGCTGCTGCTGCGGATGTATGATACCAATGAAGGCACCATCGTCATGCATAACCGGAATATCCGGGATATGGATGTTTTCTCACTGCGGGAGCAGATTGCGTATGTGCCCCAGGATGTGTTCTTATTCAGCGATACCGTGGAAAATAATATCCGGTTCGGGAAGCCCGGTGCTACAAGGGCCGAAGTGGTTGCTGCAGCTGAAATTGCGGGTGTGGCGGGTGAAATAGACGGGTTTGAAAAAGGATACGACACGATGATCGGGGAACGCGGGGTTACCCTCAGCGGCGGACAGAAGCAACGGATTTCTATTGCAAGGGCCCTGATCAAGGAATCGGCGTTGGTTATTTTTGATGATTCGCTGAGCGCAGTAGATGCCAAAACAGAAAAGGAGATCATGGGCCGGCTGAATGAATACCTGGAGGAGAAAACCGCAATCATCATCACACACCGGGTATTTTCCCTGCTTTCTTTCGACAGGATTATTGTATTGGATGAAGGCCGCATTGCCGAACAGGGTTCTCATGAAGCACTGATGAAAATCCCCGGAGGGTTTTATGCCCGGTTGTACCAGCGACAGCAAATGGGACTGGGCGCGGAGGAGGCCGGCTGATGCCGGTTGCTGCAAACAGTAACCGGGTTCCGGAGCAAACGGGCATTTGCAGGATCTTATCAATGTGCCTGCTTCGGGCGGGAGAAAATGCAGGCTCGCCCCCGGCTCTTTGCAAATTGGTGTGGTTTGCCGGAAAACCTGCTTATAGATGCCTGATTTTCTGCATATAAAAATTGTTTAAAAAAATATGGTAAAACTTCAATAAATTTAATTTTTATTGAAAACATACATATATTTGTTTGTGTATTAATCTTTCTACTTAAAAAAAGAAACACGTGGAGAACGAGCATAACGATCGTAAATTGGAGAGCATCTACAGCAAGAGACTCCGTGCCGGAAAAAGAAGGACCTACTTCTTTGACGTAAGGTCTACGAAGGGAAATGACTATTACCTTACTATTACAGAAAGCCGCAAGCGTTTTGATGATAACGGGTATGACCGTCATAAAGTGTTCCTGTACAAAGAGGATTTTAATAAGTTCCTGAAAGCATTGAATGAGGCCATCGATTATGTAAAAACAGACCTGATGCCCGATTTTAACTTTGATGCATTCAATCATGAAGATTATGATGAAGAGGGTGGCCCCGTAGCGTACCAGCCGGCTCCTGTTGCCGCTCCCGCTGCACCGCCGGCAACGCCGGATGAAGCGGCGCCTGCAGCACCTGTTACTGCTGAAAAAGCGGAGGAGGTGCATACGCCTGCTTCACAGGACGATGCTCCTGCTTCCGGTACTCATGAAGAGGTGGAAAAATGGTAAGACCTGTTTAAAGATAAAATTAAAGCCGCCTCCGGGTGGCTTTTTTATTTCCTGCAGTGTCTCGCTGCGGGTAGGGTATTCACCATAGGGGCGTAAAGAAATACTGAGATTTGATCTTTCTTTGTATACCCTTCGTGTTTTTTTTGCCTTCCGGTCTTCGTGCTTGGAATTTCCCGCAACGGCGCCAGGTTTTTTTCGCAAGGTGAAGATGCCTGACCCCACAATCTTATTGTAGTCTTAGCGGATCCGTAGCGTCTTTAGGAGTCAATTTAAAACAGCAAGACGCAAAGGTGCTATGAGCGCAACGCTATATCCCTTCGTGTTTCTTTATGCCTTCCTTCGTGGTTGGAATTTCAGCGTTTCTTCAGCTTTAATTTTTGTTTCTCTACAGCCGGTTCTTTATCCAGCAGGGGATTGCTTACGATAATGGGCTTGGCTTTCACCACGCTATTCTCCGCTTCCAGTTCTATTTCGCCGATGATCATACTTTGCGGGCAGATAACGGAATACAGCGACTGGTTCCACAATTGCTGCTGATCCGATGCCGTCATAAACCTTCGCAGGCTTCGCATATTGAGATTGGTAAATTTAAAGCCGGTCAGCAGTTCTTCTTTCATGGTGGCCGTATCAACGCGGTACAGGTAGGGCACCTGGCCATAGCTCACATTTACTCCCCGTACAATATAAGCATAGGGGAGCCCTTCTTCCTTAGCCACCCTGATCAATTCTTTCTTCATCTGGCTGAACGGAACAACCGGGTCTGCGGTGAGTCTTAGCACGCCGGCGCTATACGTACGTTCGCCGGAGGCAAACCCGCCGGGCTCGCGGAATTTCTGCGTTGGCGTCCGGCCGTTCAACAGGTTCTTCAGTACGCCATTCCGGATCAACTCCAGCGAATCTGGCGGTAGTACGCCATTATAATCGATATCAAAGGCCCCCGTAGTATGCCGGCCCTTATAGGTTTTTAAATGGGGCAAGGCGGTCAGTGTTAAACCGGAGGCAATCAGTTTTTGCCCGATCTTATCTTCGTAAAATGTGGTGCTGTTATCAGGATAGAGGATGGATTTTCTGTTTACACCCAGACTGTAACGGAAAAAACCGGAAATAAGATCGGAAAGCGATGCGCCTTCAAAAAGCACCGGCCCCAGGTATGAGCCTTCAAAGCGAGGGGCGTTATCCCGTTCCAGTATTTTTTTGATCAGCCCACGGGTCGTATCCTCCAGCGTTTTATAATCCGGCAGATCCTCCATCCGGGCTACGGATTCGCTATAGGTTTCAAAAATATTGCTGCCTTCTTTTCCCTGCATGGAAGCGGAGATGGTGAGCGCAATTTGAGCAACGGGTTTGCGGACAATGGTTCCTTCGCTGGATACCAGGTATTCCTCGCCGTTGTTGATGGCCAGAAAACAGGCGGAGGATGTGATCTGGGGATAGGCGATAAATAAGGCGGAAAGCTTTTCCAGCAGCGGCTTCCAGCGCTCTACGCCGGATATCGGTGGGAGCCCTCCGTAATCCCTGACCACAGGATCAGCCTTCACCAGGTCAGGCAGGTCGAGCTCTTTCTGATCGACCGTTACTCTTTTTAAAGCCGCCATGGTTGCATTGTATTGCTGCGCGGTCATTTTATAAGCCCGGTCGGTTTCCAGCCAAAGAAGCCGGCGCAATTCGTCGGCATCGTTTTCATCCGGCAGCAGGACATAGGAACCATCATCAAAAAGATAATCAAAATTCCGGCGATAATCGCCCACCAGCAGTTTTACCGAGGCCGTTTTTGTTTCCGACGGACCGGAGAATGGCGTTACGAGCTGACCCCGCTCTGCACGTATGGCTTGGGAAACGGCGTGTCTTAATTTGTAGCTGATAAAAAAGGGCTTGCCTAAATCGGGAAGCCGCAGCTGCCGGATATTACGGTTCAGTTCCTGTGAAAGCGCTTTTACATAAAAGTTGTCGCGCAGGTCCTGTGCCTCCGTCGTCAAAAAGCAGGAAAGCATACCGGCAGCTAATATAAATTTCTTGAGCATCGGGTGGTTTTAAAAAGATGGAGTGGTGGAGGAATGGGCGGCACTGTCGAGATCGGGCCTGGGCAGCACCGGCAGGCGGTCGTTGGATTTGCTTTTTTTCTGTGTTTCGATCACATCTACAAAAATAGCAGGCGAGGAGGCCGAAACCGGCACCCAGCCGGAATTGGAGCCGCACATGCCGTTAAAGGTCTCCAGCGTATTATCGGCCGCAATGATCCTGCGGAACATGGAAAGCGGCGTGCCGATCAGGTCAACGCCCCGTACCAGCTGATCGGGCCGGCCATCCACAAATACCCGGTATACTTCAATCGGCATTACATTGAAGGCATTGGGGGTGGTGCGCCCAACCGTGGTAAACCCACCCTGCACATCTTCAAAATAATACCCATAGGCATGTCCCTGTTTTTTGGCTTCGTTGCGCAGCCGTTCTTTTAAAGCTGCTGCTGTTTGGGTTGTAGCGGCCTTAACGATCAGGTTGCTTTGCCGGCTTTCCGGAATACCCCCGGGGGCCGTCCGGGCATGCCCGTTGGAGCCGCTGGAACCGTTGATCGGGGTACGGGTCATTAAAAAGCTCCGGAGAATACCATCCTCCACCACCTTTACCTTTTGGGCGGCTACACCTTCATCATCATAGCGGTAAAACCCGTTCACCGCTGCCGATCCTACCTGTTTGACCGTAGGATCGAGGGTGATGCTCAGGAAGTCCGGCAGTACCGCTGTTCCGATTTTATTTTTAAAAGTGTGCCCGTCAAAATCACTTTTCATCCGTTTGCCCTCCAGGCGGTGCCCGAAGATTTCATGGAAAAAAACACCCGATGCGCGTCCGGATAAGATCGCCGGTCCCACAAAAGGATCCGCTACGGGTGCCGACCGGAGCGCGGTAAGTTTGCTGCTCATGGTACGAACGTCCTTTAAAACACTGTCCCTGGAAGGCAGCCCCGAAGGCTCGTAGGCATAATACATCTGGAACAGGGGCAGCTCCATGCCATCCGGGGCCTTTGTGGAGCTGTATACCGACTGCCAGGTACCGGTACTGTTCTCGATAATGGAAGATCCGTCGGTATCTGTAAAATATTTACGCAAGATCTTGAATTCGATCGTGGCCATCCCGGTAAGCAGGTCCGGATTGGATTTTAAAACAGCCGAATAAGCGACCAGATTTTTGGTAAGGGTATTCAGGTCGGGGCGGAGGGCCGCATAACGCAGGGGCGGATCCTGGTACACCACTTTTGGGGCCGGCGAAAAATCGGCAGCAGAATCTTCCTCAGCTACTTTTACTTTTTTATTGGTAAGGATTTGTTCATAAGCCTGCACGGCATTTTTATAGGCATTGTCTGTGTTTTTCCAGATGGCAAGGGTGATCAGATCGGCATCATCCGCTACAGGGATGCCTCCGGGGAACTGTCCAAATCCTACATTGTGCGTATTATCGAGCTGATAACTGCCCAGCCTTACAGATGGCGAAAAGACGCGGTACCGGGAAGAATCAATGCCGGTAACGACGCCAAAGGAAGTGCGGATATTATAGGTGGTGATGTCATCTACCCGGTAACTCATATAATACAGGCGGTCGTCTGCTTTTTTAAGCTGATCAAACTCCCTTTGCAGTTCCTTCTTCAGCGTCGTCATAAGCAAATCCTGGGAAAACAGCGTTTGGGTGATAAAGGTTAGTCCGATTGCAGCGAGCCCCGATCGCAGGTTAAAGATCATATAATGGGTTTAATAATTGATTTGATTAAGGATCACATCCATCACGGAAGATACCGATTTTTATGTTCCGATTCTTAAACCGGTTGTTAAAAACAGGGTGATTACTGTCATCCGGTTTAACCGGACGCGTGCACCGGCCGGATCTGGTTGGTGTACTGTTTTTTGAACTTTGTGCAGGTTGTAAACCATTTGCTCTCCGGATATTTGTTCACATGATTTTTGTTTACAAATATCCGGTCAATAAATTTGGTGTACATAACCGGTCACTTCCTTAGTGCGGACGATTAGACCGGCCGTTATGCAGGTCAGACAGCGATGGTGCCTGGCTATAGTACAGCGGGCGCTTATAGAAGTGCTGACCCGGCGCGGTACTGTCCGGTTGCGGTTTGTTCCATAAATTGGGCATGCGGTCTGTCCGGTTCATGCCTTTGCCGGCATTTGCAATGGGCTTACCGGTTCCGTAGGGAAGCAATACCGGCATCCGGTCCTGCCGGGCGAGACCTGTATAAAATTTTTCGTTGAGCCGCTTAATGGTTGTGGTATCAATAATATAAGGATCAGGCCTGGAATATAATTTCAGGTCGGCCGGCTTTACAGGCATCGTTGTTCCCTGTGCCCGGGCGGCTGTGGCACAGCATGCCAGTACAATAATGATTAGATAATTCATATCCGTTTTCCGGACAGGATGCAGCGACTCAGGTTTTTACATAAAAAAAACCGGGAAGATCCCGGTTTTTAGTATTATCCTTTCAACTGTTTAATGGCTGCTGTAAGTTTGGGTACCACTTCAAAAAGGTCTCCGACAATTCCATAATCTGCCGCTTTAAAAAAGGGTGCTTCCGGATCTTTATTGATCACCACAATCACTTTGCTGCGGTTTACACCCGCGAGGTGCTGAATGGCTCCGGAAATACCTATTGCCAGGTAAAGATTCGGTGCAATGGCTCCGCCGGTTTGTCCCACGTGCTCGTTATGCGGGCGCCAGTGCGCATCGGCCACAGGGCGGCTGCAGGCCAGGGCTGCATTCAATGCTTTGGCCAGGTCTTCCAGTATCCCCCAGTTTTCCGGTCCCTTCATGCCGCGTCCGCCACTCACTACGCGTTCGGCTTCGGCCAGCGGCACTTCCGCCGACTGGCGGTTTACGCTCACTGTTTTCACTTTTGGAAGATCCGCTGTCACTTCAGCCGGAGCAACGGTAGCCGTACCTGCTCCTGCCTCAATAGTGAAGGAATTGGGATTGAGTGTGATGATCTTTATAGAGGTGGTGATCTTTACATCGGCAAATGCTTTGCCGGAGAATACCGATTTTCTGACAACAAAATCATTGGCTGTTTCCGGTAATGCCACAGCTCCGGACACGAGGCCCGCTTTTAGCCGTGCCGATAACCGGGGCGCCAGGGCCTTGCCATCGGTGTTGTTGGAGAACAGGATAACGGTAGCACCTGTTTTTTCTGCTACCTGCGCAATGGCTTTGGTGTACACCTGGGCATCAAAATGGGCCAGCGCCTCGTTTTGAACCTGGTGAATGGTTTGAACACCATATTTCCCCAGCGCAGCAAGATCCTCCTTTACCGGTGCCAGCACCAGCCCTTCTGCGGGTACACCCAGTTGCTGTGCCAGCCGGGCTCCGTAGGTTAACACTTCAAGCGAGGTTTTTTTTACCGCGCCTTCCTCATTGATATCGATAAATATTAAAACAGACATGACTAATTTGAAAATGTGTGAATTTGAAAATTTGAAAATTGGTTAAACCGGAAACTGCTTTAAATTACCTTCGCTTCTTCGTGTAACAACCGTACCAGTTCCTGTACATTGTCGGCATCCACCAGCTTTACGCCGGCCTTTGCGGGCGGAAGACTAAATGCTGCTACTTCTGTAAGCGCATCCGATACCGCAGGTTCTACCACTTTAAGGGGTTTGGTACGGGCGGCCATAATGCCCCGCATATTCGGGATCCGCTGCTCCGCCATTCCTTTGTTGCAGCTGACCACTACCGGCAGTGACACTTCACATACTTCTTCGCCGCCTTCTATCTCCCGGGTAACGGTGGCTGTTGTTCCGTTCAGCTCAAATTTTGTAGCCAGCGAAATATAAGGCAGGTCCAGCAACTCGGCTACCATGCCACCCACCGCGCTGCCGTTGTAATCGATGGTTTCCTTTCCTAAAAAGATCAGGTCGTAATTATTTTCTTTGGCCACCTGTGCAATCTGCGTGGCAATACCAAAGCTGTCCAGGTTTTCTGCGTTTACGCGGATGGCTTCATCACCGCCCAGGGCCAGGGCTTTCCGGATGATGGCATCACTGTCGGCGCCGCCAACATTGATCAGGTGAATGATCGTGGCAGGATCGGCTTCCTTTAGCTCGATAGCCCGCACCAGCGCATAGTATTCGTCGTTGGGATTAATGATCCACTGTACCCCGGCCGCATCAAATTTCGTATTATTATCTGTGAAAGCTATTTTTGCCGTGGTATCAGGCGTCTTACTAATACAAACTAATATCTTCATTATGGTATCACTTTTATATTTGAAAGTTGTTTATGCAACTGTTTATGTAACCAAACAAAGATAACAGTTGTAAGGTAATATTGTATGGATGTCAAAAAAAAATGTTCAGAATGAGCCGGATTGAAAAATTGGAGGAATTGTTGCAGGAAAACAGCGGAGACGCGTTTCTGAATCATGCACTGGCATTGGAATATGTAAAAGCAGGAGACGATCTGAAAGCGGGCCGGCTCTTTAAAACCCTCCTGGAAAAGAACGAGGATTATGTAGGCAGCTATTATCATCTTGGCAAATTGCTGGAACGCGGCGGGGATGAAGCCGGCGCAATAACCGTTTATAAAAAAGGAATGGAAGTGGCACAAAGGCTGGGAGAGCAGCATGCATATAATGAACTGAAGTCCGCCTGCGAATACCTGGAATTTTAAAAATATAGAATGGATCTGTTAACCCGTTTTACAACGCATATTTACCAGCGGCATCTTTTTACAAAAAAGGATCGCCTGCTGCTGGCCATAAGCGGTGGTGTGGATTCGGTGGTATTGGGTGCTCTTTGTAAACGGGCCGGTTTTGATATGGGCATAGCCCATTGCAATTTTCAATTAAGAGGCGCCGATAGCGACGCCGACGAGCTGTTTGTAAAACGGCTTGCCGAAACCTGGAATGTACCGTTTTACAGCATCCGTTTTAATACCCGCGTTTTTGCCGAAGAGAACAAACTCTCAGTACAGGAAGCAGCGCGGGCACTGCGGTATGAATGGTTTGGAGAGCTCCGGAAACGGGAGCTGTACGATTATGTGCTGACAGGTCATCATGCCAATGACGATATAGAAACCCTGTTGATGAGTTTCTTCCGGGGCACGGGTATAAACGGACTTACGGGCATTAAAGAAAAAAACGGGGCAGTGATACGCCCGCTGTTATTTGCCAAAAGAACCGAACTGGAGCAGTACCTGAACGAGCAATCGCTTTCCTTTGTACAGGATGCTTCTAATTTAAAAGACCATTATACCCGCAACTTTATCCGCAACCGGCTGCTTCCACAGGTTGCGGGTATTTACCCGGAAGTGGAGCAAAACCTGATCGGCAATATCCATCGTTTCCAGGAAGCGTATGCATTATACCAGCAGTCCGTCGCTCAATACCGGAAAAAGCTGGTAAGCCGGAAGGGGAGCGAATTGTATATCCCCGTGTTGCTGTTGCTGAAAACAGCGGCACCCGCCACCGTGCTGTTTGAGATCATCAGCGATTATGGTTTCAGCGCCGCGCAGTTGCCGGAGGTTTTGGCGCTTACAGAATCGGATCCGGGGAAATTTATCAAATCAGCAACGCACCGGGTGATCCGCGACCGGAAACACCTAATTATTGCACCGCTGGCCGCAGCGGCCGGTTCCCGGGTGCTTGTGGAAGCGCCGGGCGATTATTTTTTTGAAGCAGGAACACTAAAGATCCGGCGGCGAAAAAAAGAAGGCGCTATTCCTGTGGCGGCGGATACCGCATGGATCGATGCCCGCCTGTTGACATTTCCCCTCACACTCCGGCCCTGGAAAACGGGTGATTATTTTTACCCGTTGGGCATGAACAAAAAAAAGAAAGTGGCCCGCTTCCTGATCGATCTTAAGCTTACGGCCACCCAAAAAGAGCAGGTATGGGTACTGGAAATGGGACAAAAGATTGTTTGGATAGTGGGACTGCGGATCGATAACCGTTTCCGGATAACGGATACCACCGGGGAAATCATCGAAATACATTATAAAAAATAATCAGAGCGGCTTTTACCTGTTTTTGCGGGGTGAAGGGCCACCGAAAAATCTGACGTATAACTATGGCAAAAAAGAAAAAGAACGTTCCGTATCTCCTGCTCGTGCTGCTTTTGCTGGTGGCCTTTGTACTGTTTAAATTCCTGGGGCCTGCTACCCACAAAACAGAAAAAGGTTTTTTATATGTAAAAACAGGCACAACCCTGGAACAACTAAAAGTACAGTTGTTAAAAGAAAAATTCCTTGGGAGCACTACCTGGTTGAATATGGCGGTAAAGGCATTGGGGTATAAAACAGTAAAACCCGGTAAGTACAAGGTGGGAGCGGGAACCAGCATTCTTTCGTTGGTGCGGATGCTGAAAAACGGCCGGCAAACCCCGGTAGACCTGGTGATCAACAAAATCCGCACAAAAGAAGCGCTGGCGGGGAGGATCGGGAAATTGTTTGAGTGCGATTCATTGCAAACGATCGGGTTCCTGAACAGCAAGGATTCGCTGACGGAATATGGGCTGGACAGCAATACGGTGATGGCCACAGTATTGCCGTTGCGTTATGAAATAAAATGGAACACAACGCCCCGGGCGATCTTCGACCGGTTCTTCGAAGCTTATAAAAAATTCTGGACCGATGAACGTTCAAAAAAAGCAGCGGCACAGGGGCTTTCCCAGCTGGAAGTGATTACCCTGGCTTCCATTATTGATGAGGAAACCAACAAGGCCGCAGACAAGCCCAAAATCGCCAGCACGTATATGAACCGCATAGCAAAGGGAATGCCCCTCCAGGCCGACCCGACGGTAAAATTTGCGCTAAAGGATTTTGGGATCAAACGCATTCTCTTTGGTCATCTGGCCGTGGTGTCGCCCTATAATACCTATAAAAATAAAGGACTGCCACCCGGCCCTATCTGCACCCCCCAGCAATCGACCATTGATTCCGTGCTGAATGCGCCGAAAACAGATTACCTGTATTTTGTAGCCAGCAGCAATTTCGACGGTTCCCATATTTTTACCAGCAACTACGAAGAGCATACGAAGTACGCAAAAATGTATCAGCAGGTGCTGGATGCGCAGATACGTAAAAGAGATAGTATCAACGCCCTGCCATGAGTCCTGTAAAAAATATCGTTAAACGGATTAAAGATTCCCGGAGGATCAGCTGGTTGCGGCATAAGGGTGAAACGGCGGCCATCCCCGGCTTTGAACGGGTTTCGGTACTGGATACCTTCCGGGGGTTCCGTAAGCAGATCAAAGACGACAATATCATTGAGCGCGCATCGGCCATTTCGTATAATTTTTTTATGGCCATCCCACCCACAATGATCTTTTTATTTACACTGGTACCGGTTATACTCGGGCTGTTTCCTACCAATTTTGATTTTAAAACCCAGATCGAGGAACAAATCGAAACATTGATTAAAGGGGTAATTCCCGCGCCAAAAAATTACGAGCCCATCCTTGAATTTATTTTTAACATCATTCACCGCCCGCGTACCGATCTGTTATCGGCAGGTATCCTGCTTTCCCTGTTCTTTTCGTCGAACGCGATAATGGGATTGATGCGTTCCTTTGACAAAGACCTGCCCGGTTTTATTAAACGAAAAGGCCTGCAGAAAAGAGGGAATGCATTAAAGGTAACACTGGTGCTCGATTTCCTGTTTATACTTTGTATGGCATTGCTGGCTGCACAGGGTAATGTACTGGAATGGCTGGGTATCGAGCAGCAATGGCTTATCAACCTTATCAGCAGCACGCGTTGGGTACTGGTTGTCGGATTGTTCTGGGTAATTGTTTCCTATATCTACCGGGCCGTTCCCTCGGTGCATAAGAAATGGACCTGGATCACGCCCGGTTCTGTTCTGGCCGCAGTACTGATGACCATACTGGCCCTGGGATTTTCCTGGTGGGTGAGCAGCTTTGGAAACTTTAATAAATTATATGGTTCCCTTGGAACCGTGCTTATTGTGCTGGTGTATATTTTCATCAATTCCCTGATCCTGCTGGTTGGCTTTGAGATCAACGTAAGCATCCGTTCCCATGCGCTGAACCGCGATGCCCGCCGGGAAGATCTCTTTGCAGAAGATGTGTTAATATAGGGGAGGTTTAAGGTTTCACGTTTAATGTTTCAGATTGGTTCCGTTTGGTACCTGATGCGCTTCCGGTTGAATGTTTAAAGTTCAAAGTTTAGCACGATTCTCCGCCTGATGCAAGCTGTTTCAGGCACCGTTTCCAATTAGCAAAACCGGAGGGAAACCTCGGGAGATAGTAACGGCATCTCTACTTTTATATTTAATATTTTTCATGCTTCATTTTAAATTCTCCGATCCCTGGCCGGCCTCAGCTGAAATCTGAAAACTGATCTCTGATCTCTGAAATCTAACCGATCGGCGTAAATCCTCTCAATGCTTTTTATTTTCTTTATTTTCCTTTCTTTCTGTTAAACTTTCTTAATTTCCAGCCGTCAAAAGAAAAATAGAACCGGTTAACAATCATTTAACCAGGCCTCCGGGGTCGCTAAATTATATTTGACGGGTCCTTTTTTAAACAATTGCTTCATTTATAAAAAAGATTGAATGGATAACAGACGTGCATTCCTGAAAAAATCCATGCTGCTGTCGGGTGCAGCAGGTATTAGAGCCGCCGTTCCCGATAGCCTTTTAAAAGCCCTTTCCATTGACCCCAAACCGGGCAGCACCTTCCTGGATGCAGAACATATCGTGATCCTGATGCAGGAGAACCGATCTTTTGACCATTGCTTTGGGGCGCTACAGGGGGTACGCGGTTTTAATGATCCGCGGGCCATTACCCTGCCGGATCAGAAACCGGTTTGGTTCCAAACCAATGAAAAGGGAGAGTCCTATGGCCCTTTCCGTTTGAACATTAAGGAAACCAATGCTACCTGGTTGGGTGCACTGCCTCATTCGCGCCACAGCCAGGTGGATGCATTTAATAACGGGAAGTATGATAAATGGCTGCCGGCGAAAAAAACGGGGAACAAAAAATACGCCGCCATGCCGCTGACCATGGGCTATTATACCCGGGAAGACCTGCCGTTTAACTATGCCCTGGCGGATGCCTTTACCGTTTGCGATCAGAATTTTTGTTCGGCCATGACCAGTACTACACCCAACCGGTCTTTTTTCTGGACGGGAAAGATCCGGGATACGGATGACGGGTACCCGCGGGACAATATCCGCAATGATAATTTTGCCCATGCAAAAATGAGCTGGAAAACCTTTCCGGAACTGCTTACAGAAAATGATATTAACTGGAAGTTTTACCAGAATGATATTTCCTGTGGCGGCGGATATACGGGGGAGGAGCGGGCATGGCTGTCGAATTTTGGCTGCAACCTGCTGGAATTTTTTAAAGCCTACAATGTAAAGTACACCCCCCGGTATGTTGAAGGATTGAAACAGCTGGTGGATACCCTGCCCGGAGAGATCAACCAACTGCAGGAGGAAAGCCCTTCCAGCGAAGCGGCTTCAAAAAAAATAAAAACTGCTTTGAGCAAAAAGCAGGCGGCATTGGACAATGCAAGGGCCGAGTTGGAACGCTGGAGCCGGACCAATTTTGAAAAGCTGACCGAAAAGCAAAAAGAACTTTTTTATAGTGCTTTTGTCAACAATAAAAAAGATGCCGGCTATCGCTCCGTTTCCCAACTCAAATACCGTGAAAACGGCGCAGAACGTTTGATGACGGTTCCTTCCGGCGATATCCTGTACCAGTTCCGGAAGGATGTGGATGAAGGGCGGCTGCCCATCGTATCCTGGCTGGCGGGACCGCAGAATTTTTCGGATCATCCCAGTGCTCCCTGGTATGGAGCCTGGTATGTTTCGGAGATCCTGGACATCCTTACGAAGAATCCCGAGGTTTGGAAAAAGACCATCTTTATCCTTACTTATGATGAAAACGACGGGTATTACGATCATGTGCCGCCGTTTTCTATTGCAGACAATAAGAAACCCGGCACCGGGAAATGCAGTGCGGGGATTGACACCGAGGTGGAACAGGTGCGGCTGGAATATGAATTAAAACAGGGTATCCCCGAAAAACAGGCACGCGAGGCTCCCATTGGGTTGGGGTTCAGGGTACCCATGGTCATTGCATCACCCTGGAGCCGCGGCGGTAAGGTATGCTCCCAGTTGTTTGAACATACATCCACCCTGCAATTCCTGGAAACCTTTCTTAACCAGAAATACAACAAAAAGATCCGCATCGACAATATCAGTGAATGGCGGCGCACCATCAGCGGTGATCTTACTTCGGCATTCAGTCCTTTTAACGGGGAGCCCGTACGGAAACTTCCGTTTTTGAAACGGGACGCATTCGTGGAAACCATTTACAATGCCCAGTTTCAAAAGGATCCTGGCGGCTTTCACCGGTTGTCGGAGCAGGATTTGAAGCAGGCGAAAAAAGGCGGGCAGGAATTATCTTTTATGCCCCGGCAGGAGCAGGGCACCCGGCCCTCTCCGGCCATTCCGTATGAATGGTATGCGGATGGAAATCTTTCAGAAGACAAGGCATCTTTGCTTGTTTCCCTAAAGGCCGGAACCACGGTGTTTGGCCAAAAAGCACAGGGCGCCCCGTTTACCGCTTATGCCCCGGTGCCGTTTACAGATGAGAAAGGGAACTCCGATGTTTGCCGCAACTGGTCCTTCGCAGTAAAAAAAGGAGACACACTTCATTATGAATGGCCGGTTAAGGCCTTTGCGGATGGGCTTTATCATCTCCGGCTGCATGGTCCTAACGGTTTTTTCCGGGAATTTAGGGGCAATAGCCAGGACCCTGCATTGAAGGTACAGTGTATGTACGAGATGAACGGGGCGCAGCCTACGGGTAATGTGCTGTTACAGTTCGGCAGTGCCGTACCGGTGACCATCGATATCGTTGATAATGCTTATAAAAACAATACGATCAGCAAGGCCGTCAATGGCAGTCAGAACCTGGTGCTCAACCTTGCAAAAAGCGGTGGCTGGTATGACTTCAGCATAAAGATCAAGGGGAATAATCGTTTTGAGAAACGGTATGCCGGCCGTGTGGAAACGAAAAAAGAGGGAATCACAGATCCGGCCATGGGACATACGGTTTAGGTAAGCCGGCCCCAGTAAACCTTGGTGGCATAATGAATAACGACCTGGTTGCCGGTTTCGTACTGATCAAACAGTGCTTTAAGATCGGCAACCATTTCAGTATACCCGGCACCATCTTTTACCGGCATATAAGAGGAGGAAAGCAGGCGGCCCTCCAGGCCTTCATAGGTAAAGACCTGCTCGTTGTTGAAGATGGATAAGGTTACTGTTCCCGGCGCAAAGAATGCTTCAATTACGGCATCATCAATGTTCCGGTGGTCTACCTTCTGGTATTGGTTGCTATGCCTTACAATAAGGTCTTCATATTCCTTTTCAAAGGGCGTTGCAGTAAGCCGTTCATTCCAGATCAGCGCTACACCGCCACCAGTTTTCAGGATCCGCTCAAATTCGGGGCGGCAATGCTCCCGGTTAAACCAATGAAACGCTTGTCCGGCAACAATCAGCCCTACGCTTTTGTCAGGAACGTTAGTGGATTCTGCGGTACCGTCGATTGCCTTAAAGCCCGGGTACGATTGAAGCAGTACCTCGCTTTTCTGCCGCATTTCGCGGTTGGGTTCAATGCCCCATACGGTATAGCCTTTTTTCAAAAATAGTTCAGCGGAAATACCGGTACCCGAACCGATATCTGCAACGGGCAGATCCGGTTTTAGCAGGCCCTCCTGCTCCAGCAGGGAACAAATGGCGGCAGGATAATGCGGACGGTATTTTACGTAGTCTTCTACGCGGTTACTAAAACGAAGGGTGCTGTGTTGCATGGATGCCTTTAGAAATATAATCTATTCAATCAGGAATAGACAATGCAAAAGTAGAAGAAAGAAATCACTTTCGGCAAGGGCCGGCAAGTAAACGTTGCTTTACTTATTTTTAGCAGGAACTATTTTTGAGGAGCCGCTTCCAGGTGCTGCACGATGGCCAGTGATTTGATGCGCTGTATTACAGAGAGGAAATCCCGCAGCCAGGAAGCTGAAAGGTAATTGAATAATTTGATCTCATGCAGAAAATACAGGTCGGCATTTGTGATCGCAGAAACGGTATGCCCGGAATAAACCTTCATAAGCAGGTTTACCAGGCCGCGCGTGATACTGTGATCGCTGTCGGCCTTAAAATAGATCCGGCCATCTTCCTTATAGGCGGTTACCCATACTTTCTTACGGCAGCCGGCTACCAGGTTCTGGTCATTCTTATCTGTGGCATCCATCGATCCCGTGCCTTTGGAAACCTGCTTTAAATGCCGGAAATAAGAGAATTTATTAACCGCAGCGGCCAGGTGTTCAAACTCTGCGATAATTTTGTCCTGCATTCTGTTTATATCCATGTGCGAAGTAGTTTAGCGGTAATCCTAATATGTTCTGAATATACATAAAACGCTGGAATGCCCCGAAATCGTATGTGTGTGAATAAATAATATTCAGACGGCAAAACCCATTGGGTATGAATACGTTCGGAAATGATTATCTTTGGGGATAAAGGAATGCTATGGATTATAAATGTACGCTGGATACTGCAGACAGCTTCCTGGAGTTGCTGAAATCGCACTTCGAACACCAGCAGAAGGTTTCGCTCTTGTCCGATATCGGTGGCTGGGAGCGGGCGGAAGGAATGGTCCGGGAGATCGTTCAAAAGGAGGATGCCTCGTACCTGGTGCTGGATAATGGCACTACACTTGATATCTCAAAGGTTATTGCGGTGAATGGGGTTTTTAAAACCGGTTGTTCCTGCTGACGGCGCAGATATACCGGGAAACAACGGTGTTTGTTGAAAAAAAATCAACAGATCCGGTTCTTATTAGAATTTAATTAAAGCGTTTAAAGGGGTGCCTGGTTCTTAGTAATTTTGCACCTCAATTATTAAAAAACAGTTTTCAGAATGGAAAGAGTCTACAATTTTTCGGCCGGGCCCTGTGCATTACCGGAAGCGGTGTTATTAAGAGCACAAAAAGAGTTATTAAACTACAACAATACCGGTATGTCGGTGATGGAAATGAGTCACCGATCGAAAGATTATATGGCTATTATTGAATCGGCAGAACAATTGTTCCGTGAACTGATGCAGGTGCCCGACAACTACAAGGTGTTGTTTCTCCAGGGGGGCGCATCCAGCCAGTTTGCCATGGTTCCCCTCAACCTGATGAACCGGAATAAAAAAGCCGATTATGTCAATACCGGCGTGTGGTCTGATAAAGCCATTAAAGAAGCATCCCGTTACGGAACAGTAAATGTTGTGGCCAGCTCAAAAGATAAAACCTTTAATTATATCCCCAAGCTGGACCCGGCCACCTTCACGCCGGATGCGGATTATTTTCATATTACCACCAACAATACCATTTATGGTACGCGCTATAATACGCTGCCGGATACCGGCGATGTAACGCTGGTGGCAGATATGTCTTCCGATATCCTGTCTAAATACTATGATGTGCGGAAATTCGGTCTGATCTATGCCGGTGCCCAGAAAAACATGGGTGCCGCCGGTGTTTGCGTGGTGGTGGTACGCGAGGATCTTTTGGGGAACGCGATGGAGTTTACACCCGCCATGATGAACTATAAAAATCACGCGGACAATGGTTCAATGTTCAACACTCCACCCACTTATGGCATTTATATATGTAAGCTGGTATACGAATGGCTGAAAGACCTGGGCGGCGTGGATGCGATTGCGCAGATCAATATTGAAAAGGCTCGTGTATTATACGAATTCCTGGATAATTCGGAACTGTTTAGCGGTACTGCAGTGGCCGAAGACCGTTCCATTATGAACGTTCCCTTTATTACGAAGGACCATACACTGGATGACCAGTTTTTAAAAGAGGCTGCGGCCAGTGGTTTTGTGAACCTGAAAGGACACCGGACCACCGGTGGCATGCGGGCGAGCATTTACAATGCTACTTCGCTGGAAACCGTACAAAAATTGGTAGATTTTATGAAGCAGTTTGAGCGGGCGAACGCATAAGGCAGATGCCCCGATATAAATTTAAGCCTCCGGCAAATCTGCCGGAGGCTTTATTGTTTATCTTTATAGCATGTTGCATCCACTGATTGCCACAGTACGGGGGTTTACATCCTTCCCGGACGCGGAGGCTGAATATTTCCTGTCACTTTTCACCGAGAAAAAATACAAGCGGGGCACGTTGTTGCTTGAGGAAGGGCAGGTGGCTAATGAAGTTTTTTTTATCCTGAACGGCGCCATCCGCCAGTACTTTTTGAATGAAGAAGGGCAGGAGCGTACCTGCAATTTTGCATTGGAACATGCGTTTCTTACGGATCTCGAAAGTTTTTCCCGGAAATCGCGGTCGGCTTCCAGCATTGTTGCGCTGGAGTCTACCACCTGTTTGGTGATCACCTGCAAAGACCTGGTTACGGCCCTGCATCATTCGCCTGCGGTCTCCGAATTTTTCAGGATCATCGTGGAAAATGTAGCTGCCGAAAACATCCGCCGTACCAAATCCTTATTGTCATTATCACCGGAAAAACAGTTCAGTGAACTACTGCATGAGAAGCCCCTTTTATTTCAGCGGATACCGCAACGCTATATTGCGCAATACCTGGGTATCGCGCCCGAAAGCCTGAGCCGCATCCGCAAACGCATGATGACCCTTCAAAAATCTTAACACAGGTCATCGTTTAAATGGAGCACCCGGGCTAGGTTTGCAGGTATAAAATAAACAATCATGCAAACAATTTTAGGTGCCGGCGGCGATATCGGGAAGTTTCTTGCAGGCGCCCTGCGGCCGTATACAGACCGGGTACGACTGGTGGGACGGCATCCGGAGAAGGTGAATGAAACAGATGAGCTGGTGACTGCAAACCTGCTGGATGCAGATCTTGTTCAAAAAGCCGTAGCAGGCAGCGAGGTAGCGTATCTCACTGTTGGATTGCCCTACCATGCAGTCATTTGGGAGCAGCAATGGCCGGTGATTATGCGCCATGTGATCGAGGCCTGCATACAGCATCATTGCAAACTGGTTTTTTTTGATAATGTGTATGCTTATGCCCGAACGGCCATTCCCCATATGAAAGAAGACAGTCCTATCGATCCGCCCTCGCGAAAGGGCCAGGTGCGGGCTCAGTTAATCCGGATGCTGGCGGCTGCCGAAACAAGAGGATTGCGCTATCTTATTGCCCGCAGTGCCGATTTTTACGGTCCAGGTGCCCGGAACGGTATATTGAACCTGCTGGTGCTGAACAATCTTAAAAAAGGACGCAGGGCCAACTGGCAAACCAATGTACATAAAATACATTCATTAACCTATACTCCGGATGCAGCAAAGGCCACGGCGCTGTTGGGTAATACTGAAGCTGCTTACGGTCAAGTATGGCACCTGCCTACGTCGCAGGAACGGCTTACCGGTAAACAGATGATTGAACTGGCTGCTGCCCAGTTGCAGGTGCCGCCCCGCTATTTCGTCTTGTCGCCACTGCTGATGGCTTTGGGCGGGTTGTTTTCCCGTACGATAAGAGAACTCCGCGAAATGCAATACCAGAACAGCCAGGATTATTATTTCGACAGTTCAAAATTTATAAAAACATTCGGACTTGAGCCCACTTCTTATCAAGAAGGGATCCGGCAAACGATGCTGGGGGATGATGACATACGAGGTTAACGCCACAAAGGCGCTATAAGAAGATGGCGCTTTTATCAGAACCTCTTTGCTTATTACGGTTGGGTTTTTAGCGCTGGCTGCAACCGAAGCTGGGATTGATGATCGGGCCGGGACAATGTGGGTTATTTTATATAACGACCCAACGAAGGAACGGCTATACCATTCTTTGCGGCTTCGCGGCGCTCGCTTATATGATCTTATGTTCGATCGCCAGTTTGATCACGGAGAACATATTGGTTGTCTGAAATTTTTGTATGATGTTCCGGCGGTGGGTTTCTACAGTCAGCTGGCTGAGGAACAGTTTATCGGCAATGTCGGTGCTGGAAAGTCCTTCCGAGATGAGGCGGAGGATTTCTTTTTCCCGTTTCGTAAGTGTGGGGATACCGTTCCAGTCGTTGGTGGCGGGGCGCGACAGGATCGCTTTTACTTCATGGCTTAGTGCTTCTTCTCCTCTCAGCCCTTTTTCAATACCATCCAATAGCTCATCGGCCGAAGCATTTTTAAGCAGATAGCCGCTGGCTCCGTTCTGAAGCATCTGTACAATGATGCTGCGTTCGGCCTGGTTACTGATGGCCAGCACGGTTATTTCCGGATACTTTTTTCGGAGTTCCCTGCAAAGCTCCAGCCCATTTATATCCGGCAATACCACATCCAGCAGTACGACATCGGCCTCGTTTGTTTTAAGATAATTCAGGAAGTCATTTCCTGTTGTAAAACTTACAATCTCAAACTCCGTTTCGGAGGTGAGCAGGTTTTTCAGTCCTTCAATCACAATAGGATGATCATCTACGATCGCAATAACTGGAGCGGAATTATGCTGCAACATGTAGTTCCATATTTAATGTGGTGCCCTCGTTAGCGATCGATATAACATCGATTTTGCCATTGAGGTATTTCACCCGGTTTTCAATATTAATCAACCCGATGCCTTTCTGGTCTTTTCTAAGGTTGCTGAAGCCGATACCGTCGTCTTCAACGGTAATATAAAAACGATTTTTATTCTGACTGCACTGTACCATGATGTTCTTTGCTTTTGAATGACGGATGGCATTGGCCAGTGCCTCCTGGATAATACGGTAGATGACCACCTGGATCGATAACTCCATCCGTTCGTCGATGTCAAATGCCGCAAAACTGATATGCGTTTCGCTGGTCATCAGCGATTCACAAAGATCCTTTAACGCCGTTTGCAAGCCAAACCGGATCAGGCTTTCGGGCATCATATTCCGCGCAATGCGCCGGAGTTCCGTAACCGATTGATCCAGCTGGTTGATAATCGTGGATAACTCTGGCTGCTCGTTCCGATGCTGATACCTCTGGCTGCTTGCATGACTGGATAACTTGAGTTTGATACCGGCCAGCATTCCGCCCAGTCCATCGTGAAGATCCCGCGCCACACGCCTTCTTTCGCGTTCTTCGCCCTCCAGCATGGCTTCAGTGGTTAAAATCTGGCGCTGCTGCTCCATCTCCTTTAGTTGTTGCTGGTAGTTGAGCTCCCGCTGGGCTGCAAGCGTTTTGGAGGTTTTATAAGTAATGGTTACAAAAATCAGGATGATCAGAATTGCAAGGCAGATGATAACAAGAATCGATGTGCGTAACCGGGAGTTTCTTGCTTTAAGTGCCGCTTCTTTATTTTCTGCCTGAAGCAATGCGATTGCTTTTTCCTTTTCTGCGGTATTGAATTTTGTTTCCACAGCAGCGATCTCCGCCTTCAGGTTCCGCATGTACATAGTATCGCGCAGGACACTGTATTTTTTCAGCCAGGTATAGGCACTGGGAACATCGTTAAGGCGTGCATAGGTTTCAGACATTTCAAAGGCATGCATTACCTCATCTTCCATGAAACCGGATTGTTTGTTTTTTATAACCGTTTGCAAGGCTCCCAGTGCCAGCCGGTAGTTTCCCTGGGCTGTATAAACTTTGTACAACTGAAACCGCAGGTCATTTTCCTGGCGTTGTTGCTTTAGCTTTTGCGCAAGCAGAATACCGGTTTGAAGGCTTTTCAATGCCGCCTGCAGGTTGCCTGTTTTCCGGTAATAAACGCTTTGGGTTAGTGTGTAGTCGATATTGTATTCGGATTCGGGATAGGGCTTTAGGAGCGTGCCCATTTCATTAAGCAGGGGCCGGGCATATTGCATGCTGTCCATATAGCAAAAGTTTTTTGCCCGGTTATCCAATGCTACGATCATCGTTTCCAGCCGTGGCTTTGTTTTCTTCAGCAGGCTTATGCCTTTTTCAAAAAACGTTTCGGCTTTTGAGTGCAGCAGCTGGTTCATATACACCAGGCCTACGTCGCAGTAATAACTGCCTTCACGCTCCAGATCGTTTGCTTTCCGGACCAGAGGAATGGCATGATCCAGGATTACGGCAATCATTTCCTGCTCATTATCTTTTTGCTGCTGCAACGTGCCATAGTTCCGCCAGGCCCTTGCTCTGTAAACCAGCGCCTCTTTGTACGGGAGTTTCTCCAGGAGCTTTTCTGCCTCTTTGTATTTTTTTGCGGCCAGCTCCAGCTGAAAATCGTGCAGGAACAGCGCTTCATAAAAAACAAAAAGCGCCTGCAAATAGGGGTGGTTCTTTGCGGCCTTTTTTCCTTCTCTTAAATAAAAAGCAGCCCTGGCCGTATCTGTATAACTCCAGTAATCGGAAAGAAAATAGTTGAGGCGGGCCTTTGTGCTGTCATTTTTTGCGTTTTGCAGCAATTGCAGCAAACTATCCGGGTAGCTGGTATGGTTCAGCATGGGTTGCCCCGAAATCAGCATCCCCGTAAAACATCCGATGACCAACAACAGCGTTCGCATAGGGGCAAAATAAAAAAATATTTTGTTTGGCCGGGATTCTCTTCAAAATATACCGATAAACCAGTAGAACAAAAAGTGAAAGCACGGGGTTGTCCCTGAGAATCTCCGGAGTGGTTCGCCAGTCTGCCTGCATGCAGGCAGACTGCGCATGGGTTAATGCCCGGCGCTTATCTCTTTGAAGCTTTTTTAGCTGCTGCTTTCTTTTTTGCCGGTGCTTTTTTTGCTGCGGTTTTCTTCGCCGGTTTACTAAATGCGCCGGGAAGTTCGGCCTCGATCATTTTTTTAACCGTTTCAATGTCCAGCTGTGCTACTTCTTCCGGAGTGTATTTGGTACCGTCTTCTTTTCTTCCCAGCTTCACCATTTTTTTACCAAAACGGATAAAAGCGCCCCAGCGCCCGTTCTCCAGCGCGATCTTTTCCTCGGGCCACTGCTGAATGTACCGGTTGGATTCCTTCTCCAGTTTAGCTTTAATGAGCTCATCAATATCTCCCTGGGAAAGGTTGTCAAAATCATAGCGGCGGGGTACATTAATGAAAAGATCATTCCATTTAATATAAGGACCGAAGCGGCCCTTGCCCTTTGTTACGGGTTTGCCCTCAAAATGGGCGATGGGGGCGTCGGCTACCTGCTTTTCGTTGATCAACGCGATTGCGCGTTCCATATCAACAGACAGCGGATCTTCCGTACGGGGAATGGAGATGAAGTCTTCACCCCATTTCACGTAAGGTCCAAAACGGCCTACGTTTACGGCCACCTCTTTATCTTCATACGTGCCGAGCGTTACCGGAAGCTTGAACAGATCCATGGCTTCCTCGAACGTGATGGTTTCAATGCTTTGTCCCTTCCGCAAGGTAGCAAACCGTGGTTTTTCTTCATCGTCCACATTGCCAATCTGAATCATGGGACCAAAACGGCCCATCCGGGCAATAACCGGCTTACCGGTTCCCGGCTCCGTACCCAGTTCCCGTTCTCCTTTTATGCGTTCGGCGTTTTCAATGGTATTGTCGACCCCTTCTTTAAAGGGGTGATAAAACTCGTCGATGAGTTTATTCCAGGATAATTTACCGTTGGCAATCTCATCAAATTCTTCTTCGATCCTGGCGGTAAAGCCATAATCCATGATATTCTCAAAGTATTGCTTCAGGAAATCAGTTACTACCAGCCCCAGGTCTGTTGGAAATAATTTGGCTTTTTCGGCCCCGGTGATCTCGGTATTTTCTTTTTTGGAAAGCTGGTTGTCTTTTAGTGTAATGATCCGGAATTTCCGCTCCAGACCCTCCTTATCGCGCTTTTCAACATATTCCCGTTTCAGGATGGTTGAAATGGTAGGCGCGTAGGTAGAAGGGCGTCCGATGCCCAGTTCTTCCAGTTTTTTTACAAGGGAAGCCTCTGTATAGCGGGGAGAAGGGCGGGTAAACCGCTCGGTACCGGTCATTTCCACCAGCGGAAGCTGTTGCCCGATGGTTAAGGGCGGCAGCATGCCTTCCTGGGCTTCATCTTCCTGGATATCTTCATCATCCCGGTCTTCCCGGTAAAGCTTCAGGAAGCCGTCAAATTTTACAACCTCCCCGGTTGCCGACAGGTATTCTTTATTGGTGGAGATCTCTATTTTGGCGGTGGTTTTTTCCAGCTGTGCATCAGCCATCTGGCTGGCCATGGTCCGCTTCCAGATCAGATCATAAAGCCGTTTCCAGTCTGCATGTTCCACCGTGGTATTGCTCATGTAGGTGGGGCGGATGGCTTCGTGCGCTTCCTGTGCGCTCTCGTTTTTATTCTTAAAGCGGCGGAACTGGTGGTATTGCTCCCCGTACATACTTTTGATGGTATTGGTAAGGTCTCCCAGCGCCGTATTGCTCAGGTTTACACTGTCGGTACGCATATAGGTAATATGCCCGTTTTCGTAGAGTTGCTGCGCGATCTGCATGGTACGGCTTACGCTGTAGCCAAATTTCCGGCTGGCTTCCTGTTGCAGGGTGGAGGTGGTGAACGGGGGAGCGGGACTGCGTTTACCCGGTTTTACCTGTATGTCTTTTACAGTATAGTCTGCATGCAGGCAGGATTGTAAGAAGCTTTCAGCGTCCGCAGCGTTATTGAATTTTGCTCCTTCAGCTTTAAAGGAGATCTTTTTTCCGGTGATATCGGTTGCTGTAAACACCGCCACTATTTTAAAGCTGCTCTGTGGTTCAAATGCGTTGATCTCCCGTTCCCTTTCCGCAATCAGCCGTACGGCCACACTTTGCACCCTTCCCGCGCTCAGGTTGTTCTTCACGCTTATTTTCCGCCACAGCACCGGGCTCAGCTCAAACCCAACGATGCGGTCCAGCACCCGGCGGGCCTGCTGCGCATCTACGAGGTTCATGTCTACATGGCGGGGTGCGGCTACTGCCTGCTGGATGGCCGGTTTGGTAATTTCATTGAAAACGATCCGTTTGGTGGTTTTAGGATCCAATCCCAAAACCTCGCATAAATGCCAGCTGATGGCTTCACCCTCACGGTCCTCATCCGTTGCCAACCATACTTCTTCACTTTTAGAGGCCAGGTTTTTAAGATCGCGTACCACCTTTTCCTTCCCCTCCGAAACCACATAGCGGGGGTGAAACTGCTTTTCAATATCGATACCCATACCCGCTTTCTCAAGATCACGGATGTGCCCGAAACTGCTCTTGACCTGGAAGTCTTTGCCTAAAAATTTCTCAATGGTCTTTGCCTTTGCCGGGCTCTCCACGATCAGTAAATTCTTCGCCATATGCTTTTCTGAACAACGCTTTTTATTACCAAATTTTGGACAAGATTAGAATATTTTTTTTAAATCCGCTTAATTTTTCCCCGGAAGCGGTTCCTGTTTTGACATTTCAGACGCTGCGTTTCATGGATTTATACCATATATTATAATTCTGTGATGCCTTTAAAAGCAGGCTGTAGCAGCCCATCAAAATGTGACACAAACGATTGTTTGGGTTGGGCTGTTAAAGAAACCCAGCCACTTTTTCAAGAACAACAGGATCGCGGTAAATCTTGCTATGTCCCAGTCCTTCCGTAAAAATAAAACGGATCTGTGGAGGAGCCAGCTCCTGTATTTCATAGGCCTCCGCCACCGGAGTGATCCGGTCGTCTTTGTCGTGGATCCAGAGAACAGTACTGTTAAGCTGCGGCAGGCATCTTTTGATGGTAAACCAGCTGAGGTCCTTGCCACTAAGCCGGGATACATTATTAAAGAAGTGCTGCCGGATTTCCGGGTCGGTAATCGCCATTTGCTGTAAAAAAGTCGCTGCAAGGCCGGTAGTATCAGCGGCCGGGGCAAATAATACCATTTTTACGGAGGCATTGCGGGGCTGTTCCGAAACGGCCAGTGCTACCGCCAGCCCGCCAAAGGAGTGACCGATATAACTGTCGAAAGGACCATATTGTTCCGTTAGCCCGGTAACCAGTTGCATATAATCAACAGCATTGATCTGTTTGCCCCCGCTACGTCCATGAGCAGGAGCATCGAAAGCGGTAATTTCATATCCTTTTTCAATCAGCAGGGGAACCAGGTGTTCGAACCGCTGCACATGCGACCGGAAACCATGCGCAATAAGGAGTTTGCGTGTACCGCCTTTATTCCAGCGGTACCCTTTAAGATGCTGCTGCCGGTAAAAAAGCGAAAGCTGCTCTGCGGATTGCAGCAACGGGCTCAGCGCATAACCTGCCTTACCCAGCGGGGTGCAGAAAAGCCGGAAGGCATTGTTTCCGGCCCGCTTTTTAGACACCAGCGCCAGCAGGCGGATGCGTGTTTTGTAAAGCTCCTTTATAAAATTTTGTAATTTCATCCGTAGAATTTTTATTTTCCACCGCTGGTGGATCTTTTATTGTCGGATGGAACCGGGTTTGAAACTACTCCAGGATGTATCCGGGAGGTCATACTTTGTTTCATCAACGAACACAAAGGTATTTAGATTATGAATATTGTTATGATCGGGTCGGGAAATGTAGCAGCGGTACTTGGACGAAAATTGCTAAAAGCAGGACATGTGATCCAGCAGATCTACGGACGCAATGCGGCGGCTGCCTCGGAACTTGCCTACGAATGGAATACAGAATCGACCAACTATACCAGCCTTATTGTAAAAACGGCAGATGTGTACCTCGTTGCAGTTACAGATTCCGCCATTGCAACAATTGCAGCGGACCTGCGGCTGAAGGGCAAAATTGTGGCACATACAGCTGCTGCCGTACCCATGGAAGTATTAAAGGATGTTTCCGTTAATTATGGTGTTTTTTACCCCTTGCAAAGCCTGCGCAAACAGCAGGATCATCTTCCGGAGCTGACCATGTATACGGAGGCTTCAAATGCGGAAACAAAAAAGGTATTGGATCAGTTGGCGGCCTCCATTACCAACAACCCGGTATACCCGGCTGACCTCGACAGGCGGTCGCGGTTGCATGTGGCAGCCGTGTTTGCCAGTAATTTTACCAATTACCTGTTTGACCTGGCGGAGTCGTTTTGCAAAAAAGAAGGGATTGCTTTTAGCGAATTGCTACCGTTGATCCGTAATACGGTGGAACGGCTGGAACAGGAATCGCCTTCGCAAATGCAAACAGGGCCTGCTGCGCGAAAAGACCTGGATACGATTCATAAACATCAGGAACTTTTGAAAGAATACCCGGAGCATCTGATGGTATATAATTTTTTGACGGAGGCGTTGATGAAGCATTGATGAAATAAACACAAACAAACGCAGGATTTGTTCCATTGCAGTCGTTGGATGCATTGGTGCTCGCGGTTCAGTTTAAACCGCCAGGGGCGCAAGGCTTTTCGCAACGTTTGCGAAGATAACTGACCCCAATAATCCTCGCTGCAATCTTTGCGGATCCGTTGCGTACTTTGCGGTTCAATTAAAACCGCGAGGGGCGCAAGGTTTTCGCAAGGTTCGCGAAGATAACTGACCCCAATAATCCTCGCTGCAATCTTTGCGGATCCGTTGCGTACTTTGCGGTTCAATTAAAACCGCGAGGAGCACAAGGTTTTCGCAAGGTTCGCGAAGATAACCGACCCCAATAATTCTCGTTGCGATCTTTGCGGATCCGTTGCGTACTTTGCGGTTCAATTAAAACCGCCAGGGGCGCAAGGCTTTTCGCAACGTTTGCGAAGATAACCGACCCCAATAATCCTCGTTGCGATCTTTGCGGATCCGTTGCGACCTTTGCGGTTCAATTAAAACCGCCAGGGGCGCAAGGCTTTTCGCAACGTTTGCGAAGATAGCTAACCCCAATAATCCTCGTTGCGATCTTTGCGGATCCGTTGCGTACTTTGCGGTTCAATTAAAACCGCCAGGGGCGCAAGGTTTTCGCAAGGTTCGCGAAGATAGCTAACCCCAATAATCCTCGTTGCGTATTCTTTGCGGTTGCATTAAAACCCCGGGCTACGGTAAAACGCCTTCTTCCCGTTTCGGTGATTCGCCCGAATCCAATACATTTGCATCACCCTTAACAAAATTAAGTAGCACATGAACCTATTGCAGCGATTTCAGCAAATCAAGGCCTTTGTTTTTGATGTGGACGGCGTACTAACGAATGGCGACCTGCTGGTGCTGGAAAGCGGTGAAATGGCCCGTGTGATGTACGTAAAAGACGGCTATGCCCTGCAGCTGGCCATCAAGCAGGGATATACCATTCTTGTGGTTTCAGGATCTGCACCTTCGGCGGTGCTCGGTCGTTTGAACAAACTAGGTATCCGCGAGGTTTATTTTGAGATCAAAGACAAACAGGTTTTTATCCGGAAATGGATCGAAGAACAGCATCTGGCGCCCGAATCGGTACTGTTTATGGGGGATGATATCCCAGACCTGCCGGTATTTGATGAAGTGGGTTTGTCTGCCTGCCCGGCAGATGCGGTGCCTGAAATACAGCAAAAAGCCATTTTTGTTTCGGGTTATACCGGGGGCAGAGGGTGCGTGCGGGAGGTGATTGAGAAAGTTTTGCGCAGCAATGATCATTGGGGAAACGATGCCCAGGTTGCTTCTACTTAAAATTAAAAACCGGATGAAGAAGGTCGCTGCATTTTTAAAGCTGGTACGTTATCCGAATCTTATTTTTATAGCGCTGACACAGGGGATGTTTCAGTATTGCATTTATCATCCCATTTACCGCAATCGGATTCCCGAGGGAGATGGCAGGCAGTTCCTGATGCTGGTACTGGCCTCTGTATTTATTGCCGCAGCGGGAAATATCATCAATGACTATTTTGATATGAATATCGACCGGATCAACAAACCGCAGAAAATGGTCATTGGTAAATATATTAACCGCAGATGGGCATTGGTCTGGCACCTCGCGCTGAGCGTGCTTGGAGTGGCATTGACGGCTATTGCTGTAAACCCGTTTTCGAGATGGTACCTGGTAGTTGCCAACATAGCCTGTGTATTGCTGCTGTGGTTCTATTCCGTAAAATTTAAAAAGGAAATCCTGATTGGTAATGTCGTCATTTCCTTGCTGACAGCCTGGACAATCATGATCATCTTTCTTTCTAAATTTTCCTTTTCTGATGCTTTTGGGAACGGACATCCCGGCCAGCTGAAACTGTTTCGCTTTGCAGTATTATATGCCGGTTTTGCCTTTATTATTTCGCTGGTACGGGAAGCGATAAAAGATGTGGAAGATATAGCCGGCGATCAAAAATATGGGTGTAATACCATGCCGATTGCCTGGGGGGTAAACGCGACCAAGGTGTATGTTGCCGTATGGCTGACCCTGCTGATCGCATTGCTGCTGGTGGTGCAGTTTTATATCCTGCAGCTGGGGTGGTGGCCGGGAGTGGTTTATTGTGTAATACTGATCCTGTTGCCGGCCGGTTACCTGTTCCGGAAACTGATAACCGCAGGTACACCGGCAGCCTACCATTACCTGAGTATGGTAACCAAAGGGCTAATGCTGACGGGAATTTTATCGATGGGTATCTTTTATTTTTATTTGTAGTTTTTATGACAGTCAACCGCATCATCCTTGCATCCTCATCGCCCCGCCGGAAACAGATACTCGAATGGGCCGATATCCCGTTTGTGATTCATACCAAAGAAATTGATGAAAGCTTTAACCCCGCACTGGATCTGCAGGCAGCGGTTGCGGATGTAGCCCGGCGGAAAGCTCAGGCCGTTCTGGAAGCTGCTCCTGCCGGCACGATTGTACTGGCGGCGGATACGGTAGTAGTATTAGACAACCAGGTGATCGGAAAGCCCAAAAACAGGGAAGATGCGATTGAAATCCTAAGCCGCCTGCAGGATCGCACCCACCAGGTAATGACCGGGGTGGCCCTCGTAAAAGGACCACAGGAATGCCTTTTTTCCGATATCACGGAAGTTACTTTTCACCCGTTAACGCAGCAGCAGATCTGCTTTTATATAGATCAGTACCAGCCTTTTGACAAGGCAGGTGCCTATGCCATCCAGGAATGGATCGGTGTAGTGGGCATTAAACATATCAACGGGGATTTTTATAATGTAATGGGATTGCCTGTGAGCAGAATATTACAGGAAATACGTAAATTGCAGTACCCACTTGCAGAAGACGGGTAAGTATTTTATAACCTAGAAAAATAGCACCTATGAATGAACAATTACTCCAGTATATCTGGCAGTTTCAATATTTTAATGTACGGTCTTTAACCACCACCGACGGAACACCCGTTCAGGTATTGAATGTGGGCATGCCGAACCGGAACCAGGGACCGGATTTTGAACACGCGCGCATCCGTATCGGGAACACATTGTGGGCGGGCTCTGTAGAGCTTCATCTCAAAACCTCCGATTGGAACCGGCACCAGCATCAACAGGACCGCAATTACCGCAAAGTGATCCTCCACGTGGTATACGAAGATGATGCCGGGGGACCTGCAGCGCTTCCCGTGGTGGAGCTAAAGACTCTGATTTCAAGAAGCCTGCTGCACCGGTACGAAACCCTGCTGAATGCGCAAGCGTTTATTCCCTGTGAAAAGATGATTGCCACGGTTCCGGGTATTATTCTTAATGTATGGAAAAGCCGGCTGGTAGCAGAGCGCCTGATACGGAAAGGGGCGGTGATTGAAGATTACCTGGAGGTGAACCATCAGCATTGGGAGGAAAGCTTCTGGTGGCTGCTGGCAAGGAACTTCGGGCTGCCCGTTAATGCAGATGCTTTTGAAGCCATTGCAAAAAGCTTACCGGTAACCTTGCTGGCTAAACACAAACAACGGATCCAGCAACTGGAAGCATTACTGCTGGGGCAGGCGGGGTTGCTGGATGATAATTTCGGAGACCCCTATCCGGTAATGTTACAGCGGGAGTACCGGTTTCTTCAAAAAAAATATAACCTGAAGCCGGTGGCGCATGCTATGCATTTTTTACGGATGCGCCCCGGAAGTTTTCCTACGGTACGATTGGCACAGCTCGCAGCCGTAATCGCTTCATCGGCTCATTTATTTTCGAAGATTATACGGGAAAACGCTTTAGACAGGGTTCGGGCCTGGTTTCGCGCAGAGGCCAACGATTTCTGGCATTATCATTACACATTAACCGAGCCCAGCACCATGAAGGTAAAGTCGATCGGGGCTTCGATGATCGATAATATCATGATCAATACCATTGCGCCGCTGCTCTTTGCTTATGGCAATGTATATGGAATAGACCGGTTAAAGGAGAAAGCCATCCGGTGGCTGGAGGAAACAAAGCCTGAAAGGAATCATATCACAAGGGGATTTGAATGCCTGGGCCTGGTCAGCCAGTCGGCAATGGATTCGCAGGCCTTTATTGAATTAAAAACCCGGTATTGCGATGCCCGTAAATGCCTTTATTGTTCTGCTGGGAATTACCTGCTCAAAAAAGAAAAATAAGCTTTCAGGAAACCTGGCTGTATACTTTCTTGGGACCGGGTACCGTCATCGTTGGACTGTCAGAAAAACCGGCGTTTAGTTGTGCAATCGTTTGCGCTGCATATTGCGGTATTTATAATTTTTTAAATGCAACCGTTTGCGCTGAAAAAAAATATTTTTTACTGAAATAAATCTGAACGAAAATAGTATTCTTGTTAAAGAATTATTAAACGAGAGTGATGGTTGTGTTTTTAGAAGTTTGTTGAGCAGGTCCAAAAGTACTGAACGTGTTTAGGCTTCCGGATGCTGTTGGATCCTTCAACTGACGTATTGTTCCGTAATCATTTTTACATATCATGTACCGGCTAATCTAAAACAAGCCGGGGCTTAAATTCTAAATACGTGGCTATCGAGTCTTGTATTAGCGGGGTGTACTATATTTTTTGATCATCATAACTTAATTCTTTACATGAAGAAGATTTTAATCAGTTGCTTGTTTGTTTTGTATTGCATCGCAGGGAACACACAGGATGTGCACTTGATCTCCGGAGCGGTTATGGATACATCCGGATCCCCTTTGTCAAATGCGAGCATTGTCGATCTTGCAACTAAAAAAGGAACACTGACAGATAGCACCGGAAGGTTTTCGCTTGCCATTGCCGGAAATAGCGCAAAAATAGAAGTGAGCCTGGTCGGATTTACAGCCCAAAAACTTACAGTAAATACAGGAGCAGACCTCCTGATAAAGCTATTGCCGGCACAGGAATCCAATCTTGACAATGTGGTGGTTGTAGGATATCAGGCGCAATCCTTAAAAAAGACAACCAGTGCCGTGCAGGTGATCTCCGGTCGGGACATAGAGAATCTTCCTGGTCCCAGCTTCGACCAGTTGCTGCAGGGCAAAGTCGCAGGGGTTAATATTCAAAACTTCAGTGGTGAACCCGGGGTTCGCAATACCTTTACAGTCCGCGGGAATTCGACAATTGTCACCAATTTGAATACCGATGAATTTGATGCTGCCAGAACAATGAGTACACCTTTGTATGTAATAGACGGCGTGCCCATGTCTGTTACGGATATGGAAAGCATCAGCTCCAGTGGTACCAACCTTCTTGCCGGACTTAGCCTTGCAGATATTGAAAGCCTGAGTGTACAGAAAGATGCGGCTGCCACAGCTGTTTGGGGCGCACGAGGCGCAAACGGTGTGATCGTGATCAAAACAAAAAAGGGAAAATCCAGAACCCCGCTTGTAAGGGCTTCTTACTACCGAGGCCTTGTTGAAAAGCCAAAGCTGTTGCCTACGGCTATTGGCGCCGAGGAACGCAGACAGAAAATGGACCTGATCAATGCCTACGGGAGCTACGCCCAAAAAGGTACCATTCCCCAAATGCTTTCCGACAGTCTGAACCCTTCTTTCAACAATGCCACAGACTGGCAGGACATCTTTTACAGTTCCGGAAAAATCGACAATGCAGACCTGAGCATATCCCAGGGTACAGATAATTACAATTACCGGGTGAGTGCGAACTATTACAATGAGGATGGTATTGTGCGGCAAACGGGTGTTACAAAATATTCACTGCGGGGAAATTTCGGGTTTAACTTCAGCCCTAAATTAACCACCAATTTTAATATTTCAGCATCCCGGCTTAACAGAAAAAGAGGATTGGGGAAAGGCAAGAATGACGTACTGCCCATAAGCCCCACGCAAATGCCCTCTTCATTTTATGCGATCAGTGATGCAGACCGCGCTTTCTATTTCGGGCAGTTTGATAAGCTGAAAGATAAAAACCAAACTGACCAACTGAGCATATCTATGCAAACAAGGTATAAGATTCTTGAGGGACTTGAATATACGTTTATGGGGGCTTATTCCAGCGCAAACGACCAGCGCGACCGTTTTCAACCTTCATTCATTGCCTCAGACGGGCGTTCATTTGCCGAAAACAAGAGCGGTGTATTTGAAAGCTACCAGCTTACCAATACACTGGGGTATACAAAGTCGTTTGGTGAGCGCACCCACAACCTGGGTATCGTAGCCACACAGCAGTTCCAGCTGGATCAGAAATCGGGCAGCGTTCTGGGAGGTTATAACGTGCCGGATGATAATATTAAGGCCGTATTTGGTATTCCTCAGAATGATTTGTACGGAAATTCATATGAGCAAAAAGCAGGGCTGCTGTCTTACCTTGCACAGTTCTCCTATGATTTCAAGGAACGGTACTTGTTGAATCTTTCATTGGCGGCCAATGCATCCTCGCGGTTTGGAGATGATAGCAAATGGGGGTATTTCCCGGCTGTTTCACTGGGGTATATTATTTCCGATGAACCGTTCATGAAGAATGTGGAGTGGATCAGCGAGTTAAAAATAAGAGGCAGCTACGGCCTTTCGGGGACCATGCCGGAAGATTTCTATGCGCCTTTCAATATCTGGGACCTGAACAGAGGCACTTATAATGGCATTGTACAGGCAACGCCTTCATTTCAAAAACCGATCACGCTTCCCAATCTGACCTGGAATAAATCGAACCAGGCAAATATCGGGTTGAATCTTTCTATGTTCAAAAGCCGGATCAACTTAACAGCAGACGCATACCGCAGGAATAACACCAATCCGATACTCAGCTTCCCATTCCCGTTCTTTACCGGTTATACAACGGTAGTTTATAATGCCCCTGTAAAGATTCTTAATGAGGGGATAGAGTTGAACCTGAACACAAAAAATCTGGGACCCAAAAGCCCGCTGCAATGGGAAACCAGCATCGTTTTAAGTTACAACAAGAACCGGATCGCTGCGCTGCCCAACGGGAACCGCTCATTCTTCAGCGATTCAAGAAACTATAATCAGTCGCTGATCTATTCCGTAGGAGCCCCCATTTACGGATGGGCGCAAATGCTGTATAACGGCGTATACAACCGGAATTCTGAAATACCGGTAAATCCGTACACGGGGCAGCGGCTGACCTATTTTAAAGGCAACAACCCTGTGCAACCCGGCTATCCGTACTGGATAGACGTAAATAAGGATTGGGATGCATGGAGCGATGAAGATAAAGGTGAACAGTTTGGAGACCTGGTTCCCACAGGCGACCCGAACCCCCGGTTTACCGGCGGTATTTATAACCAGTTTACCTTTAAGCAATTCTTTATAGGCATCCAGTGCACGTATACCTTTGGCAGGGACATCATTAATAATTTTGATGCCAACCAGTTTGCCGGTGTATGGAATTTTGGAAACACAATCTACGATTTTGCGCGGTTCCGCCTGCCCGATCTGTCGGGAAAGGATTATTGGACACCCGCAAAAGCGGCAGATCCTAACTATAAAGCCAATTTTCCCAGCATCAGTCCGTATGGACCGAATTTTTATCAGTTTCTTCCGTTTTCCACTATGTGGAACGAGAACGGAAACTACTTTAAGATTCGTTCGGCTACGCTGGGTTATACGGTGCCTGCAGAAACCGTGCGACGTATCGGCTTTAAAAACGGGCGCATCTTTGCGATCATTGACAATATCTATTCCTTTCAACGATCTAATGTACCTGACGCCGAGCTGGTAACGCCGCAGGGGGAATATACCGGTTCTGCATATCCGTTGCCCCGGAAATACACGTTGGGCTTTGAACTTACATTCTAATACGAAAATATTTTTCAGTTATGAACATGCATTTTAAAATCATATCAGACAGGGCGATTATACTGGGGCTGCTGTTGTTGGTCTTATTGCCTTCATGTAAAAAATATCTTTACCTGAAGCCGGAAGACTCTACCTATGATAAGGTGTTCTGGGCATCCGGAGCAAACGTAGAGAAGGCGCTGGCTGGTGCCAGCGGGCTTTTCAGGGATGCGATCACTGCAAGCCGCCTTCATTTCATAGTAGGCGATTTTGTAACCGATGAGTTCTTAAGGGGAGGCGATTTCTGGAACTATGAAGCCCTTTCGATGGCCGGGCGGAACAACTATGCTTATACGCCGTATATTGAGCCGGTATCTAACTGGACAAGTTTCTACGGGGTGATCAATCAATGTCATCTGATTGTTGAGAATACGCCAAATATCGATGACTCAAAATTTGAAGGAGGCACTGAACGAAAAAAGCAGCTCCTGGGCGAAGGGCATTTTTTGCGGGCGCTTACCTATTTTTATATGCTAAGAATCTGGGGGGAGCCGGTTGTAACCAAACATTCAATAGTGGATCCGTTAAATGTACCACCGGTTCCAAGGTCAACAGACGAGGAAGCGCTCGGTTATTGCATTGAAGATCTCTTAAAAGCAACCGACCTTTTGCAGGACAAAAGTGACAACCCGGTTTATGCAGATAAGAATGCAGCCCGGGCACTGTTGGCACATATCTATGCCTGGAAACATGATTATGTTAATGCCAGGAAATACTGCGATGAAGTGATTAATAAAGGGGGCTACGACCTGGAACCCATCAATACCTATACAAATATCTGGGATGCACAATCCAATGAAACCATTTTTGAGGTGTTTCTGAAATATGATAAAGGCAGCAATGAAGCGCAAAAAGATTTTTTCAATGTTTTCCTGTTTAACCCGGTTATAAACAAAGGTACCGCCAGTTCCTGGGCTGTAAATACGGATTATGCAGATGAGCTTTTTACAGACGAGAGCGATCAGCGTTACACAAAGATCTTCAAGAATGGACAGGGAGGCGTCATGTTGAGCAAATATACAGGTGTGAATCACTATGATCCCAACCGTCCGGATGAATATGTGATTGATAACAACCTGGTATTGTTCCGCCTGGCAGATATAAAACTCTTAAAAGCGGAAGCTTGTGTAAAACTGAACACAATAGCAGAGGCCCGTAAAGAGATCAATGATATCAGGAGCAGGGCACAGGCTGAGCCACTGGCAGATAATGATCCCTGCACAATGGAAACTGTATTTAACGAACGTGCACGGGAACTTTATGGCGAGGGGAGCCTGGCCTTTGACAATATAAGAATGAAACTCACCAATCCTGATTATGCCAATGTTCTTCCGGATCCATATACGCCCGCACGCGTAGCCGCAAAAGGATATTACTGGCCGCTTTCCATGCGCACTTTGCTGCCACAAAATGCATTGTTAACTCAAAATGAATGGTGGAAAAATCACTAAAAGTAAATTAAGTCAATTATGAAAAGAGTATTAATAATAACGATCATCTGCACAGGACTGATTTTGTTGGCTTCCTGTAAAAGAGATGACTATCTTACCGGTGGATCGCTGCACAACCCGAAGTTTGACATGACCACCTATGACTTCCTGAAGAACCGTCCCGATGGTTTATTTGACACCCTGGTGTCGCTGATTGACAAAGCAGGGCTTAAAGATCTGTTGAATAAAAACAACATTACATTCTTTGCGCCCACAGATTATTCTATTCTGAAATACCTGGATTCCAGGACCAAACAGGAACAAAAGATAAACGAGAACCGTAAATGGACCCTGGATTCCATGATAAAATATGAGTTAACCAAGTTCTCCGATTCCTTAAAAACATATATCGTGGACCGGAAATTGGCTTATAGTGGTCTTACAAATAATGGTACAATGATGCCAACCGAAAAAGCGGGATCTCAAACTGTGGTGTCATATGAGGAAATAAAGCCGGACCACCCGGATTATGAAAAACTCGGAGGCAACACCAATGTTTCAACCAATCCGTTTATTGTCTATTATACGTTGCTTTATGCGCCGCTGACACCGCCGATAGTGGCAGCCGACATCACACCGGAACAGGGCAGAAGAGAGCGGGTGCAAACCTCCGGTATCGAAACAAACACCGGCATGATACAGGTACTGAATAATGATCACATCCTGTTCTTCCGGCAGCCTTAATAATCAATAAAAACTTAATAATGAGCAGCAGATTTTTAAAAATATTTGTAACCGCATTCATGCTGGTTTCTGTCTTTGCCGGGTGCAAAAAACTTCCCGACGGGTTTTTGAGTACCACGCTCCGTTATGAGGAAGATCCGATTCTTATTAATAAAGGACAGCTGCGCGTTAGTTCCGCACTGAACTTCGACGGCTCCAGTAAACCCGCAAAGATCGAATTGTTGCATATCTATAACCGGGCCACCGGAGCCAACGTAGATGCCCTTTTTTCAAAAAAAGTGCCCATGAAGATATGGACGGGTATCCTGGATCCCAAAACAGATACAACCCTCGAAGCAGTGGCTGCAAAACAGAAGGAAGTAATGTTGGCCCCGCTCACGATCAATGAGGTTAGCGGCCAGCTGGAATCAAACTATGGCACACTTGATCTGCCTACAGGCTCATATACCTTTGACCTGAAAATCACAAATGGCGCCGGATCAAAAATATATCCTAAAATTGGGAATTTTGATCTGATTGATGCGCCGGCCTTTGAAACGCCCTCAGCGCCATATTTAAGAATGAGTAAAGTGGGGGACGAAGCATCCGGCACCAACCTGACCAGTGCTGCCGACCTCAATGTAAAGATCGAGCATGTGAATCTTACGGATAATAAAGTGATCCTGAAATTTGTGGATAAAAACGGCGTGGTATTTAATCCTGCAGCTGGGGAGGTAGCCAAAAGGCCCAACACGGGATTGAATCCGGTGCCGCCCAACCTGCAGAATCTTGAAGACTATGCATTTAAAACAAGCATCTTTAATGATCGGATGGAATTTGCATATGTTACCATTCCATTTCCGTTAAATTCGCTTGGGAATGGCTTTAACCTGTATTACCGTATCCCGTCGAAATATTTCAGCTACGATGATCAGGCTACATATCCGAAAGATTTGTGGAACGCAAATCCCCGCTTCTCATTCAGAGCTTATGTTCCCGGAACATACCAGATTACGTTTACCCTTCGCAGGGCCACACACCGGTAACCTGATTGGAACAGGCAAAAAAAGGGCCATATCTGCATTTTGATATAGCCCTTTTTTTTTGAACTTATGTATGCTAGTAACGTCCCCGGTCATTGCGGCTATGGGCATAGTTGCGGTTGCCATGATTGTTCCTGTATACGTTTTTGTCCCGTTTATCATTACGATACGCATAATCTCTTATCGATACCTGTGTATGATCATACCGGTACCGGTCGTAACGGTTGCGGTGAAAACGGTTATCCCTCCAGGGATCCGTGGTATTGATCACTACTTTGTAGGTGTTATAAAGATTGATATTTGCAAACCGGCGGGGCAGCTGGCGTGTGGTTACCCAGCTTCTCCGGTCTTGGTAAATATAAGTCCGGTTATATACGTCGTAATAGGCATTGATCTCCGGCAAATAATAATAGCGGGCCTGGTTATAGCCATAAGGACCCCATTGAGGCTGATTCCCGATGTTGACATTGATATGTACCTGTGCACCGGCAGGTTGTACTGCCGCCATTCCGCTTACCAGCATCATTACAATGAATAACTTTTTCATAACGACCTCCTTTGTTTTTTTGATGAATGTTGTTCTGTTATATAGACGTGGTTCTAAAGTAAAGGTCTGCACGGGAAGCGTTAATAAATTACTAAGGTTAAATGAAGCGGATGTTCCAGGGATCAACGCAGATCCGGGTTTCTTTTTTAACGCACCGGGCACTGGGATTTTGCAACGTTCGCCCTGCGCAACGTATAAGTGTTGGCTGTATTGCCATTACGGTTCTGGCGGATTCTTTGCGCGTATTGCGTTAAAGCTGTACTACAGAACTGCGAAGAGGGCTTTAATGATCTTATTTCCTGCAGTTCTTTGAACGGTGTAGAGCCCGCAGATCCGGGTTTCTTTTTTTACGCAACGGGCGCAAGGCTTTCGCAAGGTTCGCCATGCACAGCGATATAAGTGTTGGCCGTAGTGCCATTACGGTTCTGGCGTATTCTTTGCGCACATTGCGTTAAAGCTGTACTACGGAACTGTGAAGGGCAGATTTAATGACATGATGATCCTATCCTCTGCATCTTTTTGAACGTTCTAGACCCAGCAGATCCCGGGCTTTTTTTTAACGCAACGGGCGCAAGGCTTTCGCAAGGTTCGCCATGCACAGCGATATACGTGTTGGCCGTAGTGCCATTGCGGCCTTAGCGGGTTCTTTGCGCACATTGCGTTAAAGCTGTATTACAGAACTGCGAAGGAGGCTTTAATGATCTTATTTTCTGTAGTTCTTTGAACGGTGTAGAGCCCGCAGATCCGGGCTTCTTTTTTAACGCAACGGGCGCAAGGATTTTGAAACGCTCGCCCTGCGCAACATATAAGTGTTGGGCTGTATTGCCATTACGGTTCTGGCGGATTCTTTGCGCACATTGCGTTTAAGCTTTTACTACGAAGGAGGGCTATCAACAAACTCAGGAGGTTTGCTCCCAGGTATCCAGTACATCCACGATGGATGGGTAGGCCTGTTCTTTATAGGCGGCAATCTGTGTGGGCGCTACCCAGCTGATGGCTGTGATGTCTTCCTCGGTTTGCGGTACCAGTTGTTCCGTAGCCGTTCCCTTCATTATAAACCAATGCGATTCTTTCAGGATATGATGTGTTCCCTGTTCATAGGTATGATAGGTAATCAGCAACGGAGCTCCCAGTTCTACCTGTGAAAGCCCGGTTTCTTCTTTTACTTCCCGGAGCGCACAGGCTTCAATCGTTTCTCCTTCATCCAGCTTTCCTTTGGGAAGATCCCAGAAGCCGCGCCGGTGAATCATCAATACTTCCCGGCTTTCATTCAACACCAGGCCGCCTCCGGCCCGGATGATCTCGAATTTCCGGAAAAAAGCATTTTTCAGCTGGTCGAAATCCGGGTGTACAAAGATCCCGGTTTTAATTTCGGGCAGGGTCAGTTCCCGCAGCATGGCTTTGACCGAATGCGTGTCCAGTTCATCGATCAATACCGTTTCGGGATGATGCAGGAGCTCCTGCAGGTGGCTATCGGGCTGGTCGCAGAGGTAAAGGATTTTATTATGGGTGTGTATTTTAATTTGCATATAATTTCTGTTTTATAAAAGATGCGCTTAATTTCGCAGCCTAAATTTAGGGAGCTATTATGAACGATGCAAAAGTAGTTGCAGAAAAGTTACTGCAGGTAAATGCGGTAAAATTGAGGCCACATGAGCCTTTTACATGGGCCAGCGGCTGGAAGAGCCCCATCTATTGCGATAACCGGAGCGTGCTTTCGTTTCCGTTTGTGCGCGATTTTATTAAAAGTGAAATGTGCAATGTACTGTTTGAGCAGTTTAGCGATGCGGATTGCATTGCCGGTGTAGCTACAGGAGCCATTGCCTGGGGCGCCCTTGCTGCCGACCAGCTGAAATTGCCCTTTATTTATGTACGGCCGAAACCCAAGGAGCACGGATTGGGTAACCAGGTGGAAGGTTTGTTTGAAAAAGGACAGAAAGTGGCCGTGGTAGAAGACCTGGTGAGCACCGGGAAAAGCAGTTTGCAGGCGGTGGATGCACTGGAGGCCGCAGGTTTGGATATCGTGGGAATGGTATCGATCTTTACCTATGATTTTGCAGTTGCACAGGCTGCCTTTGCGGCTCGTGGAATTAAGTATCATCCGCTAACCAGCTACCCGGTGTTGCTGGAGCTGGCGCAGGAAAAAGGATTGATAAAAGAGGAGGATGCCGGCTTACTGCTGAAATGGAGAGAAGACCCGGCAAACTGGACGGGTGTTTAAAATTTAAACTGACTCAATAATTCGTTGGATGCCTTTTTCCCGCTGTACCGCAGCGGGAAATTTTTTATAACACCGCCCTTGCTCAAACGGGCATTGCCATCCAGTTTGATGTTAACCGAGTCCCGGGTGGCCAGGCTGAGCGCATTCGTCAGCAGGTCTTTCATATTTACCTTTAAGCGTACGGGAACCGAAAAATTGCTTCTGGCGGGGATTTTTACATCTTGATTCAGCAGAAAGTCGCCAATGTAAATATCCTGGATCCATGCCTTGCCTCCGGCATTGTTCAGGAGTGCTCCCAGTTTATTGGGATTATTAAACACCAGGTTCATTTCCATCGTGGTTTCACTCATCCCGATCTTGCCCATTTTTACATTTTCGATACCTACAAATTTTATGTCCTGGTATCGCATACAGGAGGGCAGGAGCAGCACTAAAACAGCCAAAACAACAAACAGCTTCTTCATCTTTTAATGATTAATGAGGGCAAATTAAGCGCATTTGGTGAAGCGGCGAAAAATGCACTGTTAAATCTAAAAAGGCGGACTATTTCTTTTAGTAAATTCAACGAACTAGAACCTTGTTGGGTTGCTACTATTTTTAGAAAATTAAAATTCATACAAATTGCTGGTTATTAATTTTAATCATGCATTATCGATAATTTAAATAAATGCAAAACGCCCAGGAAACCGGATGTTAAAAATAACTTTCCAAACAAGTTTGAAATGAAGATATGTGATTTTATTACCGACTGATAATGATATCAATATGACGTTATTATGCATTTTCAGTTTAAGTGAAACAGGTATTCAGTTTTTTATTGATCCGATAAATCTTTTGTAAGGAGCATTGGTGCGAGCTGGTACCGGGTGCTACCAAAGGCGGTGCATGAGCTGGCTGGTGTTACGGTCATTATTGAACGAGGTTTCAACAAGTGATTTTCGCAACTGGATTTCTTCGTCTTCAAAGGGTTTGTAATAAAGCTGGGAGATAATGGAGGCAATTGCATTGGAATTGTTGCCGATATGGCAGGCGCTTTCCAGGCCCGTTCCGGTTACCATGGATGGAGTGGTTACACAATGACGTCCGGAAAACAATGAGTGTAAGAGCTTTAAACGTATTCCTGTTATATTTTTGTTGAAACAGGGTAATACATTGATATGGGCTTTTTGAACCAGGTCATTGATCTCTGATTCGCTGGGATTGCTGATCAGGCAGGTATGCTGACAAAGCGCGGCAGCTTTCTGCAGAGGGCGGCCGGGATCTTTTCCTGCAATAATAAATGGTACCCGTACTTTGTTGAACACTTTATTGAGCAGCCATAAGGCGGCTTCTTCGTTTTCAGCCACGGAAAGATTGCCATGAAAAAGGCAATGGGTGCCCATCCCTTCCAGGCTGTTTACTTTTTGCCAGGACGGGAAAGTGGGCAGGAGGAAGGCCTGTTCAAATCCCTGTTCTTTAAAAAAAGCAACGTCTGTTTCGGAAACACAGGCCAGCTGAATGTTTTTTGAAAGTGTAGGCAGGTAGTTTTTTATAAGCCGGCTTTCTGCTTTGTAATACAGCTTTTTGAAAATATCGGAAGTGGCCCGGGCCAGTTCTTTGTAATAGACCTCTTCGTTATTGTGCATCCGCACACAGATCCTGCGGTCTGCATGGTCAATAAAGGGGATAATGCCCGTACAATGCAACCCTTCCAGCAACACGGGATAATTGTCTTTCCGGAGCTGCTCTTTCAATGCTTCGTTGATCCGCGAAGAAACAATATAGGGCAGGGAAAGGTTCAGACATTCCGTTTTTTTCCGGCGCTCATAAACGTGTACCGATTCACAAAATATATTCAGTTCCTTCGGAACACCCCGTTCGTTATAGCTGAAATAATGCAGGTGCACCTTTACACCCAGCCGGTGAAAGGCCCGGATGCGGTTCATCATATCGATCACGCCTCCGTAGTCGGCCGGCCAGGGCACATCCAAACAAACGATATGCAAGTGTTGCTGCATTATAAATAAGGTTCGTAAATTTTTATCAGTACCTGTTTCTCCTGGTTCCAGTTCAGCTCTTTTTGCGCCTTTAACACGTTTGCCTTTACCTTCTGCAGGTTTTCAGCATCATCCAGGAAGCGCGCTATTTCAGCCGCCATTTCTTTCGGGGTACGGTTATTTAAACAAAATCCAACACCGTATTGTTCGATGATCTTTTTTACCTCCGGCAACGGGGTGGCTGCCACCGGTATACCAGCTAATATATAGTCGAAAAGCTTATTAGGCAAGCTTACCAGGAAATTTTCATCGGTGAACCCGTCCAGCGAGAGTCCCAGATCTGCGTGTGGTGTATAATGCTTTAACTGATCTGGCGGCAGTTTATCGATCATTTCCACGCAGTGCTCAAGCGCCCATTCCCTGCGTTTTTCCCGGATCTGTTCCCAAAGGAGCCCGCCGCCGATATACACCAGGTAATAATCTTCCGGCAGGTACCGCATCATCTCCAGCGATTCCAGGCCACCACGCCCATGATTGATTCCTATTCCCTGCATCAAAAGCACTCTTTTACCAGCCCAGGCTGCCGGACGCGCCATAGAAGAGGGCGGAGGGGGCACGGGTAGGTTACGCACCACGGAGATGGGTATGCCGTATGCCGCCTGGTATTTGGATTTAACAGCATCGCTTACGGTATATACCACCTTTAGCCGGGGAAAAATAGCGTCTTCCAGGCGTTTCCAGAACCGCTTTTTTGCAGGCGAGCCTGCCAGTTCCGGCACCCCCGTGAAATATTCATGGGTATCATAGAACAGGAATTTTTTCCGCCATTTGGAAACGATATAGTTGGGAGCAAGGGTGTCCAGGTCGTTGGCCAGCAGGTAATCGGTTTTACAAAACAACAGCCGGAAAAACAAACGCAGGTTAAACTCGGCATATTGCAAAACACCTTTCCGGAAATAACAACGCATCCTGCGAGCATGAAAAGTATAGGTTCCAAGGGGCAGGCTGTTTCCAAAGGCCCTTCCGATCAGGAACACGTCAAAGCCCATTTCCCGGAGGGTGGCGCAGATCCGTATGACGCGCTGATCGGTCGTTATTTCGGATATTACGGATACGGTGATGCGCTTTCGCTTCATAACGGAATTTACAGAGAATCTGATAAATGATCACAAATGTTCTGGGCGGCATTGCCATATCCGAAAAGTGCGGCTTTATAATTGGGCGTATGTTGTGCCAGTTGGATAAACGTATTCAGGATGGCATCCCGGTGTGGTGCACAGGCAAGACCGGCTCCGGACCGGATGATCTCCGGCCATACGGGACGTGCCATAACCACCAGCGAGGGCTTTTCGGCAAAATAAGCTTCACGGCTCACACCTCCGCTGTCGGTGATGATAAAAGCCGCCTGTTTTATGAAGGCTTTCATTTGCGGGTAGCCTAGTGGCGGAATGATCCGGAATGAAACAGTGAGGCCAGCTTCTGTTATTTTCTTTTGCGTATGCGGATGCAGGGGAACGATCACCGGTATCTGGCGATGCAGATCGTTTAACGCATCAATGATCGCTTCCAGGTTTTTCTTTACCAGGATATGCTCTGCCCGGTGTATGGTGCAGGCTACATAAGATGTGGTTTCCGGTTTAAAGGAAGCATCTTCGGGTATTTTCAGATAAGCATCCAGCATCAGGTCGCCGGTAAAAAAAGGGGTTGCGGTAATGGCGGTACCATATCCTTCTGCTTTCAATGTTTGAAGATTATGCAGGGTACAACAATAATGAACGGATGACAGCCGGTCTGCCAGCAACCGGTTGATCTCCTCCGGCGCCTTCAGATCCCCGGTGCGTACGCCGGCTTCAAAGTGATGCAGCGATTGCCCCGTGCGCGCAGCGGCCATGGCAGCCGCGTAGGTGGTATTGGTATCGCCATAAATCATAACGGCGCCTGGTTGTTCCGCCGCCAGGTAATGTTGTAGCTGCCGGGTGGTGTGCGCTATGAACTGATCGGGATCCGTATTCTCGATCTGCAGCTGAATATGGGGGGCGGGCAAGGCCAGGTCGTCAAAGAAGATGCCGCTCATTTCCTGACTATGATGCTGACCGGTATGCAGGATCTGCTGCCGGGCTATTTTCCGCGCTTCGATCGCTTTGTATAAAACAGCCAGCTTGATGAACTGGGGCCGGTTCCCCACGATGTGAATAATTTGCTTCAAGGAACAAATATAGCGGGGAATTTAAAATATCCAATGTGGAATATGAAATGTAGAAGTAGAGATATCGTTACTGCTTTATGATCTGTCCTTCGATCCGGATGTTGCCGGAACCGGGAGCGGAGCGTCTGCTCCAGGCGCAACATGAGCCTAACGTGAAGCCTTAAACCTTAAACGGGAACCGCCCGGTAATCCGGTGCAGGAACAAGATCCTGCTTCTACATTCTTTATTTATTATTTTATATTCGATATTCCTACTGTCCGCCCATGCCCTGCATACCGCTCTGCATGCTTTCCTGCTCGCCTTTCATGTTCTTGCGTTTGAACAGGGACGCATCGAATTTTCCGAAGCGGTAGGCAAAGTTCAACCGGAAAAACTGCTGGTCGCGGGTACGTACCTGGTGCTGGTCGAAAAAGCCGGAGCTGGTATAGATATCGTTTTTCCGCGTTTTAAAGAGATCGTTTACGCTCAGCGTAACCGAGGCCGCCTTGCCTTTTAAGAACTCGTACTTTAAAGCGGCGTCAATACCATAATTGGGCATGGTATATCCCTGGGCATTACCGCTTACGGTACCGCCCATAAAGCCGCGACCACCGCCTCCGGAATTATTGCTGCTGCTGCCGCCCGGCGCCAGCACGGTTTTAGAATTATAATCACCGGACAGCTGCAATGTAAAGTTCGCCGGCAGTTTAAAGTCGTTGTTGATTTTTCCGAACCAGCTATAGAGCTGGTCTGCGGTTGGAATCGTCGGATCATCGATTGTAATCTTCGATGTATAGATGTTTACGTTACTGGTCAGGTCCCACCAGGGCGTCAGCTTATTTTTACCAACGGCCTCAAATCCTCCTACAAAGCTGGAATTGGCATTGATGAATGTATTGACCAGGATCTGGCGGTTATCGATGGGATGTATATCGGGCGATTGGTACCGGGTGATGAGACCGGCAGTGTGTTTGTAATATACCGAAAGGATCAGGCTGTTGTTCCGGTTGAAGTTGTTGGAATAAGACAGCTCAAACGAATTCGTGAACTCGGGTTTGAGGTTGGGATTCCCTTTGTTAAGGTTGAGTGAATCCGAATAGTCGATAAAGGGAAATAACTGGAAAAAGCCCGGCCGGTTGATGCGCCGGCTGTAGTTCAATTGCAGATCCTGCTGGTCATTGAGCTTCTGACTCAGGAACACACTCGGAAATAAACTAATGGGATATTTGATGCTGAAGTGCTGGTTGGTTCCGTTTGTGAGAACAGTACCGTCATAATTAGAGCTTTCAACCCTTAAGCCCAGCTGGTAGCCAAACCGGTCGCCGATCTTACTGGAAAAATTTCCGTAAGCCGCCAGTACCATGTCTTTATAGTTGAACTGCGAAGACAGAAGCGGTTGTAAGATGGAAGAGCCGTTTGCCTGTATATAGTACATATTGTTAACACTGGCCACTTTGGACTGGTTCATACGAACCCCTGCTTCCAGTTTCGATTTATCGGAAAGGGGATTGGTATAATCGGCCTGTGCCGTCATCCGTTGGTTATTCCCGTTTCCCAATTGCTGCTGGTTGAAACTCCGGGTTTGCGGTCCGGAAGCCTGGTCAAAAATGCGGTTGCCAATTGCCGTATTGTTGTCATTCCGGCTTTTGTTATAATTAAAATCTGCCGTAAGCTGGTGCCCGGTTTTTGGAAAATTATGCACGTAACCAAGGCTTCCTCCGAGATTGCGGAAACTGAAATTGCCGTTGGATTCCCGGATCGTCCTGGAATGTGTTGCATTGTTGCCAACCACTGTGTCTACAAACAGGTCGCTGCCGGTATAGTTATTGAACTTTCCTTTCACGCCCATTCCGGAAACGGTAATGGTGTTACGGTTATCCAGGAAATAATCAAACCCGGCCCTGCCGAACATAAAGGTTCCTTCTCCGATATTATGATCGTTTTGCAGCAATTGCAGGGTGGTATCTTTTAAATATGTTGTTCTTGTAGTGGTACCATCAGAAATGGATTTCCGCTGACCGTAGTTTGCATTGGCAAATACATTGAATTTGCCCTGCCGGATATTGATATTGCCTCCGAAATTGGTTTTTCCCCGCTGATCGATGCCGGCTCTAACGTTACCGCTGTAACCGACCCGTTTGGTTTTTTTCAGCACGATATTCAGGATACCGGCAGTTCCGCCGGATGCATCGTACTTGGCCGAGGGATTGGTGATCACTTCAACGCTTTCGATCTGGTCGGAGGGGATCTGATCCAGTGTAAGCGTAGTAGGGCGCCCGTCTACAAAAATCTGGGGGCTGCTGTTGCGGATGCTGATATTACCGTCGATATCCACGTTTACCGAGGGAATATTCTTCAGCAGATCGGTTGCGGTACCACCAGCCGCCATCAGGTTATTTTCCACGTTGTAAACCTTACGGTCGATACCCAAACTTACGGATGGCTTGGAGCCGGTTACAGTAACAGCAGAAAGTGTTTGATTGTCAATGCCCAGTTTGATATTGCCCAGGTCCTTGTCCAGGTTGCCCAGCAGGGAGGCCATATCCCGGTTGCCTTGTTTGAGTTTGGTGGGATCAATAAAAGAAAAGGGCTTTCGATAGGCAACGTAGCCGATACCGGTAATTTCCAGCAGGTATCGTCCGATTGCCGGCACGCCTTCCAGGCGGAATTCCCCGTTGGCTTTCGTCAGCATCCCGGTAACAACCGTGGTTTTGTTTTGACCGGTAGCAGAGTCCTTTTTTACCAGCAACAGCTGGATGGATGCAGCGTCGATACCCTTGCCGGTGGCGGAGTCTACCACTTTCCCGTAAAGTGATCCTGTGGGCATCTGGCCATTCTGCGCATTGATTCCTATTGTTAGTAAGAGCATCAGCCCCAGGAAGAGTTGTCTTTTCATCAAAATTACTTTTAGTGCGTTAGACGGTTAAATAATAGAATACTTGTTACGGGACAAAAAAAAGCAGCCGCGCTGCTATAACGCCATGAGCCATCAGCAAACCAGGTAAAAAATAACCAGGTTTACCAGCCCGATGGCCAGCCCGAAAAGCAAGCCTGCGTTGCGGTACCTACGGAGCGGTGCAGCGGCCTGTTTCTTAACAAGGGAGGATATGGGCTGTTGTTTCAACTGCCGGATGACGATCTGTTCCGGATTCAGCGATGTTTTCAGATTGCCGGCGATCTGGAGCATTACCTGGGGAAACAGGATTTTCAATTGATTTATAAATACCTCCTTTACCTTGTCGGTGGTCTTATTGCCGATGAACATCGCCAGCATTGGGATCTCTTCTTTGAGCTTCACGTTTAAAAAGTCGTCAATGTGTTGCTCGATGGCCGGCATGGCTTTTTCGATAAGGGCCGGGTCGCTAACTTTTTGTTCAATATTAAAGGACTGACCAACCAGTTCACCGGCCCATTGGCCCGCTTTTGCAGCCAGCTGTTCGTCCTGGCGGGGAAGGTACCGGTTCAGAAAATAATTGCCCGCTGCCATATGCAGCAACCAACCAGTGAGGGCCGAAACAGGAAGAAGGAGCAATAAGCAATAAGACATAAAATAAATTTGTCGCGGGGTGCTTACAAAAAAACCCCGAATAAGGATTCGGGGTTTGATCAGGGTGGCTAACCGGGTTCGAACCGGCGACCCTCAGAACCACAATCTGATGCTCTAACCAACTGAGCTATAGCCACCATTAACAGGGCTGCAAATGTAAATAAAAAAGGAATATAAACGGCAAGAAATTATTTATTTGACAGCAAATATTTTTATTGACGTAATTTTAATAGGAAATTTTATCAATTTATTGTCTTAAAAAAAATAACGAAATACGTAAGTCGTCGTTTTAAAATATTATTTTTGGGAAATGCGTGGTTTGTTAAAGTATATATTGAATATGAAAAGATTACCTTTTGTACTGTTGATTATATTGTTGACGGGTTCTTTTTTTGCATTTAAATCATCCGTTGCACGTACACCTCCGGGTAAGTACGAGCAGATCATGGGACTGGTGGGGCAGCTCCTGGTACAAGGGCATTTCAGCCCCCAGAATATTGATGATAACTTTTCAAAGAAAGTGTTCGACAAGTTTATCGATGATCTCGATTTTGAAAAGAATGTGTTTCTTAAATCCGATTATGATTCGCTGGCCGCATTGTATGCTACCCGGATCGATGATGAAATAAAAGGAGCGCCGGTGCAAAGCTTCCTGGCGATCTCTGCTGTTTTTGACAGGAGGATCCGTGAAACAGCCGGATGGAGCCAGACCATTCTTGCAAAACCATTTGATTTTTCAGTAAATGAATCCATCACCCTCAATGCAGATAAACTACAGTACCCGGCCAGCGGCGCCGAGCGCCAGGATCGCTGGAGGAAGAAGCTGAAATACCTGGCACTGGAACGGTATGTAGACCTGCTCGATGAAAGAAGTGCCAATAAAAATCAAAAAGGCTATGCGGTAAAGAGCGATGCAGAGCTGGAAAAGCAGGCGCGCAGTCGTACCGATACCGTGATCGGGCGGTTGTTTGAACGCTATAAGGCAAAGTACCGTGATGAAGATAAGTTTGATATGTTTATGAATGATATCGCTAATACGATGGATCCCCATACGAGTTTTATGGCTCCAGTGGACAGGCGGTATTTTGATGAGGAGATGAGCGGGGTATTCTTTGGCATTGGGGCGGCACTGCAGCAGGTGGATGGTAAGATAAAGATCACCTCACTGAATGCCGGAAGTCCGGCGGAAAAATCCGGACAACTACAGAGCGGCGATATCATCACTAAGGTAGCGCAGGGCGATGGTCCGGCGGAAGACCTGATGGGATATAACGTACAGGATGCAGTGAAGCTGATCCGAGGTAAAGAAGGCACGATTGTAAAACTCACCGTACGGAAAGCTGACGGCGTAGTAAAAGTAGTAAGCCTGAAAAGGGAAAAAATTGAGAATGATTTTGATACCTATGCCAGAAGTGCCGTAATCAATGACCCGGTAAAACATACTAAAGTAGGTATTATTTACCTGCCTGAGTTCTATGCCGCATTTGATGATCCGAATGGTCGCCGCAGTTACCTGGATGTGGCGAAAGAAGTACAAAAACTAAAAGATGCCAAGGTTGACGGCATCATCATCGATCTGCGTTACAATGGCGGCGGTTCGTTATATGATGTGGTAAAGATGGTGGGTCTTTTTGTTGGGAACGGCCCCGTGGTGCAGGTAAAAGGCCGCGTGAACCCGGCTGAGGTGCTGGATGTAAAAGACGAGTCAGTGCTGTATGACGGCCCGCTGGCGGTGATGGTGAATGAATTCAGTGCTTCTGCTTCTGAAATATTTGCGGCTGCCATACAGGATTATGGCAGAGGTGTGATCATTGGAGGCACCTCTACTTTTGGTAAAGGAACCGTGCAGCGCAATTTTGGCCTGGATGCTAAAAACGGAATTACTTATGGAGAGTCGGACCTGGGAACCATAAAACTGACCCTCCAGAAATTTTACCGGGTAAGCGGGGGCTCTACGCAATTAAAGGGAGTGGAGTCCGACATCGTGTTACCCAGCTACATGGATGTGCTGAAGATGAAAGAAAAGGATAATAAGGATGCATTACCTTACGATGAAATTAAGCGGGCTAATTACATGCCCTGGAAAAGCGCCTGGAACCTGCCGGAAATAAAGTCCCTGAGCGAACAGCGGCTGAAGGCAGATTCTTCATTCAAAGTGATCAAGGCGAACAGCCAGTGGCTGGTACGCGAAAATGATGAGAGCTCGCTGAATATCGAAAGCTATCGCCAGGAGCGGAAGGCGATCAAGGAAAAATCAGACCAGATGAATGCCGCACAAAAATTAAAAAATAAAATGGATGTGGCCCTTATACCAGCGGAGGCCAATAAATTTGCCAATGACAAAAGCAAAGCAGAAAGAGCAAAGCAGTGGTTAAAAGTACTGAGCGAAGACATTTATCTGAACCAGGCTGCAAATGTAGTAGATGATATGGTGAAGATTGACCGTCTGGCCAAGAACACGGCACCACCGGTGCATCCGTAATTGTTTATTGAATCATCATCTTATTAAGTACATGAAAAAACCGGCTGAAAGGCCGGTTTTTTTTGATATAGATGATTTGGTTTACGCTAAAAGACCAGCTTATTCAAGTAAGCGGCTCCTTCCTTCACACATTCAATCGGCGCTTTTTCATAAGCTTCCTGTTCCAGGATATAATGCTCCATTCCCGCAGCACGGGCAGCTGCCAGGATCGTTTTAAAATCGATGGAGCCGGTACCCACGATCACACTTAAATTCGGCTCTCCTTTTTGTGGCACGGCGCCTTTTTTCCGGTCTTTTACATGGCAAAGCTTAAACCGGCCGTTGTATTTCTTCAACCAGGCCACGGGATCCTGTCCTGCTGTAACCACCCAGTAAATATCCATTTCATAGTCCATCAGACTTTGGTCCGTGTGCTGCATAAAAATATCCTGGGGATATTGTCCTTCCTGCTGGCGGAAACTGTAATCATGGTTATGGTAGGCAAAGCGGATTCCGTTCTTCTTGCAGATTTCACCCGCCATATTGAATTCGTCGGCTAGTTTTTTATATTCATCAAGGGTTTTCTGCGGACCTACATACGGACAAATCAGGTAGCGCATACCAATTGCTGCGGCTTCTGCTGCCTTGCGTTCAAAGTCGGTCCTGAAATCACAGTGGCTGCTCACGATCTTCATACCCAGTTCATCCATATAGGCTTTAAATCCTTTATGCCCCATGCCCCAGAACATTCCCTGCGCACCTTCATAGCTCTCGATTTCTTTATAACCAAAGGCGGCGAGCTGTTTCAGGATGCCTTTCGGGTCTTTAGGCAGGTCGTCTCTCAGGCTGTAAAGCTGTATTCCCGGGGCCTTAATACTGCCGGCAGCCTTCATGCGGGAAGAGGGAGTGCAGGCGGCATTCAGTGTTGAGCCCAGCATCAGACCAAGCGCGGCGCCCCCCGACCGTTTTAAAAATTCTTTTCTATTATACATAATTATACGTTTAGCGGGTTTAAACATCACATAGCAGGATGGCATCTTTTAGCGCCTGTTTGCGTTCTTCATCCGTTTTTCCTGTTGGAATAAATTCCTGAGCCACATATCCTTTAAAGCCGGTTGCCGCAATGGCTTTCATAATAGCGGGATAATTTAGTTCCTGCAGCTCATTCAGTTCATGCCTGCCCGGAACACCTGCCGTATGATAATGGGTAAAGTAGGAGTGATAGGACCGGATATTGGCAATCACATTTCCTTCATCGATCTGCATGTGATAAATATCGTAAAGCAGTTTGAAATGCTCCGATCCTAAACGCTTGCAAAGCTCTACGCCCCATGCACTGTGATCGCACATATAATCATGATGATCTACCTTGCTGTTCAGCAGTTCCATAACCAGGGTTACATTGTGTTTTTCTGCATGCTGCAGGATCTTTTTCAATCCCTGCACACAATTTTTCAGACCGGTTTCATCATCCATGCCCCGCCGGTTACCGCTGAAACAGATCAGATTTTTATAACCGGCTTTTGCTACATATTCAATATGCTCGGTATAGTTTTTTATCAGGGTGCTGTGAAAGTTAGGCTCGTTCCAGCCATCTACGAGGTTGATCTCGGCACCGTTACACATGCTGGAGTAAATGCCGTGTTTCTTTAGTGTATCCCAGTCTTTGGGCCCTACCAGGTCAATGGCCGCAAATCCCAGTTCTTTTACATTAAGGCAAAGTTGTTCCAGTGAAAGATTTCCGTAGGTCCACCGGCATACGCTGTGATTAATATTCCCTTTTAAACTCATGTTCTTTTTATTGTTCTTTAAAACCGAGCTCCAGCCGGAAACATTACCGGCCAGGGCTGCTGTGATGGCAATTGTTTGGATCGCTTTTCTGCGGGATGTCTTTTTCATACGACTATTGAGGTAATGCTGCAGCTTTTGATTTATCCCTGAAAAGTAATATGAATAAGACCATTACCACGGCCGCAATCCCTGCCGGAACCAGCCATACCATTTTCCATTCAGGCGTGCCTGCTGCTGTTTTATAATGCTCGGATATAAAACCTGCTACCCAGAAACCGATCAGCATCCCTACACCATAGGTGGCCAGTGTAATCAATCCCTGAGCCGAACTTTTATATTGTTCACCAGCTTTTGCATCAGTATAGATCTGCCCGGATACAAAGAAGAAGTCGTAACATACTCCATGCAGCACAATTCCGGCAATCAGCATAAAAGCCAGTTCACCGGAATTGCCATATGCAAATAAGATATAACGAACGACCCATGCGAGCATCCCTACAAGAATGGTATTCTTAAACCCAAAACGTTTAAAGAACACCGGTAACAATAAAATAAACAATGCTTCGGATACCTGGCCGAATGCCATCATACCAGTGGCATTTTCAAGCCCGATGCCTGTAAGGAAGGGGTTGGCATTTTGATAATAGAAAGCAAGCGGAATACAGATAGCGATGGAGGCAAGGAAAAAGATCAGGAAGTTCGGGTCCTTTAATAATTTAAGCGCATCCAGTCCAAGGATCTGTGAAACGCTGGCATTTCCCTGCGCTTTTTTAGGAGGTGTTTTGGGAAGGGTAAAGCTGAAGAGTCCCAATACACCAGCAGCAACAGAAGCCATCAGGAAGGTGTTTCTTAACGTACCATTCGTGGTATTGTTTTGCACCTCATCCCATTTGAGCCAGCTGATCAGCAAACCCGCCAGGATCCAGCCGATGGTACCAAAAACCCGGATATTGGAGAACTGTTTTTCCGGATTGCTCATCTGGCGGAAGGAAACCGAATTCACTAATGCCAGAGTAGGCATATATACGATCATATAGCCAAAGGTATAGGGATAAAATACACTTACATCGTTAGACTTGTACATCATATACATCAGGATGGCTCCGGCAATATGCAAAAGCCCGAGGATTCTTTCGGCGTTAAAAAAACGGTCAGCGATTAACCCGATAATAAAGGGGGCAATAATGGCTCCGTAAGATTGGGTGGAAAATACTTTTGCAATATCCAGGCCGTCTGCTTTTAAGTTTGTTCCCAGGTAGGTACCCAATGTTACAAACCAGGCGCCCCAGATAAAAAACTCCAGGAACATCATAACCGATAACTGGACTTTTACGGATGATTTCATATAACTGCTTTAGAAGGATTGTTTAAAATTAGTAAAGAATATAAGGTTTGAATATTACCGGTCAGGCAGTCTGAAGTTGTTTGTTTTTATTTCGGGTATAGATGTTCAGGCCAATAAACGCTACGATCAGCACGATCGGAATCACGAGTGTGGAGTTGATGATCTCGGGGCCTGCTGCTTTGTTGGCTTCTGCAAGGGCAATCTTCATTTCCTGCGTAGCCTCCGGCGCATTATAGGCCTTGAGGTCGGCACCTGCAGGCAGTTTTTCTGCGATCAACCGGTCATATACGCCGCCCATCAGCATCATGTATATGGATACAGCAAACATCCCGGCCCCGCCCATCAGGTTGAGTCCGATGGCTCCTGTTTTGGGAAGGTATTCGGATACAAAACCCAGCATCGTAGGCCAGAAATAGCATACACCCGCACCAAAAATGAGGGCCCCTATAAAAATCATATTGCCTGATGTATTGCCCAGCAGGTAAAGCCCGATGGTAGCCACGATGGCCGACATCAGCAGCACGCCCTGTGGTGCCAGGCGTTCTACGATCGGTCCGGCCAAAGCCCGGCCAATGACCATCACACCGGTAGATACCGTTAATACCAGCAATGCATTATCGGTGATATTACGCAGCAGCACATCGATCCACTGGCCGGTAAACAATTCCGTGATCGCTGTTCCGAACATGCAGATAAGCATAAAGATGAACAGCGGATTACCCAATGACCGGTACATTTCGCTGGTAGAAACCCCGCTGGATACGCGCTCGGTAACCGGAAACTGGAGTTTGGAGAAGAGAAACCCGTAGATCAGTGTAGGAATCAGCATAACGCCTACCTGCACCTGCCAGCCCAAAGCTGCCTTATCGAAGAAATATACAATAAGTGTACCTAATACGATGCCGCCGGGGAACCATAAGTGAAAATGGTTCAGTTTGGTGGTTTTATTTTCGGGGTAAAGCGCCGTAACAAGCGGGTTACAGGCGGCTTCCACGGTTCCGTTGGCAATACCTATAAATAAGGTAGAAAAGAATAATGCCCAGAAGGGGTTCCCGAACTTCCCGGAGAAGATCGTTAACAGAATCCCCAGCAGATGGAAAATAAAGGCCACTACCAGGAGGCGTTTCATGCCGATCACATCCACCACAATACCACCGATGATCACTGCCAGGGGAAATCCCCAGAATGCGGTGGCTGCAATGGTACCAAGTTCTGCTTTGTCCAACCCAAAGTCGACCCCCAGTTTATTTAATATACCTGCTCGTATTCCAAAGGATAGCGAGGTAACCAGGAGTGCCAGACAGCTTGCCACAAATAATTGGGGGCGTTGAATTGATTTCATACCAATGCTTTCGTTAATTTTTGAATGTTTAAAAGTTATCAGAGGCTAAATGTACTATTTTTTCATTCTTGAAATGAATTATACGATTTTTTTTTGCGTTACTGTTTGCATACTGAAAATGCCCGGCCGCAGCGGAGTACGGGAACAGGATATAGGAGCAGAAGCGCATTTTCTTCAGCTTTATACCCGCTGTTATTTTGTTTGTGCTCATTGCCCTTTTTTTTAAAAAGTCCGCAAAACTAATACAGTCCGGAGACTTCGCGTATTTATTACATATTAACCCTGAAAATCTACTTTGGGTTATTTGAAAGTTTTGTACATTTAGCCGGTATATTTTAAAAACAAATAACGATTATATGACTACGCTGAAAGGACCTGGTATTTTCCTGGCTCAGTTTGCCGGCGATCAAGCGCCCTTTAATACGCTGGAATCGATCTGTAACTGGGCCGCTTCCCTGGGTTTTAAAGGGGTACAGATTCCCACGAACAATGATCAGTTCATTGACCTGCAAAAAGCCGCGGAAAGTAAAACCTATGCCGACGAGATTAAGGGCATTGTAAATGCATGTGGAATGGAGATCACTGAGCTGTCGACCCACCTGCAGGGGCAACTGGTGGCGGTGCATCCCGCCTATGACCTTTTATTCGATTCTTTTGCCCCGGAGGCCGTACGGAACAATCCTAAAGCACGTACCGAGTGGGCGATTCAGCAAATGAAATATGGTGCAAAAGCGTCGCAGAACCTGGGACTGAATGCTCATGCAACGTTTAGCGGTTCTTTATTATGGCATACCTTCCATCCCTGGCCCCAGCGGCCTGCCGGGCTGGTAGAAGAAGGTTTTACAGAACTGGCCAAACGCTGGACCCCGATCCTGGATTATTTTGACGAATGCGGGGTGGATGTTTGCTATGAGATTCACCCGGGTGAAGATCTGTTCGACGGAGATACGTATGAAATGTTCCTGGAGAAAGTAAACAATCATCCGCGAGCCTGCCTGTTGTATGATCCCTCACATTTTGTGTTGCAATGCCTCGATTATATTGAGTATATCGATATCTTTCATGAGCGCATCAAGGCGTTTCACGTAAAGGATTCGGAATTCAATCCTACCGGCAGGAAGGGCGCTTTCGGGGGGTACCAGCCCTGGCTGAAGCGCGCCGGACGGTATCGCAGTCCGGGAGATGGCCAGGTGGATTTTAAAACGATCTTTTCCAAGCTGGCCGAGTATGATTTTAAAGGATGGGCCGTAATGGAATGGGAGTGCTGCCTGAAGCATCCGGAGGATGGCGCAAGAGAAGGCGCGCAGTTTATCAAAGAGCACATCATCCGGGTTACCGAAAAAGCATTTGACGATTTTGCGGCTACGGTTAAAGATGATGCATTAAATCGGAAAGTTTTAGGGATCAATTAATATCTTTATAAAAAAAATCAAACAAATACACAGAACATGAAGAAAGTTATTTTATCTGCGGTTATCGTGGCGGCTATAGCTGCCGCATGTGGCGGGGGAGCGGAAAAGAAACCGGAAGGTGCCGGTTCGGAAACAACGGCAACCGAAAAGAAAGATGATGCGTCTGCCAATCCGGATTATCAGGCAGGCCTGGCGCTGGTGGGGCAGTACCAGTGTATCACCTGTCATAAGATCGACGAAAAATTAACCGGACCTGCCTACCGCGATGTAGCCAATAAATATGCGGGAGCCGACGATGCTACCATTACGAAGCTGGCGCAAAAAGTAATTTCAGGTGGTAGTGGTGTTTGGGGTGAAGTACCCATGACCCCGCATCCGAATGTGTCTGAGGCTGATGCAAAGACCATGGTAAAATACATCCTGCTGTTAAAAAAATAACCTCATTAAACCTTGATTATGACAAAAACCTTTTTGATTGCTGCAGTGCTTGGCCTGTCGGCATATTCCTGCTCGGGCCAGAAGCATGGCCAGTCAAACGAAGCGCCGGCTAACACACTTAGTAAAAAAGAAAAAGCCGCCGGCTGGAAGCTGCTGTTTGATGGCAAAACCACGACCGGCTGGCATACCTACGGCGCCACGGCCCCGGGTACAGCCTGGCAGGCGGTAGATGGCACCCTGCAACTGGATGGGGATGCTAAAGACGGGAGAGGCGACTTAGTTAGTGATGAGGAGTATGGGAATTTTGAGCTGCAGCTCGACTGGAAGATCTCTCAAAAAGGAAACAGCGGTGTTTGTCTTTATGTGATCGACAATAAAGAAAAGTATAAATACATGTGGTATACCGGGCCTGAAATGCAGATCCTGGATAACGACGGGCATCCGGACGGGAAGATCACCAAGCACCGGGCAGGTGACCTGTACGATATTATCAAAAGCAGCAGCGAACCGGTAAAAGCCGTGGGTGAGTGGAACCATGTGGTGATTAAAAGTTTGAATGGCAAACTGGATTTCTTCCTGAATGGTGTTCATATTATTGATACCCATATGTGGGATGATAACTGGCGTGCACTGGTTGCCGGAAGCAAGTTTAAAAATCTTCCGGATTTTGCTGCTTTTAAATCAGGCCGTATCGGATTGCAGGACCATGGCAATACGGTTTGGTTCCGCAATATCAAGATCAAAAGATTATAATTTAATACGTTCCCTTTTCCATGTACCGCTACAGAAGATTCGGCCGCGGTCTGATGCTCGTGTGTGTGTCTTTGCTCCTGCAATACGGAGCTGCCGCACAAAACGACCAGGCCTCATTTGCCATTGGTGATACCCGCTTTTTATTAAATAACCAACCCTTTGTGATCCGTTGCGGGGAAATGCATTATACCCGTATTCCCAGGGATTACTGGCGGCACCGGTTAAAAATGGCAAAAGCCATGGGGTTGAATACTGTATGCGCCTATCTTTTCTGGAACTTTACGGAGCGGGAACCCGGGCAGTTTAACTGGACCGGGCAGGCTGATGCTGCTGAGTTCTGCCGGATGGCACAGCAGGAAGGTTTGTATGTGATCCTGCGGCCAGGACCTTATTCCTGTGCAGAATGGGAGTTTGGTGGATTTCCCTGGTGGCTGCTGAAAGATAAAACGATGCGTGTGCGCACGCAACATCCGCAGTATCTGGAAGCCTGCAAGCGCTACCTGCTCGAAGTGGGTAAACAGCTGGCGCCCCTGCAGATCAATAAAGGCGGCAATATCCTGATGGTGCAGGTGGAAAATGAGTATGGAAGTTTTGGTTCCGACCGGGAGTACATCGGGTTGATCCGTGATTACCTGAAGGAAGCCGGCTTCACGGTTCCCTTCTTTACCTGCGACGGGCCCGTTCAGTTAAAGAATGATGTGCGGACCGATATTTTCGCGGCAGTTAATTTTGGCGGTAATCCCGAAAGCGGCTTTAAAGCGTTGCGCGAAGTGCAGGCACAGGGGCCGCTGATGTGCGCCGAATATTATCCCGGCTGGTTCGATAGCTGGGGACGCCCGCATCATACCGGATCCAGCCAGCGAGTGATTGATGAACTGAAATGGATGCTGGATCATAACGCGTCCTTTAGTATCTATATGGCACACGGAGGTACTACTTTTAGTACCTATTCGGGTGCTAATGCTCCGCCGTACCTGCCACAAACCAGCAGTTACGATTATGATGCGCCCATTAACGAAGCCGGTAATCCCACCGCCAAGTTTTATGCAATCCGGGAACTGCTGGGAAAATACCTGCAACCGGGAGAAACCCTGCCGGATGTACCGCAGGCCGCAACAGCGCAATCTTTGGCGCCCATGCACTTTACGGCGGTAGCTCCATTGTGGAAGAACCTGCCGGATCCGGTTGCGTCGGATACTGTGTTATTTATGGAAGACCTGAACCAGGGATATGGTGCTGTGCTGTATCAGACCTCGATGCCGGCCGGTGGAGCGGCCACGCTTCAGTTTGCAGATATCCATGACTATGCACAAGTATATCTAAACAATCAGCAGATCGGAACCCTGGACCGGAGAAAGGGCAATTTTAATATCAGCATTCCGGCACGTTCCAAAACCGTGTTACTTCAGGTACTGGTGGAGGCAACCGGGCGGGTAAACTACGGGCACCTGATGCATGACCGGAAAGGCATTCACGGCCCTGTTGTATTGAACAATGGTACAACCAGGAAAGAACTGGGGAAATGGAAACAATATCCCATTCGCCTGGGTGATGTGAACATTCCGGTAAAATATGAACCGTTTGCGGGACAGGTGCCTGGTGGGGCCGGTTTTTATAAAGCAACCTTCCGGGTGAATGAACTAAAAGATACCTATCTCGATCTGCGGAAATGGAATAAAGGACTGGTATGGATAAACGGCATTTGCCTGGGCCGTTACTGGAATATCGGGCCTACGCAGACCATGTACCTGCCGGGCTGCTGGCTGAAGAAAGGGATCAACGAAGTGGTCGTGTTTGATCTGCAGGGCACCCCTAAACCCGAACTCCGGGGACTGGATCAACCCATCCTGGATTCCGTGACTGAAAAGCGTGCGGCTGGTCATAAAAAAGCAGCTCAAAAATGGATGGTACCGGCTGCCCAGGCCTATCATACCGGCAGCTTTGAAGACAGCAAGGAATGGCAAACGGTGCGCTTTAAGCCCATAATTGCAAGGTATTTTTGCCTGGAAGCGTTGACTGAATTTAAAAACCAGCCCTATACCTCCGCTGCTGAGCTCCAGTTGATGGATACAGAAGGGAAAGAGATCCCGCGCAGCGCCTGGAAAGTGCTGTATGCGGATAGTGAGGAACTGAGTGGCGACGATGGAAATGCGGCCAACCTCTTTGATCTTCAGTTTACCAGCATCTGGCACACCGAATGGCAGGACCGCAGCCCCAAACATCCCCATCAGGTAGTGATAGACCTGGGTAAAGCCTATAAAATAGCCGGTTTAAAACTGCTGCCCCGGCAGGACAATCCCAACGGCCGGATCAGGGATTACCGCCTGTATTTTTCAGCTACACCTTTCAAGGGTTTGTAAGCCGGTTTGCCACGGCGGCAATGATTTCACGCAATGCACTATACCGCTTCGTGTTTGTTAGTGCCTTCCGGTCTTCGTGGCGCCCATTTCGTGCAACAACGGGAAGGAACGGGATGCAAAGAATGTAATAGAACCTCTGTGTATGCTGCGCTTCTGTGGCTTTTCTCGCGGCGACGCGGCAGGCCTGGAGATCGATTTCGATTTAACCGCAAAGCGCGCAAGGGTTTCGCAAAGTTCGCTAAGGCTTTATAGCCGGATATTTCCCATTGCGTATCCTGGCGGATTCTTTGCGCGCTTTGCGGTTAAAATGGAACCACAATACTTCCGTGTTTCCGTGGCTTTCCCTTTAACACGATAAACTTTCCTGGTTTCACGCAACGACGCAAAGAAGCAACGATGCGTGAAAATAATTATATTTCAGTGTTTCAGTGTTTCTGAGGCTTTTCCTTCAACACGATAAACTTTCCTGGTTTCATGCAACGACGCAAAGGAGCAACGACGCGGGGGAAAGAAATAGCATCTCAGCGTCCCGGTGCCTCTGTGGCTTTCCTCATTTTTTCTTTAACACCTTCAATGCCCTGCTGCGTACACCCGGTGAAGCGTTGGGCAGCGCAAATTCCAAGGCTGTTTTCAATTCGGGTAATATTTCCGGGTAACGGTCCGTCATACGGGAGAGGATGCCAATGGCAAAGGCACGGGAGGCGATCGTTTCCTCCGGATCTTCCAGTATGCGGAAACAGCTATCCATGACCGGACCATGAAATTTTTTGGGTGTTTCCGGGCCCTGATCCATCAAACGCAGGATATTCCTTTTTACAGCGGCCGGTTGTGCCGGATCATTCAATAGCTGGATGATCTTCCCGTAGTGCGGTGTAATTAGCTCCGGATGACGGATGACGCAGTAGCTCAGGGGCCAGGCGGCCCGCTGTACCACGCGGGGTTCGCCCTTTGAAAAAAGCCCGAACAACTGATCAAACCGCTTTTGATTGGCACCGATCCATTCAACAATTGCAGCAACGGTTTCTTTTTTTATGGCTGCCGTGAAGATAACCGGTAGATTCATAAAAGCTGGTTAAAAGAAAAAAGCCGGGAAAACCGGCTTTCAAAAATAAGATTTAAATTGTTTAGTTTCTTCTTCCAAACAAACGCAGCAGCATCAGGAACAGGTTGATAAAATCCAGGTAAAGACTTAAAGCACCCATGATGGCCAGCTTCTTTACATCACCTGCAATCACGTTGCCTTCCTCATCAATTCCTTCACCAATCCGTTTTAATTTCTGCACATCGTATGCGGTTAAACCGGTAAACACGATTACCCCGATAAAGCTGATGATATACCCCATAGAATCGCTTTTGAGGAAAATGTTCACGATGGAGGCAATGATGATACCGATCAGTCCCATCATCATGATACGTCCCATGGAAGTAAGATCTTGCTTGGTGGTATAACCCATTACGGCCATGATCCCAAACATCAGCGCTGCGGTAAGGAAACAGCCAAAGACAGAAGTAGTGGTATAAACCAGTAAAATAAAACTAAAACTGATCCCGTTTATAGCAGAATAAATCAGCAGTAATGCCATTAAAACAGGCGCAGAAAGCCGGTTGAAGGCAAAGGACATCAATAAAACAAATCCGAGTGGCGCAAATACAATTGCATAAAATAAGAGCTTATTGGATATAATCGGGGCGATGTATTGCTCTGGATCGCTCGCAAAAAAATAGGCCACTACGGCAGTAATCCCCAATGCTACGAACATATAGGTAAATACATTGGCGAGGAAGGAGCGCGACCGGGAGCCTACCGCTTCGTTCCTGGAAAAAATACTGTCTGGTGTACTTCTTGAATAATTGTCTTCCATTGTTTTGTCAATTTGTACGTGAAAATAAACGAAAAAAGCTAGTTTACAAAAGATTGGATCGTTAAAATATAACCAATCAACCCTTTATTGAGAATCTCCGGAGTCATCAACAAAAAAAATCCGGAAAAGTTCCCGGCTCCTTTAGAAAAACGGTTCCAGGTTTAAAATTTGAGATTGGATCCGTTTTATACCTGATGTGTTTCCAGGGATTTAAAGTTCAACGTTTAACGTTCAAAGTCGGATTCGTTCTTACGCCCTGATGTGCTTTTGTTCTCATTTCTGATCTCTGATTTCTGATAACCAATTGCTGACGATACTCCATCAGGATACATGACATCAGACAGGAACACTATCCACATTCTCACATTTTCAAATGATTCCTATGACGCTCTAAACAGTTTCTGGATCCGGTTCAGCGCCGGCCCGGTCATCAGGGTTGTAGACAGGGCCATGATCACCAGGATAGTAAAAATTTCTCTTGAAATTACCCCCAGGTCATACCCGATATTGAGTACCACCAGCTCTGTCAAACCACGGGTATTCATCAGGGCTCCCAACTGGAGGCTTTCGCTCCAGGACTGACCGGTAAACCGCGCCGCAGCAGCGCTGGCACCAAACTTGGCAATTACGGCAATAATCAGCACAATAATACAGATGCTCCAGAGCGCGGCATTATTCAGTAACGCAATCTGTGTTTTCAACCCTGTAGAAACAAAAAACAGGGGCAGGAGCAGGAGCAGGGCCACGCTTTCGATCTTTTCAATCAGTTGCGTGCGAAACTCCATATCCGCCGGCATCACCATACCGGCTACAAAGGCGCCAAACAGGGCATGGATACCGATGGCATCGGTAAGATAGGCAGAGGCGATCAGGATGATCATGCATACAGCGATAAAAGGAACCGTTAGCCGGTTGTTTACCTTCCGGTAGTAGTTGCCCATAAGCGGACGTATCACTTTTATCATCACCAGGATATAGGCAATGGACAGCAGGATCGTGTAGAGGGCGCTCCAGGCAGATCCGGCTTTGACTACTGCGATCACCAATGCCAGGATACACCAGGCCGTAACATCGTCGGCAGCGGCACAGGTAATGGCCAGCACACCGAGGTTTGTTTTTGAGAGGTTCCGTTCCTGTATGATCCGGGCCAGCACGGGAAAAGCAGTAATGCTTAGCGAAATGCCGATAAACAAGGCATAAGAAATAAACTGTACACCCGTAGGTGCAAATTGCTGATAAGTAAAATAAGCAGTAGCCACGCCCAGCGTAAAAGGCACAATAATACTGGTGTGACTGATCATTACCGCTGCATTGGTTTTTCCCCGCAACATAGACAGATCCAGTTCCAGTCCTACAATGAACATGAACAGTACCAGGCCAATCTGGCTGAGCAGGTTGAGGTTGCCCAGCGACTGTGGCGGAAAAACAAAGGCCGATACTTCGGGGAAATAATAGCCCAGGAACGAGGCGCCCAACAGGATGCCCGCGGCCATTTCACCGATCACGCGGGGTTGTTTAAGCTTTTTAAACAGAAAGCCCATTAATGATCCCACCAGCAGGATCACAAAGATCTGCAATAGGAGGATAGCCAGCGGTTCCCGGATATTGTGCCGCAGCACCGCGGTAAACGGAATCCCCAATGCCGGCTTGCTTTCGATAATGGATTTAATATTTTTTTGCGATTGTAACTGGTTACCCATCGTCAGGATCCACCAGATAATCGCAATAGCTCCGGCAATTGTTAACACATAAAAAAGAAGGTTCCTGTATCGTTGCATGGGGGGATATTTCCTCCGCAAGATATCCTGTTTCTTTTTAATGCAACGATTATTTTTATGTTGATACCCCGGTACGGTTACTGAGGCGCTGAAGCACTGAATGCTGTTATATGTTTTCGGACTCCAGCGGAAGTGTAGTCCTTAAAAGGGGAAGTGCTGTTCTGCCTGGTATGGGATAATCTGTCTTCTAAGCAGGGTCTCTCGCAGAGGACCCCCGCGCCGGATACGGCCGCTGTGGAGTGGCGCATCGGATCCCGTTATATACTCCCTGCCCCGGCAGAAGCGTTGTCCTTAAAAGGATTACTGTTCAGCCTGATATTGGGGTGACCTGAAAAATAAAACCCTGCGCTCATGCAGGGCTTATCAATATTCAATAGTGGTGGATCTATCCATGATGATGGATGTGTTGTTGTACCGGAGTACCATGAACCGCATCTTTTACATCCAGCGTGAAGTCGGCCGTATATACAGTACCATCTACATTAAACTGAATCCATATCCGGTAATTGCCGGCTTTTTCAAATTGCGTATGCGCCACCACCGGAACATCCGTACCTGCCTGCGGGTGAATATGCAGGAAGTCCTTATCATCCCGGTGAATGAGGATCAGGTGTGCCACGGCGCCCAGATACGGCGATAAAGCTCCTGCATGCAACTGTTTTCCTTCACGCTCGATCCGGAAGGGCAGGTGTAAGGATGCTCCGGTGTACAAGGGTGCGGAAAGATCGATAGAAATAGTAAAGTCACCGGTAGTTGCCGTTAATTTTTCACTTCCCGCTGCCACCAGGTGCTGGCTGTTGCCTGAAACCTGCAGTGCTATTTTATCTACGACCGGCAATGCCCCCTCCGGCTGGTAATCCGCATACAACAGGTAATTGCCAGCGGCTGGAAAAGTAACCCTTACTGTATAACTGCCATCTGCCTGCAACACCGGATGCAGGTGCCGGAACCAGGTAAGCGCTTCATTCAGCACGATCAGGTGGAATGCGGCTTCGTGTTGTGGCACCAATGTTACAGGACCGCCGGATCCTGCACGACGGACCGGTTTAAATGAAAGCAATATTGCCTTATCTGCAGTAACTGTTTCGGGTGCTGTTAACAGATGCATTTGTATACCGGATCCGGAAAGGGGATGGGAAAGATGATTCATATGTTCTTTATATCGGTTTAAGATGCTGTTTAAGGAATATTCTGAAAACCATTAGGAAGTTAAGGTATCATGAAGATCATACAGAACAAACTGTGTTTAATGTCTTAATGGCTTCAGAATGTCAACTGCTATAAAACGGGCTCAATCTTAAAGCCGGCGTTTTTAACGGTGTTGATAACGTCTTCAGGGGTGGCGCCGGCAGTTTTTACGGTAAGAATCTTGTCCTTGCTCAGCGTATCTACATGCCACTCGGCAATGCCATTGTTGCCATCCAGCGCCGGTCTTACAGATGCCACACAGCCGCCGCAGTTGATATTTGTTTTAAACTGAAGGGCCGCGCCTGGCTGCGGGTCGTTTCCGGATGCAATGCCTGCCACTGTATAGCCGGCTTTTTCAATTGCCGCGGTAACAACGGACTGCTGTTGCGCGTCATTTACTGCTACGGTTGCCTGGCCCGCTGTTATTCCATTTACATGTATACCTTCTATGTTGCTAAGCGCGTTTTGAACACGTACCTGGCAATGGGCACTCTGCATATCGGGAATGGAGATCTGAATTGTTTTCATGTGTATTATTTTTTACTGTTTAGATTACAAATTTCGTTTAAACCTACTGCCGGACTGTTACATCATTCCGGGGTATTCTTACATGTTTTACCGTTTCCATTTAAGGCGCAAACTATTGGTGACCACGCTTACGCTGCTCAGTGCCATTGCAGCCCCGGCAATCATGGGATTGAGCAGGAACCCGTTGATAGGGTACAGGATGCCTGCTGCCACCGGAATGCCGATTATATTGTAGATAAAGGCCCAGAACAGGTTCTGGCGGATGGTGGCTACCGTTTGCCGGGATAATTGAATGGCCTCCGGGATCTTATTCAGGTCGGAAGAAATAATGGTCATCTTCGCCACATCCATTGCGATATCGCTGCCTTTACCCATGGCAATGCTTACATCTGCCTGGGCCAATGCGGTACTATCATTGATGCCGTCACCCACCATGGCTACGGTTTTACCTGCGGCCTGTAACTGCTTTACAAAAGCGGCTTTCTGTTCGGGTAGTACTTCTGCCTTATAGGCGCCGATACCGGTTTGCCGGGCAATGGCGGCGGCGGTTGCTTCATTGTCGCCCGTTAGCATGTATACCTCGATACCGGCCTGCTTTAAAGTCTGTATGGCCTGCCGGGATGAATGCTTGATCTGGTCGGCAATGGCAAATACGCCCAGAGCCTGTTGTGCATCGGCAAACCAGATCACGGTTTTGGATGCATTGCTCCATTGTTGCGCCTTTTCCTGCAACGCAGGATCGATCCGGATTCCTTTTTCACCCAGCAACCGGCGGTTGCCGGCGTAGTAGACGGCGCCTCCGGCCCGGGCACTGGCGCCGCGGCCGGTTAAACTTTCAAAATCGGTGATCGCGGTGGTGGACAAATCTCCGAAGTGTTTTACCACGGCTTCTGCAAGCGGATGCTCCGATTGCTTTTCAATACTGTAGAAGATCTGTTGTACAGCTGCTGCCTCATTTTGCCAGTAACTGTCGGTAACCATCGGCTTTCCCTCCGTGATGGTACCGGTTTTGTCCAGTACCACGGCATTCACTTTTTTGGCCAGTTCCAGGCTTACCGCGTCTTTGATCAAGATCCCTTTTTCTGCGCCTTTGCCAATACCCACCATGATTGCAGTAGGAGTGGCTAATCCCAGCGCACAGGGACATGCGATCACCAGCACGGTTGCAAAGGCGATCAGTCCCTGTGTAAAGCCGTTATCGCCGCCCAGTACAATCCAGCTTGCAAAGGCCAGGATGGCGATCCCGATCACCACCGGTACAAAGATGCCGGCAATTTTATCAACCAGTTTCTGCACCGGGGCCTTGCTGCCCTGGGCTTCCTGTACCATACGGATGATCTGGGCCAGCATGGTTTCGGACCCTACTTTATCGGCTCGGAACCGGAAGCTGCCTTTTTGATTAATGGTGCCGGCGAATACAGCATCCTTTTCGTTTTTTAATACCGGCACCGGCTCCCCGCTCAGCATGCTTTCATCAACGTAAGAACTTCCTGCTGTAACCATGCCGTCTACGGCTATTTTATCACCAGGCTTCACCAGGATGATGTCGTCCTTATGTACATTCTCAATAGACTGTATTTCTTCCCGGCCATCGGTACGGATGATAGTGACGGTTTGCGGCTGTAATCCCATTAGCTTTTTAATCGCTGAAGATGTATTTCCTTTTGCTTTTTCTTCGAGCAGTTTCCCAAGGAGAATAAATGTAACGATCACCGCTGCGGCCTCAAAATATACATGGCCATGCAATCCGCGGTTATGCCAGAACGAAGGGAACAGCGTATTGAATACACTGAACAGGTACGCCGTCCCCGAACCGAGGGCTACCAATGTATCCATATTGGCGGAACGGTGGCGGGCTTGTTTCCATGCGTTGATAAAGAAATCCTTTCCAAAATAAAGTACCACGGGTGTGGAAAGTACCCACATGATCTCATTGGCATAGTTGATGTCCATAAAAAACATACCGATGATCACCAGTGGAACCGTAATCAGGGCCGACCACAGGGTTTTCTTTTTAAGCACATTGAATTTCTGCTGGTGGATGGCTTCCAGTGTTTCGGATTCTTTTGCTGCGCTTTCGATCAGCAGGTCATACCCGATCGACTGCACCGCTTTTTGCATAGCGGCCGTGTCCGTAATATTGGGCAGATATTCTACCGCTACGGAAGTGGTGGCAAAATTTACCGAAGCCGACACGATCCCCGGCTGGCTTTTTAGCATGCTTTCAACGCTGATGGCGCAGGAAGCACAGGTCATGTCCAGTACCGGGATATTCTTTTTTACAGTGGGCACATCGTAGCCGAGATCCCGGATGGCCGATACGGCTTTGGCCACCACTTCATTTTCATCGGTGGTGATCAGTGCGCGGCGGTTGTTCAGCTCCACTTTATGTGCTGCAATACCCCCTACCTTGTCCAGCCCTTTATCTACAATAAGAGCACAGTGTTCGCTTTCTACCCCTTCCAGCGGGATGGCTATTGCATTTAACGGATCGGTTGTCATAAATAAATCATTTTATAATTCTCTGCAAAGTTCGCCCAGGTATCCGGCGGCAGTGTTACACAATTATGGAATTGGTTTATATATTTCCGGGCGTTTGTTTGGTTGCCGCTGAAACATTGAGTTTGGGTATCCGGTATTTTGTCAAGATTTCACTGGCAACAGGTAGCCGCAATAAATATCTGTGTTCCTGTATTGCAGTGGCAAACCACTTAACCTGGATTAAGCCCGGAACAAAAGAAATGATGTAGCTTGCCGTTTAAATAAAGGCGCATGAAATACAGACTCGAAAAACCGCTAAATGCCGCCATCGGCACGGAGAAGTACCAATGTACCATTACCTGGCGTAACGGTGGTTTTATTGCAGATGAACCCCTAAGCCAGGGAGGCGGGGACAGCGGCCCCGACCCTTATACCTTATTGCTTTCCTCGCTGGCATCCTGCACACTGATCACCCTGCGTATGTATATCGACCGCAAAGGCTGGGACGTGCCGGAGATCCGTGTTAACACAAATTTATACAGTGAAATAAAGGAGGGCAATACCATCACGGTCATCGACCGTGATATTTATTTTCCTCAACCTGTACCCGATGACCAGGTACAGCGCCTGCAGGATATTGCAAGGGCTTGCCCGATCTCCAAGATCCTGGAAAACCAGGTTAGGGTGCGCACGTTTATGCGGCGGGACCCCGAAACAGCGAAAAGGATTGTTTACCGGAATGAAGCAGTTGCGGTGGTTTGGCGCCCTGAATTATGCCAGCACGCCACGCGTTGCTGGAAGGAGCTGCCCCAGGTATTCCGGCCAAAGGAAAAAAAGTGGGTAGATGTGGATGGTGCTTCGGCTGCGCAGATTGTTGAGCAGGTTCGTCGCTGTCCCAGTGGCGCGCTGGCCGTGGAATGGACCGAAAAAGATGCGGACACAGCGCTGTAGGAATCTTGGGGGCTGTTTTGCAGTTCGGTAATCTTAGAATACGCAAAGGGGATCCGCAGCGCACGCAATGGGCGTTGAACTATGTCGCCCTATCGCTTAACGAACGTTGCGAGCCCCCTTGCGGCCTTAGCGTTTAAAAGCGTTTCCAGACCTGGAAGTTCGATATACCATGTTATAAAATATTTAAATTGAAAAGTATTTTTTTGCAAAACAGCCGGAAGAATTAATTTTACGCCTTTATGAAGCGGAGGAGTGTACTGATCGTTGTTTATAGCCTGCTTTTTGCTGCAGTTTTTTTATGGAAACCCGTGCAAAAAGCGGAACACGGTGTTCCTGTTTGGGCATCTCTACACCAAAAGGCGCATTATACGGCCACACCGGATCTTCCCGTTTTTCCCCCCGATCTTTTCCTGGATCGCAATGATGACAACGAAGAAGATCTGGCCCGCGGAGTGCATGAACACGCATTTACAGACTTCCTGCACGATTTTTTTAGCTGGATCCAGAGCCGGCATCCCGATGTTCACAACAGGGAAAAATTATACGGACAATCTTATCTTGCATTCCTCACCCCGGAGAAATATATCTTTTTCCGCTCCATCCGTATATAACAGTTACCACCCGGCGCTCAATACCGGATATGCAATCCGGTGATATGGAGTAATCTGTTAATGTTTTCATAGTTTAATATCAACTTAAATCAAAATTACCAACCCCCGGCAATATACTGCGGCCAGAGTCACAGGCAGCACGGGCTATGATCGGTAGACCCGGACAAACCGATTGGAACAAGGCATCGCGTTTATTGGTGCCTGAAACCCGCGGGATTTTTTAATCCTCTGACATCCGCTCCGCAGATGGGCCATTTCGCAGTCATCAGTTTTCCAGCTGAGGCGGCTGTATTCCTTTAAAATTTCCATTCAACAATGAACAAAATCGCATTGCTGATCAGCTTGTGCCTGATTACGTACGCAACAACAAGCTGTAAGTCGAAGAAAGAAGAAAAAGCAGAGATCGAATCGTTTTCCGTTACCAGCCCCTTAAAGATCGATACCAATTATGTAAAAGAATATGTGGCACAATTACAATCGGTGCGCAATGTGGAGATCCGCGCCCAGGAGAAGGGGTATCTTGAAAAAAGCTATGTAGACGAAGGGCAATATGTAAAGGCAGGGCAGCTGCTGTTCCGGATTATGCCCAAAATTTACGAGGCAGAATATCAAAAAGCAAAGGCTGAGGCCCATTCAGCCGAGCTGGAAATGCAGAATACCCATCTGCTGGCGGATAAAGAGATCGTTTCTAAAAATGAGCTGGCGCTGTCTAAAGCCAAATATGATGTGGCGAAGGCTGAAATGGCTCTGGCCGGAGCGCATTTATCTTTTACCGAAATCCGTGCGCCCTTCAGCGGGGTAATTGACCGCATCCGGTTCAAGCAGGGCAGTCTGATCGATGAAGGTACGCTGTTGACCACTTTATCCGATAACAGTAATATCTATGCCTATTTTAACGTATCTGAAAGTGAATACCTGAATTTCAAAACCGACAGCAGCGGCACTACCAAAACGCCACTGGGGCTAACACTGGCCAATGCCGGTCATTATCCTTATCCCGGCAACATTGAAACGATCGAAGGCGAGTTTGACAATACCACCGGAAATATTGCATTCCGGGCAAGATTCCCTAATCCGAATGCGCTTTTAAAACACGGAGAAACCGGCAAGGTACTGATGCAGATCCCGCTTCGAAATGCGCTGGTCATCCCGCAAAAGGCTACCTATGAGTTGCAGGATAAGATTTATGTGTATGTAGTGGATAAAGACAATAAAGTACGGTCGCGGAATATTACGGTGCAATACGAGCTGCCCAATCTGTATGTAATTGGAGAGGGGCTTGTTGAAACCGACCATATTCTGCTGGAAGGTTTGCAAACCATTAAAGAAGACCAGAAAATAAAGCCGGTATATGCGGCACCTGGTGAAGTGGCCCGTAAACTGCAATTGCTGAATCCTTAATTGATGCTATTCCAAAACCGTTTTTATGTTTAATAAATTTATTAACAGGCCCGTACTGTCTATTGTTATTTCACTGATCATTCTCTTTCTGGGCATACTGGCACTTACGCAATTGCCGGTGACCCAGTTTCCATCGGTTTCTCCGCCCAAGGTGAATGTAACAGCGGAGTATCCCGGAGCCAACAGCGAACTGATGATTAAGGCCGTGGTCATCCCCCTGGAACAGGCCATCAATGGAATTCCCGGTATGAAATATATGGCTTCCGATGCCGGTAACGACGGGGAGGCCAGCATCCAGGTGGTTTTTGAGCTGGGTACCGATCCGAACCTGGCCTCTGTAAACGTGCAGAACCGGGTAGCCGCCGTGGTAAATAAATTGCCACCCCTGGTGGTGCGTGAAGGAGTAAAGATCACCCGGGAAGAATCCAATATGCTGATGTATGTAAACCTCTACAGCGATGATCCCAAGCTGGACGGCAGCTTTATTTACAACTTTGCCGATCTGAACCTGCTGGCAGAATTGAAGCGCGTAAATGGGGTAGGGTTTGCCGATATCCTGGGTGATAAAGAATATTCCATGCGGGTATGGCTGAAGCCGGACCGCATGCTGGCGTATAAGATCACGGCCAATGAAGTGATGGAGGCGCTGAGTGATCAAAGCCTGGAAGCTTCGCCGGGACGCCTGGGTGAAAGCTCCGGCAAAAAATCGCAGGCTTTTGAGTATGTCTTAAAATATACCGGCCGCTACAATAAGAAAGAAGATTATGAAAATATTGTATTGAAGGCCGGACCTGACGGGCAATTACTGCATTTAAAAGATATAGCAGATATAGAGCTGGGCAGTGCATTCTACAATATTTATTCAAAGCTGAACGGCCGTACTTCGGCAGCCATCGTGATCAAACAGTCCTATGGCAGTAATGCCAGTGAGGTGATCAAAAATGTAAAAGCCAAGCTGAAAGAGATCGAAGCATCCTCCTTTCCTAAGGGCATGCATTACGAGTTAAGTTATGATGTATCCAAGTTCCTCGATGCGTCGATGGAAAAAGTGGTACATACGCTGGTAGAGGCCTTTATTCTTGTAGGATTTGTGGTGTTCCTGTTCCTGGGCGACTGGCGGTCGACGCTGATTCCTATTCTCGCTGTGCCCATTTCATTGGTGGGAACCTTTTTCTTTATGCAGTTCCTGGGTATCACCTTAAACCTGATCACACTTTTTGCCTTAGTGCTGGCGATCGGGATCGTGGTAGATGATGCCATTGTAGTAGTAGAAGCAGTGCATGCAAAAATGGAAAGTGAGGGTCTGAGTGCCAAGGCGGCCACCATGGCGGCCATGCACGAAATCGGCGGGGCGATCATCGCCATCACCCTGATCATGGCGGCGGTATTTATTCCCATTGCTTTTATGTCGGGACCAGTGGGTGTGTTTTACCGGCAGTTTTCGGTTACAATGGCAACGGCCATCATTCTGTCCGGTATTGTAGCCCTTACTTTTACACCGGCTATGTGCGCCATGATCCTGAAAAACACGCACGGTAAAAAGAAAAAAACGGTGGTAAACCGCGCCATCGACGGATTTAACAACTGGTTTAATAGCCTGCAGGGCTGGTATAAAAAGCTGGTGTCGGTTATTGTGAACCGGCGGGCGTTCACCTTTCTGGTACTGGTGGCCTTTATTGCCGGAACCTGGGGCTTCAGTGTTTCTGTACCCTCAGGTTTTATTCCCGGCGAGGATCAGGGGATGTTTTATGCCATTATTGTTACCCCGCCGGGATCTACGCTGGAACGTACCGATGCCGTAGCCGCCCAGCTACAGAAGATCGCATCGGGTATGGAAGATATTCAATCCGTATCGAGCACCGCCGGGTACGAGGTGCTGTCTGAAGGAACCGGCTCCAACTCTGGAACGGTACTGATCAACCTGAAGGATTGGAGCGAACGCAAACACTCTATGCAGGAAGTAATGGAAGAACTGGAAGAAAAAGCCAAAGGCATTAAGGGCGCCACGCTGGAATTTTTTCCGCCACCTGCCGTGCCGGGCTATGGTGCCGCAGGAGGTTTTGAGTTGCGACTTTTAGACAAGGCCGGAACCGGTGATTATAAGCTGATGGAAACAGTGAGCCGAGATTTTGTAAAAGAGCTGAACAAGCGGCCGGAACTGCGGTCTGTATTTACTTTCTATAGTGCCAGCTTCCCGCAATACCAACTGGCAGTGGATAATGATAAGGCCAAGCAAAAAGGGGTTTCCGTAGAGAACGCCATGGATAACCTTTCTACACTGGTAGGCAGTAACTATGAAACAGGGTTCATCAAATTTGACCGGCCCTATAAAGTAATGGTGCAGGCATTGCCGCAATACCGTCAGCTGCCAGAGGACATCTTCAGCTATTATGTAAAAAATGATCACGATGAAATGGTGCCTTATTCGGCTTTTATGACCATGAAGAAGACCTATGGCTTATCGGAGATTACCCGGCATAATATGTACAACGCTTCCGAAATCAGCGGCGGATCGGCGCCCGGTGTGAGCAGCGGTACGGCCATTGATGTGATCAATGAAGTGGCCAAAGAAAAACTGCCCAGGGGTTTTGGTATCGATTGGGCCGGCATCTCCAAAGACCAGACGCGAAGGGGCAACCAGGCCATTTACATCTTCCTGATCTCCCTGGTATTTGTATACCTGGTATTGTCGGCACAATACGAAAGTTTCGTATTACCGCTGCCTATCCTGCTTTCATTGCCCATCGGCATCTTCGGGGCGTTTTGCTTTCTAAAGATCTTCGGACTGGAAAACAATATCTATGCACAGATCGCCATGGTGATGCTGATCGGTATCCTCGGTAAGAATGCGGTATTGATCGTGGAATATGCCGTACAACGGCACCGCGATGGTCATTCGCCGGCACAGGCGGCCATTGAAGGTGCCGCAGCGCGGTTACGCCCGATATTGATGACCTCCTTCGCGTTCATCGCCGGCGTGATTCCGCTGATGGTGGCCACCGGCCCCGGTGCCATCGCCAACCATACCATCGGATCGGCAGCGGCAGGGGGGATGTTGTTTGGTACCATCTTCGGTGTACTCATTATACCGGGCTTATACTACATATTCGCCCGTATATCGGAGCGGCATATCCTGGTGGAAGATGAAGAAGAAAATCCGTTAACAGAAGAAATTGATCATAATGAATAGTATGAAACGATACCTGACCGGTGTTGCAGTCCTTATTCTTGGTATTGAAGGCTGTAAAGTACCGGCAGTAGTGAACCATGAAGTAAAGGCAGCACCACCGGCATCCTTTGAGGCGGCGCCGGCGGATACCCTGAACAGTGCCTCGGTAAGATGGCAGGATTTTTTTGCCGACCCCTATTTGCTGAAATTGGTGGATACAGCGCTTCACAATAACCGGGAACTGCTGAGCACCCTGCAGGAGATTGAAATTGCACGAAATGATATTCGTGTAAAAAAAGGAGAATTGCTGCCCAGTGTGGTGGCTAAAGCCGGCAGCGGGATCGAAAAAGTGGGGCGGTATACGAGTCAGGGCGCCGGGGATGCTTCCACGGATATTGAACCCGGGAAAGAAGTGCCCGATATCCTGGGCGATCATGAACTGGGGCTTTATGCCACCTGGGAGGCTGATATCTGGAAAAAACTGCGCAATGGCAAACAGGCCGCAGTAGACCGTTACCTGGCCACAGTAGAAGGAAAGAATTTTGTAGTGACCAACCTGATAGCCGAGATTGCGGATTCGTATTATGAGCTGCTGGCGCTGGATAATCAGCTGGCTATTGTAAAGGAAAGCATACAACTGCAGAAGAATGGACTGGAAATTGTAAAAGTGCAAAAGGAAGCAGCAAGAGCTACCGAACTGGCGGTTAAAAAGTTTGAGGCGGAAGTACTCAACTCCCAAAGCCGGGAATATGAGATCCTTCAGCAAATAAAGGAAACGGAGAATAAGGTCAATTTTCTGCTGGGACGAAATCCCCAGCCCGTTGAACGATTTTCCGGCGGCTTCCTGACAGCCTTGCCCCGCCCGGTAAGTTCCGGCATTCCTTCGCAGTTGCTGGCCAACCGGCCAGATATCCGTCAGGCGGAACAGGCTCTGGCGGCGGCAAGGCTGGATGTAAAAGTGGCCCGGGCAGCTTTTTATCCTACCCTGGATCTTTCCGCGGCAATCGGTTTGCAGGCATTCAAACCGTCCTATCTGGCAAAATTGCCGGAATCGGTACTTTTTTCCCTGGCGGGCGAACTGGCAGGACCGCTGATCAACAAAAATGCCATCAAGGCCGAATTTGCCAGCGCGGATGCACGCCAGCAACAGGCCCTGTATGAATATGAAAAAACCATTTTAAACGCGGTGCGGGAAGTATCCAATGAGCTATCCAATATCGGTAACCTGGAGCAGAAATACCAGCTGAAGAACAATGAGGTGAATGCCCTGGCCCGGTCCATTGCAGTATCCAATGAATTGTACAAGGCCGCCAGGGCCGATTACCTGGAGGTACTGATGACCCAGCGGGATGCGCTGGAATCGCGGCTGGAGCTGGTAGAAACCCGTCAGCAGCAGTTTAGTGCAGTTACCCATATATACAGGGCCCTGGGCGGCGGATGGAAATGATTTTTTTTTCCCGCAGATCTATGCAGGTTTGCGGGAAAACTAACGGCATCTTCCGTACTCAAATTAAGCTAACCGAAGCGAATTATTTTATAGCTTAGCGGTGATGGTAACAGTTGCAGAAAAGGTAATTGATTTTAATCGTCATTTGCATTATACCGGCAAATTACCAGATGGCTTCCGGGTGATGAATCCCTACCTGGATAATCCTGAAACCCTGCAGGTGATGCGGAGATTTTATAATCGATATTATAACGATCGCCACCGGCGGAAATTTATCATCGGCATTAATCCAAGCCGCCACGGGGCTGGCGTAACAGGCGTACCCTTTACCGATACCAAAAGACTGGAACAGGTTTGTGGTATCAGGATGCAGTCGGCTTACACGCATGAAGTCTCCTCGGTATTTATGTATGATGTGATTGCAGCCTGGGGTGGTGCGGCCCGCTTTTATAATGAATTTTACATCAATTCGCCCTTCCCGCTGGCAATTGTCCGGAGCACAGAAGGAAGCAAATGGGTGAATGCGAACTATTATGACGATCCGGCGCTTTTTGAAATGGTAAAACCATTTATGATTGCGTCGATGAAAAAGCATATCAGCCTGGGATTGGATACTTCGGAGGTGTTTATCCTGGGAAAGAAAAACGCAGCGTTTATCAATAAGCTGAATGCTGCTGCCCGCTTATTTGATAAAGCCATTGTATTGGAGCATCCCCGTTATATTGAGCAATATCGGTCGAAGGACAAACAGCTGTATATTGATAAATACATCCGGGCGCTGGGTGGTGCCCTTTAAGGTACAACCGCGGGAAGCACAGGCTAAACCATTAAAGAAAATGCAGCGGGGCTTATTTATGCTTCCAGCGCTTTTACAATCCGGTGATACAATTCCTCATCGCTTACCGGCTCCGGTTGAAACGCGGTTCCGATCACTTTTTCGTATAATTCGATATAACGGTTCGAGATGGTTTGGATCCAGTCATCGCTCATTTCCGGAACGGTTTGCCCTTCCTTGCCCATAAAGCCGTTGGCGATGAGCCATTCCCGTACAAATTCTTTGCTGAGCTGTTTTTGCTTTTCGCCGGCTGCCAAACGTTCTTCAAATCCATCGGCATAAAAATACCGGGAACTGTCGGGCGTATGGATCTCATCCATCAGCATGATCGCGCCGTCTTTTTTGCCAAATTCGTATTTGGTATCTACAAGGATGAGGCCCTGCTTTGCCGCCAGTTCCTGTCCGCGTTTGAAAAGCGCCAGTGCCAATCGCTCCAGTTCGTTCCATTCACTTTCTGAGGCCAGTCCCTGGCGAATGATCTCTTCTTTACTGATGTCTTCGTCGTGCCCTTCGTCAGCCTTGGTGCTGGGGGTAATAATCGGTGTCGGAAATGCTTCATTTTCCCGCATGCCTTCGGGCAGCGGCACCCCGCATAATTCCCGTTTTCCAGACTGGTAGGTTCTCCAGGCATGCCCGGTTAAATGCCCCCGAACCACCATCTCAATTTTAAACGGAATGCACTTGATTCCTATGGAGGCATTGGGGGCCGGAACCTGCTGCAGCCAGTTTTCACAAATATCGCGGGTGGCATGGAGCATATACGCTGCTATCTGGTTCAGCACCTGTCCTTTAAAGGGGATCGGACGGGGCAGGATCACATCGAAAGCAGAAATACGGTCGGAAGCGATCATTACCAACCGTTCATCGTTGATGGTATACACATCGCGCACTTTGCCTTTATAAAAAGCGGTCTGGCCCGGGAAATTAAAGTTTGACATGCTGCGAAAATAATCAGCCTTTGAATATGAACGGCTTCTGGGCCTGAAAAAATTCCTGAGAACTTCCTTTGCCTCAAAATTAAATTTTTAATTACGACTAACAAGTGTTATTTTAACATTCAAAATAATCACAAAACCATTTAATTTATGAGACCTGCGATTCGCCTATTTGCCTTTTTATGCCTGTTCTGCCTCTATCATTCCATAGCGCTTGCCCAGCCCGGAACCATTACCGGTACTGTTAAAAACAGCGAAACAGGGGAAGGAATCAATGCGGCTTCCGTGATTGTTTCCGGGAGTGTTTCGGGGACCTACACCAGTACAGCCGGCAACTTTTCCATCCGTGTATCCTCGCTGCCGGTTAAAATCATTGTCAGTTCCGTTGGATATGCCACACAGGAGCTAACGGTGAGCTCCTATGAACCGGTAACCGTTTCCATGGTATTAGGTACGGCCCTCGGGCAGGAAGTAGTGGTTTCGGCCAGCCGTACGGCCGAGCGCCTGATTGAATCACCTGTTACAGTAGAACGGGTCAGTGCAGCCGCGATCAGAAATACCCCTGCAGCCAGTTACTATGACATTATTTCAAAATTGAAAGGAGTAGACGTGGTAAACGCATCCCTCACCTTCACATCACCCACCACCAGGGGATTTGGCGGGAGCGGTAATACCCGTTTCAACCAGCAGGTAGACGGGATCGATAACCAGGCGCCTGCCCTTAACTTTTCCGTAGGAAGCGTGGTAGGCCTAGGTGAGCTGGACGTGGAAAGTATGGAGTTGCTGCCCGGCGCCTCCTCCGCGTTGTACGGCTCGGGAGGTATGAACGGTACGCTGCTCGTAAACAGCAAAAACCCCTTTAATTATACCGGGCTTTCGTTCCAGGCAAAGACCGGGGTGATGAACCTGGATAACAAATGGAGAGGCGCATCGCCGTACTATAATTTCTCGCTGAGGTGGGCCCAGAAGGTATCCGAGAAATTTGCATATAAGATTACTTCTGAATATATACATGCAAAGGACTGGCTGGCGCGGGATTACCGGAACTATGGGCGCGTGGGTACCAACGGAATGATCAAAGACGGCACGCGGGATACGGATCCCAACTATGATGGAGTGAATGTATATGGTGATGAAACCACCATTAATTTAAGAGCGCTGGTGCTGAATGCCATTGGAGCCCAGGTGCCGTTCTGGCAATCCTATATCAGCCAATTGCCAGGTAATATTCCCGTTTCAAGAACCGGATATACAGAAGACGAACTGGCCGACCCCAATACCGTCAACTATAAGTTGGCGGGAGCGCTGCATTATAAGATCACGCCAAGAGTTGAGGCGATTCTGATGGGACAGTTTGGAACGGGGAATACCATTTATACCGGTAGCGACCGGTATTCGCTGAAAGATCTGAAAATTGCACAATACAAGTTTGAACTGCGGTCCGACAACTGGTTTGCCCGGGCATACACCACGCAGGAAAACGCCGGGGAATCACACAATCTTACCGCTACCGCGCGCCAGTTTAACGAACTGTGGAAGCCCAGCACCCAATGGTACCAGGAATATGGCTTTGCCTACCTGAATGCAAAAATGGCCGGCATGGGCGACCTGGATGCGCATAACCAGGCCCGCGCGGTGGCAGATGCAGGCCGGCCGGAAGCCGGGTCTGCAGAATTCAAAAGAATGTGGGATTCTGTGCGCTTAAAACCCATTTACAAAAACGGGGGCTTGTTCTTAGACAAATCGGATCTGTACGTAGCCGAAGGACAATATAATTTTTCATCCCTGCTCAATCATGTGGTGGATGTGCTGGTAGGCGGCAACTGGCGGCAATTTGTGTTAAACAGCGAAAAAACCCTGTTCCATGAAGTGAACGGTCCCATTAAAATCAATGAGCTGGGCGCCTACATGCAGGTGGGAAAAGAAATCATAAAGGACCGCTTAAAATTGACCGCTTCGGGCCGGTACGATAAGAATCAGTATTTCAAGGGTAAGTTTACACCCCGGATCACGGCAGTAATCCAGCCGGCAAAAGATCATAATATCCGTTTGTCGTACCAGACGGCCTACCGGTTCCCCAGCACCCAGCAGCAATGGATCGACCTTACAGTTGGCAGCGGCACATTGATCGGGGGAAATAAAGTGATATGGGAAGCCTATGACCTGATCAATAATCCGGGGTATTCAGCACCCGAGTTTATCGCCAACCCAGCCAACAGGATCCCGGTAACGTATAAGGAAATTAAACCGGAAAGTGTAGCCAGTTATGAACTGGGCTACAAAGCGCTGATTAAAAACAAGGTACTGTTGGACGCTTATGTATATACCGGGCAGTATGAAAACTTTATCGGAAGACGGGATGTGGTGCAATTCTATGATCAAAGCGATCCCACCAAATACCGGGGGATTTCGGTGGTGGTAAACTCCGATGTAAAAGTTAGAACGTTTGGCTGGGGGATGAGTATCGACTGGAGACTGCCGTCAAATTTTGCAGTGAACGGTAATATTTCTTCCGATGAGATCAAAGATGTACCTGATAATTTCCGGGCATCGTTCAATTCGCCTAAATACAGGACCTTGCTCGGATTGAGCAACACGGGTTTTGGTCCGAAAGACCTGTTTGGATTTAACGTAAGCTGGCGCTGGCAGGATAAGATCGATTTTGAGGGCGATTTTGCCTCCGGGCGAATCAACCCCACACATATTGTGGATGCGGCGCTTATGTACCGGCTGCCCGCCATCAAATCGCAGCTGAAGCTGGGGGCCAACAACCTGCTGAACCAGTATTACATCAATGCCATCGGGAACCCCAGCATCGGGGGACTTTACTACCTGGCATTTACCTATAATTTACAGTAAACACATTGCTTATATTAAACCTACTCATATGCATTTCACAAATACATTTTTTAAAAGAACGGGATGGGTGCTGTTGGCAGCGGGATTGCTCCTGCAGGCATGCAATAAAGACCTGCCGGAGGCGGTTCCACTCACACCCCAAAAATCTACTGCCACCGAAACCATATTACAAAAGCTGAATGCACCGGAATTTTCTATTTTAAAAACAGCGGTAGAAAAAGCAAGCACCTTTGCCGGCTCCACGGGTAAATTATCCGATTTGCTGGGCAATGCAGCAGGGGAGATGACTTTTTTTGCTCCGGACAACACCGCCATCCTTACCTCCTTTAGTTTGCTGGGATTGCCGGCGAATGCATCTTCACTGGATTTTTTCCGCCCCGGCCAGCTGGACTCGATGCTAAAATATCATCTTATTGGCGGCACACAACTTACCGGCAGCCGTATCAGCAGCACAGCGCCGGCGCTGGATATGTATTTACAGAGCATGTTGGTGCTGGCTGCGCCTGCTGCTAATTTGCCTCCGGGATACCGGATGCCCATTTTTCTAGGTAAACAGGGCACTGCTGTTTTTGTAAATAACGTTCCGGTTAAAACGCCGGATATCATGGCCTCAAACGGCGTGATGCATAAAGTGGCCGTTGCCTTGCTGCCACCGGATAAAGTACTCTGGCAAACCATTGCCGCCAATGCGGGAGGAAGTTATACGTATTTTAAAGCAGCCGTTATACGGGCCGATGGAGGCGAGAGTTCAACCGGACAGTTTCAAAGTGCCTTGAGTACGGCCAGCGCCAATTTTACTGCATTGATACCTACCAATGCCGCATTTGAGCAGCTGCTTGTTGGCCAAATTACCAAGGCCCTAATGGACAAAGGAATGCCCGGGCCCGCAGCGGGTACTGCGGCGGCCGCACTGGTAGCGGGTTATGGTGTAACGCTCATATCAAACCCCGCTTCTGTACCGGGTTACGGGCCGGATCTGGCAGCGGTGATCACGCCCCAGCTTTTACAGGGACTGGTGGCCTATCATTTGCTGGCAAAACCAGGTACTCCTCCCTTAGGATACCGGAACTTTACGGTGAATTTCCCGGCGGATAACGCTGTAAATGTACCCACCCTGGTCAATGCTTCGGTACCTGCACATCCGGGGGTAAGCCTGAAGGCAACTTTTTCAGGCGCCACGCTTGCATCCGCCACGGCAAAAGGCGTAGGCAATGCTACCGCATCCAATATTATTCTTAGTGCACCGCCCAGCAGCACCAACGACCTCAACCATATCAACGGGGTCATTCATCGTATTGACCAGGTACTATTGCCGCAATAATTCCCTGAATCTGCCCGGCAATTCAAGGCATTGTTTTTGCAGCAATTCTTTTGACGGCTGGAGACGGATATGAAAACGAAAAGCAGCACGGGTTGATGTGCTGCTTTTTTTGTGCAACCTTCTGGTGCTGTTTATGATGGAGTTAGTATCGGAGCTGAAGGCGGTGTAGCGTCTTGCACCGGCCGGGGCCGGTAAATGCCGGCGGCGATGCGCTCGGTGACCGTCTTGGGAAAGAATTTCGGAAGTATCGCATTCAGCCGGTTGGTGAACCCGGGAATGATCTCCGCCTTTCCCTTAAACATTCCGTTGAGGGCGATACGGGCCACTTTTTGCGGCGTCATGTTAAAACGGTTGGCAATCTTTCTTGTGTGTGCCGCCATACCCGCCCGGTTCACAAAATCGGTATCCGTACTACCAGGGCTCAAACAGCTTACGGAGATCGATGTCCCTTTTAATTCCTGGCGCAGGCTTCTCGTAAATGATAACACAAAAGCCTTTGATGCAGCATAAATTGCAAGGAAGGGAACCGATTGATAACTGGTGGTGCTGCCTACATTTAACAGGTAGGCATGGGGGATGTTTTTTAGCACGGGGATGAACAGGTGTGCGATGCGCAGCTGGGCTTTAATATTCACATCGATGATATTCAACTGCTGTTCCAGTGCAAGCGTTTCAAATGCACCGTTCAGACCATAGCCCGCATTATTGACCACAATTTGCAATCGGGGGTGATAAAACTCGGTTTGCCGGAAGATATATTCCGCCGCGTACTTATCCGATAGATCGAGCGGAACAGGCTTAACCGTAACCTCGTATTTCGTTCGTAAATAATCAACTGTTTTTGCCAAATGTGCTTTGTCAAGATCTACGAGGATCAGCTGATAATTTTTTGCGGCCAGTGCTTCTGCTATGGCGCGACCGATACCTTTGGCCGCTCCGGTAATTAATGCGTATGACATGGTTTATGGATGCGTCGGTTTAAAATTCGTTTTCGTATAAAAATGTAAAGAAGGATCCAGATCATGCTATCAGGTATTGAGTTTGGGTAGTAAAGGAAGCGCTGGTTGCGGCTCCTGTTTCTGCTTTCTTTTAAACAACAGGCCGCCCCGTTTGATGCCGGCCAGTTGGTGATAGAAGGGGGTGGCACTGGTTGCATCTTTAGGCTGATAGTTGCCGGTAATCACGGGAATATACATGACCCGCCTGCGGCTTTTTTCCCCGGTAAACGGCGACTGCTGTACCCGGTGCCAGAGCCTTCCGTCATGAATGGTGAGGTCGCCTGCTTCGATCGAAAAGCCTGCTTCATTTTTGTCGGGTGTATGATCGACGAAATATTTCTTTTTAAAGAAGAGCGTCCACAAGCCCTGGTTGTGTGTACCCGGCAATACTCTTAGCCCGCCGTTTTCGTAAGGGCAGTCGTCAAGATGCAATCCCACGTTCAGCATGGGTTTTATGCGCGAACCCAGGAACAGATCCCTCGGGCTGTCGGTGTGCCAGCCCAGACGGGTAAAGCTGCTGTCTCCCGAATTGATATAATGATTTACCACAAGACCGTCTTTTTCATTTTCGCCGATGCGCCCTTCGTAAGGCGCCAGCAATGCCGTAAGCGCACGCAGCGCTTCACTGTTTAAAAAACGGTGCAATGTATGACTGTACTTGGAAGCAAAAGCAATACGCTGGATGATTGGTCTGCCATCAATACCGGTTCCGTACTTAAGTGGTATGCCATTTATTTTGGTGATGTGCCGGGCTACGAGGTACTGTTCAATGTTGCGGATCTCAACCAGGAAAGCGGCAACAGTGCTTCTGGAAATGAATTGTTTAAAATGCAGCACACCGTGCTGCTTTAAATACGATTGATGAACCGGCTCAATCCGGCCGTTAAAAGTAAAGCTTTGCAAAGAATGGTTCATGGAACGCTATTTTATGATGATGGAATGTGGTGATACATCGGCATGCTGGGGATGCGGCGCCTGGAAATGAAATTCCGGATAAAAGAAACGGATCAACAACAACACATTCGGCAGATAGCCGGCAGCAGGTTCGGATAGGTGAAGTACTCCGAACGCGTGAAAACTTTGTATATTGAATATGGTTGCACAGGTGCGATATTAGTCTACTTATTTTGTAGACTACAAAACTAAAAAGATTTTTCATACAGCCAAATTTTTTTATTACAGTTTTTAAAACAGTGGTGTGGCAATCGATTTGCTGGATGCTCCCGTTTACAAACCGATAAGTTTGATCGGGCCCCGGCAGCTTTAAGAAGTGGATCAAGTCCTTACTTTTCGATGTATGTTATTTGCAAGACGGATCATGATGTATTTGATGAACACCAGCATTCGACGTTATAAATAGAGCATTGCCTCACGGGTAACAGAAAGTGCAGGCCCGGGATTAAAGAACAATAGCCTCATTGGCAACATGGGGCCTGTTATGCATCCTGTAAATACCCCGGAGGTGATAAATTGCATTTGATATAAAGTAAGGATACCTTAACCAGGTACAGTGATTTGTTACCGGGCGGCTGCGGTTGTCAGTTGCGGTGGACCTATGAAAAAAGCTGCTCAGAAACTGAACAGCTTTTCATGATCATGATCGGTTTATAATAGGTTTATCCGAAGATTCCTTTTCTCAGGTTACGGATTCCTTCACCAATTTTAAATCCGTTGTGATATACTTCAATTTTATAATCACCGTGTGTAAATCCATCAGGGTTGCGGATAGGGAATGCTACACCTTTGCGTGTTCCCTGCTCGTATTCCACCGGCACTTTTGCTGTAAAGTTGCGGTCACCATCCTGGCGGGTAGTCATGGAGCCGGAAGATAATTGTGCATTCTGAACCACCTGTCCTTTGGGATCTGTAACGACTACATAAAGGTCTGCAGGACCAGAAGTGGTAATTCTGTTCTCCACATTAAAGGCGATCCGCAGCATATCTACTTTGCGGGCAAAATTGGTTTCTTTTTCCTTGCCATTGCGTTTTTCCTTTATAGGAGTGATGGACATTCCGGATGCAGATAAGGTGCTGCCCACATCTACCGTGCTGGCCAGTTCATCGTTCTCCTTGGTTCTGGTATCGAGGTTCTGGCTCAGGATATCTTTTTCTGCTGTTAAATGTGTGTTCTTTGCTGTCAGCTCCATGTTTTCACCTTTCAGCTGTGCTACTTGCGCTTCCAGCCGGCCGATCTGGCCGTTCAATTCACCGATCAGGTGACGGGCTCTTTGAAGGTCGGCGGCAGTGGCCTTTTTATCATTCAATATTTTATTGATCTCGGCCTTACGGTCTTCGATCTCTTTTTGAAGTGCAGTTTTTTCTCCCTGTAAACCATTGTTGGCGCCGGTAATCGAATCCAGCCGCATTTCAGCAAGGTTAAACATTTGTCTTAATGAATCGGATTCAGACATCGCGGTTGCAACCTCAGTGTTTGTACTCTGGGACGATCCGGTGCCACCGGGTGCATTTTTGCTCCATAGTATATAACCCCAGGTTCCCAGCAGGGCGGCTACCAGCAAACCGATCAGTACGTTACGGCCGGTATTATTGCTGTTAGGATTACCGGAAGGAGAACCTGTTGTTTGTGAAGAAGCGGAAGGGTAATTCGTATTTGCCATAATCTTCAAAATTTAATCGTTTTTTTATAGTGTATGAATTTAATTGATTCCGAAATATATGTTATAAAATGGATATGTATCGGATGCTAATTATGATTGTAAACAGAAATTATGCCAAACGACTTTTTTACCAAAAACATATGCGTATTTATATAATATTTACAAATTGTTAAAAACGCTATCTTGCAGTTTATGAGCGTGGAAAAAATCCTAGGTGAATGGAAGAAAAGTAATTACAAACCGGTTTATTGGCTTGAAGGTGAGGAGGATTATTATATCGATCAACTGGTAAATTATGCAGAAACACATATTTTAACGGAAAGTGAGGCCTCGTTTAACCTGACCATTTTTTATGGGCGGGATGCAGCCTGGGCTGACATCGTAAACGCCTGCCGGAAGTACCCGATGTTTTCCGACAAGCAGGTAGTGATCCTGAAAGAGGCCCAACAACTGCGGGAAATTGAGAAACTGGAGGCTTATTTGAACCAGCCGTTGAGTTCCACGATCTTTATAGTTGCATATAAAGAAAAAAAACTGGATGCCCGTACAAAATTTGCAAAGCTGGTAAAGGAGCGTGCTGAGTTTCTGAGTACAAAAAAAATATATGACAGCGCTTTGCCGGAATGGGTAAATACGTATGTTGCCCGGCTGCAGTATACCATTTCGCCCAAGGCCACCATGTTGCTGGTAGATCATATCGGCAATGACCTGGCGCGCATTGAAAACGAAATTCAAAAGATCCTGATCAACCTGAAAACGCGTACTGCCATTACGGAAGAGGATGTAGAAAACTTTGTAGGTATCAGTAAGGACTTTAATATTTTTGAGTTGCAAACAGCAGTGGCGAACCGGGACCTGGCAAAGGCCATGCGGGTGATCCGCTATTTTGGTGATAATCCCAAGGCGGCCCCCATCCAGTTGGTATTACCGTCACTCTATGCGTTTTTCAGCAAAGTATTTATGATTTTCGGTGCCTCTGGTGCTGAAGATGCCATTGCCCGACAGATTGGGGTGAACGGCTTCTTTTTTAAAAGCTATTCGCAGGCATCCCGCACTTATGGATATGAAGGAGTAGAAAAAATACTGCTTTTATTGCACCAGTACAATTTGCGAAGCATCGGTATCAATGCAACCAGAATTGAAGATGAGGCTCTGCTTACAGAAATGGTGGTGAAGATGATGATGTAGTTCCTCCCTTTGGGGAATGTAAAATATTAAATGTAAGAGTGAATGTGGGAATTTGAAAATGTGAAAATCAAGATGCCGTTATTGCTTCACGAACTTCAGTCTGTATTTATTTGAGGGAAACAGGGATTGGTGGAGCATCATCAGATATGGATCCAATGTTTAAATTCCGGAATAGCGGCGCTACATCAGGTATTGAAACGTCATCCAACCCACCGCGGCGGGCACGCCTGGAACATTAAACCTGAAAACTGGAACTTCTCTATGCCTTCTCTAAGGCCTGTTCAATATCATAAATAATATCATCCACGTGTTCCAGTCCTACAGAGATCCGGATCAGACCAGGAGTAATACCGACTGCCAGCTGATCGGCCGGTGGTACTTTGGAATGCGTGGTGCTGGCAGGGTGGGAGGCAATACTTCGGGAATCGCCCAGGTTGGGTGTCAGTGATAATAGTTCCAGCGCATCCATAAAACGGCGCCCGCTTTCCAGTCCGCCATTCAGTTCAAAACAAACGATACCGCCTCCGGCTTTCATTTGCTTTTTGGCGATTTCGTATTGAGGGTGGGAGGGCAGGAACGGATACTTTACCCATGTTAATTTGGGATGATGCTCAAAATACCTAGCCACGGCCATGGCGTTTTCCGAATGCCGCTGGATGCGCACATCCAGTGTTTCCAGGCTTTTGGAAAGCACCCAGGAATTAAAAGGGGAGAGTGCCGGCCCCATATTTCTGCAAAAAAGATAGATTTCCTGGATCAGCTCTTTTTTGCCGACTATTACACCTCCCAACACACGGCCCTGTCCGTCGAGCCACTTGGTCGCAGAATGGATAACCAGGTCGGCGCCAAAATCAACCGGTGTTTGCAGTACCGGTGTTGCAAAGCAGTTGTCTACATTATAAATAATCCCATGCTTCCGGGCCAGCTGACCTACCGCTTCCAGGTCGATCAGCTCCAGCTGAGGATTAGTGGGCGTTTCGAGATAGATCATTTTTGTATTGGGCCGGATGGCAGCTTCCCAGGATGCAATATCATCGGCAGGAACCAGGGTATACTCGATGCCAAAACGCGGCAGGAATTTGGTTACCACCGTATTGGTACCCCCAAAAATCGAGCGGCTGCAAAGCAGGTGATCCCCGGTTTTTAACAGTCCAAAGAACGACATGGAAACGGCCGCCATACCGCTCGCTACCGCAAAACCGGCTTCGGCTTTTTCGAGTAATGCCATCTTGTTGGCAAACTCATCTACATTGGGATTGCTGTAACGGCTGTAAATATTGGCGTTGGTCTCATCCGCAAAGGCGGCGCGCATGTCTTCTGCCGAATTAAATGCAAAACTGCTGGTAAGATAAAGGGGGGCAGAATGTTCCATTTGCGCGCTGCGTTCCATCTGCGCACGAACTGCTATCGTAGAAGGATGTAATTTTCTGTTGCTCATTACGGGGAGTCGTGAATAGTTAATAGTGAATGGGAAAATTTAAGCGCCGGGGTGAACGATTACTTTTGTACGGATCGTTGCTCCTGCCTTTGTAAGGGTTACAGCTACCGAACAGTATTTGTTCATGGAGATGTCCACCGCCCGCTGGGCCTTGCCTTCATCCACATTACCCGTTATTTCAAATACCAGGTCGATTTCTTTCCACAAGGAAGGTTCCACGCCCGCTTCCCGTTCACCGTTCACCGTTACCGAATAATCTTTTATTTCCTGGCGTTGTTTTTTCAGGATACTGATCACATCAATGCTGGCACAACCTGCAAGTGCATTTAATAAAACCTGCATAGGGCGGGCTCCGTATTCCGTACCACCCATTTCCGGGTTGCTGTCCAGTTTTATTACCGTTCCGTTCTCGTTAACGGTATCAAAACCATAGTCACCGCTCACTCTTTTTAATACAACTTTTGCCATTTGCTCGTTTGTTTAGGCCGCAAAATTATTTGAAAAGATTGAGAATCTGAAAATTTGAGGATGTGGGAATGTGAACATGTGCAAATTTGGAAATGTGAACATGAAGATGCCGCTGCTGTTCGGTGCTCTTTATCCGGTTGATATTTCACAGGCGTTAAGCACAAACATCTGATATCTGGCGTCTAGGAAAAGCACGATTATAGAACGGATTCAACTTTGAACGTTAAACCTTAAACTAAACAAGCTCCATATTATCGATCAGCCGTACGGGACCAAGGAATGCCGCAATAAGACCGGTTACAGGTGTATGACCATCCCAATAAGTACATTCTTCCAGTGTATGCGTGTGGGCAATCGATATATAATCCGGGCGGAAGCTTCCGGTAATCAGCCGCTGCCGGGCAGTTTCCAGCAGGGTGGTAAGATCACCCGGCGCCAGCTGTTGCTTCAGGTAGTTTAATGTCTGATAAATGGCCGGAGCCTTTTTAAGAGCTTCGGGGCTAAGGCGGGTGTTCCGGCTGCTCATGGCCAGCCCGTCCGGCTCGCGCAGCGTAGGCACGGTATGCATGCGGATCCGGCTGAAATCAGGGTTCATAGCAATCAGCCGTTCAATGACCTTGCATTGCTGGAGGTCTTTCTGTCCAAAAAAGACATGATCTGGATCGATCGTATAAAAAAGACGGCTTACCACATCGGCCACACCCTGGAAATGGCCCGGCCGGTATTTCCCTTCCAGGATGTATTCCAGGCGGCCAAGATCATAATGTGGGGGGCTACTGGTGCCGGAAGGATAAACTTCTTCCACACCCGGGTAAAAAACAGCATCGCAGCCCTGTTGTTCCAGCAGTTTCAGGTCTTTTTCAATCGTGCGCGGATATTTCTCAAGATCTTTGGGATCATTGAACTGTGTAGGGTTCACAAAAATGCTGCAAACGGTAAAATCCGATTGCTGCCGGGCCGCCTGTACCAGGCTGATGTGACCGGCATGCAGGGCGCCCATTGTGGGCACAAAGCCAATTTTCTGCTTTTTATCGTGTAAATCAGTAATAAAACCCTGAATATCACGCCTCTTTTTGAATAAACGCATAACGCAAAATAGAATATTCGCACCAATTTTGGCTATAATAATGTACCTTTGCAGCCTTTAAAGTTTGTAAAACATGTCAGCAAAGAAAAGAATTTTATTTATAGCCAATGAAATGTCACCCTATCTTGAATTGACAGAATTCTCCGAAACAGTTAACAAACTTGCCATAAAAGCCAACGACAATGGATTTGAAGTACGGTGCATTATGCCGCGTTTTGGCAGCATTAATGAGCGCCGGCACCGGCTGCATGAAGTGGTTCGGCTTTCGGGGATTAATGTTACGGTAGATAATGATGACATGCCTTTGCAGATAAAGGTAGCTTCTTTGCCGAGCGCGCGCCTGCAGGTGTATTTTCTGGAAAACGAAGAACTGTTCAAACGCAAAACGCTTTTTCATGATGAGAACGACCAATGGTTTGAGGACAATGATCTTAGAACGGTTTTTTATTGTAAAGGGGCCCTGGAAACGGTAAAGAAATTCGGCTGGTCGCCGGATATCATCCATTGCAGCGGCTGGATGACCGGACTGATTCCTGCATACCTGAAAACCGTTTATAAAAAAGAACCCGTATTTGCGCACAGCAAGATCGTATACACCATTGGTGAAACCACCTTTAAAGAAAAACTGGGAAAGGAGTTTATACAAAAAGCGCTGATCCACCCATCTTTAAAAGAAAAAGACCTGGATGTATACAAGGATGGAACCAATGTGGCCCTGATGCGGGGAGGAGCCACCTTTTCGGATGCGATCAGCTTTGGCTCGGCAGATGTAGATAAAAAGCTGGTAGCGGAGTTTTCAAAAGTGCGTGGGAAAAAGACCCTGCCGTTTAAAGAAGACTCTGATTTAACAGAGTATTTACAACTGTATCACGATCTTGCGAGCTGATGAATCTTTTACGCTTATTAAATTCAATATTTTTTGTGAAAAAAAGGCATTTTTTTGCACTCGGTCTTTTCATCCTGGCTACCGGACTGATTGTTTCCTGCAGCAAAATAAACCTGGCTACCGAACTGGGACAAGGATTGATTCCGGAGGTGGATAATATCCATACGTTTGATACCACATTGGAGGTGGAAAGCTTTAATAAACTGTTTACTGCCGAAAACGACAGCTTCAAAACCCTTTGGAGCGACCGGCAGTTCCTGGGTGTGATCAGCAATGATCCCGTATTTGGTAAAACAGATGCCCGGATGTACTTCCAACTGCTTCCTGCAAACGGCAAGAAAACACTGGCAGGTGCTCCGGGAAAACGCTATATCGATTCCATTGTGCTGAGCCTGCGTTATGCCGGTACCTATGGAGATACGGCACTGGCGCAAACCATACAGGTATCGGAGATCAATCAGGCAACACAGTTTCATTTGTATAATACCCGGGATACGAACGTAGCCTATTCCGTGCGCGACAACAGCTGGTTAACCACTGCAGGGGTATTGGGAAATGCAAGCATTGTGCCGTTCAAGTTAAAAGATTCTACTACGGACATTCGTGTGAAGGATACCATAAAGATTGCCAACCAGTTGCGCATACGATTGAATCAGGCTTTTGGTCAGCGTTTGCTGGATTATGACTCTACAGGTGCCAATGATGCTTATTCTTCAGATTCTGTGTTCAAGACCAAGTTCAATGGATTTGCATTGCAATCTGTTAATGGTGGTAATGCTTTGCTTGGATTTGTGTTGGCAGATACCAATACCCGCGTTTCCGTTTACTACCGTTTTGAAAAGACCGATGCGCCGGGAGATATCGACACGGCCGTTGCCGTGCTGAATCTTGCCAATCAATCCGCCGCGGCAAACTATATCGGCCGCGATTACAACGGAACCCAGATCATTTCGGCTACCTCGGATGATATCCAGGATAATATCCTGTATATCCAGAACACACCGGGCTCTTATGCCAATTTGAAAATCCCCGGATTGAAGACCTTCCCCAAGTCCATCATTCATTTGGCGGAATTACAAATGGAATCCATTTATGATGCGTCCGACACCGTATTCAATGCACCTGGTAATATGTTCCTGGATGTATATGATTCAACCGCTTCCAAATATAAGCTGTTGCCCTATGCATTCCAGATCAACAGCTCGGGGGGCTTATCTGGATACGATGCCTTCTTCAGTGCGCGAACACAGGGACAAACCTACTATTACAAAAAAGATCCATTAAGCAATAACAGTATAAAACAATGGCGCTTTAATCTTACCCCGTATGTACAAAGACTGCTGACGGGGGCTGTGCCACTCTATACAATGCGTCTTTATGCACCTGCTTACAGCCGCCTGTCACTGGGAGATCCCGGCATCAGCGCCGACCTGGGGGCTGTGAAATTCGTAATTCCTCCGGCCGCGGCTACATCTGCTATCCCGGGAGTGGGAAGGGTGCGCATTGGCGGCGGACAACATCCTACCCAAAAGATGAAATTGCGGATCGTTTACTCAAAGCTGTGATCCTTAGCTGATATTATTTCATTTAAATAACAACGGGTGCTATATTTGCACCCGTAAATTTTTAATTATTTTTTAATAACCCATCGTTTATGCCGTATTTATTTACTTCTGAAAGTGTTTCTGAAGGACACCCGGATAAAGTAGCCGACCAGATTTCGGATGCGCTGATTGATAACTTTTTAGCCTTTGACCCGCAGTCGAAAGTGGCCTGTGAAACACTGGTAACTACCGGGCAGGTGGTTTTAGCCGGAGAAGTGAAGTCAAAAGCATACCTGGATGTACAGGAAATTGCCCGCAGCGTGGTAAGCCGGATCGGCTATACAAAAAGTGAATACATGTTTGAAGCCCGCTCCTGCGGCGTGTTATCCGCCATTCATGAGCAATCTTCAGACATCAACCAGGGCGTAGAGCGTAAGAAAAAAGAAGATCAAGGCGCCGGCGACCAGGGAATGATGTTTGGTTATGCAACCAATGAAACAGCCAACTATATGCCCCTGGCATTGGACCTGGCGCATACCTTATTGATCGAGCTGGCAGCACTGCGCCGTGAAAATAAAAAGATCCAGTACCTGCGCCCGGATTCCAAGAGCCAGGTAACCCTGGAATATGATGATAACAATAAGCCCATTCGTATCGAAGCCATTGTGATCTCGACCCAGCATGATGATTTTGACAAAGAAGCCAAAATGCAGGAGAAGATCAGTAAGGACATGAAGGAGATCCTGATTCCCCGTGTGATCAAAAAATATCCGCAATACAAGCACCTGTTCAATAATAAGATCAAGTACCACATCAACCCAACCGGTAATTTCGTGATCGGCGGCCCTCATGGCGATACCGGTCTTACCGGAAGAAAGATCATTGTAGATACCTATGGTGGTAAAGGCGCCCATGGTGGTGGTGCATTCAGCGGCAAGGATCCCAGCAAGGTAGACCGTTCCGCGGCATACGCTACGCGTCATATTGCCAAGAACCTGGTTGCTGCCGGTCTCTGCGATGAAGTACTGGTACAGGTTTCCTATGCCATCGGTGTGGCCCAGCCTACGAGTATTAATGTAAATACCTATGGTACGGCTAAAGTGGATCTGACCGATGGTCAGATCAGTCAGATAGTGGCCCAGCTCTTCGATATGCGCCCTTACTTTATTGAGCAGCGACTGAAACTCCGCAACCCGATTTATAGTGAAACAGCGGCATACGGGCATATGGGACGGGAAAACGCCGTAGTGGAAAAGGTATTTATAGCGCCCGATGGTAAAAAAGTAACCAAGAAAGTAGAGCTGTTTACCTGGGAAAAACTCGATTATGTACCCAAGGTCAAAAAAGCATTCGGACTGAAATAAAGAACCGGTAAATTTTGTAAAAGCTGCTCCAAAGGGCAGCTTTTTTGCGTTCCGCTGTCCATCTGCAGTGTCCCTGCATGTCAAACCCCGGAAGCACTGAAAAAGGGCGTAAAAAGTGGATAATTCCCGCTAAAAAACAAGCCTTCCGACGCATAAATACGGTCCGGAAAAGTTAAATTTGCATATCGTGCATTTTGCAGTATTCAGAATGATTTAGAATATATTAGATGGAAGAAAATTTAGATCCGCAGTCAACACAAGATAGCAATCGCATCATCCCCGTAAATATTGAAGAGCAGATGAAAACCGCCTACATCGATTATTCGATGTCGGTGATTGTTGGTCGTGCCCTGCCCGATGTACGGGATGGTTTAAAACCGGTGCACCGCCGCATTCTGTATGCGATGAATGAGCTGAACCTGAGATCGAACCGCCCGCACCGGAAATCGGCGTTGGTAGTGGGTGAGGTGTTGGGTAAATACCACCCACATGGAGACAGTTCGGTATATGACGCCATGGTGCGTATGGCACAGGACTGGAGCATGCGTTACACCATGGTGAACGGTCAGGGAAACTTTGGTACGCAGGATGGTGACGGACCAGCGGCCATGCGTTATACGGAGGTAAAGCTGGAAAGTATTGCAGAGCATACCCTGCTGGATATTGAAAAAGAAACGGTCGACTTTCAGCCCAACTATGATGATTCCAGGGAAGAACCTGTGGTACTGCCTACCCGTATCCCACAGCTGCTGGTGAACGGATCCAGTGGTATTGCCGTGGGTATGGCTACGAATGTAATGCCGCATAACCTTTCCGAGGTAATAGACGGATGCGTGGCGTATATCAACAACAGGGAGATCACTGTAGAAGAGCTCATGTTACACGTAAAGGCGCCCGATTTCCCTACGGGAGGGATCATTTATGGTATTGAAGGCATCCGGGCCGGAATGCATACCGGTCGCGGACGCGTGGTGCTAAGAGGAAGGGTACGGGTAGATACCAAACCCAGCGGAAGGGAACAGATCGTGATCTCCGAAGTACCGTACCAGGTAAACCGGGATGCGCTTACCAGCCGTATCGGCGACCTGGTGAACAACAAAATCATCGATGGTATCGCGCACGTAAACAACGAATCGAATAAAAAAGAGGGTACCCGTATTGTGATCGATTTAAAACGGGATGCCATCGCCAACGTGGTTATTAACCAGTTGTATAAGAATACGGATCTGCAGACATCCTACGGTATCAATAACGTAGCCATTACACAGGGACGTCCGAAGATCCTGAATCTGAAAGACCTGATCAGTGAATTTGTTGCCTTCAGGCATGAAGTAGTGGTGCGCCGTACAAAATTTGAATTGAAAGAAGCGGAGAAGCGGGCACATATTTTACAGGGCTACCTGATCGCCCTGGATCACCTGGATGAAGTGATCCGGTTGATCCGTAATTCACCCACGCCTGAAGTGGCAAAGGACAACCTGATCAATGCCGGCTGGGGACTGGATGAAATCCAGGCTAAGGCGATCCTCGAACTGCGCTTGCAGCGGCTTACCGGAATGGAGCGCGAGAAGATCAAGGAGGAGTTCGACGAACTGATGAAACTGATCACGCATTTGAGAGAGGTGCTGGCAAATGAGGGAATGCGGTATGATATTATCACAGCCGAATTGCTGGAAATCAAAGAGAAATTCGGCGATGCCCGTAAAACAGAGATTACCTACCTGAATGATGAGGTTTCTATAAAAGACCTTATCAAAGAAGAAGACGTGGTGATTACGATCTCTCACCTTGGTTATATCAAACGTACGCCGGTAGATGAATTCCGCGCACAGCGCAGAGGCGGAAGAGGCGTTATGGGCGGTAAAACAAGAGATGAGGATTTTATTGAGCACCTGTTTGTGGCGTCTACCCACCATACCTTATTGTTTTTTACGGAAAAGGGAAGATGTTACTGGCTGAATGTATATGAGATCCCCGAAGGCGAAAAAACCGGTAAGGGAAGAGCGATCCAGAACCTGATGCAGTTACCTCCGGATGATAAAATCCGTGCCATCATTGATGTGCAGGATCTGAAAAACGAAGCATTCGTCAACAGCCATAATATCGTTTTGTGCACCAAGAAAGGGATTATTAAAAAAACTGCGCTGGAAGACTTCAGCCGCCCGCGTCAGACCGGTGTAAACGCCATTACGATTAACGAGGGCGACCGTTTGCTGGAAGCGCGTTTAACCGATGGCCATTCGGAGATCATGATGGCGGTTAAAAGCGGCCGGGCCATCCGTTTTTCGGAGGATAAAGTGCGCCCAACCGGACGTGGAGCCATCGGCGTTGGCGGAATTGAAGTGGATGATGAAAATGATGAAGTGATCGGCATGATCTGCCTGTCTGCCGAAACTTCCAAATCGGTACTGGTTGTGAGCGAGAAGGGATATGGAAAGCGGACGAAGATCGATGAATACCGGTTTACCAACCGGGGCGGAAAGGGCGTTAAAACGATCAGTGTAACCGAAAAAACAGGATCGCTTGTGGGGTTGCTGGATGTGGATGAAACACAGGACCTGTTAATTACCTGTAAGAGCGGAATTACCATCCGGATGCGGGTCAAGGATATCAGTGAACTGGGACGCGCCACACAGGGTGTAAAGCTGATTCGCCTGGAAGAGGATGACGAAATCGCCGCCATCAGCCAGGTGGATGAGCAGGAAATAGCCGAAGAAAGCGAAACAGCAACAGACGCAACGGAAGCCGCATCTGAAACGTCAACCGGAGAAAATGATGTAACTTCCGGTGAAGATTCGGGCGAAGAAAAAAATAGTGAAGAAGAAACATCAGAAAATTAACGGTTTTGCGTTATAAGTTCGGAACGAAAATTGCCGTTTATGACGGGCGTCCGTGTTGTTAAAGCCTTGAACAATTTAGAACTTAAAAACTTAAAAAGAATATGAAGAAGAAAATTACGCTTTTTGCGTCTATACTGCTGGCAGGGTCGGCAGTGTATGCACAAAAATACGATCCGATCAAAGGTGCTTTGTTAACAAACAATATAACAGAAGCACGCAAACTCTATGATAAAGAGTCGGCCAACGAAAAGTTCTTTTCAAAACCGGAAGGGTACATCATCAAGTCTTATATTCTTGCTTTTGATGCGTTAGACAGTGCCAAAGCGGCGGATGCCGACAAGAACAGGGAAGCCGGACTTGAGGCATTCAATAAATATAAGGAGCTGGATCCTTCCATGAAAGACCTGGATGCGTATAAAAACGCTCCCTACCAGCTCTATGCATCCTATTTTAATAGCGGTGTAGCGGATATCAACGCTAAAAACTACGAGTCGGCCTACAATAAGTTTAAAAATGTGGTAGATCTGTCGGATCTGCTGATTGCAAAAAAGATCAATCTTCCCGGCCCGATTGATACCAATGCCGTGTATTATGCCGGCGTACTGGCCGAAACGAATAAGCATATGGAAGATGCCGTAAAGTACAATACCCGCCTGGCAGATCTCAAAATTACCGGTCCGAATTACGAGCAGGTTTATCAAAGCCTGGTACGATATTATGCTGGTAAAAACGATGATGCCAATTTTGAAAAATACCGGAAACTGGGCAAAGAGCTGTATCCCCAAAGCGAATTCTTTAATTACAATAAACTGGATTTTGCAATAGGGGGCAGCAATAGCTTTGAAGAGAAGGTAGCCAACCTCGAAAAAATCGTTACAGGTACACCGGATGATTACAAGGCTAACCTGGCATTGGGAGAAGCCATTTTTGAGAAATTAAACCGTGCAAAAGAAGGTGAAGCAAAACCGGCAAATGCAGCAGAACTGGAAACAAAGATGCTGACAGCTTTAAAGAAGGCAGCCGCCGTCAATCCTTCTGAGTTACAGCCGATCTTATTAATGGGCGACCATTTTATGAACAAGGCCAGTGCACAGGAAGAGGAAATGCGGAATGCTGAAAAAGTAATGGACAGCAAAGGTGCAAAAGCAACTGCTGCTGACAAGCAAAAATTTGCCGACGCAAAGAAGGCCTATGTTGCAGAATACGCACAAGCAGCCGAAAATTTTGAAAAAGCAGCTGATATGCTGGGCAAGGTTGCACAGCCTGATAATGTACAGAAACGCCAGTACCGGGTTATTGCCGGAAACCTGGCCCAGTACTATTTCTTTATTGGACAGGATGCAACAGGTGCCAATAAAGCAAAATACAGCGCCCTGGAGAAAAAATATGATACGCTTTACAAGAGCATGAAATAACAGGGAAATAATTAATGACTGAAGGCGGGGATGTGCAGGCATCCCCGCTTTTTTATGTGTGGTGGTTCGGGGCTGCCAAAGGATCCCTGCTATCCAGTAAGAAGTTGCCGGGCCCCGCAAAAGACTGCCGGGCAAAACGGGGTAGCAAAAAAAACCGTTCCGATAAGATCGGAACGGCATTCAATAACCTTTATAAAAGGATATCTAAATAACTACTTAATTATTTTTTAGTAGAATCAGCAGCAGGAGCTTTAGCAGCTGAATCTTGACCAGCAGGAGCTACTGAAGTAGTATCCGGAGCAGGAGTAGGAGCAGGAGTTACAACTGTAGCTGTATCAACAGCAGGAGTTTCTTCTGTTTTAGTTTCAGAACTGTTACAAGCTGCGAAAGAAACCGCGATCAGAGCAATTGCAAATAATTTTTTCATTGTTTGTTTTTTAATATTAAAATTATAATTTGATATTAATACCTGTTTTTAAAAAAGGTAACCGATTTTAATGAAAAAAAATTTCTTCGCAATATTATGATTATTAATTTAATACAAATATTTTTTTAAAAAATGTGACGATCTTTTCCGAAGATGCTAAAGAACGGGGTTCTGACGGACCAAGCCATTGAACTTGACTGCGGATTCTTCTTCCTTCCCGATGAGATCTGCTAAACTGATCTGCACCAATAATTTATCAATCGTTAACTGAAGTATTTGCCACAACGACCGGGCCGAGCAGTCTACTGAATTGGTGCAAAAACGCATATTGCCTTTATGGGCGCCACAAAAACTGGTATCGAAAAGTACACCCCCAAGGGCCTCCAGTACATCTTTGATGATGATTTCATTTGCCGGCCGGGCGAGGATATAACCGCCTTTATTGCCAGGTGTGCTGCGTATAAGGTTGGCCATACGCAGGGTACGGGCGAATTTTGCAACATAATGGGTGGTCAGACCCTCGGCTTCACTGAGCTGAGGAATACTCAATCCTTCTTCATCCTTGCAGGATGCCAGGCGGATCAGAATCCTTAACCCATATTCTTCCTGTGCGGTAATTTTCATTCTATTGATTTTTCCCGGATTTTTTGTTCCTGTTTTAAATACTGTTTCATAAAAATCCTAACTCCAGCTGAGCAGCTTCACTCATCATACTTTTATTCCATGGCGGATCCCAGGTGATGGTAACCTCCACATCGCTTACTCCTTCTATAGCCCGGATCTTTTGATCTACTTCAACCGGCAACGACTGGGCCGCAGGACAGGAGGGGGCCGTAAGTGTCATCAGGATCTTTACATAATTGTTATCGAGAACTTCCACTTTATAAATCAGCCCAAGTTCAAAAATATTAACCGGCAACTCGGGGTCAAAAACCGTTTGCAGCTCTTTTATGACCTTTTCTTCAATTGTATCGGGTTCCATGTTATTTTGTTTGAGGCTCCAAGTCTGAAATTGATCGTTAAACCTTAAACGCCAAACTTCAAACTTTTATATGCCAGTGCATAATGCTTCATCTGTTTTACCATGGCTCTTAAGCCATTAGACCGGGTTTGCGCCAGGTGACTCGTCATACCAATCTTATTGATGAAATCCATATCCGCATTGAGGATTTCATCTGGAGTGTGATTCGAGAGTACCCGGATCAGCATGCTGATCAATCCCTTTACAATCACGGCATCACTTTCAGCTTTATAAATCACGTTGCCATCCTGGTAATCAGCCACCAGCCATACTGTAGACTGACAACCTTTAACTTTATTTTCGTCCTTTTTGAATGCCTCATCCAGCGGCTGTAATTTTTTCCCCAGGTCGATGATGTATTCATATTTATCGTCCCAGGAATCGAAGAGCGAAAATTCATCCACAATTTCTGCTTCTATTTCCTGTATACTTTTGTTCGCTGCCATCATACTTATTATTTATCCGTTCATTTTCCGGGCTGTGTACCTGAATAGATGTACAGGGTTCAATTCCTACATCAGTTGCCCGCTTATTCTTGCTGCACTCCGGAGGCTGTATCATCTCAACAAACCAATCGCCTTTTTTAATGCCTCCGCCAGTTTATCCACTTCTTCCAGGGTATTATAAACCGCAAAAGAAGCGCGGATGGTACCAGGTATACAAAAACGGTTCATCAGCGGCTCGGCGCAATGGTGCCCTGTGCGTACGGCAATCCCTTTATTATCCAGCAGGATTCCAACATCCTGCGGATGCACGCCATCGATCACAAAGGAAAGGACGCTTGCCTTTTCTTTGGCTTCACCGATAATATGAACGCCATCCAGTTCTTTTATTCTTTGAGTGGCATAGGAGAGCAGCGCATCTTCATGCTTACGGATGTTTGCTTTGCCCAGCGCATTGATGTATTCAATAGCCGGTTTAAAGGCTACAAAATCTGCAATATTCGGAGTGCCCGCTTCAAATTTATAAGGGAGCTCGTTATAGCTCGTTTTTTCAAAGGTCACTTCTTTGATCATTTCACCGCCACCATTGAATACGGGCATTGCTTCGAGAATATGCTTTTTACCATATAAGGCACCCGCACCGGTAGGGCCAAACATTTTATGGGCGGACAAAGCAAAAAAGTCGCAATCCAGTGCCTGTACGTCAATATCCAGGTGCATGGAGGATTGAGCGCCATCGATCAACACCAGCGCCCCTTTGGCGTGTGCTTTGTCAATGATCGTTTTTACCGGGTTGATGGTACCCATCGCGTTGGAAACATGCACTACCGAAACCAGCTTGGTCCGGTCAGAAAGCAGTTGTTCATACACCTCCATCTCCAGCTCTCCCTTATCATTTACCGGGATCACTTTCAGCACTGCATTCTTTTCTTCACACACAATTTGCCAGGGAACAATATTCGAGTGATGCTCCATCCCGGATATGATCACTTCATCGCCTTTCTGCAGGTTTTGTCTGCCCCAGGTGTAGGCTACCAGGTTAATCCCTTCCGTGGTTCCTTTTGTATAAATGATTTCTTCCCGGTGCGCTGCGTTGACAAACTGCCGGATGGCATCGCGGGTAGCTTCAAAAGCCGCAGTAGCCTCTTCCGCCAGTGTATGAATACCCCGGTGCACATTTGCATTCAGCTGCGTGTAATAGTATACCAGTGCATCGATGACGGCTGCCGGCTTCTGGGATGTAGCTGCATTGTCAAGATATATCAGCGGGTACCCTTTAACCAACCGGTTGAGGATGGGAAAATCACTGCGGATCGCTTCAATATCCAATACGTTGTTTACTGCGGGGGCCACGGTTATGCTTTCATTGCTCATCACTGTATTTTTAATGGACTCGGGATCTTTTAAGCAGTACCGCTGCTGTTATCCTGGCGCTTTGGACAGCATTAATCCAGGTTCAGGCTAGCGGTCACCAGCTTGTTCACAAATTGGCGTACATCCTCAGAGCCGATTTTTTCCAGCACATCCAGTGCAAACCCGTGCAATAACAGCGAGCGTGCAGTGGCTTCTGAGATGCCGCGTGCCTTCAGATAAAACAAGGCTTCTTCATCCAGGCGGCCTACGGTACAACCATGGGAGCATTTTACATCATCTGCAAAGATCTCCAGCTGCGGTTTCGTATTTACCGTGGCATTCCCGGAAAGTAAAATATTTTTATTGGTCTGGTAGGCGTTTGTTTTCTGCGCGATCTGACGTACAAAGATCTTTCCGTTGAATACACCCGTAGCATGTCCGTTCATAATGCCCTTGTACAATTCGTTACTGAGACAGTTGGGTTGCCGGTTATCTACTACAGTATGATTATCTACATGGGTATGCCCGCTTTGCAGGTATAAACCGGAAAGATTGGCTTCGCAATAGGGGGCAGACATCACCATGTTCAGGTTATTGCGTACCAGGCCTCCGCTTAAGGAAATGGTTACCACATTGGCCACGCTTTTACCTACCTGGTGCACATGTGTGGTACTTACGATGGTAGAATTAGCGGCATCGTTCTGTATTTTATACAGGTGAAGCACGGCATTTTCTTCCACGGCAATTTCAAAAACCTGGTTGGTAAAGCTTTCGTCGGAACCGATCGTTGCAAAAGTTTCCAGGATTTCAACCTGTGCATTTTCACCTACATGCACCAGGGCCCTTGGCTGGGCAAAGATGTTCCCGGAACGGGCATCCGTTACATTATAAATATAAACCGGGTGATTTACCGTTTTCCCTTTCTGTATGTGGATGAACACGCCTTCCTGGATAAAGGCCGTATTGAGGGCATTAATACCATCCTTATGATAATCGGCACTGTGCCCCAGATGTTTTTCCACAACAGGGGCATATTGATTGTGCGCAGCGGTTTCGAGGGAAATGACTTCCAGCTCTTCCGATCGTAAAACAGAATGTTCTGCATGATAATGCCCGTTCACAAAAACGATAACATTTGCATTTTCATGCCCCGGCAACAGGAAGGGCTGCAGTTCAGCGGCCCGGAACTGCTGCTCCTGAAGATCTGTTGTAAAATGATAATCTTTGCTGAAAAAGTCACTGATTCTTGTATATTTCCATTCCTCGTGTTTTACGGTAGGAATACCTGCTTTTTCAAACGTGCTAAACGCATCATCCCGCAGGGATTTTAGCCGGGAATCCAGCTGTTGTTCCTGCAACTTTTCAAAACGATCTTTAAAATATGTTATTGTATCCATTATTTAATTTGAAAATTTGAGATTTGAAGATTTGAAAATAAAATGAACGGTACCACACCAGCTTCCGGGATCAATAACCGGAAATGCCTCTTTGTTCCGTCCCCATTTCCAAATTTTCAAATTTCCATATTAGCACATTATTACGCCAGTTCGCTTTTTATAAAATCATATCCTCTTTCTTCCAGTTCGTAGGCCAGCTCCTTGGTGCCGGATTTTACGATGCGTCCGTTATAAAGCACGTGTACAAAATCGGGGATGATATAATCCAGCAGGCGCTGATAGTGCGTGATTACCAGGATGCCATTTTCGGGAGTACGCAGTTTATTAACGCCGTTGGCCACAATACGAATGGCATCAATATCCAGACCCGAATCGGTTTCATCCAGGATCGCCAGTTTGGGTTCCAGCATCGCCATCTGGAATATTTCATTCCGCTTTTTTTCGCCGCCGGAGAAACCTTCGTTCAGTGAACGGCTCAGCATGGACTGATCAATTTCGACCAGCGCCATTTTCTCTTTCATTTTCTTTAAAAAAGAAACCGCATCCAGCTCATCCTGCCCACGGTATTTGCGGATCTCGTTCACCGCTGTTTTCATAAAATTAGTCGTGCTCAGTCCGGGTATTTCAACCGGGTACTGGAAACTCAGGAAAATGCCTTCGCCGGCTCTTTCTTCGGGCGCCAGTTCCAGCAGGTCTTTGCCCTCAAACGTTACAGAACCACCGGTCACCTCATAATCCTGCTTGCCCGCCAGTACCGATGCCAGGGTGCTTTTGCCGGAACCATTGGGCCCCATAATCGCATGTACTTCGCCCGGCTTAATGTCCAGGTTAATGCCTTTTAATATTTCCCGTTCTTCGATACCTGCGCGGAGGTCTTTTATTTCTAACATTTCCTTTTTGTTTAAAGTTTAAAGTTCAACGTTCAATACCGCTTATTGATACGTAGTTCCTTTAAATGTTGTTTTATTTAGATGATTAATAAAATTGTTTATTTTATCGTTTATTACCTTGCTCCGGCAAACTGCCGGGTTATGTACTGCAACACAAGTGAGTGACACAACGAAGCAGATCGTCGTTCAACTGCTGACCCAATAATGCAGCCGTAACCTTAAACGTTGAATTTAAAACTACCCGACAGATCCCTCCAGGCTGATGGCCAGTAGTTTCTGCGCTTCTACAGCAAACTCCATCGGAAGCTGGTTCATCACCTCTTTGGCGAACCCATTGATGATGAGGGCTACCGCTTTTTCGGTATCGATACCGCGCTGGTTGCAATAAAAGATCTGGTCTTCGCCTATTTTTGAAGTGGTGGCTTCATGCTCCACCACGCCTGTATTGTTCTTTACCTCAATATAAGGGAACGTGTGTGCACCACATTTGTCACCTAACAATAAGGAATCACACTGGGAGAAATTCCGTGCGTTGCTGGCGTTCTTACCTACACGCACCAGTCCGCGGTAACTGTTCTGGCTTTGACCGGCAGAAATTCCTTTGGATACGATGCGGCTTTTGGTGTTTTTACCGATGTGCAGCATTTTGGTGCCGGTATCGGCCTGCTGGAAATTGTTGGTTACGGCCACGGAGTAGAATTCACCAGTAGAGTAATCTCCCTGTAAAATCACGCTGGGATATTTCCAGGTAATGGAAGAACCGGTTTCAACCTGTGTCCAGGAGATTTTGGAATGTACGCCTTTACAAATTCCTCTTTTGGTAACAAAATTATAAATACCGCCTTTCCCTTCCTTATCACCGGGATACCAGTTTTGCACGGTGGAATACTTAACCTCGGCATGGTCCATCGCCACGATCTCCACAATGGCTGCATGCAGCTGGTTTTCGTCCCGCATGGGCGCCGTACAACCCTCCAGGTAACTTACATAAGAACCTTCTTCCGCAACAATCAGGGTGCGTTCAAACTGACCGGTATTTTCGGCATTGATCCGGAAATAGGTCGAAAGCTCCATCGGGCAACGTACACCCTTGGGTATGTAGCAGAAAGAACCATCGCTGAATACAGCAGAATTCAATGCTGCGTAAAAATTATCAGTAACAGGCACTACGGAAGCCAGGTACTGGCGCACCAGTTCCGGATGTTCTTGGATCGCCTCACTGATGGAACAAAAAATAATCCCCAGCTCTGCCAGTTGTTCTTTAAAAGAAGTACCAATGGAAACACTGTCGATCACCGCGTCTACAGCAACCCCGGTCAGCCGTTTTTGCTCATCCAGCGAAATCCCCAGCTTTTCAAAAGTTTTGATCAGCTCCGGATCCACCTCGTCAAGGCTCTTGGGCTTTACCTTCTGCTTGGGCGCAGCATAATATATAATATCCTGAAAATCAATAGACGGGTAGGTCAGATTGGCCCAATGCGGCGGCTTCATTTTTTGCCATTGGGCAAAAGCCTTTAAACGCCACTCCAGCATCCACTCTGGTTCATTCTTTTTGGCCGAAATAAAACGAATGGTATTTTCATCAAGACCCTTGGGGGCCGACTCCATTTCAATATCTGTAACAAACCCGTACTTGTACTCGCTATTTACATGACTTTCAATAACATCTGGTTCTTCGGCTGTGTTGTTATGCACTAATTGATCTGTTTCCATACTCATTGTGCAAAAGTACGTTTTTATTTGTACAAAAAAGTATAAATGGGGAAAAATGCAGGGAAGCAGTTCAAATTGTGCGCGGCTTTGACCAAGCAATAGAGGTGTGGAAGTTTTACAGCATTCAGAGAAAAGCCACAAAGGCGCTGAAGCGCGAAAAGTGATAACTGTTTGCGGAAGGCATTCCATTTGAGTTGTTCTGTGCAAAGGAGAAGAGGGGCGCCGCGCCACCGCTTTTTAGCGGTCGTTACGTGAAACCTTTACATTATTCAGGGAAGCCACAGGGGACACTTAACAAAAACGGGCCCTACAACAAGTACGGCCCGGCAAAAAACAAAGGGTTTGATCTAGAATGTGTACCGTGCAGAAACACCGGCGTTTGGATAAAAACTGTTGTGATAATCTACAGCTTTAACCACATGAATGGTTGGACGTACATCGGCAGAAACGGCCAAAGGGATCTTTGAAAATTTATAGTCAGCACCAGCAGTCGGAAACAGCCCCAGACTAAATCCCTTGTAATAATCATTGGAGGAAAAAGAATTGGCCGCAACAACACCACCACCTACAAACCATTTCAAACCGTCAACCGGCTTAATCGGAAAATGGTGCTGGTAGCTGACGGATGCGGAGGCATTTACCCAGCGGTATCCCGTTACACCATAAGGATGGAAACCGGCATTTACTTCCAAAGCGCCAGCTTCATTTAAAAAGGTTTTGTACGCTGCGGAAACTACATCATAATAGCCACTGCCAAACCGTAAACCGATCGATTGTTTGTAGTCGCTTTGAGCAAATAAAGCAGTTGCGGTAAAGGCGAGTGCAACACATAAGGTCATTTTCAATTTCATAATGCAAAAATTTTTTGCAAATGTAAGCGCGCCGCTCTTTAAAAAAATACCTGTTTTTAGGTAGTTTTTTTTTAAATGACGCAAGCAGTTTCTGGCGTATACATTGCACCTCGTATCTATGTGGTGCCATTAAGAAAACACCTTATCCTTTGCGAACAATTGTAACTCCTGTCAGGATTAGCCGGATAATTTTCAAAGCCCTTGACAAGCTTTTCAAACTTCGGAACCGAATGCCGCGCGTATTCCATATATTCCAGAGCACCATCTTTACAAAAGCGGGATAGCGTCCTTTTTTTAAGGAGGTATTGGAAAACCCGTGAACTTAAATATATTTGTAGAAGCTGTATTACTGCTATTGACGAATGATTAAAGAAACGCTGTATCGAATCTGTCTAAAATATGAATGCATTTTTTGAGGGCATGCCCTCGCTGCTCCAGGGATTCTGGTGGGTAGCCATTATCACCAGTGTGATCTTTTTAATCCAAACCGTGCTCACCTTTGCCGGCGGTCATGGCGCAGATGGTATTAACGCCGATTTTGATGGGGATCTTACCAGTGCAGATGCACCCTTCCAGATGTTCTCGCTGAGAAACCTTATTAATTTCCTGATGGGATTTGGCTGGACCGGCGTGGCTTTTTATCGCTCCATAGAAAACAAAGCACTGCTGACTGCGCTGGCCGTTCTCATCGGGCTCTTTTTTGTATTGCTCTTCTTCTTTGTGATCCGGCAATTGATGAAACTGACGGAAGACAATACCTTTAAACCGGAAAGCCTCATTGGAAAGTCAGGCGCCGTTTACCTTACGATACCGGAGAACCGGAGTGGTGTAGGCAAGATACAGATCAGTTATAATAACACCAGCCATGAACTTGCCGCCGTTACCGACGGCGAACGCCTGCCTTCGGGAACACGCGTAAAAGTGCTGGGCCTTGAAGACCGTATACTCATTGTAACCAAACTTTAATAAAAACAACACTTATGAATTTCGACGGACCATTTATTCTGATCCTGGTAGGGGCATTGATCTTATTCGTTACCATAGTATCGCTGATTTCACGCTATAAACGTTGTCCTTCTGATAAAATCCTTGTGATTTATGGTAAAACCGGCGGCAGTTCTGCCCGCTGTGTGCATGGAGGCGGGGCCTTTATCTGGCCTGTGATCCAGGATTTTGCATACCTGGACCTGAAGCCCATTTCCATTGAGGCCAATTTGACCAATGCATTATCACGTCAGAACATCCGGGTAGATGTACCCTGCCGCTTCACCATCGCTATTTCCACCGAACCGGAGAGTATGGGAAATGCCGCAGAACGCCTATTGGGATTGAGTCCCGATCAGATCCAGGAATTATCTAAAGATATCCTGTTCGGTCAGCTCCGCCTGGTGATTGCCACCATGACCATTGAGGAGATCAATTCCGACCGGGATAAATTCTTAGACAATATTTCAAAGAACGTAGATACGGAACTAAAGAAGATCGGTTTAAAGCTGATTAACGTGAACGTTACCGATATCCGGGATGAATCCGGCTATATTGAGGCCCTGGGTAAGGAAGCCGCTGCAAAAGCCATTAACGAAGCTATTGTGAGTGTGGCAGAGCAAACGAAGATCGGTGAAACGGGAAAGGCCATCGCCGATCGCGAGAAAGATACGCAGATTGCTGAAACCAACCGCGACAGGGATGTAAAGATCGCGATCACACAAAAAGACAAAGAAATAAGTATCGCTGCTGCCGGAAAGGACGAGGCCATTGGTAAAGCTGAGGCAGAACGGGATGCGCGTATTGCTACTTCCCAGGCCAATTCACTGGCGGTAAAGGGAGAGAATGATGCGAAGATCACGATTGCCAATTCTGACGCATTGCGCCGGGAGAAAGAAGCGGAGGCGCTGAAAATTGCCGTTACCGCGGAGAAAGTGCAGTCCGCCAAAGCGCTGGAAGAATCTTATCTTGCCGAGCAGAAAGCCGAACAGGCCCGTGCGGAGCGGGAGCGTTCTACACAGAATGCCAACGTGGTGGTGCCGGCGCAGATTGCCAAGCAAAAAGCCATTATTGATGCAGAAGCAGAAGCAGAGCGGATCCGCTTACGAGCCAAAGGGGAGGCCGACGCCATCTTTGCAAAAATGGAAGCAGAAGCAAAGGGTTTATTGGAGATCCTGACAAAACAGGCCGAGGGTTATGATAAGGTAGTGAAGGCCGCCGGAGGCGATTCCACCAACGCGTTCCAGTTGCTCTTACTGGAAAAACTGCCCGAGCTGGTACGTACGCAGGTTGAGGCGGTGAAAAATATCAAGATCGATAAGGTGACCGTATGGGACGGAGGAAACGGTGAAAATGGTAATGGTTCTACTGCTAACTTTGTACAGGGATTGATGAAGTCGGTGCCGCCGTTGAATGATCTGTTTAATATGGCGGGGCTAAACCTGCCCAATTATTTAAAAGGTGCTGATCCGAAAGAGGCAAAAACGCCTTCGACGGATATGACCGCAGCATCAAAAGAATAACCGGTTGAAAGCGCTTCCTGATGGGGCGCTTTTTTTGTTGATTACTTTCTAACGATTTAATGATTTGTCATCTAAACTATTGCTATTATTATGTACAACCGTAAAAAATTTATCCGCAATGCGTTCATGGGAGCCGTTGCCGTTTCTGCGCTTCCAAAACTTTCCGGGGGAGCCGGAATAAAAAAAGCGCCGCAAAAGAAAGACCTGGTTCGCCTGGCTGTTATTGGAAAGGGAAGGATGGGATCCAGCGACCTGCGCACGGCCCTGTCTACCGGCATGGCCACGCTGGCAGGTGTTTGTGATGTATACGATAAAAACCTGGATGCCCTGCGTCAACAGTCAGGAAAGGACGTGTTGTTTACCCGGGAATATCGGGAAATATTAAACCGTAAAGATATTGACGCGGTCATCATCGGAACACCGGACCACTGGCATCAGAAAATTGCCATTGAAGCGATGCGGGCAGGTAAGGATGTTTATTGTGAAAAGCCGGTGATTCATTCGCTGCAGGAAGGCAATGCGCTGATTGCAGCACAGGAGAAAACCGGCCGTGTTTTTCAAATGGGTAGCCAGGGTATGTCCTCCTGGGGCAACCAGCTTGCAAAACGCATCGTAGAAGCCGGGCTCATTGGAATGGTAACCCAGGTAGACGGTCAGTTTACCTCACCGCCACAGGCCTTGAGGCCCTTTGTAGCACCAGAAGATGCAACAGCTCAGCATATCTGGTGGGAGCGCTTTTTGGGCAATGCACCCAAACGGACTTTTGACGCCCAGCGCTTTTTAAGCTGGCGCAACTGGAGTGATTATGGTACCGGGGTCGCCGGAGATCTCTTTGTGCACGTAATTGCAAGCACGCATTTTATTATGAACACGGCAGGACCGAAACAGGTGTACAGCACCGGCGGCATCCGTTATTATACGAATGGTTCCAGAGATACGCCCGATGTACTGCTGGGATACCTCGATTACCCGGATGACGATAAAAAAGGCGCGTTTACCTTATCCCTTTCCGCAAACCAAACCGATGGTGTTTCAAAAAAGTGGGGAAGTACCGACTTTGCAATCAAAGGCACTGCCGGCATATTGAACGTAGGCTGGGACCAGGTGGTACTCAAAACACCCGGTAAAACCGATATTGCTGCGTTCAGCCCGCTAAAGGAATGGAGCGGCGAACCGGTAAAGGTATCCGACAACGAATACGCATTTAATGGCCCTAAAGGCTCTAAAGGCGCGCATCACGATCATTTTGTGCACTTTTTTAATGCGGTAAGGGGAGAAGGGAAGAATATTGCAGATACCCGATTTGGCGTACAGGCTTCCACAGCCGCATTGTTATGCCATGAAAGTTACCGGAAACGGAAAGCGTTGGACGGAGTATCCGGATAACGAAAACAGTGCCGGTGTTTAGGAAGGGAGCCGGGGTTTAACCTGGTGTGGCATCCAGGTAGCGCCAGAGATGCAGGCTGGCGTAGGTCCGATAGGGTTTCCATCGTTCTGTAATAGAAAGAATGCGGGTTTCGAATTCCTTTTTATTGGTATAGGTAATATCATAAAGCTCGGCTACCGCCTTTTGCAGGCCCAGGTCGCCGATCGAAAATACATCTTCCCGTCCAAGGGAAAACATCAACAGCATTTCCGCTGTCCATTTTCCAACGCCTTTTATTTGTGTGATGAGGTCCACGAATGCCTCATCCGATAAGCGGTGAATTTTGGCATCCGTTAGTTTATGTTCTATAAAAAAATGACATACATTTTTAATGTAAATAGCTTTTGCATTAGACAAACCAATGGAACGCAGGGTTTCGTGCGGAAGTGCCAGGATCTTTTGTGCCGTAGGTTTTTTGCCATCAAACAGATCCAGGAACCGGCTGCGGATCACTGCTGCAACCTTAGTGCTCAGCTGCTGTCCCATAATGGAACCACACAGGCGGAATAAAATGTTTTGCTGTAGCTGTAGGGAATGCAGTCCCTGCTCTTTGATCAGTTTTTTTAGTACGTTGTCTTTTGATAGATGTTTATGATACGCCATGCAATAAAATTAATCAAAATATCGCTTAGCTTGTTCTTGATTTTTTGCAGTCTGCTAACCTCAACGGTCACTGATAACAATCATCTTTTTTAATAATGGTTTTTCTTTTCTCTTTAAACAGGAAGCTATAGATTTGCACAAAATTTCTTCCTTGTTGAAAAGAATCATGGCTTTGTTTTTTCTGATGGCGTTTGCAATGCAAACGTTCAGTAAGACGATCATGATGATTGATTACAGGGTGAATCAGCAGGCCTATGCAAAGAACTGTGTAAACAAGTTCCGGCCTAAAATGCACTGTAACGGTCATTGCCAGCTGATGAAAAAAATTGAAGAAGACGAAAAAAAGAGCCAGCAGAACCCGGAGCGGAAACTGGAGTTCAAAAATGAGATTACCCTCTCTTCCAAATCGTTTTTTCCTGAACTGACCTTTATTGCCATCCAACAGGCAGCCGTTTACTACAATCCCACAATGGGCACTGAAGTTAAAAGACCCCGTTCTGTTTTTCATCCCCCTGCGGCAGCCTTCACTGCCTGATTCAACACTGCGTTAGCTGTTTTTACCATGCTGGCAGGAGCGCACTCTTGTCCTTTTACACAGAAACCAGGATCCTGCGGCTGTTGTTGCTTCAGCCTGCTGCGATCGTTAACAGGCAGTCTTTACATTTCTATTATTTCCAGTTACTTTTCCCGGGAGTTTATCTCCGGTACTGCATATTCAAGATGCGGTAACCGTTCCAATGTACTCCCCGGATGATTGTTTAACCAGTGTTGAACGGAATTCTCTTTGTATGAAATTCCTGCCGGCACACTATGATCTTTTCAAAATGAAATTACTACGCACTTTCCCAAATACAATGCTAATGACGCTGTTCTTTTTCCTGGCTTCCTGTTCCAAGGACCCGGTGGAGCCCAAGTACGATCAAAATAAGCTGGCACCGCTTTCGGTGGAATTTGATAACATTGTTGGCGGACAAAAACTGGTATTAAATACCGGTTCCTATACCAACGCGCTGGGACAGCAATACAATATCCAGTTGCTCCAGTATTTTATCAGCAATATCCAGGTAAAAAAAGCAGACGGAACCATCTATGCGGTAAATCCGGACAGCAGCTATTTCCTGATCCGCCAGGATGATCCGGCAACAAAATTTGCCCGGGTAAAAGTACCTGAGGGCAATTATACTGCGCTCATTTTTACGTTGGGCGTCGACAGCCTGCGCAGCACTATGGACATCAGCAAACGCACGGGCGTACTGGATCCGGGCGCCGGCGGTCACGATGGCATGTACTGGGGCTGGAACAGCGGATACATCTTCTTTAAAATGGAGGGCATCGCACCTGATGCGCCGGCAGATCCGACCGGTCAGCATAAGTTCCGGTATCATATTGGCGGCTTTGGCGGTTACAGTGCACCAACGATCAATAATATTAAAATGATCTCCATCGACCTTACGGCAAGAGGGATTGCGCAGGTGCGTACCGGCCGTTCCACCAATATTCACCTGATGGTAGATGTATCAAAAGCATTGAGCGGCGCTACCAATGTAAGTTTTGCCACCAATCCCCAGGTCATGTTTAGCGACTACAGTGTAAATATCGCTAACAATTATGCGAAGATGTTTGTGCATGATCATACTGAAAATTAAAATCATGAACCAGAAACATATCGTGGTGATCGGGGTGTTGGTAGCTTTTGTATTTGCCTGTTCAAGGGAACTGCCGGCCGATAAAGCCCGGACAGATCCGGGTGTTTTTGCCGGGTTCAAACAGCCCGGCAATTTCCCCGCTTCCGCCTATCATTTTGAAACCAACCCGGTTACCAGGGAGGGCTTTGAGCTTGGGCGGAAACTCTTTTATGAGCCGCGTCTATCCCGCAATAATACCATCAGTTGCGGAAGCTGTCATATCCAGTCTTCGGCTTTTACCCAGCATGGTCATGATGTAAGCCATGGTATCGACGACCGGCTGGGAAGCCGGAATGCTCCCGCCATTATGAACCTGGCATGGAGCCCGCTCCTGATGTGGGACGGCGGCATCTTTGACCTGGATCTCCAACCCATCGCCCCCATTACCAATCACGAAGAAATGGATGAAACCGTAGCCAATGTGGTCAGCAAACTGCAGGCGCTGCCTCAGTACCGTGCACTGTTCAAAAAAGCATTCGGCACCGAACAAATCAGTACCGGCAACCTCATGAAGGCCTTGTCGCAGTTTATGGTGATGTGCATCTCCAGCCGCTCAAAATATGATAGCGTTATGCGCAGGGAAGGTAGAGTAGCCTTTACCCCTGAAGAAGCCGCAGGCCAAACACTGGTGGTGCAGAAATGCGGCGGTTGTCATAAGGAGCCGTTGTTTACCGATGGTACCTTCCGCAACAATGGTATTGGGGTTGGGGCCAATAATGACCAGGGCCGCTATGCCGTCACCCTCCAGCCGGCAGACCAATACCGCTTCAAAGTGCCCAGTCTCCGGAACCTGGCATATACCGCACCTTATATGCACGACGGCCGTTTTTATACACTGGACGCGGTGCTCGATCATTATGCAGCCGGGGTAAAGCCAACCCCCAACCTGGATCCGTTATTGACAGCAAACGGACAGCGGGGCATCGCATTAACGGATGAAGAACGTGGGCAGATTCTTGCTTTTCTGCACACGCTGAACGACCGGGCATTTGTTACGGATAAATTATTGGCAGAACAATAGCACAGCAACTCATCCCGGCCATTTGCGGATCGATGTACGTGAGAGGCCGGTAAAAATTACGCGCTTTAAATAAAACACAATGAAAAAACAAAGGATCATAACCGGCTTCTTTTTTTTGCTGATTTTCACAGCCCCTCAACCGGCCGCGGCCTGCGATATTTGCGGCTGCGGTGTTGGAAACGACTATATCGGGATTCTCCCGGATTTTCATAAGCATATCTTTGGTATCCGTTACCGGCATAATTCTCTTTGGAGTCACCTGGGGGTAGGTGGGCAACAAACCTATCTGACCACATCGGAGCATTACAATACTGCGGAAGCATGGGGTGGCTGGAATATTACGGAAAAGTTTCGTGTTATGGCGGCAGTGCCCTATAGCATCAACCGGCGCAGTAACCAGGAAGCAGATCTTACAAAAAGCGGTGTGGGCGATGTAACCCTGTCGGCATTCTATCAATTGATCAATAAGCGGGATCCCGTAGGTAATAAGCTGCTGGTGCAAAGCCTTTGGCTGGGCGGAGGAGTGAAACTGGCTACAGGAAAATACAACCCTGCGGATAAAAGCACGGGGGGGGAAAGCGCCAATCTTTTTCAGCTGGGTTCCGGCAGTACTGATTTTTCGCTGAACGGAATGTATGATCTCCGGTTGCAGGATGCAGGCGTCAATCTCAGCGCTCATTATAAGATCAACACTGCCAACAGGTATGATTACCGTTATGGAAATAAACTGAATCTCAATGCACAGGCCTATTACAAATTCCGGGTTGCCAGCCTGGTAATGATCGCTCCCAATGCGGGGGTACAATATGAAAAGGCAAGGACGGATATCGATAATGATATATTGGTGACCGTATCCGGAGGACGCGTACTGATGGGAACTGCGGGAATGGAAGCAGCGTATAAAAAAATAGCTGTAGGCGCTAATTTTCAAACCCCGTTTTCACAGAACCTGGCAAATGGTATTGTAAGGGCGAATAACCGGGTTATGGTGCATGTATCGATAGCGCTATGAGGACAGCTGTAATTTGAAAACATTGAGCATTTGAAAACGTCGTTGCCACTGCGTGCTCTTTTTTTTGCCTGTATTTCGCAGGTAATCGGAAAAGAGGAAATAGCAGGTTAAAAGAAACGAAGCGCATCTAGCGCCTAATATCTAAGTGATAAAACGGATCCAACCTGAAACCGTTTTAACTTGCCTAGCCCAGGCGTTTTGCGATCCTTGCTCTTTTGTGTTGCTGCGTAAAATACGAGCCACAAAGACCGGATGGCACCAAGAAACACGAAGGGGTATAGTGCGTTGCGATCGTTGCTCCTTTGCGTCGTTGCGTGAAATAAGGCCACAAAGACCCGAAGGCACGAAGATCTATAGTTCATTGCGTAAAATCCTTTCGTGAGAAGAAGCGTCAAACCATCGCCATGAGGACCGTAATCGTAAATTCCGGATATTTGCGGAATGGATTTTATGGCCCCCATACAAATGGAACCGCTGGTTCCGCCGATCCGGTACGCGGATAAGATTTTGCTGATCGGCTCCTGTTTTACAGAACATATCGGCAATGCGTTGGCGGAGCATAAGTTTACAACGCTTCAGAATCCACATGGAATCCTGTTTGACCCTGCCAGCGTGTACCACAGCCTGATCCGCTATATAGAAAACAAGCCTTATACGGAAGCAGATCTGTTCTATCTGAACGAAGTATGGCAATCCTGGCACCATCATTCCCGCTTTTCCGGTACCGATAAGGAAGCCGTCCTCGACCAGATGAATCGCGCATTGGAAACCGCACATCAGTTCTTAAAACAAACCGGGTGGATCGTTATTACCCTGGGGTCCTCTTTTTCCTACCGGCTGAACGGTAACAATCCGCAAGCGGAGCGCACCGGGTTAAAGGTGGCCAACTGCCACCGGGCACCCGGGCAGTGGTTTGATAAGAAGATGCTTGAGATTGAAGAAACGGTTTCGCTGCTGGATAATCTGTACCACCGGCTCCGCATCTTTAATCCTGAGGCGAAGCTGTTGTTTACGATCAGCCCGGTGCGGCATTTGCGAGATGGCGTGGTGGCCAATAACCGAAGCAAGGCCCGGTTGATTGAAGCCGTACATCACATCGTCAACAAGTTCGACCGCCTGTATTATTTCCCGGCCTACGAACTGGTGATCGATGTACTTCGGGATTACCGGTTCTATGATGTGGACCTGGCACATCCCAATTATCCGGCCACAGAATTTGTACTGGAGAAATTTACGGAAAGCTGTATTGACGAGGCTTCCCGGCAACTCATGAAGGAGCTCCGGCCGTTGATGATCGCCCGGAGGCATAAACCCTTTTATCCGGAAACAAAGGCCCATCAGCAGTTCTTAAAAGCGCAGTACGAAAAAGCAAGGCGCCTGGCAGAGCAATACCCGTTTCTGGACCTGGAGGAGGAACTGGCTTATTTCAATCAATAAAGCGCTGCAAAGATTCATTGACTTAATGCTTCTGTGGCTCAAAACCGGAATTCCTGTTACCTTTATATCCTGAAAATTAGGATGACGAAACCGGAGCCTGATCCTTTCAGCCCCCCGGAATTCAATGAGCAGCAACAAACATTACACTTCTCACTAAAAAATAAAAAATGATAAACGCAAAAGGATATGCCGCCCACAGTAAAACAGAAGCCCTTCAGCCCTGGGATTTTGAGCGCCGGGAAGTAGGGACAAACGATGTATTGATCGATATCTTATATTGTGGCATCTGCCATTCCGATATCCACCAGGTGCGCAGTGAGTGGGGACCTGCTATTTATCCCCTCGTACCGGGACATGAGATTGTTGGTCGCATTACAGCGGTAGGAACCAATGTATCCCAATTCAAGGTAGGCGAACTGGCCGGCATTGGCTGTATGGTTAACTCCTGCCAGCATTGCGATAGCTGCAATCATGGACAGGAGCAGTTTTGCGATAATAAGCAAACCGTATGGACCTATAACTCCAGGGACAAGGACGGTTCTGTAACCTATGGAGGTTATTCCAATAAGATTGTTTGCGACCAGCATTTTGTATTGCATGTTTCCGATAAGCTGGACCTGAAAGGAGTGGCGCCCCTGCTTTGTGCCGGCATTACGACCTACTCGCCCTTACGCAAGTGGAAGGTAGGAAAAGGGCATAAAGTAGGTGTGCTGGGTTTGGGCGGTCTGGGGCATATGGCCGTGAAATTTGCAGTTTCGTTTGGTGCGGAGGTGACCATGCTCAGCACATCACCTTCTAAGGAAGCCGATGCGAAACGGCTGGGCGCGCATAAATTTGTGCTGACAAAAGACCCTGAGCAGGTTAAAAGCCTCGATCGCTATTTTGATTTTATCATCGATACGGTTTCCGCACCACATGATTATAATATGTACCTGCAGATGCTCAAAACAAACGGGGTGCAGATCTGTGTGGGGTTACCTCCCGAGCCGTTGAGTATTGCCGGAGGTAGTTTAATGCGGGGTAACCGGGTGCTGACAGCATCTTCTATCGGCGGCATTCCCGAAACTCAGGAAATGCTGGATTATTGCGCAGAACATAATATTGTAAGTGATATTGAGCTCATCGATATAAAGGATGTAAACACCGCTTACGAACGCGTGTTAAAAAGCGATGTGAAATACCGGTTTGTGATTGACCTGGCTACACTTTAGTTTTGAGAATAGAGGATCCAGATTTGAGCTTTCAGAATCGAGATTTGAGCAAGCACGTAGTAGTTGATTGACACGGGACCTGTGTGCCGGCAAACCCAATTGATTTCTCAAATCTGGATCCTCGATTCTCGCTACTCCTTCTCCGTAAGCCGGTATGTCGTTTTTGTCTGGTATACTTCACCCGGACGTAAAACCGTATTGGGAAAGGAGGGAATATTGATCGCATTGGGATGTACCTGTGTTTCAAAACAAAAGCCAGAGAAAGTAGTATATTGCTGTCCGCTCTTTCCTTTGATATCGGGTGAGCCATAGCTGTTGTACAGGTGAACGAGCGGTTCTGTGGTATATACTTCAAGTTTTATATCTTCTTCATCGCACCAGGCTTCCGCTGCTATGTTTTGTATGCCCGGGTTGTCCAGCGGATAGCTGATATCGATGCCCTGCTCGGGGTTTTCAATATTGCCGGTTTCCCGCCAGTTGCTGAAATCATTTCTTGTGCCGATTACCGGAAGCACATTTCCTGTAGTGCAATAATTGGCATCCTGTTCCAGGTAATTCGAAGCGTGGATGCGCAGGTGCTGTTGATCAATGCGGCCTTTCCCGTTGTTCAGGTTAAAATAGCTGTGATGGGTGATGTTCACTGCGGTTGGCTGATCCGTTGTGGCCCGGTATTCATAACTGAATTCATTGTCCTCATTCAGGGAGAAAATGATCTGCACCGTGAGATTTCCGGGAAATCCTTCCTCACCGTCCGGACTAACATATTGCAATACCACATGACCATCGGTTGCAGAAACCTTGTCCCAGACTTTTTTATCGAAACCTTCAACACCACCATGCAACTGGTAACCAGGATTTGTGCTGTTTAAGGAATATGTTTTGTTATCAATGGTAATGGCTGCATGATTGATCCGGTTGGCATAGCGTCCGATAGCGGCTCCGTAATAAGGGTAATGCTGAAGGTATTCCTCCGACCAGTATTCCTGCGGTGTATCAAATCCTAAAACAATATCATTAAAAGTTCCATCCGATTTCCGTACTTTTATCGACATGATAATAGCGCCGTAATTCGTAACCGTTGCTTCTGTACCGGAGCCGTTTTTAAGGGTGAACACATACACATTTTTTCCATTGGGATGCTGCGTAGCAAGCTGCTCAGTTATTTCAATCATGAACGTTTAATTTTGATAAAAATAATATAATTGTTATGACCATTGGAGATTTGCAAAAAGAATTTGAAAAAAAATACCATAAGCCGGCGGAACATATTTTCTTTTGTCCGGGGCGCGTTAACCTGATCGGGGAGCATATTGATTACAATGGTGGACAGGTAATGCCCTGCGCCATTTCTTTAGGCACCACTTTACTGGTTGCAAAAAACGAAGACCGGCAGTTCCGTTTTCATGCGCTGGACTTTCCGGAAACCACAACCATCGCTTTCAGCCAGGACGGGTATAGCAAACAGGGGCCGGAATGGTTCAACTACCCGTTGGGAGTGATCCATGAATTTCAGAAAAAGGGAACCGGGATCACCGGTCTGGATTTTTTATTTTCCGGTAACCTGCCGATTGGATCCGGACTGTCTTCCAGTGCCTCGATCGAAGTACTGACGGCTTTTGCGCTGAATGAGCTGTTCGCCGGCGGACTTACCCGGGTAGACCTGGCGATACTGGGCAAGAAAGTGGAGAATGATTTTATGGGACTCAACAGCGGTATCATGGACCAGTTTGCCGTGGCTGTAGGCAAGGAAGCTCATGCGGTTTTATTAAATACTGATACCCTGGAATATGAGTACCTGCCTTTTGAGATCGGCGACTATGTACTGGCGATTATCAATAGCAATAAACCCCGCAAACTGGTAGAGTCTAAATACAATGAACGCTTCAGCGAATGTCGCGAAGCATTGAAACGGCTTCAGGACAAATTCCCGGTGCAACATCTCGTTGAGATCAGTGTAGATGATTTTGAGCAGAACAAAGGCTTGCTAAATGATCCGGTATTGGAAAAACGCGCCCTGCATGTGATCGCAGAAAATGATCGCGTTAAAAAAGCAAAGGAAGCATTGACCGGTGGCGATATCGAAACATTTGGAAAATTGATGTATGCTTCGCATGACTCCCTGCAGCAACTGTATGAAGTATCCGGGATAGAGTTGGATGCTATTGTTGATTTTTGCAGAACCTATAAGGACTGCATTGGTGCGCGGATGACCGGTGCCGGTTTTGGTGGTTGTGCCATCGCCCTGATCAAAAAAGACAGTTTTGATGATTTTGCAGAAAAGGTAACAACAGCTTATGAGGAGAAGATCGGTTACAAACCGGGCGTGTTTTCTTCAGTGATCGCCGAAGGGGTACGTACGTTGATATAAAGGAATAGCAACCCAATGAAAAAGATCCCGGCTATTTTGTAGCCGGGATCTTTTTCATAATGTAGTACCGGAAAATTGGAGGAATATGGTGGCGAATGCGACCGCTGTCAATGCCGGTCTCAGGCCTTCCGGTAGCCCAATGCAGATGTTTTCTATATGGTACACCCAATACCGTTTCCTTAAGGTACTATCACTAGGAAAGCGTTTCATAAATCTTCAGTTGCTTGCAGCAGTTGTGTGAAAATCTGAGAAACCTGTGAACAATAAATTTAGACGCCGGTGTACAAAGGAAGCGACATTGATTGTACACCTATAAAACAAGGTTATTTTTTAATATTCTCCGCAAGAAAATTTTCTCCTATTTCAGCACCCATTGCTTATAACGGTCCAGTGCTTCCATATAATAATAATCTGCATAGGACAGGGATACATTTACTTCTGAGTTCCCCGGCAGGTGTCCCACGCTTTGGGTAAGCATAAAACCTTTGCTGCCACCCGGCTGCGATTTATAGGTGGTAGACATCGACCGGATCATGGTGGTGGCGTCAGCAATATACCGGGTCTTTTGCTTTGGATTGCCGTATTGCGCCAGTTCCAGCAGGGCAGAAGCCAGTACTGCGGCAGCAGAAACATCCCGTGGAGCCCTGGGAATATCGGGAGCATTGAAATCCCAGTAAGGCACTTTATCCTTCGGCAGGTTGGGATGGTTCAGGATAAACGCGGCGATCTTATGCGCATGCGCCAGGTATTCCGGCTTTTTGGTAAAGCGGTACATCATGGTATATCCATAAAGCCCCCAGGCCTGTCCGCGTGCCCAGGCCGATTCATTGGCATATCCCTGATGCGTTACCTTTTTTAAAACGGCGCCGGTAACTGTATCATAATCCACTGCATGATAACTGCTGCCATCGGGGCGGAAATGATTCTTTAATGTAGTGTTGGCATGGTTTTCCGCAATTTCAGCCAGGTGCTTGCCACCCCCGTTCCGGGAAGCCCATTCCAGTAATTCCAGGTTCATCATATTGTCGATGATCACCGGGGCATTGAATTTTTTGCTTTTATTCCACGACTGGATGGCCTTCATACCTGGCTTGTAGCGTTTGGTAGCCGTTTCAGCAGCGGTAAGGATCACTTCTTTGTAATGAGGGTCTTTTGTAATGGCATAGGCATTGCCAAAACTGCAAAAGATCATAAAACCAATATCATGATTACCGGTGTAATATTTGATCGGCTCCTCCGGCACCAGCCGTTTTTTTGCTTCTGTCAGAATCTGCGGATCCCTGGTAGCCTTATAGATCAGCCACAGCGTACCGGGATAGAACCCACTGGTCCACCAATCAGTTGCAGATGCCACCAGCTTATCTTTAGCAGGATCATAATTCTGGGGCATTTTATCAGCTGGTATGTTTTTCATCAGTAGTTTGTACTGGCTTGCGGCAAAAGCCTCATCTTTTTTGATCAGTGCCCGCATATCTTTTTGAGCACTTGCATTTAAAAAACAACAGATCAGCCCGGCAGCAATGCCCGTTTTAAGAACGCCTTTCATTAAAAGAAATTTAAAAAGTTAAAAGATCAACGGGCAAAATAATAAAAAATAAAAGGTTCCGGTAATAATCCTGATACTTAAGTATTTTTAGTCCCAAAACTCGAATTATGAAACCGATTGCGCATATGATCTGCTGGTTGCTGCTTCTATTGGGTACGAATGCTTTTTCGCAGCAAAACACAATGGACAGGGTGTTGGGAAAAGCACATCCGCGTCTGCTGCTTACAAAAGACGAAGAAGCGCAGGTTAAGCAGGCAATGGACCAGCACCCCGATCTGAAGCGGGCGCACCATTTGCTGCTGGAAGCATCAGACCGGATCTGTACAGCACCGCCGCTGGAACATAAGAAAATCGGGAAACGGCTGCTTTCAGTTTCAAGGGAGGCGATTCGGCGGATTTTTTTCCTTTCCTATGCCTGGCGTATGACAGGCAACAAAAAATACCGGGATGTGGCCGAACAGCAATTATTAACGATCAGTTCTTTTGCCGACTGGAATCCCACGCACTACCTGGATGTGGCCGAAATGACCATGGCGGCTGCCATCGGGTACGACTGGTTATACAACGAACTTTCCGAAAATTCGAGAAAGGAAATCAAAGATGCGATTCTCGAAAAAGGGATCCGTACCTCTTTTGATTCCAGATACAATTCCTGGCTCAAGGTGGAAAACAACTGGAACCAGGTTTGCAACGCCGGGCTGGCTTATGGTGCCTGGGCCATTTATGAATCGGATCCAGAGCAATGCAGCCAGGTGATCCGCCGTGCCATAGAATCCATCAAGATCCCGATGAAACAATATGCACCGGATGGCGCTTATCCCGAGGGCTATGGTTACTGGAGTTATGGAACTACGTATAATGTATTTTTCCTGGATGCCCTCGAGCAATTAACCGGAAGCGATGAGGGGCTAAGCGCATTGCCCGGCTTTCTGAAAACAGCGGATTATTTCCAACACATGATCGCGCCGAGTGGGTTGCCGTTTAACTATGCCGATTCCGGTCCGGGTGCTGAATCCAACGGCGCCATGTTCTGGTTTGCCAAAAAATTAAACCGGCCTTCACTGGCCTGGAATGAGCTGCAGTTCCTGCACACCGATAAAAACAAACGGGCATTGGAAGGCGACCGCTTTTTGCCTGCGCTCCTGGTTTGGGGCAAACAGCTGACTGACGCTAATATAGCGCCACCGGAAAAAACATTTTGGGAAGGGGCAGGAGCCAGCCCCGTAGTGATGATGCGTACCAGCTGGACCAACCCGGATGCGCTGTTCCTGGGCTTTAAGGCGGGGTCTCCTTACGTGAACCATGCGCATATGGATGAAGGGGCATTTGTATTTGAAGCGGAAGGTGTTCGCTGGGCCATGGATTTCGGTATGCAGAACTATGAATCGCTGGAATCCAAAGGACTGAATATCTGGCAGCGTACGCAACATTCCCAACGCTGGACCGTTTTCCGGTATACCAATTATGCACACAGCACCCTTACGTTTGATGATAGTTTGCAGCGTATGGAAGGGGTGACTGCGATTACGCGCTATGGCGACCGGCCGGAGTTTCGTTTTGCCCAGTCGGATCTGTCGCCTGTTTACAAAGGACAAGTAAAACGGGCGGTACGAGGTGTGGCACTTAAAGGCAGCGCTTATGGACTTATACAGGATGAGATCGAAACCGGCGATGAAGCCGTAAATATGCAGTGGCGTATGCTGACCTCCGCAAATGTTGAAATAAAATCATCCAATGAAGTGATATTAAAGAAGAACGGTAAAACGCTCCGGATGCAGATCCTGGCGGATCAGCCGGTTACCGTGAAGACCTGGAGTACGGCGCCCGCCAATGATTATGACGCACCCAACCCCGGAACGGTATTGATCGGCTTTGAGACAAGGTTACCGGTAAAAAGCAGTAAGCGTTTTGTAGTATGGCTGGTTCCGGAGAATCATGCATCGAAGGTGGACGCAAAGATCGTTCCGCTCAGCGATTGGAAATGACGGCTACCTGGAACAGGCAGTTAAAAATAATGGAGCATTAATCTGCCTTGAGCGGAGGACCTACCACTTTCATTCCATGATCCGCAAAAACGTTGGCAATTACTTCTTTCGTGGGAGTACTCGTCCACTGGCTGGTGGCCGCAAAGAAATCTTCCATACGACCGGCCGGACAGTAGGAAACAATGACACGGCCCCTTTCGGTAAGCTGTATAAATGCATGGGGCACACGCCGGGGTAGAAATATCGTATCGCCGGGAGTCATATCGTATAGATCGTCTCCCACACGGAACCGGTATTTTCCTTCCAGCACATAAAACCATTCATCCTGGTTCAGGTGTAAATGCAAGGGTGGACCGCCTTTATAGGTCAGGCTTGTTTGCTCAAAAACAGCCAGCCTGCTATCTGTATCCTTCCCCGATATTTTGATATCCAACTGGTTCAGGGTTACTCCTTTCATGTTATAAGGAATGCCAAACCGGGCCTCACCGGCAGGAACTTTAAAACCCTTTACAGTCTGCTGTACATTGATCGCTTTTGTCTTCATCCATGCGAAGAGCGAAAGCACTACAGCAATAAATTGATTACGTTTCATGGCTATATATTGAATGACAGGAATGTATTACAGTAAATCCAGAACTTCGCCTGTGCCAGGATGAGGATTACTATATGAATTTGCACATTTTTTTAATATATATAGCTCCCGGTATGCAACAATGCGGAATATTGTATTAACCAATGAATGAGGTAGTTGGTACAATTTCCAGGTAAATTACTGTTGTTCTGTTTTGCGTAATAAATGCAGCCGTTCGCGTATTTTTGGTTAGAAAAATCGTTTAAAACCACCCTGCTCATGACAGATACCGGAATCATTGCACTCCTGCTGATCCTGTTGAATATTCTTTTTTCCTACAAAGGATTTACCAACCGCACATTTTTTACTACCTACCGGTTTGAGGTAGATCCGATATTGATCCATAAAGATTTTAAACGTCTGGTTACATCGGGCTTCCTGCATATCAGCTGGCTGCATCTTATTTTTAACATGATCAGTCTTTCTGCTTTCATCGGGTTGATCGGCGCTAATCTCGGTGGCCTTCGGTTCCTGGTCATCTATTTTTCAGGACTGGTCGGTGGAGGCTTGTTTTCCCTGCTGATTCACCGGCATCATGGCAACTACAGTGCTGTGGGCGCTTCCGGAGCCGTTTGCGGGATCATTTTTGCGGCTATTGCCTTATTTCCAGGTATGGGTGTTGGTTTCTTTGGACTTCCGTTCTCCATTCCGGGCTGGCTGTATGGGATCCTTTACGTACTGTTTTCCATCTATGGTATCCGTTCGGGTAAAAATAATGTAGGACATGATGCGCATTTGGGTGGAGCGCTTGTTGGTATGTTTGTGGCTTTATTGATGGAGCCGGAGGCCTTTGCACAAAATTATTGCACCATCCTGATCATTGCCGTACCTTCTATAGCTTTTATCTGGTTGGTGATTAAAAGACCCGATATGCTGGTAGTGGATAATCGCTGGTTTAAAACCCATCGTAAAAATTACTCCATCGACGACCGGTACAACGAAGAAAAAAATAACGCACAGAGGGACATTGACCGCATCCTTGATAAGATCAATAAACGAGGAATGGATAGCCTTACCAGGGCAGAGCTGGAAAAATTAAAAAAACATTCGAAAAACATGCCTTAGAAATGCCCGGTAAGAATAATCCGGCAGTACGTTCAATGGTATGCTTAAGATAACAATGATTGCCGGAACTGATAACCGTATATGCGCTGTAGATCGGTTAGCAGAGGAATTTGTATTTAGATACCTTTATTTGCATCTGATAATTGTCCCTAAATTTGAATAAACCATAATACTATGACCAGCAGGAGCGAAACCGAAATGATGACATTAATACTGGAGGTAGCAAAAGATCCCCGGATACTGGCCGTGTTGCAGGATGGATCACGCTCCAATCCGAACGTAATGTCTGATATTTTCCAGGATTTTGATATCATTTATGTGGTAAATGAACTTTTTTCATTTTTGCAGGATCATAGCTGGGTAGATGTATTTGGCGAACGGATGATGATGCAACTGCCGGAAGCGATGGAGCTGTATCCACCTGCACCGGAACTGGAGGGCGCCTTTTCCTACCTGCTACAGTTTAAAGACGGCAACCGCATTGACCTGATCCTGGTGCCGCTCGAACGCCTGGAGCAATTTACCCGCGACAGCCTCTGTAAAGTGTTATGGGATAAGACCGGGATCTTCAAGAACAATCCGTTGCCACCCGCCAGTGATGCCGGTTATCTTGTACAAAAACCTTCAGAACGATCATTCACTGACTGCTGCAGTGAGTTCTGGTATACGAATGCCGGTCTGGCAAAAGGCCTGTGGAGAGGGGAGGTGACCCTGGCCCAGGAGCTCGTCAGCCAGGTGATCCGCGGTGCATTGCTGCAAATGATGGACTGGTACCTGGGTTGCCGGCACAACTTCAATGTAAACACCGGCAAATTTGGAAAGTATTACCAGCGCTACCTCGAACCAGAGGTCTATAAAAAGCTGCTGGCCACTTACCCGGTTGCGGAGCTGCCGCAGATCTGGCAGGCGGTATATACGATGCAGGATCTTTTCAGAAATGCCGCCGGCTTTATTGCAACCGAGCTGGGTTATACCTATCCTACAGACTGGGATAAAAATGTGACCGCTTACATGCAACATGTGCAGCAGCTGCCAAAGGATGCGCTAAGGATCTATGACGGAGGACCGGTTCCCGCAGATAGGTGCTGATTTTTTTGCTGTTTTTCCGGCCGCATTGATCTGCATGGATCAACGGGCCGCATTTATCGCAGATATCTACTGATGTTTTACGCGGGTGCACGCAGCCATTTGTTGTCATCCCGGCGAAGCGTGGTCAGGCAGTACAATGATAGAAACAGTTTTAATTAATGATTTCTCCTTTGTTATTTGCCAACTTTTCCCGCCATTGGCGCAGCTGCTCTGGTGTCAGCCGGTCCCAATCGGTTACCTCGCCCACGATTTTCAGCGGCGCCGTACTGCGATACGAGCGCGTAGGGTTGCCTGGAAATTTTTTGTCCGTTACATTGGGATCATTTTCGAAGCTGCCCGTAGGCTCCACGATATACACCCGCTCGCGCCCCTCACCATTGGCCAGCGCAGCCGCCAGCCCCGCACCATGCACCAGGGCGGTAAAGTAAATGTGATTCATGACCACATCGCTCTGGTAATTGGATACGCCACCCGCTACAAGCAGATCGCCCGGCTGCAGGTCGGCCCGGGTACCATGATAAAAAGGTCCGTTGTCCGGTAACTGCTCAACAGCCGATGCGGCCAGTTCGCGATACCTGCTTTCGTTATCTGCATCGCCCAGGCTGGCATAGCATTGCGCCATATTGGTATACAGGGAGGGTAGGGCACTCTTCACCGCATTGCTGTTAACGCTTAGGCCATGCTGCAAAGCGGTTTGTAGCCAGGCTAATTTGTTACGGGCATCCTGCTGATGCCGCGCCATAAAATGCGCGGCGATAAATTTTTCAAAATCATTACCGGCCTCATCCCAGGCCTGCTGGAATACCGGGGCCGCTGCTTCGGGCCTGCCTTTTTCTACAAGCTCCATGCCCTGCATGCAGCGTTGGATAACGGGGTTGTTGGGGTTAAATTCCATTGGATTATTGTTGATTGAGTTGCTCTGTTTTATGCTGCATCATGTCGATCGCTTTTGCAAAATACGTTTCCAGGGTCTTTATCCCGGCGGCGGAAAAGGAGGCAAAAAGCCGGTCCGTATCGTCCTGGAAATCCTGATACAAGGGCTGCAGCAAGGCTCGTATTTTATCGGCGTTGGGTACGATGATGATCCTGCGCCGGTCGGCCTTATCAGGTTGCCGCTTCAGCAGCTTTTTCTTTTCAAACCGGTCTACCAGGCCCGTCACAGCGCCGGTGGTGAGGCCGGTAATATCGGCCAACTCACCCGCTGTCATAGGCCCCTTCTGCAGCAGGAAGCCCAGATACTTATGATCGGTGCCCGACAGCCCTGCCTTACGTCCTACAGCTTCATGCATACGGATGGAGGTATAAGCGTAAGCCTGGCTGAGTTTTCTCAGCTGTATAACCTTGTCTTCCATTTTTGTCTTCTTAACTGATTATCTTAGTTTCAAAGATAAATATTTTCCCGGAAAACCGATCAAAAAAGAAGCAGGCAAACGCACCACGAACAGGAACGCACTGTTACTAAACGGGTATGCTGATTTTCTGATGTCTGCCGTTTGGAATTTTTGAGAAACCGCCGGCTATGCTGCGTGCCCCGCTGTGCCCATAAAGTACTAACTTGTCATTTTCAATACAGCCATGCACGGGTACTCTATTGCTATATCGCCGTCTGATAACGTTATCGAACAGGTAAGACAATTGAAGCAACAGCTGCGATCGGCCATCGGGTGGTATGGCAGTGTGAACGCCCAGGCACATATCACCTTTAATGTATTCCAGGCAGGAGCAGCGGAGTTGAAACTTTGGGAGCGCTATACAACAGGCTTTGCCGCGCAGCAGCAACCGCTACCGCTTCTCTTTGATCACACCGGGGCTTTTGCAAACGGCGCCTTCTTCCTCGCACCGGATGTAGTGTCTGAACCATTGCTGATCCGCATGATGCAGGCCTTTCATCACCAGGCACCAATGCCCGCAAGCATTTCGGTAAAACCGCATATGTCTATCGGCAGGCGGCTGTCGCCGTTACAGCTGATTGCAGCACAGCAACTGATTCCCGAAGTAGGCATCCGCTTTGTCTGCACTGGTTTGGTACTACGTCGCTTTAACAACACCCGCAAGCAATACGATATTATCCGACACTTTCCTTTTACTGATGCTGCTGCTCTTTAAGTGGCGCCGGAAGCGGAAAAATGATTTGCTATCAGATCCCGGCCTTCAAGATCGGCAAACAGTTCCTGATTTACGATTCGGCCTATGCCAAACATATTTTACCAGCCCCTGGAGCCCGGCATTGCTGAAGGAATTTGAAACCGAGCTGGAAGGGCTGAAGGTATCCCGGTCTGCCATCCAGCTACCATTGGACAAGGCACTGCCCGTGGCGTTTATAAAGCGGCTCATAAAGTTCCGCAAGGAAGAATGCGACCTGGTACCTGAAAAGAAACCATGAACTGTATCTCTTCACCCTGTTATCGGTACAGGGATCTGCTTCTATGCCGGAATAAAACCGGTGTAGTCAGTAATATAAAGCTGAGCACACTGCTCACGGTTCTGTAAAAATGAAACTGTTTCCAGGTTGCCCGCAGTGCCGTCCAGCCATCGGGGATCGTAGCAGCGGTCCAGGTCTTGACCTGGTTATCGATGGGCACTTCCACCAATAAAGTGATCAGCAGGGCAACGATCATAAAAATAAAAGAAGCTGCAAAAAAATAAACAGCCGGCTTCTGTTTCCAAAAGCCAACACAAAGCAGCAGCTGTGCCAGTAGGGTAGCGGGCATTAGGATCCGCATGGGAAGTGCAACATTATCAATAATGGTTTGACCAATCCGTATAAAATGATCGGGTGGAAAGGTTTCCAGGCTGCGTGTGAGTGTGAACCAGGTTCCCCAGAATACGCCGGTAACCAACATAACCAGGATCAGGCTGCAGCACCACCAGAATTTTTTCATGGCTTTAATTTTTGAATGCTTTAGGCAAGACGTTGTTTCAAACACTAAAGTTATTGCATTTTGCCAGAAAATCCATAGCAGCTGACTCTTACTTCCGAAGGATCTTCTCCATGGTTTTCCCCTTTGCCAGTTCGTCGATCAACTTATCCAGGTAACGGACTTTTTGCATCAGCGGATCTTCTATGTCTTCTACGCGGTAACCGCAGATCATGCCGGTAATCTTGGAAGCGTTCGGATTGAGTTGCGGCGCTTCTGCAAAAAAGGTTTCAAAATCGGTTTTGTTATCGATCTGGCGTTGCAATGTTTTCGGGTCATATCCGGTCAGCCAGCAAATAATGGTATCTACTTCTTCTTTTGTGCGGCCCTTCTTTTCTGCCTTTTGAATGTAATGCGGATAAACGCTTGCAAAGGCCATTTTATAAACCCGGGCATTGTTTGTATTATTCATTTTATAGCGGTTTACGGTTATAATCCCACCTCCATGCTGACGTGCTTACCTTATTTGTGCCAAGCAAAATTAAATAAAAGACATTAATCTTCTTACGGGGTTCGGCCCGGGAGGGATACCTATGCTCATTTGCCGTTGGTTTGGTAAACGTTCCTGCTAGGAGCAGGCTGCCCGGGATTTCGGTTTTTTCACGGCAGTCTGTTTTCAAAGTTCAACCTACCTGCCTGTTCCAACGTTTCGAACCAGGTCCAGGACTTCCGCAAAATGGGTTTCCAATAGCATATGTCCTCCTTCGAGAATATGTACCGCTGCATCGGGCAGATCTCTTTTATAGCAGGAGGCTTCTTTAACATCAAAAAACACATCGTATCTGCCCCATATTACCAGGGCTTTGGGCTGGTATTCCCGAAAATATTTCTGAAATGCCGGGAATTGTTCAATATGGTGTTGGTAGTCGCAGTTTAATTCAAACTGCATCTCTATATTCCCCGGCCGGCTCATCCGTTCCCAATCGAGCGTCCATGTTTCGGGTCCGACAAGGGCCCTCAATTCATCCGGGAGTCCCGCAATATATTGTGCTTTTGTTCCTTCCAGGCTTAGGAATGCTGCTACTTTCCGTTTTTTTTCTTCGGTAGGGTATTTCCAGTAATCCCGGGTTTCGTCCCATTGCGGTCCAATGCCTTCCATATAGGAGTTCCCGTTCTGTACGATCATGCCTTCGATTTTTTCAGGGTGATTTATGCATAACTGTAGCCCTACCGGACAACCATAGTCGTGCAGGTATATTGTGAACCGATGCAGATCAATCCGTTCGGTAAACCGGTTGATGCAGACGGCTATGTTTTTGAACGTGTATTCAAAACTGCTCCGGTCGGGAAAGGCACTGAACCCAAAGCCGGGAAAATCGGGAGCTACCAGGTGAAATTGGTCAGCGAGCGCAGTCATAAGATTTTTAAACATGACCGATGAAGAGGGAAATCCATGTAACAGCAGGAGCGACGGATTGTCCCGGTCCCCGGCTTCGCGGTAAAAAATATCTACGCCATCCACCGCTACGGTTCTGTTAAAAATGTTTACACATTGTGCTTCCATCATGTTTCTGTTGAAAAATGCAGGTCAAAGTCCTTCCATATAAAACACATTGAACTTATGCCCATCCGGATCCGCAAAAACAAAGCCATAATATGCTTTTCCGAACGTTTCAGGAGGCGAAACAATGGTACCGCCGGCTTGCTCCACTTCGGTTGCCCAGTCATCTACCTCGCCTTTACTTCCCGCTGAAAGCGTAAAAACGATTTCGTTGGCAGTGTGAGCATCGACGATCTCGCCCTTCATGCCGGGTTTAAGCGCATCTCTCAGGAAAAAGTGGATGATCAATTTATTTTCTGCGGCAAAAAAACTGGTCAACTCCGCATTGGGAGTGCCATTGGGCTTAAATCCCAGTTCCGCGTAAAATTTTGTGGTTCGCTCCAGGTCGTTTACGGCCAGGTTGGCCCATATCATTTTTGGATTCATAAATTTTTATTTTTTTCTGGTGCCGGTAATTGTAATGGCCGGCAACCGTTTGGAGTATTGGCACATTGCTCGTTCAAAGTTAATCAATAGGAGCGGCTCCTGCACCGTGCAAAAACGGCATTTATGAGGGGTATTTAAGACAACAAAGTTTTCCCTTTCAGTAACGAAGAATGAAACGCACGAATAAGAAGAAAAAGTACGTATATAAAATAACAACGGGCAATACGTAATACCATTTGCCTGGTAATTTTTGTTAGGCATTGATCCTTGACCGGATTTCACTGATCAGATACTGGGGAATCTGTTTGAGGGTGGCCCTGATGCGCAGTGGTACAATGATCAGGTCATCCAGCAGACCCAGTACCGGAATAAAATCAGAAATCAGATCCACCGGACTTAAAACATACATAGATCACGGTCAGGGCTGCTAATAGCTTTGCCAGAAGCGGGGTACGCTTATCGTGTAAAGCATAGTAGACCGGAACGATCTCCCGTTTCAGCTTTTTACATCTTCTTTTAGTCTGTTGAATATGCTCTTTTTTTTGCCACAGAGGCGCAGAAACGCTAAGATCTTTAATGTTTCTATGGGTTGTAGCAGTGCTACAATAGCACTAATTTTTTAAGCAATGTTCAAACCCAAAAATCAGCGATTCTGTTCCGTTAATCGATCTTCTCAAAAGCTGTAAACCGGCGTTTCGGTTCGTAATAATTCCAGATAATATTGGCCAGCTTCCGGGTTAACACTTCGGCTTCATTATTATCCGTCCAGCTTTTGTCTTTATTGTTTTTGGTCAGGATACAAAACACAAAATCGCCACCTGGAGCATTGACGAGCACCACTTCCCCGCGGGCATCGTCTACCGAACCGGTCTTACAAATTGTACTTACGGTTGCCGGCAGCTGCGATAAAGAGCGGCCATTGTAGAATTGGTTTTTTAGGTAACGGTACATTTTATCGGAATGCCGCGCATCAACCACCTTGCCCTGCCGGATCAATGTAAACAGTTGTGCCATTTCCCTGGGTGTGGTTTGCCCCCAGCCATATTTCTTCCAGATGTCCTGGCGGCCTGCCGTACGGGAGTTCACCTTTGTGTTGGGCAGTCCCAACTGATCCATGATGGTATTGATCGCGGCGCCACCGCCTGCCAGTTCCTGCAACCAGATGGAAGCTACATTATCGCTGTAGGTAAGCATCAGAGAGATCATGGTCGACAGATCCGTACGGGCGCTGTCTTTATAGAACTGCATTAACCCCGAACCACCATAGACTCTTTTTGCATCATACACGAATTCCTGCGAAAGCTTTAACTCTTTCTGGGCAATCCTGGTAAACACGCCGGCAAGAATCGGCACTTTTACAATGCTGGCCGTAGGAAATACGGTATCCGCATTCACCGCTACTGCCCTGTTTTTTCCCAGATGGTGCACGTACACGCCAATATCTCCGTGAAAACCGCTGATCGCTTCCTGAATGTGTATTTTTAATTTTTTATCCTCTTTTTGGGTATGGCCCGATGTGTAAATAAAAAGCAAACTTGCAAGCAGGATATATTTTGACATTGATAAAACAGGTTTTGACAAATATAAGGAAAGTCCCCGGCTAATCCTTTTCAGTCTCCGTCCTAAAGACTAAAGCACTTTTTAGGTGTTCCAGCACCTTGCTAATGTTTTTGAGTTCTACAAACCGGGCATGCTTCAGAGTTTGATCGTGCCGCTCATGCGTCCAGGTAACTTGATAGGGGATATGCGCTGCAAAGCCACCCAGCTCCAATACCGGCAACACGTCCGATTTGATGGAGTTGCCCAGCATCAGGAAGTTTTCAGGGCGACAATCCAGGTGCTTTAACAGTTTTTCATAATCCCCCTTTTTTTTATCACTCATGATTTCAATATGGTGAAAGAAAGGCTCCAGGCCCGATTTTTTAAGTTTCCGCTCCTGGTCCAGCAAATCGCCCTTTGTCGCCATTACCAAGCGGTACCGGCCTTTGAGGCATTTCAGTGTTTCTGTAACACCGGGCAGCAGTTCAATGGGATATTGCAGCAGCGCCTGACCCAGTGCAATGGCTTTGTTCACCAGCTGGAGGGGAGCCGTTCCCGCGGAGACCCTATCGATCGTTTCGATCATGCACAGTATAAATCCTTTTACACCATAACCGTAGAGGTGCAGGTTCTGCATCTCGGTTTTATACAGTTCCTGCGATACCGCGTGTTGTGACAAATAATCTTCCAGCAACCCGCAAAATCGCTGCTCTGCCTCCTGGAAATAGGGTTCGTTTACCCATAGGGTATCATCTGCATCAAAAGCGATGGTGGTAATTCCGGTATTCATTTTATTTTTGTATTATTCTAAAAACGCAAATTTCACTGCCGGCCGCCGGCCGGGCAAGGACATTTGTCCCCGAAGCGATATGTTACGAACCAACCAGTCTTTCCTGGTCTATATCCAGCAACTATACGAAGCTCAGCCGCGTAAAGAAGACATCATTCAAAAAACCTTTGCCCGGGGTAAAAAACTTCTGACGCAACATGAAAAGGCGTCCAGGGTCATGCTCATCAAAGAAGGAATTGCCAAATGTTTTATTACAGAAGAGAACGATAAAGATTACATCGTAGAGTTTTTAGGAAAAGGAGAAATCATCGGGGAAATAGAAGGCATTCGCGGCACACCCTGCCTGTGCTCCATTGAAGCGATCACCCCTGTGGACGTGTATGCGCTTTCTCTTTCTTATTTTTCAGCACTTATCAAAAAAGACCTACGGCTTAATAACCTGTTGCTGGAAGTTTTTGCGCAGCGTATTGTATATACTTCCAGCCGCGCATCCTATCAGCAACTTTATACCATTGAGCATTCGCTTTCCCGGCTCCTGACCCTGCAAAAGCAACAGTCCATCGAAATTTCAAAAGAGGATATGGCGGCTTACCTGGGTGTTACCATCCGGAGTTTAAACAGGGCACTGAAGACGGTGCACAAAAATAAAAATGCGTTTTGAAGCTTCCAGGTATAACTGAAAGAGCATGTTTCCGACGGATGCGGCATATGGTTTTTTAGCAGACAGGGGTTTGCCGGGTAGATTGGTACAGTTTTTTGAGCGGTTATCAACGCGTGCCCCGGACTGTTCTGTCGGAGAAAAGGAGCGCGCCTGTTAAGCATGGCAGAAGATATTTTAAACCGGATCATTGCTTTTGCAGACCGGGCTCATGGAGCACAAACACGCAAGTACACACCAGACCGGTATATCGTACATCCCGTGCGGGTTATGGAGATCTGCCGCATGTATACGCAAAGCCTGCCGGTGCTGGCAGCAGCCCTGTTACATGATGTGCTGGAGGATACGGCCACGACCGAAGAAGCGATAAGGACATTTTTAGCTTCGCTTATGCCGCTGGCCGCGGTTCAAAAAACAATGCAACTGGTAGTGGAGCTTACCGATATATACACCAAGTCCCGGTATCCGCAGTGGAACCGGTATAAGAGAAAAAAAATGGAAGTGGCGCGTCTCCGGCGGGTAAGCGCCGAGGCCCAAACCATAAAGTATGCGGATATTATGGACAACAGCGGGGAAATTGTTCAACAGGATCCGGATTTCGCAAAGCGTTTTTTACTGGAATGCCGGGATGTTCTGATCGTGGCCACCAGGGGAAATCAGGAGCTCTATAAACGGACGCTTGAAGTGGTAACAACAGCACTGGCAACGATACGATGATACCAACCAGGATCGCAGAAACAGGAAGGTTCAAAATAGGTCAGGAATAACGAATGCCTGTAGCAAATGGCAACAAATTGTTAAAACTGTTTCCCACGAACAACAATGATGGTATCCGTAATGTTGCTGTTGCAATGCCGGTCTTATAAGTTATAATTCCGCAAGCATTGTTTACCAACTGAAAATAATAAGAAATGAAATGTCCAAATTGTAATGAAACCTTGTTGATGACCGAACGGCAGATGGTTGAAATTGACTATTGCCCTAACTGCAGAGGCGTTTGGCTTGACCGGGGCGAGCTGGATAAACTATTAGAGGTGGCCTCCGAGCAAAAAAATACGATCTCACCCCAAAAGGAGAAAGGGTACGAAGAGCGGGGTGACCGTTATTCCAACCAGAACGATGGTAAAAAATATGAGCAGCAGTATCCGCGTAAGAAAAAGTCTTTCCTGTCCGATTTTTTTGACTTTGATTAGCAACGGCGTGCCGGCGGTATTGCAGGAGTGCCCTATATCAGTCTGCTGGCCGGTCGTACCGGCGAAGAAACACAGAATTGATGCTTATTAAAACAGTCACCTTAGTGATCCGGGCAACTCCAACCATTAATGCCTAAAACAATAAACTCCGGAGCGGTAAACATAACGATGATAGATCCGGTTCATATCGATCTATCCGATATTGCTTATTGGCAGATAAATAATGGCAGCCGATGACCGGATCCGAAGTTGAGTGGTAATTCAATAATATTTGAATATCTTTAGTTCCTGTTCCGGGCTTTAATTAGAACTATGCTATGAATGCGTCACAGGGATTGTTTTATTTTATAAGTGGATTAAGTACATTAAACGGTTTTTTATTCGGTAGTTATTTGCTGTTCCTGAATAAATCCCGGGTAACACATCACCTGTTGCTGGGCTTCCTGCTGTTGCTTTTGTCCGTAAAGCTGGGAGATGCCGTTTTCAGCTATTTCCATCCGGATCTGTCTCTGGTTTATATCCAGATGGGCTTGAGCGCCTGTTTGCTTATCGGTCCTACACTTTACTTTTATGCCCGGTCCTGTATTTTTCCCCAACAGGTCTTTTTCAGGAACTGGAAGGTTTCCTTCCTGCCGTTTATGGCACTGATCGTTATCGGCCTTATGTACCCGATGCAGTTGTATCCCGAGATATGGAAGCAATATCTTGTAAAACTGGTATATGCCATTTGGTTTTCCGGCCTTGCAGTTACCTGTGTTTTTTATTGGAAGTATAAAGACAGGTTCAGGGAAGGATCCTATTTCCGGTATATACTTCTTGGTAATATTATTTATTATACCGGGTTCTCCGGGATGATGAAAGGTCCTGTTTGCATTGTAGGCGCCATCGCTTTTACCCTTTTAACGTATCTGAAAATTTATGAGGTTTTCCGGAACAACCCCGAAGAGCGGTCTTCCATAAAAAAGCCTGAAAAGTACCAGCATAAAAAGATCCCCGGGAAACAGGCAGACCTGCTGATCCAAAAATTGGAAAAAATAGTCCTGGAAGAAAAACTGTACCTGCTGCCCGATATAAAACTAGGCGATGTGGCGTCCCGAAGCAATATGACAAATCATCAGCTCTCACAATTATTGAATGATAATCTGAAGCAGCGCTTTTCCGCCTTTATCAACGGATATCGTATAAAAGAAGCTTGTAAACTGATCGTTGAAAAGCCACATATACGGATCGAGGAAATCGGCTATGAGGTGGGATTTAACTCCAAGTCTACCTTTTTTACGGTGTTCAAAAAACTAACCGGCATCACACCTATGCAGTACCGGGAGGGCGTTCCGCAGACAACACCGTCATACTGAGGTTTTATTTTATAAAACCGTACTTCGGTATTCCAATTCCGGAACCTGTTTCAACCACCCGGCTAATACATTTGGGTAACTAAATTTTTACCCGGATGCCGCGCAGTTTCAAACTTTTTAAATTACTGATTTTCATTTTATATGCACCATTTAGCTTTAGCCAGGTCAAGGGTAGGGTAGTAGACAGTGTTGCAATTTTGCCCATAAAGGGCGCCTCAATTACGCTGGTGCTGGCGGATGACAGCAGCCATTTAGTAACAGGCAGCGCCGATAGTCTGGGATATTTTGAGCTTGCTGTTATACGGCCTGCCCGGTATATCCTCCGGGTCAGTTCAGTTGGTTATAATGCCAAGCAGTTTTCTGTTGCTTTAGCAGACAAGCACGATCTTGGCGCTATCCGGTTATCACCCCGGCCCCAGGTTTTAGAAAACATTACGGTTACCGCAGGTCAGAGGCCTGTCAGTTTGTCGCAGGGGAACACCATTATTCAAGTAGCCGGAAATACACAATTGAAAACAGCCCTCAATCTTTTGGATGTATTAAAAAATACACCGGGTATCCAGGTGGCCGCGGATGGTAGTTTGCAAATGGGGAACCGGGTGCGTCCTGTTTTCTTTTTAAACGGGAAGCCGCTGCTCTTGGACGGCGAAGCACTCAATAATTATTTAAAAACGCTTACACCCGATAAAGTGGCATCCATGGAGGTGATTACCAACCCGGGGGCACAATATGATGCTGAGTATAAAGGGGTCATCGATATCCGACTAAAAAAAAACCATACTGAGGGCTGGAGTGGCAACTATTCCAGCCTGCTGCAGCAGAACCGGTATACCAACAGCAATCACACCCTTAATCTCTTTTATACCCGGGACAAATTTTCGGCTACAGCAGTTGCTAGCTATATGGCAGGCAGCGATATTTACCGGTACCGCACATATCAGCATTTAGCCAGTACCGACATCCTGCAAACGAAACTGGATCAAAAGAACTTGCAGCGAAACCCGGGCATCCAACTAGGCATCAGTTATCAGCCCAATACCATGCACCAGATGGGTTTACAGTTACGGGACTATATCATAAACAGCCAACGGGAACGGTCCGGTTCCCTGTATGCCGTAAAAAAAGCAGGAGACGAAATCGCGTTCTTTACCAAAAGCAATAACCCCACACATTATGTGCAAAAAAACAGAAGCGCCCGACTGGACTATACCTTTCAAAAAGAAAAGACCCGTATCAGTTTTCTGGGATCAGTACTGGAGGTAACGAATACCCAGCAGGATGCATTTATTAATACAGACCAGCTAACCCAAAAAGAATCAGAACACTGGAACACCGATCTGTTGAACAAAATACGGGTGTATACTGCACAGGCCGACCTTAGCAGGAAACTAAAGAACTGGTACCTGGATGCCGGGGTTAAATTCAGCCGGTCGGTTACAAATAATGACATTCGATACGATACCCTGCAGATTGACCCTCCGGTTTTTGTTCCGGATGCTTCCAGAAGTAATCTGTTTATTTATAACGAAGATATTAACGCGGCATATATATCTGCAAATGGAAAAATCGGAAGCATCCAGGTAACGGCAGGGCTGAGAGGAGAGCAGACACTATCACGGGCACATTCGGTTACCACAGCCTCCAGTATTCATAAATCGTATATCCAATGGCTGCCATCTGCCACCGTTCATTACCAGATTGACCAACGGCAGGAGCTTTCATTTTCCTACGCCAGGCGCATTACCCGGCCTCCGTTCAGTCAGCTCAATCCCTTCCGGTTCTACCTGAGCGCACTAAATTACTGGATCGGCAATCCCTATCTTGACCCTTCCACAACCAGCCAGTTTAAAATAAATTACCGGTTCCGGTCGTATCTGCTTGAACTTAACGCTGGAAAAGAGTCCGATGTCATCAGCCGGTACCCGATGTACGATACAGTCACCAATGAGATGGCTTTTTTAGGCACCAACCTTCCATATCGGAAATTTGCCAATATATCCGTTGTATTACCTTTTACCGTTAACAAATTATGGCAGATAAACTTGCAGCTCATGGGCTATTATAACAAAGAACAGCAACCTTACCTGGATAAAATTTACAACCCGGTCGTTTATAACTATGTCTTAAAACTCAACCAGGTTTTTACGTTTAATAATCATTTTTCTGCAACTGTTTTTACCAATTACGAGTCCCGTTCCGGCAACAGTCTGTATATTTTTAAACCGATGTATCATATTGATATCGCCCTGCAAAAAGGTTGGTTTTCAAACAAGCTCCATACCAGGGTTGCTTTTTCCGATATTCTTAATACGTACTACCAGCAGCTCCAGTTCAGGTATAAGGAAATCATAAACAATCAATTTTCGCACTGGTGGGGAATGCAGAAACTGCAGGCAACCATCAGCTACTCCTTCGGAAAAGCCAGTCAACACAAGAAGACAGCAGTATCTGAAGAAGAGAACCGGGCAACCAGATAGGCGGATCTGTCCAAATAAGAAAACGGATCTATAGCGTTTTTTAAGGGATCTTTTCTGGAGGCCAGAGGGAGCGCGCAAGCCGGCAAACAAGCGAAAGGATGATAATTCCTGTTGATGGTCATTTTTTTAGCGGCTCATAATAAAGCGTGATAGCTCCTGAACCAAAGGTCTTTGTATTTATGAGTTTAAACGCGGCTCTATGATCGATGTTGTTAAATAGAGGCAAACCGCTGCCCGCTACAACCGGATGAATGGTTAATTGAAATTCGTCGATTAAATTAAGGTTTAGCAAAGCGATGATCAGGCTCCGGCTACCCACCAAAATATCTCCCATACGGCCATCTGCAGATTGCTTGAGCGCAGCAACTTCTTCTTCAAGGGTACCTTTTGCGAGCCGCGTACTAGCCCAATGCACCTTTTTCAAAGTATGGGAAAAAACAACCTTTGGAATCTTGTCCATCACCCTTGCAAAATCATCTGTTTCTGGATTCCCCGTTGGATTTTTGACCACTGTTGGCCAGTATTCCATTAATTGATAGGTGATTCTTCCATATAATATAACATCTGCGCTGCGTAAGAGGTCTGCATAATGCTGATGTAGTTCATCATCCGGTATGATTGCGGTGTGATCGCAAAACCCGTCAAGCGTCATATTGATTCCTGCGATTAGCTTTCTCATTTTATGCTGTTTATACCCATTGCAAATACTGCATGAGGCGCATAAAAGATAAAATTTTTGTTAGTAACGGAGCAAAAAATATTTTTATAGAAAGAATATACAACCGGTGATGGAAAAAAGAAAGATAAAGTTTCGTTCATTATTGGAGCTGTTTGAATTTCTTCCTGCAGACCAGGCCTTGCTGCTTGATGTGCTGCGTCAGATTGCCATTGATACATTGAACGGTTATGGTAAAGAAAAAATGTCCTATAACGTGCCGTTTTTCTATGGAAACCGGTCTTTATTGCTGATTTATCCCGCGGCCGTTCCGCGCGGAGGTTTTAAAAGCGGCGTGATGTTCGCCTTTTGGTATGGTAACCGGTTAAAAGATGAAGCGCATTATTTAGAGCACGGAACAAACAAACAAATTTATTACCGGGTTTATCAATCGGCCGGAGAAATCAATATAGCGGCCTTACGAAAACTGATACTTGAAGCTATTGAGCTAGACAAAACGTTCAAAAAAATTTAATATTGATGCTCTTTCTTTGTATGTATCAAACCCATAGCATTGGCGAAGCTTATTACAGCATCCGGATTTATATTGTTTAAATGAAGCGCTGTATCTGGTCGTAAAAGGAGGGGTGCCGTCCTGCGTTATGCGCGGGGTAAGGTGCGAAGTATTTAAAGACGAGTGTTGCGCTATTTCTCGGAATCGTTTTTTTACCAATTTGCGGGAACCGCATTTTTAAAAACGGGGAATCGCCCCGCAATAGGCGCCGATCGTAGAGAAAATGATGGGGGAGTCGAAATTTTATATAAGAGTTCATTTTATTTAAAAATCAACTATATATGAAAGTTATAATACTAAATAGTTTATTTATAGAGAGGTTGACATTATGTTAAATAGATAGGGCGAAGATTTTCAAAAACAGGAATAGCCGTTAAAATTGTTATGGTTTGCCTGGCATCTTTCAGACTGACCTAACAGCTTTGCTGAAAACCAGCGCAAAAGACTGGCCCCCATAAAATCAACGCAGTGATTCGGTTATCTTTTAAGAATATACTAAACTAATAAATACTGCTACTCAGTAAATTTTGTTATAAATCAAAGTGTTACAATTTGCGTGTAAAATAATTAAGGAGCTAAAATCATACTGCAGAAATATTGTTTACTTTATAAAGACAGTGCCGGAGCACCGAAAAACCCGTACATCACAAAAGCTCATACAGAAACAATTTCCTGGGGATTCATTTTATTTAAGGGATTACAAAAGATCAACAAAGAAGGATACTTGAAAAATCAGCGCCATATAGAAATACAGCGCTGTCGTTTTTAAATGTAAACCCTAACTAATGCAGGCATGAAAATCCGGCCAGCAAACGGGCCAGATGATTCACACATGCATCTACAAAGGTACAGTAATTATTTATTTCTTATAATTTATATTATGTTAAATAATGAAATCGCCCAACGCCCAGAACACTGATCTTTTCCCGGTACCAATCATAGAACCGTTTCATTGTCTTTACAACAAAATATATTCCTGCTGCGCCCTTCACCCCTGGCTCATCCGGTCTTCGATCCTGTCGGACTCAGGTTCAATTAAAAACCCGGCATGCGTATGATACAACATGCCGGGTAAGTCTTATGCGAATTGGGAGCGATGCAATTCCTGCCCCGCAAATGAATATGCAGTAAATGCCGTGTTTATTCTCTTACGATCTGGATGATCTTTGACATATGTTCTGAACTATCTTTATCTACCTGCACCAGGCGTGCGTACAGTGTGCCGGTTTCAACACGCTCAATCTTGTCATTTTTCCTGCAGGCAAATATTAGGATGCAAACCAGGAATGCGGCCACTGCCAGTGCCCGCCTGCGACGGTTGGATGCAACAACGCCCAGCAGCAGGAACCCGGCGCTTAGGCCGAGTGTGGCCAATGGAATCGCAACCGCATATTCCAACGCTGCATGGCTGTTGCCGGCCATCGCTTTGCTTTGGACGGTTTGAACTGTTTTCCAATTTGCACCATCAACAGATACCTGTATTAAAAAATGATCATTGTTGATTTCTGTTTCTGTATTCCAGTTAAATAATAAGTGCCCGCTTTTTATAGTAGCCCGGAAGCTGCCAAACATTACCGGAAGCGCGGTCTGTAATTCAAAGGCGCCCCTGTCGATGGCATTGCCCGCCACACGCGGGTTACCGGCAAGGTCAACCATTGTTCCGGTGATATTAGCAGCATTCCATAACGGCGTGTTGCCGGTATTAATAGCAGGGCTTGCTGCCATTAATGTATAGTTGCCGCTGCCGGCATTGGTAAAAGTAGGGTTTGCATTGGAGTTGCCCGTGCCGGCCGGTGGCGCAGCGCCCTGTACAATACTATGGGCGACCTCCATAGGAATGCCTCCGGCGTTTTGGATTATACTAACGGCACCGGGCTGCTGGTTCCAGAGAATGCTATTGATCAATACCGGGTTTCTGACGGGGTTCCCCATACCAAAGTCTGACACATCACTAAAGATACTGCTGCCTGCGAGTGTGGCTACATTATCCACGATGGTTGTATTTACCAGCATCAATGAATCTGCCCGGTTGTAAATAGCGGCCCCATTTTTTGCCGTATTGCCCGTAAAAAGTGCATTGATGACTATCGGGTCAACACGGGGATCTGTAAAATAAAGCCCGCCCCCCCATTCTGTAGCGGTGTTATCGCGAACCGTGATATTGAAGAACACAGGTGCTCCAAAGATGTAGGCCCCGGCTGCGTAAGCGGACCTGTTGCCGCTGATTTCCACATTGCTGAGCCGTAAAGAATGATTGCCCGATAAAAGCGAGCCGGCCCCCGCGTTTCTGATGTAGGTGATATTGTTTCCTGGTACACGTACCTCAGGTGTCTGATGGGTGGCATTGGCATTGCCGCCGGTTATTTTTAACCCATCCAGGTGCACGTTACCACCGCCCATACTGATGAGCACATGGTAAACATTATCTGCGGCATCGTTTGGAGCGCCAATATCTCCGCTCAAAGTGGTAACATAGGTCTTCCAATTACGCTGCCCCATGCCGGGATTTCCTGTAGATGGAAACCCGCCATACAGATGTACACGGTCCATTACTACAAACGCATTGTCGCGTCCGCCATTGTTCTGATACCGGTTATTATCTGCATCATACAGAGGCTTATAGGTTCCCTGGGCAATAAAGATGCGTAGGGAGTCGCCCGCAAGCCAGTTGTTATCAGCATCGTACTGCTCTCTTGCCCACTTGAGGGCATCGGCCAGTTCCGGAATGGCATTGGCCCAGGAAGATCCATTGCCGTTTCCGCCGGATACGGCTTTATTCACATAGAGTATACGATCATTTGTTGGGGTTATCTGCGCCGGGAGCGCACCTGCCCAGCACAGGCTAAAAAGGAGCAGCGGGTAGACTTTTTTCATTTTTAAGGTTGATTGGGGTTACTATAGATCTATTAATACTATTGGATTATATGAACGTATGGTGGTTGTAAGGCATACCAGAACGGGCAGGTATTCCGGATCCGAAATTAAAAGCTGCAAGACAGGCTTAAATTATAGGAACATAGCAGGGCAATTATTTCATTCTGTTTTTTATAGTTAGACCAGTCTCATCAATAGAAGCGGATAACGTTCATTAATGAATTTAGGTTGTTGTTGTTTTAAATAGTTTCAGAGAAGAAAGATGCAATATAAGCAAAAAAAAATCAAAATTGCTGCGTAAACAGAAATGAAGTTCTGTCAAATGGATAACCCTCCTACACGCTCTGTGAACCGGTAATGATACGATGGGATTCCCCTTCTGTATATTTGGATATTTCGTATTTTCACCCCTATGCCCTTGATCGTTATTCTAATTCTTGTTATCAGTTTTATTGCTGCCTTGGTACGGTCAACCCTGGGTTTTGGGGAATCATTGATTGCCGTACCACTATTCCTTTTTTTCCTTCCGGCTACGACGGCTGTGCCATTATCGGTAATGCTGTCCATTGTGATCGCGTTGATCATTGTGATCCAGGACCACCGGAAGATTCATTTTTATAGTGCAAAATGGCTTATTATTTATGCCGTTCCTGGCATTCCTTTGGGCCTGCTGATCCTGGTATATGGCAATGAGATCCTTGTAAAAACAGTGCTTGGACTGCTCATTATCGGCTATGCCTTGTATACTCTGGCTGCTAAAAGCACAAGGAATCTGACAAAAGATAACCAGTGGTGGCTTTTTATCTGTGGCTTTCTGTCGGGTGTGTTTGGTGGCGCATATGGATTGAACGGACCGCCCCTGGTGGTATACGGCAATCTCAGGAACTGGTCGGCCGTCCAATTCCGGGCAACGCTGCAAGCCTATTTTTTACCGGTAAGCCTGCTTGGCTTTGTGGGATATGCTGCTAAGGGATTAGTAACTGCTGAGGTAAATTACTATTTCCTGATAGCGCTGACCACCTCTATTCCGGCCATATTTTTAGGCAGATGGCTGAACCGAAAATTAAATAGCCGGTCCTTTCTCCGGTATGTTCTTTACGGACTGGTGGTAGTTGGCATTGTTTTAATGCTGATGGCCTGGTACCCGGAACTGACCACAATCGCATAACTCATTTATTGGAAGTTCCGGCGAATGGCGTTTTCACCCGGATGTATTTTTCAATATTGTACCGGTTTACATTGCTACCGGCAACTTTTTCTATCCCTTTCTGCACGAGTGTATCCTGGTGAATGGAAACAGTAAAACTGAAATCATTACCTTCCCAATCCCGGGCATTGCAATATTCCAGGTGCTCGGTGTATATACTGTCTTTGAGGCTATAGGTACCGCCTCCTGCAGCAAATACCGTGGAGTCTTTTCCGTTTTTAAACCCGTGCTGCAAAAAGGCGAAATGACTATCGTTGATGATCTTTATAAAAGAACGGTCTTTTGTATAATCGGTAACCGTGGTATCTCCATTTTCAATAAGCGTGCCGCTTAAAAGCTTCCAGGTACCGTTGATCGGCAGTCCGGCCGGGCCACTCTTTTCTTCAGTCTTTTGAGTGCAGGATATGGCAATCGCACATATGAAAATGATCGCAATTTTTGATCTCATAAAATATCTGTTTGCTATTTATTCAATGAAGATAGGAAAAACGATTCCGGATCGGTTAAAAATTCCGGGTATCCTGTTTATTTGCAGATACTTTGCGCCCCTCCTGGCGGTTTTATTTGGATCACTACGGAAAGCCAAAGCTCCTATCAAGCTTACATCCCCTCTTTAACAATTAATACATTTGATTTAAATTGCGGACTTAATATGAAACGGCAGACTACTACCCTTAGCCGGCGGCAATTTGTAAGGACTACGGCATCTGCAGGACTTGCATGGAGCATTCCTGCTACTGTTTTAAAGGCATTGAAAAAAGAAACGGTTAAGATTGGCATTATCACCGATCTGCACCAGGATCTGGTCCCTGATGGCTATGAGCGCCTCTTCGCTTTTATGACGGATATGAAAAAAGCAAAACCCGATGCGCTGTTGCAGATGGGCGATTTTGCCTATCCGGGCGATAAGAATAAAAAAGTGATTGACCTGTTTAAGGACGCGCATCCAAAGACCCTACATGTGATCGGAAATCATGATACTGATTCCGGCTATACAAAACAGCAATGCATTGATTACTGGGGAATGCCCGGACGGTATTATACATACCTGCTGAACGGGATCCGTTTACTGGTACTGGACGGCAATGATAAAGGGTCGCCTGTTGATAAAAAAGGTTATCCGGCCTATATTGGCCCGGAACAATTAGCCTGGCTGAAGGAACAATTGGAAATGAGAAAAGAGCCGCTCATCATTGTATCGCATCAGCCCCTGGCCGGTTCCGGTGCGGTGGATAACGCCGCTGAAATCCAGGCCTTGCTGGAAAAACACAGAAACAAGATCCTGCTGGCTATAAACGGGCATACACATATTGATGCTCATTACCATTTGAACGGCGTTCATTACGTGCATATCAATTCGGCCTCTTATTACTGGATGGGTGAAAAATATAAACACGCAATCTATGATCCGTCCATCCATAAGCAATACCCCTACCTCTCCTATACCTGTCCATATAAGGACGCGTTGTTTACCGTGCTTACCATTAATCCGGTTAAGGGGCGGGTTCATATAAGAGGAAAGAGCAGCCAGTGGGAAGGCAAATCCCCGGAAGCGCTGAATTATCAAAATTCAGCAATGCTTCATCTTGGCAAAGAGATCGTGCCCGGAATAAGCGAAATACAGTGGTAGCCAGCTCCGCGCAGTACATTTCTGGAAAACGCACCCTTCTTTTCTACTCCAGGGACAATTGGTCGAAAACACCGATTTTTAAGCAAAGCGGATGTGAAAACTCGCTAAAATCCATTCGTTGATCCTATACATATGGTCATGATGCCTGCGGATTTAACAACATACTCCTTCTGTGATTTATGGAACATTATTTTTCCTAAAAGAAAAATTTTCAGTCTAACTGCTTTTCGGCCAGATGCGGTCGGTAACGTTTGGGAAAAAATATCGTCCTCGAAAACATAGCAGGCGGCGCTTCGCTAATCAAACAGACCTGCATCAAAATAAAAAACACGGTTGCCAGCTACACGTGCCGGGGCCGTATACGGATGTTCCTCTATTTTTCCCACAGCCATAATGTGGAGTACCTTCCATCCCTTTGCTTTCAGGTAATCGGCCACGAGCGAGCGATGGCAGCGCCACCATACAGCCTCCGAGCACATGCAGGCTGTAGGCTGCTTTGTCGCAATCGCCTCCAGTTCCGTGATGCCTTTTTCAAAACCGGCGGTCTCCATATAGTCGGCGTATCCTCTGAAAGATGCGTTGCGCCAACGGTTGTTCCTGGAAGCCTCCTGTACTTTTCTTCTTCCTCCCAGGGCTTCCAGGTGTATATACCCGATGCCGTTATTGTTTAGCGCCGTGGCCAGCGCCTCGCTGTTAAACTGTGGAAATTTTTTTGAACCAGGAAAACGCCGGATATCGGCCAGCATGCGGATATTGAATGATTGCAGCATGCCGATGAACGCTTCTACGCTTTGGGTAGAATGGCCTATAGTATAGAGTGTATGCAATGCAGCTTATATCATGCAAGATACAAATTCCGGCTGTTAAAAGGAAATAAGGTCCCGTTAAGGAATCGCTTCCGATGTCTATTGCCCTGAAAGTTTTTTAAGCTCCCGCAATAACAATGGAAATGCCGGTTGCGCCATACCTCCATGATCATACCCCTGCAATTCATACAATTGCACACGGGTGTTGCCAGCTAGCTTTAACATTCGTAAAAGATAGGCATTTTCCTCATAGCGCCCGTAAAGTTCCAGTTCCCGGTCACCGGTAATCAGCAGGATGGATGGGAGGGCTTTTCGAACATGAAACAAGGGGCCAGAGAATCGATCCGGGGTTGTAAAGGCGTTATTCCCTGCTCCTCACGAACGGTAAAATGTGTAATACATTGGGCGCTGAATGGTACTGTGCCCAATATGCTGTCGGCATCAATGGCATAACGCTGTAAATATTTTTTATCCAGAGTCAGCATCAGGTTGAGGTACCCGCCAGCAGAATGCCCGGAGAGCACAATCCGCGATCGACTGCCGCCAAATTGTTCAATATGCTGAAACGCCCAGGCCACAGCTGCAGCAGCATCTTCTATATATTGAGGTGCGCTTACCCTGGGTGAAAAACGGTACCCACGCCTATAATAATATATCCCTTATTCATGAGGGCTTCGGGAATTTCCTTTTTCCCCGCTTTAAGTCCTCCTCCGTGGAACCAGATAACAGTAGCTGTATTTTTTTTGTTTTTCGGATAATAAATATCCAGCCGGCACTGGCTCTGCTGGTAGGCATCCTGCTTTACGGATGCCGGGTAATAAGGAATATCTTTTTGCCAGCCGTAATCGTTTTGTGCTTTTACCGGAAGCACCCAGCACCATATCACAAAAACAAGGAATCGTTTCATATCAGATCAGTTAAATCCTGATCAGCAAGATACGGTTTTCTGCCGGTTGTTATTACTGGTAGCCGGCTGCCCCTGATTGTTATCGATCGCTGGCATTATATTTTGGGCTCCCATCCTTTTTCATAGCTGCGGCTCCATAATTTTTCCGCAGCCGGATTATTGAGGATATGCCCGTTTTGCGGATTGGTGTTTAGCACACCGGTGGTTCGCTGGGCAATATTACCCAGTTGTACCAGGAGGGTGCTGATATGACCACTCTCAATATCGGAATTGAGCGCCGTACCTTTTTTTATACCATCAAACAGGTTTTGTACGTGAAAGCCGTCCAGGATACCAGCGGGGTTGGAAGTGTTGGTGGCATTTACCGCTACCTTGCTTTTTACGTCTTTCAGCAGTTTATTATCGAGATTATACACCTGGTAGCTGTCATCTCCGTTTATTTGCAGAGAGCCCTTCTCCCCGTAAAAAATCACGCCCACCGAAGCCCCATCTGAGAACCGGCCGTTAGCGCTCCTCCCCTCCCAGGTAATGGTACCTTTGTTGCCAAATTCCAGACCAATGGTTTGTGTATCGGGCGTTTGCCAGTCATCGGTGAAGAAATAACGTCCGCCGCTGGAAGTGACCTTTGTAGGGTAATCGACCTGTAAACCCCAACGGGCAAGATCCACCATATGGGTGCCATTGTTCAGCGCCTCACCGGTACCCCAGTGCCAGAACCAGTGCCAGTTATAATGAATCCGGTTATCCATATAGGGTTTACGGGGAGCCGGACCCTGCCAGAGATCATAGTTCAGCCAGTCGGGTACCGGGGCCTGTTTGCCGGTACCAATGGGTTTACGGCTGTTGGCATACCAGGTGCGTGCAAAATACGCTTTGCCGATGATTCCATTATGCAGTTCCCGTATGCCGTCCATAACATTGGGCCAGGACCGGCGCTGGTTGCCCATCTGGATCAGCCGTTTGTGTTTTTTTACCGATGCAATCAGCATTTCACCCTCGTGTGGGTTATGGCTGCAGGGCTTTTCCAGGTATACATGTTTACCCGCCTGCAGGGCCAGCAGGGCGGCTGGCGCATGCCAGTGATCCGGTGTGGCAATGACCATTACATCCACATCTTTTTGTTCCAATACCTTCCGGAAATCGGGCTGTGCCTTAGGTGCAACAGCCTGCAGCTTGGACAGTTTGTCGATACAGCGGTTCATGGCACGGCTGTCGGTATCCGACACATAGTTAATCTGACATTCTTTTTGCGCGGCGAAAGTTCCTGCCAGCGCTGATCCCCTGCTGTTGACACCCACCATGCCGGTAAGGATGCGTTCATTGGCTCCGGGTATATTGCGATAGCTGCGGGCACTGAACCCCGGCAGTACGCCACCTACCGTAAGAGCGGCAGCACTGAATGTGGTAGTCTTTAAAAAGTTTCTGCGGTTGGTCTTATTGGCCATGGTTGTTTAATTATGAGGTTTATAATTTGCTTTTTTATAAACAGATTCCAGAGTCACGGGAGCTCCGTTCCTTTTTTTGCTTTCATCCGCCGCCTCCATAAAGGCCAGGATGTCCAGGGTTTCCTTTGCAGGCACCGGCGGTTTACCGGTTTCAAAAAAACGGATGATTTCTTTTAATAACGGATCGTATCCTTTGAAACTGCCCAGGGTAACAGTTTTGTTCTCTGTAAAAATGGTACCGCCGTATTCCGATTTTCCACTGCGCGTGCCCCGGAAGCTACCGATACGTCCGTCGTTCCAGATGCCGGCCACAACATCGGTTTCAGGCGTGTGCAGCCGTATGACCGACTGACAACCTGCGCCCATGGCAGTAAAAAGTATTTCAACGCCGTGGATGCCATACCAGAACAGGTCCGGGTGCGTTTTCTCCAGGGAGCCGGGCTATACGTTTGCGCTCCGATAACTTTGCCATAGGTTCCTTTGAGAATTTCGTCCATACCGGTAATGTACCGGAGCGAGGAACTGGAAAAGACTGGTACTTTATATTGATCCGCGGCTTTAAAAATGGCAACGGCATCCTTCAGTGAAGCGGTCATGGGTTTATCAATAAAAAGCGGTTTACCCGCTTTTAATACCGGTAAGGCCTGTTCCATGTGCAGCCGGCCATCATTGGTTTCCAGGCAAACCACATCCACCTTCGACAGCAAATCAGCAATTGAGCTTGCGATGGCAACACCATATTGCTGTACTTCAGCTGTATAACCGGGGATGCGTTCAACACTGGTTGGAATATCATTACTGCCCCTGGGATAAGCGGCTACAACCCGGTAGCCTGAAAAAGCAGGATCCGGATCTTGTTTGTTCAGCGATTTTACAAAAGCAGCAGCATGCGAAGTGTCCAGTCCTATAATACCGATCCGTTTTCCCTGGGTAAAGGGCTTGTGCTGCGTAGCAGATGCGCCGCTCCGGATACCGAGCCCGATACCGGTAAGCGCGGAAAGACGCAAAAATCGCTTCCGGTCCATCGTTCGTTGTTTAAGCATTTTATGGTTGGTTTTGAATCCTGTTATATTGCCGAATACTCCTTCTGCCAACGCTGGGCCTGGCCGGTTTCGGCCGCAGTATTCCCCATGTGAACTGCGATGGCAACTTCTTTTCCCGTAGATACATTGCTGGCTACTGGTGTACCGTTTATGATCGAATCGGCAAACCCGCTAAGCGCAAAAAAGGTCGGCTCTATCTTTTTCTCATCTTTATATACATAAATCCCTTTGCCCTGCTGAAGTGCTTCCTTGGTGGCTCCGGTAACGCCGTCAACGGTAGCATACGTCCGTACCCGGTTCTCGGTATAAAACATGGCCGTATCGCGCCCCAGTTCAAAAGTCCCTTTTGAACCAAAGATCAGCATCCGGTAGCCGATAAATTCATTACTGAGCCGGGAGCCAACCAGCGAACGCACACCATTCGGGTATTCATATACGGCCTGTATGTTATCGTAGGTAGTGCGGCCATCTTTCCAGAAATTGATGCCTCCCATGGCCACCACACTCTCGGGGGCCGCTCCCGCGAGCCAGTTTACCAGGTCGATCTGGTGTGCTGCCAGCTCTGCAAGCAGCCCGCCGGAATATTCTTTATACATCCGCCAGTTTACAGCTTTTTCATGGCGCCCTCCTTCCACCGGCCGGCGCCAGTCGTTATTGCGGTTGTACTGCGATTCGAACTGGGTAACGGTTCCGATCATCCCTTCTGCCAGCAACTTTTTGATTTTCGCATACATTTCATAATAGCGGTACTGATGACCTACCTGTAGTACCAGTTTGGGATGCTGCTTCACCATGCGGGCCAGCGACAATGCCTGCTCAATATTATAGGTCATGGTCTTTTCTACGTACACATGTTTACCGGCGCTGATGGCGTCCATGGCCATCGGATGATGCAAAAACAAAGGAGTAGCAATGATCACCGCTTCTATATTTTTATCCGCCAGCAGCGCTTTATAGTCCTTGTAAGACCGGGCTCCGGGTGCCGCCAGTTTCATGCCCGATTGCAGATGAGCATCATCGATATCGCAGCAGGCAACCAGTTGCAGGGTCTTTATTTTCTGAAGCGTGGTCGCAAGCCCCAGGCCCCGCTGGCCTACCCCAATCAAACCCACCCGAACATGCTCCTTGCTCATAAGCGGCGTAAATGCAGCGGCCCCGATGGAATAACCCGCAACGGCTACCGAGCTTTGTTTCAGGAAATCGCGGCGTGAAAATCGTTTATTCATTTCTTTTGTTTAAACTGCCTGTAAGTTTCAGAAATTATGTTACACAACAACCGCTGCCAAACAGCGGTGCCGCTGTCAAACAATCGTTGACACACTTATCTGCTTTAAAGATATTTAAATTATGTGTATGTGTCAGCGAAAATCTCCGGTTACGTTACCGAAAATATTAAAAAAACAAAAGAACCAGTACCTCTGCTATCAAAGAGTGCCTAAAAACTCCAGCACGTAAGCAATGATTTCTTTGCGTTGGTGTGAATTACCGCTGTCATCCATGTCATTATGTATGGTATTTCGAAGTTTGATGATGCGGATCCCATATTGTTGTTGTTCAGCTGTACCGGGGAGTACGCCTTCGTCGGCCGGCTGATCACTGGAACGAAGGGTGAATACACGCGGGTTGCGGGTACGGGGCAATGCCATCCGCCGGTTATCCAGGGTAATCATCGCCGCAATGAGGCCCGGATATTTTTGTGGAAACAGGGCTGTCATGTCTCCGCCGTTGGAATGGCCGATCAGTGTCAGCTTTGTAAAATCGAGAAGCGGTTCCTTCTTGTTCAGCTGACCGATTGCATACCGGATATTTTCTACACCGCGTTCCCAAAATGGTTTGCGTACCACCTGGGGAATACCGGTTGCCGGCATCAATGAATCTGAAGGCAGTTCGTGTTGTATACTCAGTACATAGTAGCCGTGCATCGCCAGTGCCTCAGCCAAATAGCTATACTGCAGGTAATCGCCCCCTTTGTTGGAACCATAACCGTGATTGATGATCACCGGTTTTAAGCTGGCAGCTCGTTGTACAGCCGGTTTGTAGATCGCTACCGGGATCATCCTGTTACGGGAAGCATCGTACCAGCTTGCTGTATCCCTTGTAAATCCGGGGTCTGAGGGCCTGTTGCTCCTACCGGTTACCTTGCTGTTACAAGCATAGGAAAACCAGAAAAGCAGCAGGAAAAGCATGGAAAATGGTATGGTTTGTTTCATCTGGATCCGCCAATTGGTTTTTGGAATGGGAGCAAATGTACACTTCAGAAAATACAGAACTACACCGGAACCAACAAAAAGCTCCCGTAATTTTTACGGGGGCTTTTCTTTCTTTCTTCATAAGTGTCTTACTACATGGTGATCTTTGAAGCTACCGATTGCGGCACGGCTTTTTTATTTACCAGGATGCTGGTGGTTTTAAACTGTACGTATGCCTTGGTCACATGCAGGTAGCCTTTATAATCGTTGCTGGTACCCCAGGAGTTTTTAACAATATAGTATTCCTTTCCATTCTGGTCCTTTGATAAGCCAACGATATGCATACCATGGTCATCCGAAGTTTGCCCGTTTTCAATACCCAGCTGGCGCAGTTCTGCGGTAATCTCCGGCTCGGGTTTCGGACCGCTGAACCATTCTTTTTTCTGCACCGGAGCGATATTTTTTATGTAAGACATCGGGTCTTGCGGCACAAATGCCACACCGTTGGGCCAGCTGAAATAAGGCTCCGATACATCCGTACCCCAGGCAACCGTATATCCGTTTTTTAATGCGTAGTCGATAACTTCGGTGAGCATTGAAGGGGGAATATTGTAATCCCACTGAAAGGCCCAGTTATCCGGCACCATCATCATGGCTTTTTGCCAGTACGGCGTATTGTTCTGGGAAATAAACTCGATGTAGTTATTGGGATCGAGCCCTACTACTTCTTTTGCAAAGCTCTGCGGTGTGTAGCTTTTGTTTTGATAGGTGAACATTGGGGGCACGGCACCCAGGTATGCATCCAGCGTGGCAGAAAAGGCGCTCTTCCAACGGGGCGAAAGCACGCCGGCGGGATTTTTAATCACCGCATCCAGCATTGCTTTCAGGATGGCCTGCATTTCGCTGAAATTGTTGGTGGTAGCCCCGTTCAGCAAACCGGTGTATACTTCTTCAGGTACGGCACCATATTTGGCATACATATTAATGACGTCATGCGGTTCGCCGCCATCGCCCCAGCTTACAGCGCCATTCATTTTTACATAGTTCGCAGCTTTCTCTTCATACGATCTGCGGGCAGTGTAGATCTTGGCGAGCGGCACCGGTTTCCGCCCGGCTTTGATCATCTCAGATTCCAGAAACGAATTGGTGGAATAACTCCAGCAGGTGCCGGAAGATCCCTGGTTTTCTACGGGTGTTACCGCCAGGTTAATCACATTGGTAAACCGGAAGCCGGTGCTATCACTGCTGTTGCCGCTGATCTTTTTGATCAGGTCATCCTGGGCATGCAGCCAGCTGCTGCCGGCAACAGTTATGGACAGCACAACGGTTAAGAAAAACTTTCTACGCATTTTTTATCAGATTTTATCAATTGTTTGTAAAGCGGCGTTCCGCTAAAGCAATACTTAATGCCCGCAAAGAAAAGACTGTTGGTTCAAAATAATATGGAATTTTTTATGAACGGCGATGCTCCTAAAACAGGAACGGAGCCGTAGCTCCGTTCCTGAATATCTGCTGTAAATTTCTTATGCGTACATCTCGTCCCGCAGCACTTTTACGCGCTCATCTTCCAGGTATTCATCAAAAGTGCTCAAACGGTCGATGATTCCTTTGGGAGTGAGCTCGATGATCCGGTTGGCCACGGTTTGCATAAAGGTATGGTCATGGCTGGTCAGCAGCACCACCCCATTATAAACCGTACATTGTTCGTTAAAGCTCTGGATGCTTTCCAGGTCGAGGTGGTTGGTGGGTTGGTCCAGGATGATCACATTCGGGTTTTGCAACATCATTTTGCTCACCATGCAACGTACTTTTTCACCACCGCTCAATACATTGGTCTTTTTAAGCACCTCCTCCCCGCTGAACAGCATTTTGCCTAAAAATCCGCGGAGGAACGGCTCGTCCACGTCCGTAACATGAGGAGGTACAAACTGGCGCAGCCAGTCCATTAAATTCAGATCAGATTGAAAGAATTTGCTGTTTTCAATGGGCAGGTACGCCGGTGTAACGGTGGTGCCCCATTCAAAACTACCCGAATCGGCTTTTGCTTCGCCGTTAACAATCTCAAAAAACTGGGTTACGGCCAGCGGATCCCTTGAAATAAAGGCAATTTTATCTCCTTTATTTACACTAAACGTTACATTATTAAAAAGTACCCGGTCTTCGGTTGCCGATTTTAGCTTTTCAACATTCAGGATCTGGTTTCCTACCTCCCGCAGCGGCTGAAAGATAATACCCGGGTATTTCCGGTAGCTGGGTTCAATTTCCTGGAAGTCCAGTTTTTCCAGGGCTTTTTTACGGCTGGTAGCCTGTTTACTTTTGGAGGCATTCGCGCTAAAGCGGGCAATAAAGTCCAGCAGCTCCTTTTTCTTCTCTTCCAGCTTTTTATTCTTATCGCTGATCTGGCGGGCCATCAACTGCGAACTTTCGTACCAGAAGGAATAGTTCCCGGTAAATACTTTGATCTTCTGACGGTCTACATCCGCTACATGGGTACATACCGCATCCAGGAAGTGACGGTCGTGGCTTACGACCAATACAATATTTTCATAATCAGCCAGGAAATTTTCCAACCAGCCGATGGTTTCAATATCCAAACCGTTGGTCGGCTCATCCAGTAATAAAATATCCGGGTTTCCAAATAGTGCCTGGGCCAGCAATACCCGTACTTTCATATTGGAGGGAATATCCTTCATCAGCATCTGGTGCAGTTCATCTTTTACACCCAGTCCATTTAAAAAGGCCGCTGCATCACTCTCCGATTCGTAGCCCCCCATTTCGCCATATTCGGCTTCCAGTTCGGATGCTTTCATATAATCGTCTTCTGTGGCATCCGGGTTGGCATAGATCGCATCCCTGCGCAACATAGTGTCCCACATTTTTTTATGCCCCATCAAAACGGTATTGAGCACCGTCTGATCATCAAACTCAAACTGGTTCTGCTTCAACACCGCCATACGCTCACCCGGGGTGATGGATATGGTGCCCTTGTTTGCTTCGATCTCCCCGCTTAAGATTTTCAGAAAAGTTGATTTGCCCGCGCCATTGGCCCCGATAACGCCATAGCAATTCCCTTTTGTGAAGTTCACATTCACATCTTCAAACAAAACCCGCTTACCGTAAGCCAGTTTCAGATCTTTAACACTTATCATGAGTCCGTCTTTATTTATCTGTTTTCAAAAAGTGGTGCAAAGGTAACGCAAAGTTGACAGGTGGCGAAGTTTGACCGTTTAAAAGTTAACAGGCAACTGCTCTCTAAACCTGTTTTCCTGTTATTCAGGGCGATAGATCATTAAACGCCGGTGATGATCCTTAAAACCGCTGGCTGTATATAGCCCCCTGGCCCGTTCGTTGTGCTGTTCTACTTCCAGGAAAACGGCTTTCAGGTTATTACCGGCCGCATATGCCTTTACAAAGTTCACCGCGTATTTGCCATATCCCTTTCCGCGGGCCTTGTCTCCCAGGCACAGTTCATCCAGAAACGCAACGCGACCGCCAAATTCAAAGCTGAACAGAAAGGCCAGGACCAGGAAGCCGATGGGCGTTCCGGTTTCATCACAGATCATAAAGACCGCTCCCAGCTCCGGGTGTTCACTGATGTACCGGGCATTACTTCTTGTAAGGGCTTCATCAAACGGATACCCGTCAATGGCGAAGAAATCCCGTTTCAGATCTATAAACGCGTCGAGGAAGGCCGGTGTCAATGGGCGGATGATTTCATGATCCATATCTGTAAATTTAAAGCGCCTGCTCTGCAAAAATAAAACCGCCCCGGCAATCCGGGGCGGTTCCTGTATGTTTTAAGAATGTGATTAGTAGCCCATGCCACCCATATCCGGACCACCTGGCATTGCAGGAGCCGCAGCTTTAGGTTCGGGTTTGTCTGCGATCACACACTCGGTAGTCAGTAACATGCCTGCAATAGAAGCAGCGTTTTCCAGTGCCACACGGCTTACTTTTGTAGGATCGATCACACCCGCCTTGAACAGGTTTTCATAGTTCTCTGTCCGGGCGTTGAAACCAAAGTCGCCTTTACCTTCTTTGATCTTCTGTACAACGATCGAACCATCAATACCTGCGTTGTCAGTCAGGGTGCGTACCGGAGCTTCCAGGGCGCGTTTTACAATGGCCATACCGGTTGCTTCGTCTTCGATCTGGCCTTTTACTTTTACATCCAGGCTGTCGATCGCACGGATATAAGCTACACCACCACCAGGAACGATACCTTCTTCAACGGCAGCTCTTGTTGCATGCAGCGCATCATCCACACGGTCTTTCTTTTCTTTCATTTCAACCTCGGTAGCCGCACCTACATATAATACAGCCACACCACCGCTTAATTTAGCCAGGCGCTCCTGTAATTTTTCACGATCGTAGTCGGAAGTTGTATTTTCAATTTGTGCTTTGATCTGGTTTACACGGCCGGTAATATCAGCCTTTTTACCTTTACCACCTACCACAATGGTATTGTCCTTATCGATGGTAATAGAAGAAGCCTGTCCCAGTGCAGCCAGGTCCGCGCCTTCCAGTTTATGACCCAGATCTTCAGAGATCACGGTACCACCGGTTAAGATTGCGATATCGGTCAGCATTTCTTTTCTTCTGTCGCCAAAGCCCGAGCTTTAACAGCGGCTACTTTCAGCGTACCACGCAGTTTGTTTACTACCAGGGTAGCCAGCGCCTCGCCTTCCAGGTCTTCTGCAATGATCACCAGCGGACGACCGCTTTGTGCCACTTTCTCGAGAATACCCAGGATATCCTTCATGGTGCTGATCTTTTTGTCGTAGATCAATACATAAGGATTCTGCAGTTCCGCTTCCATTTTTTCGCTGTTGGTAACGAAGTAGGGAGAAATATAGCCACGGTCAAACTGCATACCTTCAACCACATCAACGGTAGTATCGGTACCCTTTGCTTCTTCAACAGTAATTACACCCTCTTTACCCACTTTGGCAAATGCCTGGGCAATCAGTTCACCGATCTGCTCGTCGTTATTTGCAGAAATCGTAGCAACCTGTTTGATTTTTTTGCTGTCGTTGCCCACGGTCTGGCTTTGTGCCGCCAGGCTGGCAACTACTAAAGAAACCGCCTTGTCAATACCACGCTTCAAATCCATCGGGTTGGCACCGGCAGCTACCATGCGCAGTCCTTCGCCAATAATCGCCTGCGCCAACACAGTAGCGGTAGTAGTACCGTCACCGGCAATATCAGCGGTTTTTGACGCTACTTCTTTTACCATCTGAGCGCCCATGTTCTCTACTACATCTTCCAGTTCAATTTCTTTCGCTACGGTAACACCATCTTTTGTGATAGCAGGTGCACCAAATTTTTTCTCAATTACTACATTACGGCCTTTGGGTCCTAATGTAACTTTTACAGCGTTGGCCAGAGAATCAACGCCTTTTTTCATTTTATTTCTTGCTTCAATATTGAAGAAAAGTTGTTTTGCCATTTTTATTCTGATTTGAAAATTTGAGGATTTGAAAATTTGAGAATCAATTTGAATTTCATTTGAAAGGGCCAATCATTTTTCATATTAGCACATTTTCAAATTTTCAAATTAAACAATCGCCAGGATATCGCTTTCTCTCATAATTAAAAGATCTTCGCCGCCGATCTGGATTTCTGTACCGGCATATTTTCCGTATAATACGGTATCGCCGGGTTTTACCGTTACTGGTTCGTCTTTTTTGCCAGGCCCTGCTGCTACTACAGTTCCGCGCTGGGGTTTTTCTTTAGCCGTGTCAGGAATAATAATACCACCTGCTGTTTTTTCTTCTGCTGCTGCTGGTTTACAATTACCCGGTCGTGCAAAGGGGTAACAGTTGATTTTTAGCCATAATCGTATTGTTTTTTAAAAATTAATTTAAAGTGCCAAAATGTAATTTTTGGCTGCTACAAAGTAGCATAAATAGTATGCCATCCCGTTGTAATGTGAAATTTTTTCAGTTTGACCCCCAATTCCTGAAAGAAATAGGTACCGTATCATTTACATTCCTGTCAAAATTGCACTTTTGTCGGACAAATACATAATGATTATAACACAATATATATGGGGTTCCGGTACTGTCCGCCAAAAGGCATACCCTTTAGTGCAGTGATGCTTTAATGAAGATTCCGGGTACCCCGGCTGCCGTTTCTGCGATACCGGCCGGATCCTCCCGCATTTTCTCTGGTTTTTTCTTTATTCAGGTATAAATCAACTATCTTCGCAGCCGCAAAAGAGTTCATTCAATCAATGATTAGCAGAAGAAATATCAGGGTTAAAGTGATGCAAACCCTTTACGCATGCAGCACGGAAGCCGAACAAAACAGTAAAGTACCCAGTCCCTCCAAAGTTTTAGACCAGCATTTTAATCAAACCCGCAGCCTGTTTGTTTACCTGATCTATTTTTTGACGCAAATCGCCCGTTATGCCGAAAAAGATGCGCATAAACGTGCCAGCAAATTTATCCCTTCTGCAAACGATCTGAATGTAAATACCAAGCTTGCGGGCAGCAGCCTGCTTTGGCAGATCCTGGAAGATAAACAACTGGAAGAGCAGTTAAAAAAGGACAAGCCTGAAAATCTGATCGACGAAGAACTGGTAAAGAAGATCTATAATCAACTAACAAAAACTCCTGAATACCAGCAATATATATCTGTAAGTCAGCAAAATAAACAGGAAGACCGGAAGATCTTTGAATTTATTTTGAATGATTATATGCTGGGCAACGAGGAGTTCATCAATCACATTGAAGAACTGTTCTCCAACTGGAGCGATGACGGAGAAATGGTGGTGCAATTGCTACAGGCCTATCTGCACAAACCGGGATCAGCTAAATTCCAGGAAATGATCAGCCCGGATAAAGCCCGTTTTGCACAACAGCTGTTAACAACGGTGCTGGAAAAGAACGATTACCTGCTGGAATTTATTACTCCCAAACTAAAGAACTGGGATCCCGAACGGATTGCGCTGCTGGATATGGTGATCATGAAAATGGGCGTAGCCGAATTCCTGTATTTTGAAACCATCCCTCCCAAAGTGACCATCAACGAATATATTGATCTTGCCAAGGAGTATAGTACTGCTCAAAGCGGGCATTTTGTAAACGGGATCCTGGATAACATTCATAAGGAGCTGGTTCAGGAAGGAAGGTTAAAGAAAACCGATTATAAGAAAGCCTGATCGCCTTAAACGCAAGCAGCACACTGTATGTTTTTATGAAGACGGGGAAAAAGAAAAAATCTGATGGCCCCCTGCTGATTTTGAACTAAGTTTGCATACTTAAAAACAGTATCACGGGAACATGCTGAAGATTGTTCGATTTTTTACACAGGATTCGGATCATTTTCAGATTACCACCGGATATTTGGAGAGACCATAAACAAAAAAAATAAACTGATGAAAAAGGGGTTACTCATTATTGTTGCAGCGGCAACACTTATTGCATGTAAGAATTCATCCGGAAAAGGAGCTGCGGCTTCCGGCGACAGCATTACTGCGGCACAAAAGCAAACTGCACTCACCGATTCTGCAAACTTTACAACTGCCGTTTGGGTAGATTCTACGTTTAAAGATATCGGCAAAGTAAAAAAAGGACAAATCGTTGAGATCCCCTTCACGATCAAAAATACCGGAGACAAACCACTGGTGATCGCCTCGGTAAGCCCGGGCTGCGGATGCACCGTTGGAGAGAAACCTGAAAAGCCGATCCTGCCGGGTGAAGAAGGAAAAGTTGTCGCCAAATTTAACAGTGAAGGACAGGCAGAAGGTTCTCATAACAAAAATATGGTGGTGCGTGCCAATACCCGTCCCTTTACAGAAACCGTTTTAAATTTCAAAGTAGAAGTAGTTAAATAATCAAAGCGTAAATAGAAATGACAAGTGTATTATTACAGGCGCAAGCTTCGCCGGGCCCTTTCGGATCAATGACCACGATGATTTTCATGTTTGGGATGATCATTGTTTTCTGGTTATTCTTTATCCGTCCGCAGGCAAAAAGAGCAAAGAATCAGAAAAAATTCATAGATGACCTTCAGAAAGGTGATAAAATCGTAACCATTGCCGGTATCCATGGTAAAATTAACCAGGTGAATGAAGATGGAACGCTGAGCATTGAAGTAAGTCCCGGCAACTACATCAAGATTGAAAAGTCGGCCATCAGCATGGATTGGACCAACCAACTGAATAAGGGTACTACTACCCCTGCGAAGTAGTTATCAGCATCAGCATCAGCTTTTAGCTATCAGCAGAACCACATTATTAGAGGCAGAAACACGACAAAGAAGTAATTTTGTCGTGTTTTTTATTACACCGTTTTATCGCCACAGAGGCCTGATAAACGGAATTTTTTAGGAATGTTTAGGCGGTAACCGGAGTGATCATAATAGAAAAGGATCGGTGTTGCTGTGCCTCAGTGGCCAATCAGAAAAAACAAACTTCATGCTTAAAGTAGGTATTACCGGGGGAATCGGAAGCGGCAAAACACTGGTGGCGGCTATATTTCATACCCTGGGCATCCCGGTGTATGATGCAGACGCTGCTGCAAAAAGATTGATGAATGCCAGTGTGGAGATCCGGAGCCAGCTCATCCGATTGTTTGGGGAAGACACCTATAAAAATCAGCAGCTGGATCGGGGCCTGCTGGCTTCCAAAGTTTTCGGAGATCCGGAAAAACTGAAGCAACTGAATGCTATTGTTCACCCGGTTACCATCCGCGATAGCCAGGAATGGTTTGCAAAGCAATCTGCACCTTATGCCATCAAGGAAGCCGCTATATTTTTTGAAACCGGCAGCGATCGCTATGTAGATTATATGATCGGTGTTACGGCACCGGAAGCACTGCGAATCCACCGGGCGATGGAGCGCAGCCGTATAACGGAAGAGCAGGTTCGTGAACGTATGAAACAACAACTGGATGAGGCGGAAAAAATGCGCCGCTGTCATTTTGTAATTGATAATGGCGGAACGGTATCGCTGATTGAACAGGTAGTGAACCTCCATAAAAAATTGTTGACACTGGCCGGATAGCGGATTATCCGCAGCGTTCCTTTCAGGAGACGCCGCGGGAAATAAAAGTAAATCACCTCAAATGTTCAAGGAAAAAATCCGCGCCATCTGCCGGAAAGACAGCCCATCCCCCATCCGCAGCGTCCCTTTCAGGAGACACTGCGGGGAAGTAAATCACCTCAAATATTTAACGTAAAAAAATCCGCGCCATCTGCCGGAAAGACAGCCCATTTAATGGCACGGGTTTCAGAACATATTACCGGAAATCTGCGGGGAAATATCCGGAAGATCATCCCCCATCCGCAGCGTCCCTTTCAGGAGACACTGCGGGGACCGAAGGTGCGTTGGTGACTCAGCAACTTATCCTAAAATAATTTTATCTTTGAACCTTTCACTACCCTTTTTGTTTAAAGGTAGCATTGTCAACAATTGTGTTCCGGAAACTGACCATATTACTTGTTTTTGTTTTTTACAGCCTGGCATCCTTTGGCGTCAGTCTGAACTTTTTCTATTGCTGTGGCAAATTAAAATCGGTTTCCTTAAAGGCTCATGCTTCAGAAACCAAAGACTGCCCGGTACAAAAAGGAAAAAATTGTTGTGAAAACAAAATAGTAGACGCAAAAGTGTCGATCGACCAAAAAGCCAATGGGGCTCCTGTTTTGGCGATGGTACCGCCCGGAACATTTTTTGTTACACCTCCTGCCCTGTTTGGCAATACGCCGGAATTGCCCTTTGCTACCTTTTTACCGCGCCCCCCGGCCGATCCTCCGGAACCCGGCCGGGAAGACCGTTCCATTCTCTTCAGTGTTTTTAGAATTTAGTGCAAACAACCTTTTGTTTGCAGGCCATAGTGTTTAAGGCCTGCCTGTTGTTGCATTATTTTTCTAAAAACAAATATCATGAATCATCGATACCTCGTTATTTTATTTTTATTGATTACCCAAATCGGATTTGCTCAAAAAGAAATAAAGACTTCCACCTTTAAAGTGCTGGGGGCCTGCGAAATGTGCAAGGAACGGATCGAATCCTCAGTGCTTGATCACAAGGCCAGAACCGCAAAATGGGACGCCATTTCCCAAATGCTTACTGTAAGCTATGACCCGTCTAAAACCACCGGCGAAAAGATCCTGAAAGCAGTGTCTGAAGCCGGGCACGACAATGAACGTTTTAAGGCTCCCGACGCCGTTTACCAGGCCCTGCCCGCCTGCTGCCATTACCACCGGGATGCCGATTCCGCTGCGCCAAAGCAAAAACAACTGATCACCGGAGTGGTGCTGGAAGAAACCGCCAAAGGAAAGATCAACCCCATTCCAAACGCCACGGTAAAAAGCCTGCACTCCAACCAGTATTTTGTTACGGACAGTACCGGGGTGTTCCGGCTGGAGACCGATCTGCCCACTCATATTGCCATCAGCTATGTAGGCTTTCAATCGGATACCATCAGTGTAAAAAAGCCGGAAATGCTTACCATCATCCTGAAAAATTCCTCCACCGGCGATCTGAAAGAAGTGATCGTAAGCTCAAAAAACCCGTCCACCTTTGTGTCTGCCATGAGCATCCTGAATACGCTCAATATGGGTGCAAAAGAGCTCACCAAGGCAGCCTGTTGCAATCTTTCCGAAAGCTTTGAAACCAGCCCTTCTGTGGATGTCAGTTATAGTGACGCCGTTACGGGGGTAAAACAGATCCAGTTGCTGGGATTGTCCGGGAGCTATACCCAGCTACTTACAGAAAACACCCCGGAAATAAAGGGGCTTACCGCGCATTATGGGCTTACCTATATTCCCGGCCCCTGGATCGAAGGCATCCAGCTGACCAAGGGCACCGGCTCGGTGGTCAACGGTTACGAAAGCATCGCGGGGCAAATAAATGTGGAGGAAAAAAAGCCCGACAATTCGGAGCAGCTGTTTGTAAATACCTATGTGAACAGTATGGGACGCCTGGAAGCCAATATCCATACGGCTCAGAAACTGAATGATAAATGGAGTACGGCACTGCTCACCCACGGCAATTACAGCAATAAAACGGTCGATCACAATATGGACGGGTTCAAGGACCTTCCTACCGGGTCACAATGGAATGTGATCAACCGCTGGAAGTATCTGGATAATAACGGCTGGATTGTTCAGCTGGCTCTAAAAGCAATGAATGATAAACGGTATGCGGGCCAGGTGCATTTCGACAAAGACCGCGACCGGTATACTGCCAGCCATTACGGCGTGGGGATTGATGCCGAACAATATGGGTTTACCGGTAAACTGGGCTATGTATTTCCACAACATAAGTACAAAAGCCTGGGACTGATCCTGTCTGCCAACCAATACACCAATAATGCGTATTATGGCTTAACGGAATACAGCGGCAAACAAAAGCAGCTCTACGGTAATCTTATTTATCAGTCCATCATCGGCACTACTGATCATAAGTTCCGTACCGGCCTCAGTTTCTCCAACGAAAATTATAACGAGCGGTTAAACCAGCGCATATACAAACGCAACGAGATGGTTCCCGGTGCGTTTTTTGAATATACCTATACGGCTTCGGATAAGCTTACCGCCATCGCGGGGTTGCGACTGGATCATCACAATCAATACGGGTTTATCACCACGCCCCGCTTACATATAAAGTACGATTTCACGCCCAAAACCAACCTGCGTTTATCTGGTGGTTCCGGCTTCCGGGTCAGCAATATTTTTGCGGAAAATGTGGGTGTTTTTGTAAGCGCAAGGCAATATGAGATCCTGAACCCTACTTCTGCTTATGGTTATGGACTGGATCCGGAAAAAGCCTGGAACTACGGTCTTAACCTTATACACCATTTTTACCTGGGTAACCGGAAAGGATCGATTGCCCTGGATGCCTATCAAACCCGTTTCCGTAACCAAACAGTGGCTGATCTCGACGCCAGTTCCCAGGCCATCCGGTTTTATAATTTAAACGGGAAATCGGTTTCCAGCAGTGTGCAGGTGGAGCTGAATTACGAGCTGCTACGCAAACTGGAACTACGCATGGCCTACCGCTGGCTGGAGGTTCAAACGCAGTACCAACAGGGCTTGCTGGATAAGCCGTTTACGGCAAAGCACCGGGCCTTTGTTAACCTGGCTTATGAAACCCGCAACAAATGGAAATTTGATTATACCACCCAGTGGTTAAGCCGGAAACGCATTCCCAATACCGCTGCCAATCCGGCCGGCAAACAAATGGATGCCTGGTCGCCTTCCTTCTTCCAGATGGCCGCACAGGTGAGCAAGCAGTTCGGCAAGCAATGGGAAGTATATGCAGGCGGGGAAAACCTCACCAACTATGTACAGGAGTACCGGATCATTGATGCGCAGGCGCCCTTCAGTCCGTATTTTGATGGATCATTGATCTGGGGACCGGTTACCGGCAGGATGGTATACGCCGGTATGCGGTTCCGGATTCCGTAAGAGCCGTTTCAGGTTTAAGGTTCAAAGTTCCAGGCGTGCCCGCCGCGGCGGGTTGGGTTCCGTTTGTTATTTTGATGTATTTTCTGGTTGCATGTTCAATGCTTAAGGTCAGGTTCATTCCCGCCTGGTGTAAGCTGCTTCACGCGCAGTTGCCTATAAACATAGACGGGAAAAAAAATTTATGAAGCAGTAACGGCATCTTTATTTTCACATTCTCAAATGCTCACATCTTCAAATTTTCAAATGCCCGGCAGTTCTTCTGCTAAACTGATTACCGGTCCGGTACTCCCGGGACGTCCCCTACGGGAGACATCCCGGAAATGACCACTAAAGGCCGATTTCAGAATACCGTTCAAGATTCCTGGTTGGGTTCCGTTTGGTACTTCGACAACGGGTGCAATCCTGCTTCTCAAGACAGAGTATTTACGTTCCTTCCGGGGGAAAGATTCCAAAGCAGTTACGGCATCTTCATTTTCACATTCTCAAATGCTCACATCTTCAAATTTTCAAATCCCACATTCACTTTTACATTTAATATTTTTCATTCCATATTTAACATTCCCCGAAGGGATTGGCACGGGATTGGCATTTAAAGAGCGGCGGTCACTTTATTTAATCATTTTTAAAAACAACGATTATGGAAGAAAACAAAGCGTCGTTTTTCGACAAAGCCAAAGAAACCCTGTCTGACCTCAAGGAGAAGGCCGGTGAGGCCTGGGATAAAACCAAAGATACGCTGGAAGACGCCTGGGATGCTACGAAGGACAAAGCGGAGGAACTAAAGGATTCGATCAGTGAAAAAATAGATGAGGTCCGGGGCAAAGAGGATCCGTCTGCGGCGGCAACAGCACAGGAAAAGGTGGCCAACGCAGAAGCATTTGTTAAAGAAAAACTGGAGGAAACAAAACAAGGTGCCGAACATCTGGCAGACAAAGCGGAACAAAAACTAGAAGGACTAAAAGATAACGAATAACTATAGACCCATTTGCTTCTACGCCGCCCCAACGGGCGGCTTTTTTGCATATTTGGCTGAATGTTGCACCGGTCACTACCGGAAGCCGGTACCTGAGAGTTGAGCCGAAGCATCTGGATTTTAAAATTTGATATTTCTCATTGGTTATTTTAAATTGCCCCATGGATACTTCGCTGATTGACGAACTGAACGACAAACCGTCCCGGAAAAAATTACTGTACCCCGTTAACCCGGAGCTTTCGGCCTATTTAAAACACCAGGGACGGGAAGTGAAGCTACCCGTTTCGCACCGTGACCTCCTAAATTTTACCTGGTCGATCCCTATAAAGGACAAGGATGGCAATTATACTCATTGGGAAAAGGCGATTTACGACAAGCGCGATTGGGATTTTTTAAAAGAAGGACTGGTAAAGATCTACGCGATCCTAAAAACCGAAGGCGATATGAGCTTTGCGAACCAGCTGGATGTAGCGCGCATTGATTATTGCAATTTCGGAAATTCCCTGCCCTTCCGTATCCGGATCATTAATAAGTTCAATGCGAATTTTGATCATTACTATATGAAGATCACGGATGCTTCCCGCATCTACGGACTGGAAATGGAGCATATCCTATCCCCCAACCGGATCACGTTTTATACCGATGGCGGCACATTAGTAGAAGAGCATATCCCGGGTATACCAGGAGATGTGTTCCTGAACCAGTACCTGGATCTTCCGGAGACGAACAAAACCCGCTTTGCCAAAGAATTTGTAAAGTTCAACGAGCGGTGCTTTGTACGCCTGCTGGGCGATATGCGGAGTTATAATTTTGTGATCGTCAGCACACCGGATATTGAGGGATACCAGTACCGCATCCGGGCGATCGATTTCGACCAGCAAAGCTATGAGGGACGCAAAAGTTTATATATGCCGCAGTTCTTCAAGGAAAACAACCGGTTTGTGCAAACCGTGCTGAGCCATCTGAATAAAGAGTCCATTGAACAATACAAGGCAGAGGAACGATCTGCCATGGCCTTCCGGGTGGCTGCCGGCCGTTTCCGGCTGATGGAATTGCTGAATATCATGTCGCGGGATACCATTTCCCCTGTTGCCAAACAAAAACAGCTGGCCGAACAGCTCAACCAGCATTTTCATACGGCGGCTTTTAACCGCTGCAATTCCATGGGGCAGATCCTGAAACTGCATTTGAAATATATGCTACGCGAAAACCTGAAGCTGATCCAGGAAAAAACACGGTCGCTCAAAAAACCGGTTTTCAAGCCCTTTTCGCGGAACGCCGGAAAATAAACCAGGGTTTTGTGTAAAAAATACACATTCACGGTCCCAAAACCGCAGCACGATTATTAAAAATTCACATTTCGGCAAAGAAGTTTAAACAACTTCAATATATTCATTGAAATGACAGATAATTTCTCAGGAATGGTTAACTTAGCGCCTCGTAAAACGAAAAATACAGTTGTTTTTAAAATTTTAATGAATGAGTAAATACAGAGCCGGGGTTTTATTTGGCAAAGAGCTGGAAGACCTCTACAACGACGCAAAAGACAATCAGTTTGCATTACCTGCAGTAAACGTAGTGGGAACCGACAGTGTGAATGCTGTTTTAGAAACCGCAGCAAAAGTAAACTCCCCTGTAATGATCCAGTTCAGTAACGGCGGAGCACAGTTCTTTGCCGGTAAAGGCATGCCGAACGACAAATTGCAGGCAAATATTTCCGGTGCCATCAGCGGTGCCCTGCACGTGCACAATGTAGCAAAGTACTACGGGGTTCCCGTGGTATTGCACACAGACCACGCTGCAAAAAAATGGTTGCCCTGGATCAGCGCGCTGATCGATGCCGGCGAACAATATCATAAAGAAAAAGGCCAGCCGCTTTACAGCTCGCACATGCTCGATCTGAGCGAAGAGCCGCTCAACGAAAATATCGAGATCTCTGTTGAATATTTCAAACGCATGGCGCCCCTGGGCATGAGCATCGAAATCGAGCTGGGTGTTACCGGTGGTGAGGAAGATGGCGTAGACAATACCGATGTGGATAACTCCAAATTATATACACAGCCTGAAGACGTGGCACAGGCTTACGAAGCATTAAGCAAGGTTGGAAACCTGTTTACCGTTGCTGCTGCATTTGGTAACGTGCATGGAGTGTACAAGCCCGGTAATGTAGTGTTGACGCCTACCATCCTGGATAATAGCCAGAAATTCATTCAGCAAAAATTCGGCACGGCTTCCGACAAACCGGTTTACTTCGTGTTCCATGGCGGTAGCGGTTCTGAAAAGGCAAAGATCACCGAAGCCATAGGTTATGGCGCTATCAAAATGAACCTCGATACGGATATGCAATGGGCATTTGCTGAAGGCGTATTCGATTATTACAAAAAGAACGAAGCCTATCTGCAAGGTCAGCTGGGTAACCCGGAAGGTGAAGACAAGCCCAACAAAAAATACTACGATCCCCGCGTATGGCTGCGCAAAGGTGAAGAGTTTTTTGTAAAACGTCTGGAAGAAGCATTTACCGATCTGAACTGTATCGGCAGAAACGCGTAAGACATATCTTAGTTTCAATAGCATCCCTGCTCCTGCTGGAGCGGGGATTTTTTTTGTAGCCTTGCGGCGGATATACCACGAAGGCTTGATGGCTCAAAGAAACATGAAGAAAATATTTTCAGTGGTTCAGTGCATCCACGGCTTCTACAAAATTTCCAGCAGTTCCTTTTTTGACAGGGTTTTTAAAAAAGCAGCTTCCGTTTTGATTAGGCCCTGCGCCAGCTTTTTTTTCTTTTGCTGAAGACGCACGATCTTTTCTTCAATAGTGTTGGTGCAGATCAGCCGAACCGCAACAATATGTTTTGTTTGCCCAATCCGGTGACTTCGGTCAATAGCCTGGTTTTCTGCCGCGGGATTCCACCAGGGGTCTACCAGGTATACATAATCGGCCGCCGTAAGATTCAGGCCTACACCTCCGGCTTTCAAACTGATCAGAAATACACGCACCTGTTCATTTGTCTGGAACTGATGCACCCTTGCACCCCGGTCGGTGGTTTTTCCTGTCAGGTATTCGAACGGGATATTGCGATGTTCCAGTTCCGCTTTAATCAGCTCCAGCATACCCACAAACTGGGAAAAGACCAGTATCTTGTGCTCTTTCGACTTGCTTTCGATCTGCTCGGTTAGTACATCAATTTTAACGGCATGTGCTTTCGGATAGCCTTCTTTTAGTAAGACCGGCGCATTGCAGATCTGGCGCAGTTTGGTTAATCCGGTCAGTACATGCATACTGTTTTTGCGGATGTTTTCCTCATCTGTAACCGATATCAATTCCCGCAGTTCACGCTCGTAGCGGTCATATATTTTACGTTGCTCCGTATTCATTTCACAATAGATGACCATCTCAGTTTTTGCGGGCAACTGTTTTGCCACCTGTTTCTTGGTCCTTCGTAAAATAAACGGACGGATCTTTTGCTGTAGTTCCAAAGCGCGTTTGCTGTATTCAAACTGATCAATCGGTATCGCATAGATATCTCTAAAATGCTGCCTGCTTCCCAACAACCCCGGGCAGGCAAAAGACAACTGTCCATACAGGTCAAACGTATTGTTTTCTACAGGAGTCCCCGTCAGTACTATTTTATTCCTCGACTGTAATAACCGGGCCGCTTTATGGCGTTCCGAATCGGGGTTCTTTATTGCCTGCGACTCATCAAGGAAAATATAGTTGAACCGGAACGTCTTTAAAAACCGGATATCCGAAACCATCATCCCATAGCTGGTCAGCACCACTTCATGGGCATCCAGGACCTCAGTATGCTTCTGCCGCGCTGCGCCGTGATGCACCAATACGCGCACCGAAGGCGCAAACCGGGTGAACTCTTCCTGCCAGTTGAACAGTAATGAAGTGGGCACCACTACCAGGTTGGTTTGATGGCCGTACTTTTCCCTTTGCGATAAAATGAAGGCGATGATCTGCACAGTTTTTCCCAGCCCCATATCATCGGCTAAACAGCCGCCAAAGTTAAATTGATCTAAAAGACATAACCAATTGAGGCCTTCACGCTGATACGTTCTCAGCTCGGCTTTTAAAGCGGCCGGAACCGTTACCTCCGGCAATGGCAGCATGCCGGAGAAATGCCGGGCATACCCATCGATTTCTGCTTCTATTGCCGGGTCCGGTGGTTCTGACTCAAATAAAGCCGGCATTTCGCTAAAGTTGATCTTTGGAATCTTCAGGAACGGGCCGTCCATGTCCGCCGCGTTGAAATACCGTGTCAACCGGCTTATCCATTCATCCGGCAGGATCCCCAGGGTGCCGTCATCCAGCTGCACAAATTTTCTTTTATTACGGATGGCGCTGTGTAATTGTTTTAAGGAGGCCTGCTGTGTTCCAAAAGATGCCGTCAAGCGGGCATTAAACCAGTCGGTACCGCTAACTATCTTAATGCTTATTTTCGCCGGATGGGCATTTCGTTTGTTATGCTTCAACTCGTTAAAACCCAGTATGGAAATGCCTTCATTCCGCCAAACCTCAAAGGCTTTCAGAAACCACCCCTCATCCAGAAACTGATCTTTATGCAGGTAGAAATATTCATGTTCCTCTAATTGCATGGCAAAATCAGCATGTTGTTCCATCACCAGGGCGGTGAAGCGGATCTCCTGTTCCTGGTCCCGGTTTATTTTAAACAGGTTCCCGTTCTGGTCGGTATCGAACAGCTGCTTCCGGGAGTATACCGGAACCTCCATCGATCCGTATTTCATGACCGGTGTGATGGAAACAAAATTGCCTTCCTGTTGCAGGTAAAGGATCCGCTCTGTATGAGACGGTTTCTCCGCCTGCTGTTCCGGTGTTGCCTGGTAAATATAACTGTAATGGATCTGCACCCGGTGTTCCAATGGAGCGAGAACGGTATGAAGAACGTTTTCGTATTTGGAAGCATGGATGAGTAACCGCTCGTTATTGCTCTTAAAAAAACGGAGGATACGGTGCAGATCCGGATCGGCAATCAGGCGCCATTTACCCTGGTAGCATAAAAAATAATCGTTTTGGATGGCGGCATCTTTAAATGAAAGGGAGCCGTCCTCAAACAACAGCGCTCCTGTAATCTCATAAAAAGGTTCCTTCCTGAATACGGTAAGCTGAATTTCCGCGTTCAATATTTCCGGCTTAACCGGCCGCAGGGATCGAACGGTAATCGTTTCTGAGATCCCGGGGTCATGATGGTACACATCCAGTTTCATCGGGTTTTGAACGATCTGATTCAATGCCTCCAGTTCCATGGCGCTGCTAAGTGCTGCGTATTTATGCTGGAACGTAGCAATTGCTGTATAAAACTTGATCTCCGAAGACAGGTCTGTTTTCCAGATGCATTGCAGCGGATCGATATCGGTTAACGGATTTTTAATGGTTCCGGCCTGTGTCCGGCCGGCTTCCATCAATAGAATATTCAGCTTGCCGGAATAGCGGTGTTTGCTGATCACCAGTACCGGTTTTTCCCGTGCCTCCTGTGCCGCCCGTTCTTTTACAGCAGCTACTCGTTGTAGTGTCAGTGCCTTTTTGAGCGCTGGTGCGTCTGTTTGAAGCAGTTCTTTGATCCTGGATTCGATATGCAGTTTTCCATCCCTGAATTCCAGCCGGAAATAAACATCCAGATCCGGTTCGGTTTCCAGGCCATAAGGTTTCGCCGCGGATAACAGCATTTGATGGCGCAGTGCCATATCAAAGAATACCCGGTAATTCTTTTGCTCCAGGATGCTGTGAATGACCAATACCTGATGTGCACATAAACGGCCGGTTGGGTTATCACAGGAGCAGGAGGTTACCAACGAAGTGTTGGTTTGAGTAACGGCCACCCTGGGGAAACCGATGGTTGAAGTTCTTTTTGTAAATACGCCGGCATTCAGTTCGAGCGTAAGCGGGTAAATGTCGCGGGCATCCGCTGTTTCCATAATGCCCGTGGCCGCTGTATGTTTCAACACTTCATATATCGAAAGCGTGCTGATTGTTGCATTGGGCAACATATAGGTGCCAGGTATTCCCATAATTGTTCTGACGTAAATTTCCGGATTGGTAAAAGTAGAAAAAATCGGTTGATCAGCGGGATAATTATCGATCTCCTATTGACATAAATGAAAAAACCGCCCCGGGAAGGAGCGGTTTACCATTATAAAAATTTCAACCCTTATAGTGTTTTATCATCGTTATCCGGTTCCTTACCGTCTAGTACATAAACTTTTACAGGAACTACACCCGAGTGAACGGAAGCTATTTTCTGGAAGGCAGACCGGCTAAGATCTACCCTGCCTTTCATGTGAGGGGCCATTCGGTCGTTTACCACTACTTCTACTTTTTTACCGGTGCTCTTGTTTACTACAAGTAAACGGGTACCCAGTTTATAAATATTGGATGCGGCTGTAAGAAGGTGATCCCAGTATGTTTCTCCGGTTGCGGTTTTACGCCCATTAAAACTTTTACTGTAAAATGATGCTTTTGCAGAGGTTCCATCTCCGTTTTGGGAGAATCCGGCCAGGGAAATGGCCATTACGGTTACAAAAATTATAACGCTCTTCATGTAACAGGTTTAAGTTAAACAATAGCTTCCAAGGAATTTGTTTCAGTGGAAGTTTGAACGCAGCTCTTTTCAGAAACTGTGAACTTTTTTAGAACGGTCCCTTGTGGACTGTTTTACTGAATTACACGAACTGGTTGCCAAACCAGAAACGCAGGAAAGATGCAAAGGTAATGCATCTGGGCCGAAATTCCAAGGAAAAACGCTAACAGCTGTTCACAACCAATTCACATTTGAAGCTATTTTTAACAAACAGGGCATTCGCCTGATCTTTTGTTTTATTTGATGCCAATCGAATAAATCAGTTAAAATCAATGATTTGTAAAACTGATATTCAATAATTTTGAAAATGAATATTATAGCACCGCCGGTATAACGTTAACGATTTTTTTTTGCAAAATCTACTGATTTTTTAATGCTTTTGCCGGGTAAGATGCTTAAACCGGCTAAAGGTTTCCGGCTTAATATTGAGGTATGAGGCAAGGTATTTCTGGGGAACCCGTTGCAGTATCTCCGGGTATTTATCTACAAAGCTTAAAAAGCGCTCCCTGGGTGTTTGACGAATGAGGCTGAACTGCCATTTATCTTTTAAAACCATGGTATGCTCTGTGACCAGCCGGCCCAGGCGCTCCAGGTTATGACTGGATGCGAATACTTTTTCCAAAGCATCATATTGCATGCTCAAAACAGTGGTAGGTTCCACCGCGTCTATAAAATATTCGGAGGGCGTTCGCGTATAAAAAGACTCCTGGCTGGAGATCAGGTGCCCATCAATGGATATTTGTACAATGATCTCATCCTTGTCCTGCACATAGTATTTGCGCAGTGTACCTTTTTTGATGAAGTTCATAAACGCTTCCACCTCTCCTGCACGCGTAACGATGTCGCGCTTATTAAACTCCCGCACTTGTATGGCCGGAAGTAAGATCGTTTTCACTTCTTCCAGCGAAATGGTTACGAACTGGCGTAGGAATGTTACAAAGTCATCAATATCGGTTAGGGTTGCGTTCATACGCAAATGTAAGAGAAAAAAAAGACGCCCTGCCAAATGTATTGCGAATTCTGGCAAGAAATATTCTATGAAATCGCTAGATTTGCGACTATCACTTTTTATTATTAAATCAAAATAAGATCATGGCTCAGAAAATTAAAGTTGCCAACCCGGTTGTAGAACTGGACGGAGATGAGATGACAAGGATCATTTGGAAATTCATCAAGGATAAACTAATCCTTCCCTATATTGATGTAGATATTAAATACTATGACCTGGGTGTGGAGCACCGGGATGCTACGGATGACCAGGTTACGATCGACGCCGCCAATGCTATCAAAGAATACGGAGTGGGTATCAAATGTGCTACCATTACACCGGATGAAGCACGGGTAAAAGAGTTTAACCTGAAACAGATGTGGAAGAGCCCGAACGGCACGATCCGTAATATCCTGGATGGTACCGTGTTCCGCGAGCCCATTGTGATCAGCAATATCCCGCGCCTGGTTACAAACTGGACCGCTCCCATTATTGTAGGCCGACACGCTTTTGGTGATCAGTACCGTGCCACCGATACGGTGATTAAAGGCAAGGGTAAACTGACCATGACCTTTACTCCTGAAGATGGCGGTGAACCCCAGGTTTTTGAGGTATATAATTTCAAAGGTGATGGCGTGGCCATGACCATGTACAATACCGACGAGAGCATTAAGGGCTTTGCCAGAAGCTGTTTCAATATGGCCCTGAGTAAAAAATGGCCCTTGTATCTTTCTACCAAGAATACCATCCTGAAAAAATATGATGGCCGCTTTAAAGATATTTTCCAGGAGATTTATGAAAACGAATTCAAAACAGCATTTGATAATGCAGGCATTACTTACGAGCACCGCCTGATCGATGACATGGTGGCCAGTGCGTTGAAATGGAATGGCAACTTTGTTTGGGCCTGTAAAAACTATGACGGGGATGTACAGAGCGATACCGTTGCACAGGGTTTTGGGTCATTGGGCCTGATGACTTCTGTACTGGTGACTCCCGACGGTAAAACGCTGGAAGCGGAAGCAGCGCACGGTACGGTAACCCGTCACTACCGCGATCACCAGCAGGGTAAACCTACCAGCACCAACCCTATTGCCAGCATTTTTGCCTGGACCAGAGGACTGGCCTTCCGTGGTAAGCTGGACGGCAACCAGGAACTGATCGATTTTGCCAATGCACTGGAAGCGGTTTGTATTGAAACCGTAGAACAGGGCAAAATGACCAAAGACCTGGCTGTTTGTATCCATGGTTCCAAGGTAACACACGGTGAACACTACCTGTATACCGAAGAGTTCCTGGAAGCCATTGACGAAAATCTGAAGAAAAAACTGAACTAAGCCGGTTCATCAATGATCTGTTTGAAAGCACGCCGCAACAGGCGTGCTTTTTTTGTGGCTTGTTTTCCTGCGGATCTGCAGCTGGTTTTCCTGCTGATGATCGCTGATGGGTTTGCAGAGTGACGATGTTATCTGCGTGTTGATTTTAAATTTTCTCACGGATGGCACAGAAGAACATCGTTTTTTCCCGGGTATTATCTGTGTCGAAGTCTTCTGTGTAAAACTGTGTAATCTTTGAGCAACACGGACCTCAATAGTTGTTCCGCTGTGTTCTTTTTCTTACTGATTTCACAGAAGTGCACAGATTTTCCTGTTGAGCTTATGGAAGGTCTTTTTGGCGGATCACCTGCGCAATCTGCAGCCCCTGCTCTTCCTGCTAAACCAGGGTTACCGGTTTACCGGTGTGCTGTTCAAAGAGCCGCACTGAGTCCAGCAAATGGCGGGACGGCCTCCCCGGGTGACCGGGCAGGAAGTTAAAGCCCAATTCGATCCCGTTCTTTTTTTCTATACGTTTCCAGATACCGGTTAGCTTTTGTTTTTCCATCATTACGGGCCGGAAGATCCCGTTGCCCACCGATGCCCCGTCTCCGTCGAAGAGCAAGCTCCGGCTTTCTGAATAGCTAACCGTAAGCTCGTCATAAGGCGGCAGTAAAAAAGAATGCGGCATCGTGGTAAACGCCGGCGGCATGCCGGCATCCAGCACCCAGTACGTAATTCCGCCTGCCGTTATGGCCGTCAGCTCTTTTTCAATGGCCCTCCACCCCTTTGTGGCATCAGTAGCAGTAAGTCCGCTCCACCAGGCAAAATCTTTTACGGTGGCGGGCCCCCGGGTTTTAAAATAAAGCGTGGCCAGCCTTGCCAGTGCCTCTTCCCTGCTGATGGCAGCAGCCGGTGCTACCCGTTTATCAAAAAGTGTATAGGTAAAGCGGCGGTCTTTCCGTTTGCCGCTGCAGATCAGCAGCTCTGTCTCTGCGCGGATCAGCAGCTGGGTGGCCAGCAGATTGTCTACCTTTATCCGGTGCTGCGCCAGGCGGTCCATAATCTCCTCCTTGGTCAGGTCCTCCTCCTCCAGCACTTTTTCCAATACGTTGCGGGCTTTTGTATAGAGGGCGGCGGTAAGCCCGGTTTGCTGATCAATATAGCGGGCAGCCTTTTGTATGGATGGTGCCGACAACTGCATCATCCAGCGCACGTTTTCTGTAGTTACAAAATGCCAGGTAGGGCGCACAATGTGTAACCGGATGATGCTGCCGTTATTAATCGCCGCTTCAATGGGCTCTTCGGCGGGGTTCTGCATCCGCAGGCCAATGGCCCATTTGGCCATGGCATAATCCTGTGCCTGTACCGCTCCCATAAAGGCTACCAGGTCTTCCGGTTTGTATGATGCCGGACGGTGCAATTGCTGATTATAGATGCGGTACTGTAGTAATTCTTTTAAGGTCATGATACAGGCATTGAGGCGCCTGTTCAAAAATAGAACAGATCCGGTGATTTTCCCGCAGATCTTGCAGAACAGCGCAAATTTCCGGATGCACCAGGTGAACGCAACATCGGTGGTGCTGCTGATAACCCGAAGTGAAACCAGCAGCAGGTTTCCGCGCTTCATCCATCAACCGGCTGTTACCCCCGTAGCCTGTAACATCAGCTGGTGCAGATCGGTATTTTTTACAAAAGGTCTTAACAGCTCTTTTCCCGGGCCAAACATTGCCAGCTCTACATAATCACCGGAATGTTCCATCGATCCCCAGCCAATGGAAATATGGGGTTCCTGAAGCACAGCCAGTGTTTTAAAAGGTAAATGCCCGGAATTGTATACACCTTCTTCGTCGAGCTGCGCATAGCTTTTTAAGAGCAGCGCCGCATCCTCTCTTTTCAGCGCAAAGCCCTGTGCCGCTTCCAGGCGTTCGCGTACCTGTGCATCTGTAAAATTTTTGTTGATCCCGTTGAGGAGCCAGTCGTTGGTATGTTTGAATTGCTGCAGGCGGTCAAAATTCCGGTTGGCATCATTGCTGTAGAACAAACCGGGGTTGGCATTCCCATGGTCGGTGGTAAGGATAACGAGTGTGTTTCCATCTTTTTCTGCAAAGTCTATTACGGTTTTAATGGTTTCATCAAAAGCGATCTGGTCATAAAGCATCGCCGCTGCATCGTTTGCATGCGCGCCCCAATCTACCTTTCCGCCTTCCACCTGCATCACAAATCCGTTTGGATTTTTACTTAATTTTTCAATTGCTTTCCCGGTCATTTCTGCCAGGGTTGGCGTTTGCTGCTGCAAGGCGGTATCATGCTCCCGGTCCAGTGCATAAGGCAATGCCCCCTCATAAAACACCCCCAGCAAGGGCGCGCCGGTCACAGGTTGGCGTAGTAAGGCATCCCGGTCGGTCACCACTGTATAACCCTTTTCCCGGTATTGCTGCAAGAGGTCCTTTTTATCTTTCCGGGTTGTGGCCTTAAAGTTATCCGCACCGCCACCCAGCATTACGTCAAATCTGAGATCGAGGTATTGCCGGGAAATTTCGTCCATATCGCCGCGACGGTCATTGTTTACACAAAAACCAGCCGGGGTGGCATGTCCGATTGGTACGGTTGTAACACAGCCAACGGCTTTACCCGCCGCTTTAAACTTTTGAAGAATGGGTTGGTAATGCTCACCATTCGTACCCACATTCAATTTGCCATTGGGTACCCGCACACCGCCGCCCCAGGATGAGCTGCCGGCGGCTGAATCGGTTACCAGGGAGCTGGCAGAAGCGGTATCCATCAGGGCCCGCACCGCCCGCTGTTCGTCGTACAGGCGCAGCCAACTGCTTCTCCGGCCGTACTTGCGCTGCATCAGGAGGTCTGCCATATTCAGCGTACCGGTGCTCATACCATCACTTACCATAAAAATGATGTTCCTCGTACGCCCTGCCGCGCGCCTGGTTAAGGCGGTTGTTCTTTGGCCAAACAGGTTGCCCGATAATACCGTTCCGGCCAATGCCAGTGAACTGTTCCTGAAAAAATGCTTGCGATTCATCAATTGAAAAGGTTTCATAGTTGATTTCTTGCGCGTCCGGATGCGCCGCAAAATACCGGTTCTGCTGCAGGCGCATTGCTTCATGCAGGAAAACTTATCCTCGTTTCCTGTTATCAAATTGTATCCATTATTTCAAAGCAGCCCAATCATAACCAGCCGGAAACGATCGCTTTACTGTTTTATTCAATTATGTACAGCAAGTATCCCATTCTATGGCAGGGCAGGATCAAAACCGTAACTTGTGGCCCTCATATCTATTAACGATGCGAATGATCAAAGCTATTATTGCAAAAGGAGTGATTTATTCAGCGCTCTTCTTAATGCCGGTAGCCCAACCGGTCCGGGGCCAATCCCTGCCCGTTTGGGCAGAAGGTGAAAATACTTTTTCTGGCAAAGACTGGCTGGTAACACCTGCCGCTGCAAAGGCCGGGGTTTATAAAACAGCGGACGAAAAAGAACTGATACTTGATAACGGGCTGGTACAACGCCGGTTCCGGCTTCAGCCCAACCTGGTCTGTGTAGATTATAAAAACAAGATCAACAATCAACAGCTGCTGCGCTCGGTAAAACCGGAAGCACGGCTCATCCTTAACGGCCGGTCTTATCATGTAGGCGGGCTTTATGGACAAAAAGAAAATGCCTACCTGCTTCCCGGATGGATCGATCAGCTGAAAAAAGGATCGGCTGATTTTGAATTTGTATCTTATGATGTAACCGATCTCCCTCCCTACCTGAACGCAGGGTCGGCCTTCTGGGCAACCAATCAACGTGCCGCTACGGGAAAGCGGGTACGCTTCCTGTTCCGGTCTCCTCTTGCTGAACTCAACAACATCCAGGTGGAAATCAACTATGAACTTTATGATGGGTTGCCCCTGATCGTGAAATGGCTGCGTATTATAAACCGGTCGCAACAGGCGCTGCACCTGAACCGGGTAGTTCATGAGATCCTGGGCATGGTGGAAGAAGAGAGCGCCGTGGTAGGCAGCCCCTCCCAGATGAAGAAGCCGGCGGGACTATATATTGAATCCAATTATGCGTTTAACAATGCCATGCGTTATGATCTGAGCGATCAGACCACGCATTGGAAAACGGACAGCATCTATACGTCACAGGTGAATTATAATTACGAAACGCCCTGTTTGCTGGAAGTATACCCGGAATACGGACCGGGGATCGACCTGGCGCCCCTGGATAGCTTCACTTCCATCCGCACCTACGAACTGGCCATGGATAGTTATGACCGGCAGCGCCGTGGTATGGCCATTCAAAAGATGTACCGTACGGTAGCACCCTGGACCACCGCAAACCCCATCTTCATGCACCTGGTCAGCAAAAACGATGAAGAAGTAAAGAATGCGGTTGATCAGTGTGCGCGGACTGGTTACGAGGCCCTGATCCTGAGCTTTGGTAGCCACATTAATATGGAAGATAACAGGGAGGCCAACCTGGCCCGTTGCAAGGCCCTGGCGGCTTACGCGCATCAAAAGGGAATCAAGATCGGCGTTTACTCCCTCTTCAGTTCGCGGAAGATCAGCGAAACGGATGATGTGATCAATCCGCTCACGGGTAAAACGGGTGGGGCCTTTTTTGGCAATGCGCCTTGCTTCGGCAGCAGGTGGGGGCTGAATTATCGCGATAAGATCCAGCAGTTTTTTACCGTTACGGGGTTTGATATCTGGGAGAATGACGGCCCCTATCCGGGCGACCGCTGTGCATCGACCACGCATCCCGGGCACAAAGGACTGGAGGATAGCCAATGGCGGCAGATGGAGCTCCAGAAAGGGTTATATCACTGGCTCAATAGCCGGGGTATTTATATCAATGCCCCCGATTGGTATTTCCTGGACGGCACCAATAAGATCGCCCTTGGGTACCGGGAGGTAAACTTTTCGTTACCCCGTGAACAACAGAAGATCTTAAACCGCCAGAATATTTTTGACGGCACCTGGGAGAAGACGCCCTCAATGGGCTGGGGTTTTGTGCCCCTGACCCGTTACCAGGGAGGCGGGCCGGAGGCTGTGCTGGAGCCGCTTTCCCAGCATCTGAAAGACTATGAGCAGCTGATGATGCAGTATTATGGCGCCGGCGTTCAGGCCTGTTACCGGGGGCCCAGGTTGTATGATACAGATGCCACCCGGGAAACCGTTACAAACGTGGTGCGCTGGTACAAAAAGTACCGGGAGATCCTGAATGCCGACCTGATCCATTTGCGTCGTGCCGATGGCCGCGACTGGGATGGATGGCTGCATGTAAATGCAGCGTTAAAACAAAGAGGGTTGCTGATGGTATTTAATCCGACCGACCAGCCCATAAAACGGCAGATCACCGTTCCGCTTTATTATACCGGTTTAACCCAAACAGCCCGGATCCGGGAAAAAGAAGGTGCCGCCAAAAACTATCTGCTGAACCGTCATTACGAAGTAGTGCTGACGGTTGCCCTTCCACCAGACTCTTATTCCTGGTGGGTGATTGAATAGCCCCTTCGGCGAATGTAAAATAACCAATGACAAATATTAAATGTAGAAATGCATATGGGAATTTGGAAATTTGAGAATGTGGAAGTGTGAAAATGAAGATGCCGTTATTGCTCAATAGTCTATAGTGCAGCCCTGTAAGGGCTTCTATTGGTAAACACAGAACAGACGCGGAATAAAGCCCCGTAGTGGGCGACCTGTTTACCCGCGACCCGCAAATAATAGAGAATGCTATGCTTATAGGAAACCGCGTGTGAGGCAGCTTACTCCGGGTTTGATGATTGGAACCTGTTTTTTGTATTTTTGGCATCTCTATATGCATCATTTATTATTTTTCATTTTACATTTTCTCGGGGATTATTCAATGGCCACTTTTTTAATGGTTTCTCTTCCGTAAAAGACCGGGAAGTACATCAGCTCCGCTTTGGCCGGGTTCAGCACATAGTTTCCCGTGTAGCGGGGCATCAGCATAATATCAAACGTATAGCTTCCCTGCGGCATTTTTGTACAGAAGATAGCGGTTTTATTTTTAAGGTACGCGCGATGGGTTTCTACGCCCCAAAATTGCTGCAGCTTATTTTCATAACTGCAACCCGCGGGTATGGGCACTTCAATCATTACATAGTCCGCATCGGCCCTTGCCGTTACTTCCACCCGCAGCAAGGCCGTTTTGCCGGCTTTTAACGCTGTTACGGCTCTCCCATCCTGTATCAGATGCGAGGCTACTGTAAAATCTTTTGACACAGCCAGGGGTTCCCGGTTCTGAAACTGCTGGTAGGCGGTAAAATAAACCGGCATATCTCCCTCCTTGCGGATCTGCAGCTGCGTTCCCGGGTTGTATTGCTTTTCAAACGGAAATACATCAAACCGGGTATGGTTAATCTCCACCGCCGCGGGCCGGGGTTTTTTATTGCTATCGAATAATTCCGGTAAAATGGCTTCAAGAATCAATGACGATTCGTAGGTGTTGCGCCACTGGCCGTTCTTCCGTTGCTCGAGGAAGTACTGCCGGATCTGACTGAGCTCCCGGTTACGGCCACCCGCACGCCGGAGTATCCGGTACATCATCAGGGTATTCTGGATGCTGTTGTTCCAGAACCGCCAGCCTTCTTCACCCCAATAGATGCCGCCAAACATGGTTTGTTGATGCAGTTTTACGAGGGAGTCTATAGGTATGGTTAAACCCACCTGTTGTTTTAACTCCAGTATCTCCAGCTGCTCGTACAAGGACTTTTTTTGTTTCCGGTAAAGCGTATCCGCTTCCTTTAACTGTATCCAGTCGCGGACAACCTGGTTCCCATTGAGCCGCGCCAGCAGGCGCACCAGTTTAGGATGAGCCCCTGCACCCTGATCGGCCACCTTTGCCTGCAGGTACCGGTAAAGCAGGTCTGGATTCAGTTTTGTGGTGTATCCCTGGCGCTGCGCTTCCAGCAGGGCTTCCGCTACATGTAAACTAATCCAGGGTTCAACTGCTGTTCCCTGCCACCAGCCCCAAAGACCGTCTACTGATTTGTTTTCATCCAGCTTCTTCAGCACTGCAAGGATATGCTTTTCATAGGGAAACGGTTCTTGCAGGTATCCCCGTAATTTCTTTTCGAGGAGCAGGGATTTTAGCTTGGAGGCCAGCTGCTCATTACACAGGTACTCGTAATCCCTCAGGCGCTTCATCTCATCCAGCAATACGGGAAAGACCGAGGTCTCTGCCCGCACCGTGCCGATACCCTTGTCTTTATCGAACCGGTATTGGGTAGCCGTATCGCCGGACAATACAGCAAACCAACCCAGGGTTTCCTTTACTCCGGCTGGATACAGGGGAATGCTTCTCCGCTCTCCGTCAAAATAACCATTGGTCTGTTTTAATGCATATTCAAAGTGCAGGCTATCGGCTCCTCGTGCAACGATCATTACTGTATCCAGGTGCGCATGCCTGACGGTCAGCTCGCTGTTTCGTAACGTGGTATCCATAAATTTAAAACTCCGGACGAGCAGCTCCGGTATGGGTGTATAATTCATCAGTTTGCCGATCACATTTATACGGTCGCCTTCCACGGCAAATTGCGGCGAAACAAAATTGGCACTGAGGGTTTTAAAAGAACGGATGGTACGCTCCATATAGCCGGTTTGTCGCTGTCCGGTAACGGCGATCAGGCGGGTTTTCCAACTGGTGATATCATCCGGGAAGGTTACGGTAAATGTGGTTTCCCCGTTTTCATCCGTTACCAGGTTGGGCTGCCAGAAGCCTTCATCGGAAAAACGCGAACGAAGCGTTTGTGCGCCTTCCGGCGGGCCCGGCTCATTGATCACGGTATTTCCCTTCTTGGTTTTAATAATGATCACTCCACCAGCGCCTCCGGAGCCGTAAATGGCCGTAGCGTCTGCATCCTTCAGCACGGTCATTTGCTCGATCTCACCTGGGTTTAGTATGCTGATATCCCCGTTAAAGGGTAGACCATCCACCAGGATCAACGGTTTTTTACCCGCTGGGATGCCGGCACCTCTTATCTGGATTTTTTCCCCCGCACCCACTGAAAGTCCGGCCACCTGTCCGCTTAAGGAAGCGGACAGACGGTTGTCTGAAATCGTTGTCATCGCACCTACAACGGATTTTGTCAGCCGGGTTCCATATCCCACTACCACCACCTCTTCCAGCTGTCCTTTGGCTTCCTCTAATACAATCGTATCCGAACGGGTGCCGGGCGCATCCAGCCGTTTGGTGATAAAACCTGCCGCCGAAACGATGCATATACTTCTTGCGGGTATTTTTATCCGGAAGCAGCCCTGCCCATCCGTAATCACGCGCAGCTGCCGGTCCATGCCCTGTATTTCCACGGTGGCGCCTCCAATGGGCTTGCCCTCCGGTGACACGACCACTCCCTTTGTTTCGAGCTCGAGCGCCGCGGGATTAAAATACCACTTATTAAACAGCCGGATAATGGCATCCGGTACCGGTCGATAATACCCGTATTGCACGTTTTTTGATTCCTTAATATACCGATCCAGCTGCAGTGTGAAACCGTCTGCAACATGTATCTTAAACCACGACCAGGCACGGTAGTTGAGTCCGCCGGATGTAACCGGTATCTGATCCGCTTTAAAATACCGGTTGTCCTTTAACAGGAACAGAAGGTTATAATGCCCCGGTGACAAGGGCGCGAACTGAGTGGTGGTTCCGCTGTATACCAGCAGGAAATGTGGCCGCGAGGGATCGGTAAGAATAATGTTCTTTATGTAAGGCAGCTGGTTGGTAAAAGCTGTATCGATATAAAAGCGGAATTTTCCGGTGGCCGTATCGTCGGCAGAACGCGTGGAAAACAGCTGGGTGGTACGGCTGCGCAGATCGAAGAAATCATCCCACATCGTATCGATATCCACATCGCGCAACACCTGTTGCCGGTAATTTTTACTTAAGGTATTGTTACCCTGCAACACCGTGTCAAAGATATACATACCGGGATACGATTTTTGTTTGATCAATCCCGGGGAAAAGGTATATACAAAGCCGGGCTCTTTGGTAAACAGCTGGTCGATCAACTCCGATTGAAAGAACAACCGGTCGGTTCGTATGGGCCCCACCAGCAGGTCTTGCTGCCAGCGAAGGGGTGTCGCAGGTGGATTGAGCAGTAAACGGATGGAATCATGCCGGATGAATGTTTGTTCCCCGCTGAAATTATTTTGTACACGCAGGAAATACGGGTGCAGCCGCTGTCGTTCTACCAGCGTTAAACGGTTCTTCAAACAGGTTACCTGGGCCTGCGTGTTCAGGGTATCGGCCTGTACACTGAGTACAGTGCGCATTCCCTTCTTAAAATAAAAGTTACGGATCCACACTTCATGCTCCGGCGTTCGCAGGCGGATGCTGTGTATACCGGGTGTAACATGAAACGCATAGTGCTGCAGCTGTTGTGCCTGTTCAAAGTATATAGGCACTTCATCTACATAAACGATGCTGACCGGTTCTATGGCGCCGTTTTTCATTACAAACGGAGCAAACTGTGTAAGGCTGTCAAGAGCCAGCTCTGAATACAGGTAGAGGTCGCGGGGATTCGTAAATCGATAATACTCTATAGTGTCCAGGCCCAGCTGGCGTCCCCATTTCTGCCAGTTCATCAGCATGTTTCCGTGGGCGCGCGCCGCTTCGCTTTCCAGTTCAAACCGCCGGGTATTCCGTTTATAAAAACTACGGCCAAAATTGGGTACAAAGGGTGCCTCGGTATTAAATTTTGAAGTATGGGCATAAGCCGTCAGATCTGCATCGGGCACGCGTTCGTTCCGGGCATCCGTTACGGCTACTTTCATCTGTACTTTTTGTCCCGGATAAATCACTTCCGGGGCCAGCCATTTAATAGTCAGCGCCTGTGCATTGTAAAAGCTGCTTACTTCTTTTTGTTGTTCCTCACCGTTCCAGAAATAGCTGATATGAAAATGTGCTGCCCGCTTGTTCGTATGTTTAATTACGGTGTCCAGCGCTGTAGCGTAGCCCTTCAGCAACACATCGTTTCCGGAAAAGACCGTATACCAGAAGGGAATCTTATGTTCGTTGGCTACTGCCAGGTGCAATTGCTTTTCTGAATGCACTGCGGCCATTTCAATGTCGTCATCAAATTGATAGGGCGACTTTCTGGCTTTCACGCCATTGTCCAGCACCAGCTCATACCAGGCGGCCTGGTAGTTCATTTGGAGCGCCAGCGGCAATAGCACCCGCTGCGAATCCACAACCTGCTCACTGGTGCGGGTATACAACCAGCCGGATTGGGGCTGCCGCATACTGTCTTTTTGGTACTCCAGGTAGAGACTGTCTTTCACAAAACGCGCTGCAATGGTTCCGCTGTCTTTTTGCTGTTGTGCATCATAGTTCAGGGACAGGGTTGCGGTTCGGGTTTCGTTATTGCTGTTCAGCATTCTGAAGTAAAGGTTGTATGAAAGCCGCGCTGCCGGGAAAACGCTATCAGGTATGAGTAACCGGGTCTCGCCTACCGGATCGAGGTTCACGGTGGATTGCCAAAGCGTATCTGGTACAAAGACCGACGCTTTGTAGAAATTGGTAACCGCCTGCGTACGCGCCACGATCTCCACGCGCGCATCGGGAACTGCCAGTTCATTTTCATCGGTAGCCTTCATAAAAACCGCTACCGGGGCACCAGGATATTGCAGGTCCTTATCTGAGCGTACGTTAAACCGCAAGGCATTCAGCCCATACTCTTCATAATAAAAATCTCCGGATGCCCAGGTAACCGGCCAGCCTGCTACTGAGTCCATCAGCAGGATCCTGTATTGCCGGTCCAGCAATAACTTCAGTGAATCGGCAAGTACAAACTGGTATTCATAGCCCCCATCCCGGTAGGGTTTGAGCAGGGCCAGTTGCTTTTGTCCGTACGGGCCGTTGAGCAGCACCTGTAACGGACGGCCCTTACCGGGTTTATCGTTATCGAAGAAGATATAAGCTTTGAATTTTACCGTATCATAAGGTTTATACTTGGGCTTGCTGAATACAAAAAAGCTGCTGCGGTTCGTTGAAACCGGCTTCCGGTGCAGCTTTTTTATAAAAAACGACCGTACTTGTTTTACCGGGAACATTGTACGCATCCGTTTCCAGAAAGGTGGTCGCGGAGGTGCTGCTTCCTGGTCTGATTCGTAGGTGAAATAACTGGTTACGCCTTTGTATACCACTTTCAGATAACCTTCTTCTCCGGGGTATCGGCTGGTATATAAATGCGCAGCAGGGTCATAATACAACCGCTTGCCCCGGGAACTAAATACCTGTGCATCTGCTACCGGCTTTCCTGCCAGGTCGGTAACCATGAACTGGAATTCTTTTTTATTGTTAATAAATGAAAGCCGGGTATTACCGTTCATGATCAGGGTATAGTGCAACTGGTTCTCCCGTGCCTGCACGCTGAGATAATTTCCATAGCGTAAGGGCCGGGATCTTCCGTTTTTTGTGGGATACCGGTCTGCCAATGTGTGTAAGAACGCATCCGTTATGGTTCCGGGATGAGGGATCAGCTGCTCCGTTTCTTTATCTGAAATTTGGTATACTTCCGTAAGCGGGCCGCCGGTATTACTGACCGACAAACGGTTTTGAGCCTTTGAAGCGCAAAGGGAAACCAGCAGTGCAAGTAGTAGTATCGTTTTTCTCATAATATAGATGTGCTATCCACAGGATGCAGCCCGGAGCCGGATTACACAAGGATGCAAATATTTTTTTACGGGCCGCTGATGGTAGATTGAGGTTTCCTTGTTTATTACAGTCAAATCACCCTTGCATCCGCTGTGCGTTGCAAATCCTCTGTTATTTGCTTAATTTTACCGGTCCCGGAAAAGCTTTTTACCGGTCATTAAAAAGGAACACAATGAAACTCTACATAAAAAACATGGTATGCAATCGCTGTAAGATGGCGGTAAAAACGGAACTGGAAAAACTGCACCTGAATCCGATTTCCGTGGAGTTGGGTGAAGTGGAGCTGGACCGGGACATCACCCCCGGTGAAAAGCAAAAACTGGAGGCCGGATTGAATGACCTTGGTTTTGAGCTGATCGATGATAAAAAAAGCCGGCTGATCGAAACCATCAAAAAACACATCATACAGCTGGTGCACCAACAGGATGGCGAATTAAAAGTCAACCTCTCCGATTACCTCAGCAGCCAGCTGCACCACGATTATAATTATATGTCGAACCTCTTTTCCGAAGTAGAGGGAACCACTATTGAAAAATACTTTATTCATCAAAAAATCGAACGGGTAAAGGAACTGCTGGTATACGACGAGCTATCCCTCAGCGAGATCGCCTTCCAGCTCAACTATTCCAGTGTGGCGCACTTAAGCAACCAGTTTAAAAAAGTAACGGGGTTTACGCCCAGTCATTTTAAAAACATCCGGGCCGAAAAACGGAAGCCGCTGGATATGGTGTAGCCGCATTTATTTTGACTGCTTTGCTCAATGCCTGTTTTCGCCCTTTGGGAACCGCACTCTAAAAATCCATTACCTTTGCGCGCGGTAAGCATGACGCAAAGTATCACGATAACGCATTGGATCGAACAGGCAGCAGCGCTACCCCTGGTGGATGTGCGCACGCCTGCGGAATTTGAGCAGGGACATATTCCCGGTGCTGTCAATGTGCCATTATTTAGCAACGAAGAACGCGTGCAGGTGGGTACCACCTATAAGCAGGTGAGCCGTGAAGACGCCATCCTCCTGGGTTTTGAGCTTACCGGACCCAAATGGGCCGGCTTTATCCGGCAGTGTTTGCACATAGCACCCGGTAAACGGATCGCCGTGCATTGCTGGCGGGGCGGCATGCGCAGTGGCGCCATGGCCTGGGCCCTGGGTATGTACGGTTTTGAAGTATACACAATCACCGGTGGATATAAATCTTACCGGCGCTGGACGCACCGGCAGTTTGAACGAAGCTATAATATCCGGGTATTGGGGGGTATGACCGGCTCTGGTAAAACACGGTTACTGCAATACATGCAGCAACAGGGACAACAGGTCATCGACCTGGAAGCACTGGCACAGCACCAGGGCTCTTCTTATGGCACCATGAATAAAATGGTACAGCCCACACAGGAACAGTTTGAAAACGACCTGGCCTGGCAGCTAAAGGATATGCAACCGGAGCCCCTGCTGTGGCTGGAGGATGAATGCCAGAAGATCGGCAAACGGGGCATTCCCCTGCCCCTGTGGCAACAAATGCGGACGGCCTTACTGGTAGACCTGCAGGTGCCGCTGAAACAACGGGTGGCCACGCTGCTACTGGATTATGGCCACCTCGATCCGGAGTTTTTGATCGAAAGCACCGAGCGCATTCATAAACGGCTGGGGCCCTTGCAGACCAAGCAGGCGGTTGCGGCCATCCGTGAAGGACGTATGGCGGATTTTATCCGCATTGCGTTGGTGTATTACGACAAGGCCTACCGCAAAGGATTGGCCATGCGTCCGGCCGATAAAGTGTTTGGCCTGCAAGCATCCGGGAACAACCCGGCAGCCGATAGCGAACTGCTGACTGCTTTTGCAGCAACATTTTGAGAATTTAATAATGTGGAAATATGAAAATATGAGAACGCGGGAATGTGGAAATTGCAGACTTCTGATATCTGAAATCTGATAGCTGGAATCTGATTAACCCCAAACGAGAAACGGAAACAATGGAAGCAACAACATTCAAACTCACCCAATATTCGCATGGCGCCGGCTGTGGCTGTAAGATCAGTCCGGCCCTGCTGGATAAAATATTACATACAACCCTTCCAACGGCGATAGCCGATCCGCGGCTGCTGGTGGGCAATGATAAACGCGATGATGCGGCGGTACTGGACCTGGGCAATGGCACGGCTCTCATCTCCACCACTGATTTTTTTATGCCCATTGTGGATGATGCCTTCGATTTTGGCCGCATTGCCGCCACCAATGCCATCAGTGATGTTTATGCCATGGGAGGCAAACCGGTACTGGCCATTGCCATCCTCGGCTGGCCTATTGAAAAGCTTCCTCCGGAGATTGCCGGGCGGGTACTGGATGGTGCCCGGGCGGTTTGTGCGGATGCCGGCATTACCCTGGCAGGAGGCCATAGCATCGATTGCCCCGAACCCGTATTCGGACTTGCTGTTAATGGCCTGGTGGAGCTGCCACACTTAAAGCAGAATGCCACTGCGATACCCGGATGCCGGTTGTACCTCACCAAGGCATTGGGTGTAGGTGTATTATCCACCGCTCAGAAACGCGGCTTGTTAAAACCCGAAGATGCAGCGATCGCCTTAAAAAGTATGACCACACTCAATAAGCCCGGGCAGGTGCTGGGTACACTGGATGCGGTGAAAGCCATGACCGATGTAACCGGGTTTGGATTGTTGGGTCATTTAGCGGAAATGTGCGCCGGCAGCGGATTGTCGGCCGTGGTGGAGTTTGAAAAAGTACCCGTGATCCCGGGTATAGATGTATACCTTGATCAGGGTTGCATCCCCGGAGGCACCCGGCGCAACTGGGCCAGCTATGGAAACAAGATCGGTCCGCTAACCGAACGCCAGCAACAGATCCTGGCCGATCCGCAAACCAGCGGCGGGTTACTGGTGGCCGTGTCGGCAGCGGGTACGCAACGTTTTGAAGCACTGATGCGACAACAGGGTTATGACCTGGAATCCTTTGGCTGGCTGCAGCCGCAGGATGACAGCCCGCTGATCAGCGTGGCTTAAGATGCGGTCAAACCCGCTTCTTTCCATAAATACCATCTGCTTATATTTTTCGCTGTAGCTGCCAGTAATGCCCAAAAGGATCTTTGATTGTAGCCTGCCGGTAGCCATAATCATAATCCTGCGCCGGGCTTATTTCCTCCGCCCCGGCACGGATGGCGTGCTTCATCACCGCATCTACATCCGGCACAAAAAGCCCGATACAAACGGTGGTGCCCTTGTGTGTATCCGGGAAAAAGAATGCGCAGCCGCCATAACCTCATGCAGGTGAAACAATGCGCCACCGATACTTAATTCGGATACATGAATACTTCCGTCGGCATTGGAAAAGCGCCGTAGCTCCACGGCTCCGAATGCTTTTTTATAAAAGGAAAGATCGTGCACCCCGTTGGGGATAAAGAGTTCGGGGGCAAAGAAAACACGACTGTTCATGCGTATAAATTTAGCGAAAAAGTACAATTACAGCAATAAAGGGATCCGCGCCTTTCAGGAACGGACCCCTTTATCAATATGGTATAAACTGGCTTTGCCCTCGCTTATTCTGCAGGAAACTTACTCATATCCATAAAAAGCAGTTCCCAGGTGTGGCCATCGTAATCCTCAATATTTCTTGTTTGCATAAAGCCGTAATCCCGTGCCGGTACGGGTTCTGTTCCTCCCGCCTTCAATCCCTTTTCTGCCATTTCATTGACCTGGTCCGCACTGTCGAGGCTTAGTGCAAATAACCCGGCAACATTCGTTTGGGTGTCTGCAATCGGCTTGTTGACAAACGTGCTGAACTTTTCATGGCTGAGGATCATCAGGAAAATATGCTCACTCCACACCATACATTTTCCGGATTCATCAGAAAACTGTGGATTATTTGTAAATCCAAGCTTTGTGTAGAATTCCATCGATCGGTTCACATCCTTTACGGGCAAATTGATAAATACCTGTTTCATTTGTTTATTTTTTGTTTTATGCTAAATTAATAAATACGCTGCGCGAAACAGGTTGCGAATCCGACAATATACCGGGTTAATTGCGGTCCGATAAGGAGCCGGTTGCGTGATCCTTTCCAGTTACACGATGCTTCGTCAGCGCCATTTACGAAGTATTCTTCTATCATTTTTTATCCTCCTCCTATCACTGGTACGCGATAAACTTTTGCTCGGCTTTTACAATCTTTTCAAAAAAAGCCCGCAGTCCTTCATAGTCTTCCGCCGCGTAATATTGCTGCCGGTTATTGGAGAATTTACGGGTAACCTGCAATTTGGTAGGCGAAACCGGTTGAAACTGCAGACTGTACGCCAGGTCTTTGAACCGGAACGAAACCGAAGCCGGGGGTGCTGAAAATTTCATACCCGCCGGTGCAAAAACCGTCACCCTTGTTTCGTAAGCATCCGTATTCTCGTAGTTCCAGTATTCAACGGGTTGTGTTCTTTGCTCCGCCGGGAACTTGTCCATGGTTGCCACCACATCATGATAATTGATCTTAAAGGCACTCATGGCCCCTACCTCCGAAACCTGATCATTTACCACATAGGAGAACTGGTAGCTTACGGAATCCGTCAGGTTGTCCAGTCCGGAGAACTTCAGTTCTTTCAGCTTCAGCCCGGTGGAATAGTTCCCGGCCAATGATTCTTCCATATCCTTCAAGCTTTTCTCCGGATCGCTGTGCCGGAAATCGCCGCGTACGGCTGATGCCAGGTGTCCTGTTTTAATTACTTTATTGGAATAGGCCAGGTCGGACCCATTGGGGCGAATCTCTATATATCGAAGAACGTTGTCCCTGGACCGGTTTGGGGTATGCAGGTAACCAACGCCGGCGGTGGCCGAGGCCGGGTTCCGGGGAATATCCAGCATCAGGGCACCGATAAGACTATTGGGCAATGCGGCAAAGGGGAGGTTATTATCAGTCAGTTCAATAAAGTACTCCTTATTACCCAGTGTGGCTTTAGCAATACAATGATTGAAATCCATGGCGGGCAGCAGCATGTCCTTTGCGCCGTTGTTCCGTGTATCAATGAGCACCATATTGGCCGTGATTCCAGCTTTATGGCAGAGCGCCACAAAGAGCCGCGACAAATCCTTACAATCGCCCAGCTGTGTATTGAGGGTAACGGAAGGTTTTTGCGGCACATATCCGCTTTGCCGGAAGGCCACGGAACTGTAGTGAATGTTATTCTCAATATAATTATAAATACGCCGCGCTTTTTCAAACTGGCTTTCCGGTTTTGTGCTGGCAGGAAACAGTATCTGATAGGTATCAGTCACCTCCTGCTCTATTTCATTATAATTAACCACGTCGGCGTACCAGGACACGATCTTGTTCCAATCTGAAATGGTGGAAACATGCAATACATTGGCCACGTCTACCAGCCCAGGCATCAGGGGTTCGTCTTTTTCGGGAGTTGAATGCAATACCTCCCAGGAATACCTGGTAAAGTTTTCTACCGGGCTGATCTGCGGGCGGATGCTATCCCTGCTAAACCGGAATCCGATAGAGGCATGCTGCGGAGCCAGCAAGGTATACCGCGAGGCGTAGCAATAAACCCCTGCGGTGAAAAAATACTGGTCGGTAAAATCCTTTGCAAAATGTCCGCTTGCAAATTGGCGTAGCCGGTAGCGGATAAATACCACATCCCCCGCCTCCAGGTTGGTAAACACAATATCGCCTTCCTTTTTATCGCCCTGTACCCGTTTGTCTTTTTTGATCACCTCTGCTTTTTCAATAAGCAGGGACTGGTTATTGTCATAACTCAGTGATACCTCTTTATACCGTTCAATGCCTTTTTCATTTACAATTCTGATCATGGAGGTAATATATTGTTCGTTGCCTCCATCCGGGTACAGGATCACGTCCCGCTGATCCAGTAAAAAATAGTACCCGTCTTTTTGCTTGTCTGCGCCCTTATAATCATCGCTGCTGATGATCTTCATCTCGTCAACGGCAGATAACAGTTTATATGCCTCGCTCTTACCTTCCAGTTTCCGAACGGTGCTGATCAGTTCATATTGGTTGGCATTGTAGGCTAACGACGTATGATAAGCCTCCAGTGCACCAGCTGTTTCATTTTTTTGTTTCCGGATATCGCCCAGCAATTTCCAGTAAACGTCAAAATAAGGGCAGATAGCCAGGGCCCCCAATGTATATTTTTCAGCTTTGTCATATTGTTTTTCCTTCAGGAAAAATTCAGACAGGGTAATATAATACTGAGGCACATGCGGAAAAATTTTTATTTGTGTTTCCAGCAGTGTTTGATATTCCTTTTTTTTGCCGTTATCCAGCAGCGCAGCCAGGTATTCATAAAATACATTATAGTTGTAATTCTTCTTTAGAAAACGTTCGTATATAATCATCGCGCTATCGGAACTCTTTCCAATCGATTTTCTAAATTTATACATGCTCACCTGAATTTCCGGGTCATCCGGATAACGCTGATACATTTTCTCGGCAAGATCAATGAGTTCCTCCATCTTTTCCTCCCTCGATCTTAGCTGCGCATAATATGCATCCGTAATTTCATTCTCGCCGTATCGTTCGACATATTGCTTCCGTTTATATTCCAGTTCGGTATATTGCTGATTCTTGCTCAACTGCTGCATGGACAGGTGCATGGCGTATTCGCTGTTACTGTCCAGCCGCATCACGCGCTCATTCTCGGTTTCAATCCATGCATTATTGCCTTCATCGGAAAGCACACTGATGTAGACCGACCTTAAAAGTGAATTGTCGGGCGCTTTTGCCAGCGCCTGCTCTACCACCTGTTTGGCACCTTCCGTTTTTTTACTACGTAAATAGCATTTTGCAAGCAGTAGGTAGTTGAGCAGGTCCGTGGAATCCTTGGCCAGCCGGTTTTCAAAATACTGTTCGGCAAAATGCGGTAACAACGCCGGCGGTGGTGCGGTAGCATCCTCTTTGGGATACGCTTTATATACCGGGGAGCCCTTCAGGTCTACCGGCTTTTCATCCGCATCCAGGAACCGGAGCGCAAAATTGGGATAATAGTTATTGGTATATCCCAGTTGTACCAGTATCCGGTTGGTTCCTTTTTTAAGTACTGCTTTTGCCCGGTAAGCATCAAAATCTGTAAACCGTTCCCGGGGTTCCGAGATCACCAGTTGATCATTCAGCCAGAGTTTCAGATTGCCCGAAAAGCCTAAGGCCAATGTAACGGCTTTTTCTTCGGGCGCCTCCACAAAGGTTTGAGTATATACGATGGCGGTAGGAACCGGTATTACAAAAGTGGTAGGGATCCAGCCATCCTTATTTTCAAATGCGGGCGTAAACCATTTGATGGCGTTACCAGAGGCGTCCTTAAAAACAGCTTCAGGCCCGGGATGCTTTAGCGGATCATATTCGTTATAAAAACCACTGCCGGACAGGTTTTCAAAAGGTCCGGCGTATTGCCAGTTACCAATGGTGCCAAAAGGCAGGGTTTGTGCTTTGTTTGCAGGAAACCTGCCACTTAGTGTTTCATTGGACGACCGAAGATAACTGGCAGCAGTCTGCAATAAAACGGGAGCCCTGGTATCCCCGGCAAGTTTTTGCAGCAATGCCAACTGATGCGGTTTTCTTTTTACACTATGCGGACCGGCAACCGCGTTGTTAAACCACAGGGCATAGATATAGGGATAGGGATCTTCCATTTGGGTATAAACTGAATCTGCAAAGCGGGTCATCCCCTCCTCGTTGCGGTTAAAGGTTTGCAGGAGCAGGCTGGTAATAAAGGCCTGTCCGCGGCTACCGGCTTCCTTTTGCGCCTCTTTTAAAAAACCGGCAGCTGCGACCCGGTCGTTGCGGTTCAGTGCCGTCCAGGCTTTTTGATAATTGTTCTGGGAAAAAGTAGTGATACCAGTAATCACGCACACAATAAGCAGTAGCTGTTTTCTCATTATTTTAGTCATTTTCAACAAAAGGCAGGATTGTGTTTTACAGGTCATCCTTAAAAACCGCAACAATATAGGAAATTATTTAATCGCTTTCCGCAAAAGATGCAGCGTTGTACTTCCTCGGATTGCTGTAAAAGCAACAGGAAAATCCTAAAAATGCGTCAGGGAAAAATATTGCATAAATAACCAATTCTTGTTCAATTCGTTATATAAAGAAATCAGGAGCCTGACCCAGCTGCCGCCTGTTTTGCACTTCGCCGGGGACAGGATCGAGGCTCAGGCACCGGCGATGGGCTACCTCATGCACGATCTGCCGCCGTTCCACTTGCCCCGAACCTTCGCATGTACGTTAAGCTAAGCCCAGCATCGAAGCCGGAAGCGGCAGCGCAAGTTGTGTTTATGAGCAATGAACACATGAATGAAAGGAAGTGCAGGCACCGTAATATAAGCCGTTCCCGCGCGCGGCCAGGCAACGTGGAAAGAAAAAACGTATATGATTCTATTCCCTGGCAGACAACTGCCTCAGGAATCCATGGCAACCAGGGTGACTATTTCGAGTATCTTTACGTACCCTGCCGGTCGGTAAAAAAAAAACGGGCCTACGGGCATCCGGTTGTTTAACTACATTATAATCTATATGAATCAACAGGTTGTTTTTATACAGGGTGGCGGCAATGGCGGCTACAAGACCGATGCACCGCTGGTGGCTTCGTTGCAGGCAGCGCTGGGCGGTGGTTACCAGGTGCATTATCCTCAAATGAAGGCCGATGAAACAGCACCTGATTTCGCTCCGCAATGGCTTCGCCAGATCGGCGAACAGATTGCTTCGGCCAAGGACGGGCTGATACTGGCGGGGCATTCCCTCGGTGCATCCCTGCTGGTAAAATACCTTTCGGAACATACCGTTCAAACAAGCATCGCCGGCACATTCCTGGTAGCCCCGCCTTATTGGAACGGCGATCAGGACTGGGTACAGCCCTTAAAGCTAAAAGAGGATTTTGCAGCGCGGTTGCCCAAAAACATCCCCTTTTTCTTTTACCAATGCAGGGATGATGAAGTAGTGCCTTTTGATCATTTCACACGCTACCGGCAGCAATTGTCCCGGGCCGTGTTCCGGGAGCTGAAAAAAGGCGGGCATCAACTGATAATGACCTGTCGGTAGTAGCAACGGATATAAAAAACCTGGGGTAAACAGGTGATCCGGCCCTTGCTAGGGCCATACATTTTCTGATAGTACCATCCCAATCCATTGCAGCTTTTTTGAAAAGGGTTGCAACTGTAATTTCATGACGAACCCGTATCCGTTTTATTGTTTTCCAGGTCGGTGCAAACAATGACCGCGACAGCAGCAATGATTTTGTTGGAGTACAAACCAACAGGAACTGCAGATATTGAGTATAATTGTTAGCAGTTCACTATCAATGGTGTTTTGATGGGTAGCATCCCTTACTTCGAAAATTAATAGTAGATTGCGGCATAACGATATTGTCACTATGAAAGAGGAACAGCTCAGAAGCAGCAACTGGTTTGGCCGTACCGGCAAGGATGGTTTTATTTACCGTTCGTGGATGAAAAACAGCGGCATTCCGGACCATGAATTTAAGAAACCCGTCATCGGGATCTGCAATACCTGGAGTGAACTTACGCCCTGTAATGCCCATTTCCGGGAGCTGGCGGCTTCTGTAAAACGCGGGGTGCTGGAAGCCGGCGGCCTCCCATTGGAGTTCCCGGTGATGAGCCTGGGCGAAACCCTGATGAAGCCCACCACCATGCTGTTTCGCAACTTAGCCAGCATGGATGTAGAAGAAAGCATCAGAGCCAACCCGCTGGATGGCGTTGTGCTGCTTTGCGGTTGCGATAAAACCACCCCTTCCCTGCTGATGGGAGCCTGCAGTGTGAACCTGCCCACCCTCATTGTTTCGGGCGGCCCCATGCTTACCGGGAAGTACCAGGGGCAAAGCATCGGTACCAGCGATGTATGGCGACTGGCTGCCGGACTGGAAACCGGAGCAGTGCAGGAGGCAGAGCTCAACGATATGGAAGCCGCCCTCTGCCGCAGCCAGGGGCATTGCGCCGTAATGGGCACGGCCTCCACCATGGCCTGTATGGTGGAAGCCCTGGGCCTCTCCCTGCCTGGTAATGCTGCCATCCCTGCAGTGGATGCCCGCCGTAAAGTGATGGCCCAACATTCCGGCAGCCGCATTGTGGAAATGGTGCGGGAGCAATTGCGGTTATCCGATATCCTTACCCGGCAGGCTTTTGAAAATGCCATCATCACCAATGCTGCCATGGCGGTTCCACCAATTTTGTCATCCACCTGCTGGCCATCGCCGGCCGCATCGGCGTACCGCTTCACCTGCAGGACTTTGACACGCTCTCCAAAAACATTCCGCTGCTGGTAAACCTGCAGCCCTCCGGTGCCTTTTTTATGGAAGACCTTTATTATGCCGGCGGGTTGCCGGCGGTGCTCAAAGAGCTGGAAGGCCTGCTGCATGCGGATGCACTTACGGTAAACGGCCAAACCATCGGGGAAAACAACCACAATGCCAGCTGCCACAACCGGGAGGTGATCGCCACGGCGGCTGCGCCCGTCAATGCCGCTACCGGTCTGGCTGTATTAAAAGGAAATATTTGCCCGGACGGTGCGGTCATCAAGCCTTCAGCCGCCAGTGCGCACCTGATGCGGCATACGGGTCCGGCCCTGGTGTTTGAATCGATCGACGATTACAAAGCCCGGATCAATGACGACGACCTGGAGGTGGATGCCAATACCGTTCTTGTATTAAAGAACGTAGGACCAAAAGGCTATCCCGGTATGCCGGAGGTGGGCAATATGACCCTGCCCAAAAAATTATTGCAGCAGGGCATTAGCGATATGGTGCGCATCTCCGACGGCCGTATGAGCGGCACCGGCTTTGGCACCGTTATCCTGCATGTATCGCCGGAAGCCGCCCTGGGCGGCAATTTCAGCGTACTGCAAACCGGGGATATGATCAGCCTGGATGTGGAGCGACGCACCCTTGATGTGCAGCTTACCGATGAGGAACTGGCCCGGCGCAGGAAGGCCTGGCAGCCACCGTCCCCACAGGTTTCCAGGGGCTATGTACAGCTGTATACCCAGCGGGTACTGCAGGCGCACCTGGGTGCCGATCTTGATTTTTAACGGGCAGCAGCGGTGCGGAGGTAAGCAAAGATTCTCATTAAACCTTATATACTACGAATGGAGTTCGCTAACAAAACAGCCATAGTAACCGGTGCCGCGCAGGGCATTGGCTTTGAATTGTGCCGGCAACTGGCCGCCGGCGGTGCGGGGGTCATCCTGAACGACCTGGACCCGGCCCTGGCACAAAATGCAGCAGCCACGATCAATATGCAGTTTCCCGGAAAGGTTTATGCCGTTGGAGGCGATTGCAGCAACCCGGAAGTGATCCGGCAACTGGTGCAGGCCGCCGTTGACCAGTACGGCAGCCTGGATATGGCCATCGCCAATGCGGGGGTCACCTTGTTTGGCGATTTCCTGGATTATAGTCCGGAAGCTTTTTACAAGGTATTGCAGGTAAACCTGGGCGGCTCTTTCTTTCTGGCGCAGGCTGCTGCACAACGAATGAAAACCCAGGGCAGCGGGGGCTCCATCCTGTTTATGTCTTCCGTAACCGGGCACCTGGCACATAAAGGACTGGTGGCCTATGGCATGACCAAGGCAGCGCTGGAAATGCTGGCCCGCAACCTGGTGATTGAGCTTTCCGCCTACGGCATCAACATCAACGCCATTGCACCCGGCGCCACACTTACGGAGCGCACCCAGGCAGACCCGGAATATGCGGCCAAATGGGAAAAGATCACACCCGGAGGCCGGCCCGCAACGGCAGACGACATTGCCCGCACGGCCTTATTCCTGGTGCACGAAAAATCCCGCCATATAAACGGGCAGCATATCGTTATTGACGGCGGGTGGAGTTGCGTGGGTGTGCAGCCGGATTGATGGAATAAATAATGTTGTCAATGCGAAATGCCGCTCTGTTCGCCAGATCTTTTAATCCCCCTTTACGACAATGCCCCCTAGAGATTCCTCCGCTGCGGCCGGAACGACGGGAGTAAAATTATCGTCACGTTGACCAGACAGCACTTCGTCACGTCGACCAGAGCGGAGACGTCCCTGCGAAATCCTCCTCTGTTAGCCAAATCTTTTAATCCCCCTTTACGACAATGCCCCCTAGAGATTCCTCCGCTGCGGCCGGAACGACGGAAAAAAAACTCCGTCACGTCGACCGGAGTGGAGACGTCTCTACGCAATACCGCTCGGCTAGCTAGATCTTTTAATCCCCGTTTTACGACGATGCCTCTTTAAAGATTCCTCCGCTGCGGTCGGAATGACGGGAGTAAAATTGTCGTCACGTTGACTAGACAGCACATCGTCACGTCGACCACAGCGGAGACGTCTCTACGAAACCCTCCTCTGTTAGCCAAATCTTTAATCCCCTTTACGACAATGCCTCCCTAGAGATTCCTCCGCTGCGGTCGGAATGACGGGAGTAAAACTTCGTCACGTCGACCAGAGCGGAGACGTCTTTAACGAAACCCACTCTAATAATCAAATCTTCCTAACCTTCGGCACCTCAACTGGAGTTGGCACGGGACAGCCCGGGGTTCTATGAAGATTATATAAATTTCATAAACAACTTTTTTTTGCTAATTTTGTTAGCAATTCATGAAACGATCCGGCAGTGCAGATTTACCCTTACATTACGGCCAGGTACCGCCCTGGCTGGCAACGCGCATGGCTACATTAGGCAAAGCCATTGTAGAAGAAATTATCGCCGGTCAGGGTAAAAATGCCTTGCTATCCAAATTAAGTGATCCCTTCTGGTTCCAGAGCCTGGGCGCCGTAATGGGTATGGACTGGCATTCTTCCGGCATCACCACTTCGGTAATGGGTGCATTAAGAAGAAGCATCAACCCGCTGGCCAAAGAGTTTGGCATCTTCATCTGTGGTGGCAAGGGCAACCAATCCAGGAATACCCCCAATGAGATCCTGAGGTTTGCCGAAACCACCGGGCTGCCGGCGGAGGACCTGGTGCGGAGCAGTAAGCTGAGCGCAAAGGTGGATAATACAGCCGTTCAGGATGGGTTTCAATTGTACCAGCACCATTTTATTGTAAGTGATGCAGGTGAGTGGGCCGTTATCCAGCAAGGGATGCGCGACAGCAGCGCCACCGCCCGCCGTTACCACTGGCACTCTCCCACTGTAAAATCGTTTACCGAAACGCCGCATACCAGTATCTACGGGGTAAACCAGGGGTCGATCCTCAACCTGACCGATAAAAGTGCGCAGCCTTTAAAAACAGCCATGCTGGAGGTAGCCGCAGAAAATCCCGATCAGATGTTACCCGAGATCTCAAGGATCAGCAGGCACCTGGTAATGCCCGGGCATCATGACGTAAAAGCAAAAGATGTGGACCTGAAGCGCCTGGGCGCGGTGTTATGGCTGGCACAGGAAAAGAACGTAAGTAATTTTGAAGAGCTGTTGTTACTGGAAGGCCTGGGCCCCAGAACGTTGCAGTCCCTGGCCCTGGTGAGTGAGGTCATTTACGGGCAGCCGGCACAGTTTAAAGACCCGGCCCGTTTTTCTTTTGCCCATGGCGGCAAGGATGGCCATCCCTTCCCCGTGCCCACCAACGTTTATGATGAAACGATTGACACCTTACAACAGGCCATACAAAGATCAAAGCTGGGCCGGCAGGATAAAATACAGGCCATCCAATCGCTTTCAAAAGTAGCGGACCGGCTGGCGGAAGATTTTGTACCGGATGGAAGTATTGACGAGTACATTGCTCATGAACGGGCCAACTCCTGGAAATACGGCGGCAGGACTGTTTTTGGTAAAGCCCGGCCTCCTCAAAACCGACAGTTGGATCTGTTTGGTGATCTGTCGTAATACCGCTGCAGTAACCGGTATTATTCCTGCGCATTAACACATTGAAATACGAAACCATACGCTATATGTCTTCAGTATGCCCATTGTCACTGGCGTTACTAAATTGATTCCTTCCACGCGCACCTGTATACATCGCCAGTGAGGCAGGCAACACCCCTTTCCCAATCCCCTTGCCTTGTTGTCCACTTTTTCCAGGACGATTCAGTTTGTGAACAAAAAATCTGTGAACAAAAATAATGTTCACAAAATGCGTGTTCACAAATTGTGAACAGCCAAACCGTAAATACAAAAATCATTCACATCAATGCTGTTTACAAGTAACGGCTATACGCCCTTACACAGAGAAGATTTTCAAGCTCATCACCGCCGTGACAACACATCGCCGCACCGACCAAACAGTACATTGTCATGGCGACCGTAGTGGAGACTTCTCCACGCAATGCCGCTTTGGTAGTCAGCTCTTTTGATCTCTCTTTTACAACAATGCTTCCTTAAAGGTTCCTCCGCTGCGGTCGGAACGAAAGGAAAAAAAACTCCGTCACGCCGACCGAACAGTACATCGTCACGTCGACCGCAGCGGAGACGTCTCTACGCAATGCCGCTTTATTAGTCAGCTCTTTTAATCTCTCTTTTACGACAATGCCTCCTTAAAGGTTCCTCCGCTGTGGTCGGAACGACGGAAAAAAAAACTCCGTCACGTCGACCAGACAATTCATCGTCACGTCGACCGCAGCGGAGACGTCTCTACGCAATGCCGCTTTATTAGTCAGCTCTTTTGATCCCTCTTTTACAACAATGCTTCCTTAAAGGTTCCTCCGCTGCGGTCGGAACGACGGAGATATATGACCGGAACGGCAAATAAGGCAGCCCGCCATTCCCGGAATTCAGCGTCAACCTTATTTCTACAGGATTGTTCGCTTTTCCCGCTGCCATGTTGCAATAAGGGAGTCCTGTCAGTAGCGCAGCAATTGAATAACCCCTAGCTGGAAAAAGAGCCCCGGCCTTTCTATAAAAAACTTAAATTTGAATCGATGCGCAATATGGGTGCCGGGCTGAAGCAAAAAGAAACCATCACGGTGCCTGCATCGTTGGAATAAAAATAACCGCTTAAAAAAATATCCATTATGGCAGTCATCAATCCGCACATTAACTTCAACGGAAATGCTGAAGAAGCGTTTAACTTTTACAAATCCGTATTTGGTGGTGCATTTGCAAAAGTGATCCGTTTTAAAGACCTATCAAGCGCCGAATTTCCTGTGGCGGAACATGAGGCGGATAAGATCATGCATATTGCTTTGCCCATTGGCCCAAATATGTTGATGGCGAATGATGTGCCCGAAATTTTAGGACGAACCAACGAAAATGAAAACAGGAGTAAAATTTCAATCAGTGCAGCAAGCAAGGAAGAAGCCGACCGGTTATTTAACGGACTTTCAGCCGGCGGACAAGTTGAAATGCCTATTGCCGATAGCCCCTGGGGGTCCTACTTTGGCATGTTCAGGAGCTGGCGGGGCAACTGGTAAACGACCCACACCCTGCACAGCAAACCACCCCGCCCAACGAAACGGAGCGCCGGGGGCTGGTAACCTCCCGTATTGGCCAGGGTGCCTACCGCAAAAGCGTGCTGCACCGCTGGCGGTTTGCCTGTGCCGTTACCGGTTATACAAAACACGAAATATTGATAGCCTCCCATATTGTACCCTGGCGCCATGCCAGCAACCTGGAGCGGCTGGATGTGCATAACGGCATACTGCTATCCCCGGTGTATGATGCCCTGTTTGACCAACACCTGATTAGTTTTGAAAATAATGGAAAAATTATCCTTTCCGCCGCGCTGCGCGCCAGCGCCTATGATAAAATAGGCGTTACCGGCCGGGAAACGATTAAAAACCTGTCCGTGGAAAATCATGCGTATTTGGAGCGGCATCGGCAGGGGGTGGTATAGGCAAGGTACCCTACGGTACGGCAATTGAGGGATCCTTCGGCTCCTCCCGACTTTCGCCGGGATGCGCTGCCAATGACGTATTATTTAAGCGATTGTATTTCAACGAACTTCATTCCATATTTTAAAGCCATTTTTTGTAAATATTTCTGTTCTCTTTCTTTGAGTTGTTGTTCATACTTATGAATGCCTTGCTCTATATATTGAGCTCCTTTTGTTAATAAATTATAGAATGCAGTAGCTATTTTTCTTGCCCCGGCTTTTATTGCTATGCGCGCCTCTTTTCTACTCTTTAGTTTCCTGATAAAGGCTCCAATAGCTATATACTTACTATTAAGCAAGGCCTGAGCTACTTCGCGGAAGGTTTGGCCTGCATTGGAGTGATTCTTCATTTTCGACTTCCTGCTTTTAGAACCGCTCTGGTTATGACCGGGACAAAGACCGCACCAGCTCACAAAATGCTTTACCGTTGGAAACCGGCTCATATCTGCCCCCACTTCTCCCAGTAGCTTTAGTAGTGTATAATCAGTGATGCCAGGAATGCAATTGGCATCTACGCCATAAATATTTAGTAATTTCTGGTGCAAATCGGTTATCATGGGTTTATGATGCCGTACCGGTTTGGCTTTATACTCACTTGCTACAAACTGTCTACCCTGCTCCAAATCACCTAGCAATGCTTCAATACGCTTATCAATACGCAGGAGTTGTTTTTGGTGCACCTTCCAAAGAATTAAATTTTGTTCCAGCAGGAATAACCAACTTTCATTGTAATGCCCTTCAAGTGCGTTTAAAACCGCATCTGCCTTCTTTTCCCGGATGCTTACATGGCAAAGTGCCAGTAATTTTTCTTTATTACGCTCTCCATTGATGATCGCCTCTATCATCCGTATACCGCTGGCACCATTAATTTGACAGATTACTTCTGTGAGTTTAATATTCATTAACTCCAATGCCTTTTGCATCTTATTCACATAGGTACTTCCCATACCAATAATATCTTCCCGCTCCCGAATCATCATTCGTAACTCTTTTAACTTGCCGGCAGGAATATAACTCTGGCGCACCAGACCGGCACTAAACATTTTTTGTATCCAACAGGCATCTTTTACATCTGTCTTTCTACCCTTTACCTGCTTTACTTCTTTGGGATTAACCAGGCATACTTCCATGCCCGCTTCTTCCAGCATCTGGTGCAGGGCTATCCAGTAGATGCCTGTGGCCTCCATACACACCCGCTGTACACCGTTAGCCCTAAGCTCATCGATACATTGCTTATAGCTGCCCGTAAAAGTCTCATAACTTTTTACGGTAATCCCATCCCAGCAAACAAAGATCTTTTTTGAGCCAATATCTATGGCGGCTGCATTTGCATTTTGTTGCTCAAACTCAATTACCTTTGACATAACTATTATCTTTAAAAGTTAGAAAATAGCAGGCTACAGCTCAAAGAGGTTCTGAAAAAAGGCAAGCTGCCAAACGGGAATACTGCCTCAACAGTATCACCAAACAATAATGGACCGTTCTTTGAAGCAAAACTCAGGGACAGGTACTTAGACACTAACCGATGTTACTGCTACACTGCTGTAGCCTGCTTTAATCAAAGATAATCCACGTCATAGACCCCAATAATTTTGATCCGCTAATGGTTAACTCAGGATGACGGAAGCGGGATGGGTTATGGCTGCATGGCAGCGACAGATCACTCTCACCGTCATGTTGAGCGAAGTGCAACGGAGTCGAAACATCTCTGTAATACCAAACAGTCCGACAATGGAGGGATCCTTCAGCTTCTCCCGACTTTCGCCGGGATGCGCTCAGGATAACGGAACTATAATTATCCTTTAGCGTCATGTTGAGCGGAGCAACGCGGAGTCGAAACATCCCTGTAATACCAAGCGGTTCGATAATTGAGGGATCCCTCAGCTCCACTACGTCGCGCTAGATGATGGGGTATATTATTACGTTGTGCACATTCGTAAAGATTTCTCCGCTCCCCCGCTTATGGCGGGGTCGGTCGAAATGACGGTGCGGAGGTATAGAAAGGGCGGCCACCACAGCGGCCGGTGCGCAGCAAGCGGGGGCACGCCCCAAAAAACAAACCACTACCCTGTTGGTCAACGATCTTTGGCTCCCGTAACAGGTATTAATGGAAAATAATTGCCCTTCTGTTACTAAAACCGCATCTTATGAAAAATAAACGCCATACAGCGGAAGAGAGTGGCCGGGCTACGCTTATGCTCCGTTCTGCAATTAATCCAGCTTTGTAAAGCTCAGGTACTGTACAAACCGTGGCCTGTTGGAACGATTTACGCTAGCGGCATGAGGTAAGGTTTGCAGCCACACTACGATATCGCCCTGCCGGCCGGGCACGGGTATGGCGCCGGCTTCGTGCTCAATGGCCTGCTGCGCGACTACCGGGTCGTTGAACTGTTGATGGTAGGCCTGGTATCGGTGATGAAAACCGGGAATGAGGCGTAGCGGCCCGCGATCCTCGGGCGTATCATCGAGGTAAATAAGGCCCTGTATATAATATTCCGGTGGCGGCGGTGATCAATATCCCAATGCAGGCGGTGGTGCCGGAACTGCCAATGCTCCGTTTCGGGCGGGTTGTAACTACCTTGTCGGTATTGGCCGCTATCTGTTGGGTTGATACAGCTCAGCAAACAACTGCTTTACGGCGGGTTCCCTTCTGATGGCTTCCATATCGGGCTGCTGGTATACCTGCAACATAAGACCATGCCAGTGCTCATGGGTGGGATACCAGGTGGCGGGGTCATTTAAGTCAATGCCCTGGTATGCGCAAATGAATTGTTTAACGCGCGCACAATACACAAGAGGCACCAGGCCGCCAATCTTCAGGTAGCCCTGCTCCTGCCAGTGCTGCCATTGCTCCGGGGTAAGGATGGGTAACAACCCGGGGCTGTTTCGTCAGTTACCGCTCCGTCAAACAGTTTACCAGCAGCGGCTGCTGTTTCAGCGCCCCGGGTATCGTGCAGCCATTGTATAAAATCTGCTTCTGATCGGCATTCGCTGTACAGGTAGCTAAAGGTTCGTGCTTTCCCAATCCGTGCAGGGCCAGCCAGCGGTTTTCCATCTTATCATACCCGGGTATTTGCGGACGTGGCTTTCCTGTTTTCAACGCAAGATGGGTACTCACAAAATGATGGATGAATTCGTTGCTGGTCATGGTAACACGAATATAATTATTTACCGGCTATTGTGCTGCAGGTGGTGTTCGACAAAAATTCCCATTTATAAAAGGAACATCGGATTCAGGCGCGGTGGTTATGGCTCTGTGTGGCGCTCAAATTTCTCCGGGTCTGTTTGATAATGCCCCCGTAGAGATTCCTCCGCTGCGGTCGGAATGACGGGAGAAAAATTATCGTCACCTCGACCAGACAGCACATCGTCACGTCGACCGTAGTGGAGACGTCCCTGCGAAATCCTCCTCTGTTCGTCAAATCTTTTTAATCCCGCTTTACGACAATACCCCTATAGAGATTCCTCCGCTGCGGTCGGAATGACGGGAGTAAAATTATCGTCACGTTGACCAGACAGCACTTCGTCACGTCGACCAGAGCGGAGACGTCCCTACGAAATCCTCCTCTGTTTGTCAAATCTTTTTAATCCCGCTTTCACGACAATGCCCCGTAGAGATTCCTCCGCTGCGGCCGGAATGACGGGAATTATGACCTGGGTGCCTACCGGTCCTGCACCAGTGGGGTCGGAACGAAGGGAGTACGGAACGGCGGTATTAAAAAAAAAGCACCTGCAACATGTACAGGTGACCTTTCTATTGTAAAATGTTTTCTATAGCTTTTATTAAAACCGGATGGTTTCGCTGCCGGTATGAATTTCAAGGGTCTGTTTTTCGCTGGCTTCTACCCTGCCGATTACCTGTGCCTCCACACCCAATGCAGTTGCCACACCTATAATGGCATCCGCATCTTTTTCGTTGGTGTAAATCTCCAGCCGCGTACCCATATTAAATACCTGGTACATTTCACGGGCATCGGCACCACTGGCTTTTTGAATGATGTCAAATATTACCGGCGGGGTAAACAGGTTGTCTTTTACGATGGTTACCTGCTCCGGTACATATTTCATACACTTGGTTTGTCCGCCCCCGCTGCAATGGATGAGCCCGTTGATAGCCTCAAAATGCTCTTCCAGCAATACCTTCATTACCGGGGCAAAAGTGCGGGTGGGGCTCAGCAATAATTTCCCGATGGTGGTCGGGCTACCGTCTACCTCGATCGTATCCGTCATGCCATGGGGGCCGATGTATACCACCTCATCCGGCAGACCGGGCTCAAAGGTTTCGGGGTATTTTTTAGCGTATTCTTTTTTCAGTACATCGTGGCGGGCGCTGGTGAGGCCGTTGCTGGCTAGTCCGCTATTATATGCACTTTCGTAATTCGTTTTTCCAAAAGATGCCAGTCCTACAATTACATTCCCCGGCCGGATCTTTTCATTGGTGATGAGCTTTTTCCGGGGCCAGCGGGCCGTCATGGTACCATTCACCGCAATGGTACGCACCACATCGCCTACATCCGCCGTTTCTCCGCCCATATACGTAATGTCGATGCCAAACTTCCGCATGGTATCAAAAAACTCCTGGCTGCCGTTGATCACTTCCGAAAGTACTTCCGCCGGAATCACCGTTTTATTGCGGTCGATGGTGGAGGAAAAGGCCAGCTGATCATAGATACCCACGCATAAGAGATCGTCCAGGTTCATCACGATGGCATCCTGCGCGATGCCCCGCCATACGCTGGCATCGCCCGTTTCTTTCCAGTACAGGTAGGCCAGGATACTCTTGGTACCGGCCCCGTCTGCGTGCATCACATTTGCCCAATCGGCATCGCCTACCAGCACATCCGGGTAAATTTTGCAAAAAGCCTTTTCATAAAGCCCTTTGTCCAGTTTTTCTGTTGCAGCATGTACTTCTTCCTTTTGTGCAGAAACCCCTCTTTTGGAATACAACGACATCGATTGATCTTATTTTGTTAAGGCCGCTAAGATAAGACAGGTTTTGCTATTTGAGGTTTGAAGTTTGAAGTTTCGCCGCTAATTTTGCGCCTGATGCACATTCACAGGAATATTGAGGCGCTGCCTGCATTTAAAAATGCCGTTATCACCATCGGCACCTTCGACGGGGTGCACGAAGGCCATCGCAAAGTGATCCGTCAGCTTACCACCCAGGCCCGGGCTGTAAACGGCGAATCGGTCATCATTACCTTTCATCCCCACCCCCGCAAAGTGGTGAACTCCTCCATCCTGGGGCTGCGCCTGATCAATACGCTGGCAGAACGGATCGAATTGCTGGAATCCCTGGAAATCGATCACCTGGTGATCATCCCCTTTACGGAGGTGTTTGCTAACCAGCTCCCGGAGGACTATCTCTGCAATTTCCTGATCGAAAAGTTCCGGCCACATACCATTATCATCGGGTATGACCACCGTTTTGGGCGCGATCGTATGGGCGACTATAAGCTGCTGGAGCAACTTCAGGAAAAATACCATTACGCACTGCAGGAGATTCCCAAACATATCCTGGATAATATTTCTATCAGCTCTACCAAAATCCGCGAGGCCATCCTGAAGGGCGATACCACGACCACCAATCATTTACTGGGCTATGATTTCTTTTTTGAGGGGGAGGTGGTTCACGGTGACAAGCTGGGGCGCGAGCTGGGCTATCCTACCGCCAACCTGAAGATCACGGACGAAGAAAAGATCATCCCGGGCAATGGCATTTATGCGGTTTATGTTACCCTGGCCGGAAATCCCCGCCGCCTTAAAGGCATGATGAGCATTGGCCTGCGGCCTACGGTAAATGGAACCAAACGCACTGTGGAGGTGAATATTTTTGACTTTGATGCCTCCATTTACGGACAAACCCTGCGGGTATATGTAAAACAGTTCCTGCGGGAAGAAGTGCGTTTCGATTCGCTGGAAGCCCTGGTGAAGCAGATCGACCAGGATAAGGTGGATAGTCTGGCGGTGTTGTAAACCGGGGTCCGATCCTCGCTGAAGAGTTATAATTTCCTTATCGCAGCCGGTATGTAAACAATCAACAAGTGAACCAGGATTTCCTTTTGAGGTTGCGCCTCTTCTACCGGTCAATTCTATTAAGAACGATCATTTTCGCATAAATACTCCATCACCCGGCAATTGCTCTTATATGGGATCGATAAAAAAGAGTCGAGGCGCGGGACGGCGATATTCCTTAGATTGAAGCATCAAACGAAATTTGCAGTTGCAGCACAGTGATCATTCCATATCCTACAGCTGCATAAATCCCATGCCGATACCGGTGTACAGCACCGCATTCCTCCTCCGTTCATTTACCGATCAGATCAACGCTGCCCTCTAGCTCCGAGGACAAAAAACGGACAGGCGCGCGGTTGAGCAGGAATAAAAAATGGTGCCAATCCTGAAAGTTTTAGCACAGGGCCAAACATTTGCCCGCCTTAGAGGGAAAGATGATCAGTCGGCGCCCTACATCCACCTGCAAAAAATAGACAGACGACTGATAGGGTATCCACCGGCAGCGATACCCTATTTAACATTTTTGGCGTAATATTGATCACCGAAGAAATCCTGATATGTATTTTACCCGTTTGCCTGACCATGCTGCGCCCGGTTTTGATGAAGCCCTGCATTTCAGCCAGTTCAAAAAACACAATATCATTTTTAACGCCGTCAGCGGTAATAGTTTTTGTGATGATCATGTGGGCTGCCTCTCTCTTAAAACCGTACTCAGCGGCGAAGAATGCTATGGCATTGAGGGCCGGCAATTAACGGTTAAACCGGGGCAGGTCCTGATCTTAAACAACGACCAGCCCTATTCCTGCCGGATCAGCAGCCTTGAAAAGGTACACTGTGTTTCTGTTTTTTTTAAAAAAGAATTTGCCGCAGCCGTTATGTTCGACGCGCTGAATCCGGAAGAACGGTTACTGGAACACCCTTTTCCGGGCAAGGATGTCATTCCCGAATTTTTTCAGGCCTTAAACGCGATGACACCGGAACTGCAGGACCGGCTTTCTGCGCTCCTGGGAACGCTTGAGCGTGTGGGCTATGATGCAGCGATGACCGACGAGCATCTTATTTATTTACTACACTACCTGCTACGGTTACACCAACGGGAAACCCGCGAGCTGCAGCTGGTCAGCGCCCTCAAAAGCAGTACCAAAAAAGAAATTTACAGGCGCTTATGCATTGCCCGTGATCTCCTGCATGCTTCCTTTACCGAAGCGCTGGACCTGGACAGCATCGGCCGCCAGGCGTGCCTTTCTGTTCCTCAACTCGTGCGACAATTCCGGTCCGCTTTTCACTGCACCCTTATCAATACCTGATTCGGCTCCGCCTTGAGCATGCAGCGCAGCTGTTGCAGCAAACAACAGTGCCGGTACAGGAAATTACCTGGATCTGCGGCTTTGAAAATACCAGCGCGTTCAGCCGCGCATTCAGGAGCGTCTATGGCATCCAGCCATCAGTTTATCGCAGGCCGAAATAAATTGAGCATTTCTGCACAGTTGCGGCGCTTACGGCCGCTTACTTTCGCATCCGGCAAAGATTTTTATCGGCTTCGCATAGTTACTAAAAAACATGAAACGAATCTTATTCTTTCTGCTCTTCCTTTCATCATTGCACCCGGCGGCTCAGGAAACCGCCATTCCCCTGTATGAAAACAAGGTGCCCAATTCAAGAACGGCACCGGCGGATTATATAGAACAAACTGATAGTTCCGGACGCGTTACTTGTGTAACCCAACCGCCCTCATCCCCTTTTTTCCAAAAAAAGGAACCGCCAATGGTACTGCAGTGCTCATTTTCCCCGGGGGCGGATACTTTCTTTTGTCATTACCTGCCTGCGAAGAAATAGCCCGGGGGCTTAATAGGGCGGGCATCACTGCCTTTATCGTAAAATACCGCCTGCCTCATGACGCTATTATGGTGGATAAATCGACCGGCCCCTTACAGGATGCTCAGGCGGCCCTTCAGCTGGTGCGCAAACGAGCAGTAGAATGGGAACTGAACCCGGGAAAGATCGGTTTAATGGGGCTTTCAGCTGGCGGGCACCTGGCGTCTATGGCGGCTACGCAACTAAACCGGGTCCTGATCAGCAACAACGCTCAAATCAATCTCCGGCCCGATTTTTTGGCCCTGCTCTACCCGGTTATCGTGTATGACCCGGCGATTCCCCGAACCCGCGAAAACCTCATCGGCAAACATCCATCCCCGGAACTGCTAAAGCTGTACAGTACCGACCAGCATGTTTCTGCGAAAACGCCTCCCACGTTTTTGGTGCATGCGGCGGATGATGACGTAATTCCAGTAAAGAATACGCTGGCATTTTTCAATGCCTTATTGCGGCAGGGCGTAAAGACCGAAATGCATATCCTGCAATCCGGCGGTCATGGCTTTGCATTAACCGATCTTAACAGCGGGGATCAATGGTTTCGCCAGTTCAAAAGCTGGCTAACCGAAAACGGTTTTTAATGCCGGGGCTTTGCTTGGCGCGCGTGTTGCATAGTACTACGGTCGCAAAAGGCTTTGCAAAAATATGTCCTGAATATATTACCCATGTAGCATTGATGCCGGGCGGATCTGAAGGTCTTTTATCCTTCCAGCTCCATCAATTTCGTAAAAATGGCTTCATAATCTTTTTCCAGCCGCTGGTTCTCCTTGGTGGCAGCGGCATAATCCTGCTCGGCCTTTAAGAAGCGGTTGCGATCAGAATAGATCTGCGGATCGCCCAGGTCTTTTTCCAGCTGCGCCATCAGCGCTTTATTTTTACTCAGCGCCTCCTCCGTTTGCTGAAATAATTTTTGCTGGCGCTGGATCTCCTTTTTCAGTCCTTATTGATGGGGGCATTGCTTACCGGCGCGGTGTTGGAGGCGGTGCTGGTGTGGTTGCTGCTACAGCAGCGGGTTTCGATTTCTGTGCATTGGCTTCCCGCTTTTTCAGCGTCAGCTGTTTCCGCATCCGCTCGTTCCAGGCTACCATTCATCATAAGGGCCCTTAAATTCTTTGATCTTCCGTCTACGATTTCCCAGATCTTGTGGCGCTTTTGAAATAAAGTGCCGGTCGTGGCTTACCAGGAATCATCGTGCCTTCGTATCGGTTAAGAGCATTGATGAGCAGGTCCACACTGTGCATATCCAGGTGGTTTGTAGGCTCATCCAGCATCAGGAAATTGGCCTTGCTTACGATAGTCTTCGCCAGGGCCACGCGGGCTTTTCGCCCCCGCTGAGGATCCGGATCTTTTATCGGCATCATCGCCGCTGAATAAAAACAACCCAGCAGCGCCCGCAATTCCAGGTCCGTCATCTGGCTGCCGCAGCCCCGCATTTCATCCAGGATGGTATTTTCCAGGGTGAGGGCTTCCAGCTGGTGCTGGGCATAAAAGCTTTCTTCCACGTTTATGTCCCCATTTGCGGTTGCCGTTATAGGATTCCGCATCGGCATAATCCGCAGTAGGGTCGATTTTCCTTTACCGTTGGCCCCGATCAGTGCGATCTTATCGCCCCGCTCGATCTCCGCCTTGGCATCTTTCAGGATCACGTTGTCGCCAAATGCCTTCGACAATGGTCGAGTTCCACCGTACCCCCGCCCGGTACTTTATCACCCTAAAGTTAATGCGAAGATCGGGTCGCTCAATCGCCACATCCTCAATGCGTTCCAGCTTGTCGAGTTTTTTTCATAATGCTCTGTGCATGGCGGCCTTGCTGGCCTTGGCGCGGAAACGCTCCACCAGGCGCTCGTTCTGGCGGATATAGTCCTGCTGGTTCTCATAAGCTTTTTGCTGCATCTCGATGCGCACGGCTTTTTTCCTTTTCATAAAATTCGTAATTGCCGTTATAGAAATGCAGTTCGCGCTGGTAGAGCTCCACGATCTTGGTCACCATCCCGGTTGAGAAAAATTTATCGTGACTCACAATCACCACGGCACCCTGGTATGCTGCAGGTATTTTTCCAGCCATTCAATGGAAGGCAAATCGAGGTGGTTGGTGGGCTCATCCAGCAGCAGCAGGTCGGGCTTGGCCAGGATCATCTTGGCCAGCAGTACCCGCATCCGCCATCCCCCGCTGAATTCTTTATACGGACGGTTCAGGTCGGCATTGGAAAACCCCAGCCCCTGCAGCACTTCCTCGGTTTTATGCTGAATGTTATAGCCGCCCAGCAACTCCATTTCGTGGAGCTTGTCGGTGTATTCGAGCAGGGTCTTTTCGTCGCCGGTCTTTTCCAGCTCGGCACCCAGGGCTTCTATTTCTTTTCCAGCTGCAGCACTTTTTCAAAAGCGCTCATCGCCACCTGTAAAATGGAATCATTGGTATCAAAACTCAGGAGGTCCTGGTGCAGGTAGCCAATGGTGGTTTCCTTGCTGCGCTCCACGGTTCCTGCTGAAGGAGTGTATTGGTTCACAAATAATTTCAGCAGGGTGGATTTACCCGTGCCGTTATAACCGATCAGCCCGATGCGTTCATTGGGCTGTATATGCCAGGTAGCATCTTCTACAATGATCCTTGCACCAAATTCAAACGTAACATTCTGTAAGCCGATTAACATATCTCCCCTGATTTTTACCCTCTGTTAAAATAATTGATTGTTTATCAGTATTTTTGTTTTTCTGAAACCTGCAAATTTAATCAATACACACGAGTAAATCATACTATAAGTGATATGAAAAAGCTTTTAATGGTCCTTGCAGTGCTCATCGCTGCTTTCCTGGTTTATAAGATCTTTATAAAAAAAGACAAGCCTCCGAGGGAAAAACCGGTTCCCATTGCCGTAAGCAAACACAGTGATGTATTCAACCATTCCATGGAAGCCCTGCTGGCGGCTTATTACGTAATGACCGACGGGTTTGTAAACTGGGACAGTGCAGCCGTTGGAAAAGGGGCACAATCCCTCCAAACCGCCCTGGCGGATTTTAAAGTAGAGGAATTAAAAAAAGACAGTGCCATTTACCAGACGGCCCAATTCCCCCTGGAAACGGCAAAAACAAGCACGGCAGCCATTCTTGGTTCCCCGGACTGGACGGCTAAAAGGCATGCCCTGAATGACCTGTCTGATGCGCTGCGGATGTTGCTGCTGACGGTTAAATACGACCAGGCCCCGGCCTACTGGCAGGAATGTCCCATGGCTTTTGGCGAGGGGCAGCCGGGTAACTGGCTCAGCGGTAAGAATGAAGTGGTGAACCCATACCTGGGCAACAAGGATCCCAGGCATGGAAACACCATGCTCCATTGCGGTGAAAATAAAATGGTCATCGATTTTACCAAGTCCGATTCTACGCAAACAAAATAAATCGCTTATATTTGCACCCCCGAATAAAAACGGGCGCTCAAATAAATGACTCCTTAGCTCAGTTGGTAGAGCTACTGACTCTTAATCAGTAGGCCCAGGGTTCGAGTCCCTGAGGGGTCACGTTTCTTTTCAAGGGATTATGTATCACATAGTCCCTTTTTTATGCCCTTTTAGTGTGCCAATACTTCAAATCTCAAAATTTGCACAATAATATTTGCAGTTGACTGAATAATATTCAGTTGCATGGCTCTAAATTTTTCACAAACACAATTTCGGTAAATATCGAGCATACACTTAAAGGAAAATTTAAAGATGTAGTTAATCTGGTGCTACTGGAAGTTTTAATAATACGATGATTAGCACAACATTAGTGTTTGCTTTTGAGTTAATAAATTTTACAGAAACAAAACTATGAACCCCTCTTTCGATCACTGATGGTTGTCAGGCCAGCTTCTCCAAAAAGCTAATAGTTATCTAAACTCGATAGTTCGTACCGGGGTCAATCCTAAACTTAGCCCCAAAGCGGAAAAAATTTCGCTCCTCTTTCGGCAATTCACCCTCAAAGAAAAATACTTTTTATTTATAATTTCAAACAAATGTTCGTAATATTACAGCGAGAAATGTATTCGCGGCAGTAACCTGAACTACCACAAAGACAAGAGCGCGTATAAACCAAATGTGAGTGAAAACATAACACAACTGCCTAATGACGGAATATCCGACACAGCGTCTAAACCGGAGGCAGGAACCTAACAACAAAAATCAACACTATGAGATTATTTACATCGACATTTGCTATCCTTAAAAAATTGTCAAAAGGAATGCTGGTTATTATGGTTTTAAATTTTGCGGTTGTCACATATCTTTTAATGCTGAATTCCTGCAAAAAAAATCAGTATGAAAAAAGTTCTTCAGGAATTGCCGCCAACAAATTCCGATCGGCACTAAAGGAAAACAAACAAAAAATTTCAGCCCTATCATTTGGAAAAACCAGTTCAAATGGAACTACACCCGCCAGGCAGCACCTCCGCCTGAAACACCCACAGAGCCGATATACATAGAATATGGAAGTACATCTCCTAGTGGGTATGAGATTTATACTGTTACTTCAATTCAAGACCTTTCAGACTTGGTTTATAACACGGATGCCATAATTCAATATGAGCCTACGAGTACCAACTATGAGAATCAGATAAACATTCCTGTTACGACTCTGTTGGCAGCCCTTGCCCCCCTTATTCTTGAGGCCAGGCAATATCTTTATGCAAAAGGCTTTACTGAACAAGACATTCAGGACATGTTAATTGAGGCTAATGGAAGGGAAGAAGATTTAGTTCCTTTTGTAATGACATTGACGGACATTGAACAAAAACAACAAGAATCCAGTAATGTTGTAAAGAGCTATTTGAACTTTTTTACAAATACAGCGTCAGCTAAAGAACTTCAAGGATCTGATTACGTAAAATGCGCAATGACAGCAATTGGTGCAGATTTTCTTTGGGCTTTAGGCCAATCAACAGCTTTTGCATGGACGGTAGCGACGATGAAAACAGCCTTTAAGAAAGTTGCATCCAAGTTTTTAGGGCCGATAGGTGTTGCAATAGCTGTTGTAAGCTTTGGAGTATGTATAGCAAATGAAATTTATAATTAAAACCGGACCGATGAATTTGATGTACCTAATATTGTATCCTTTATCTGCTTTTTCAATTTATAAGAAAGTAAATGACATCAGACAAGCTTTAAAGGAAAAAAATAATTCCAAAGCAACGGCAAATTTTTTTCTATTAATAATCATGCTTTGTGTCCTTGGCGGAATAATCTGGCTTATCGAATCCAAATAGACGTTAGCAACTATTAGAAATTAAAAGATCGCTCTTAGGGGCGATCTTTTTGATGTTATGCATATCAAATGATTCAAAAAAAACTTTGCGGATCTCTTACCAGGGTATTGCTCCTGTTTCAGGATTATTTTCCTCGCTAAAAAATTTTCCTGTTGGACCATCATCACCAATAAGCGCATATTTTACGATCCGTTTCCCCGCATCTTCAACCGTTCCCGGTCCCCGATGCCCATTGAAATCGGTTTTTGTATACCCCGGGCAAACGGCATTTATTTTAAAGGGCGTGTTCTTAAACTCGTACGCTAACACCACGGTATACATATTTAAGGCCGCTTTGGAAGAAAGATATACCGCAGCTTTATAGTCGTAGTATTTATAGGTTGGATCGCTGTGGAGGGTAATGGAGCCCTGACTGGAACTGACGTTTACAATACGGGGCGCCGGCGCATTTTTCAATAAATCAATAAACGCCTGCGTAACGCGTACGGCGCCGTATACATTTGCATCATACACCGCCTTAAACTGGTCAACCGTCGAATTAAGAGCCGTTTGCGAATAACCACCATAAATCCCCGCATTATTAATAAGGATGTCTAACCCGTTTGTTTTATTACCTATTTTCTCACGGGCTTTACGTACCGATGCATCATCGGTAATGTCAAGTTGAATCGCTTCTACATTGCTGAATCCCTTCGCTTTTAATGTATCAGCGGCTTCAACACCATTTTCTAAATTCCGGCTGCCGAGGTAAACAAAGATTCCTTCCCGGGCCAGTTGCTGTGCCACTTCAAAACCAATGCTTTTGTTGGCTCCTGTTACTAATGCAAATTTCATGTTGTGTGAATTTTATAACGCAAAACTAGCAGGGCCTCCGGCAGCGGGAATGGACAAATCTGCTTATTCTCCCGACAAATCCTGCCTGGACAAAAATTCACTGGCGCTTTTCCCGGTGCTTTTTTTAAAAAGCCTTGAAAAATAATCGGGGTCATTAAACCCCAGCTCATAGGCCAGTTCTTTGACCGAAGTATTTGTATAGCGCAGTTTACGCTGAGCTTCCGCCATCAGGCGGTTGATAAAATAGTCTTTGGGGGATGTGCCGGCGTATTCTTTTACAATCCGGTACAAACTATTGGTGGATAAAGCTAGTTTTTCCGCAATGGCGTTGATGGAAGGCTGTTCTGTAAGAGCGGTTTCTACCTCCAATTTAAACTCGATAAACTTTGAAAGGTTCGGGTTTAAGATATGGACGGGTTCTTTGTTTTTAAAATAGGCACTGTTTAATTCCGACAGCAATGTGCCCAGGTACGCCAACAGGATCTCCGTGTCGGTGGCATGTTTGTTTATGTAAAGCAGCTGATTTAAAATTCCAAAAACCGTTGTTACCCGTTCTTTTGCGGCGCCGTCCAAAACGATGGTTGGTGTATGAAAAGGGTTTACGAGGAACGGGAATTGCTGTGGCAGCAAGGCCAATGTATTTTCATCAAACAGCAGCTTGAAATATTTAAGATCCGCTGTTTTAACCGGTGGCGTAAACAGCTGGTTGGGCATCGCAAAAAGCAGGTGCCCTTCCGTAAGCGTAAAGTCCCGGGCGTCTAGATGATAGGTAATGGAACCGCTTTCAATCAATACAATAAAATAGGAAGACAATCGGCGCGGTTCCAGCAGCTTCTTTTGCATATCAGCAGCAAGATATGGGTTGTCGTTTGAGCGGATCTTTATTCCCAGCCCCTCGTGCTGTAAACCCTCATTTTTCTCTTTTTGCTCTTGCATGTTCATTATTCAAAAATTTGACAGGTTGCGCCTTTGATAACCGCTAACCGGTGATCGAAGTACAAAACTCGCATTCTTTTGATACTTTATTATAACTTTTTTACTTTGAAGCCCGAGAGTTTATTGGTTGCTGAAGCATTCATTTCACAACTCCATCTCCTCCGGTAAGGAAGGCCTGCTACCCTGCGCTTTTTATGAAATACGCCCGCCCAACCGTTCTTTTTCCTGGAAAACCAGTAAATTTGGTTCAATGATCTGCTTTGCCAAAATACCGCTTATACCTCCTGCCTCCATTGCTGCAGAGCTGGCCGGCTACCCGTATCACTGGCAGTCACATTTTAATACCCTGCATTACCAGGGAGCATGGACCGTATTGCCCCTGCGTACACCGGGAGGAAAGGACAGCATTGTACCCGACCTGATGGGTGAACAAACCTATGCCGATACTACGCATATGCAGCATTTCCCTTCTGTTGAGTTGCTGCTGCGCTCCCTGAATTGTCCCGTACAGTCGGTACGTTTCCTGAATTTAAAAGCGGGCGCCGAGATCAAACCACACCGCGACCATGAACTGGCTTTTGAAATGGGGGAAGCGCGGCTCCATTTCCCCATTGTAACCAATCCGGACGTTGCATTCTTCGTAGAGGAAACCCGCCTGAATATGCAGCCGGGCGACTGTTGGTATATCAACGCCAATCTCACACACCAGGTCAGTAACAAAGGTAACACGGACCGGGTGCACCTGGTGATCGATTGCCTGGTCAACGATTGGCTGCGTGGGCTCTTCAGCCAGTCGGATCAGCACAGGAAAGAAGATCCGGTTGATACAGTAAAGCAACAGCAGGTTATTACGGCACTGCGCTTGCAAAACACCCCAACCGCAACACAACTTGCCAATCAAATGGAGCAGGAATTACGGATGCGTTGAGGTACATCATTGATTTCCGGGTTGAACCGTCCGCCATGCGGCTTTTTGAAATAATTGCAACAGACGGTCTTAAAATAGCCGGCACGCTCCTTTTCTTTTATGAAAAGACTGCTGACATACTATTGTCAGTCTCCTACCTTCCCTTTGCATTAAAACATACATTATGAATCTAGCATCTATCCGGATCATTACCACGGAAGTCAGGCCATTGGTTGAATTTTATGAAGCTGTTACCGGCGGGCAGTTTACCTTTTATACAGAAGATTTTGCGGAACTGAGCACCGCTTCCGGCACCCTGGCAATTGGAAGTACCCGCACGCTGGAGCTATTTGGCGGGCAGGCAGTGGCGGCAGCTGCCAGCAACCAGTCGGTTATTATTGAGTTTTATGTGGATGATGTAGATGAGCGATACCAGCTGTTGAGCGATCGGTCGTATAGCGGAATTGTGCAGGCGCCCACCACCATGCCCTGGGGTAACCGGTCCTTATTGTTCAGGGATCCGGATGGCAACCTGGTTAATTTTTTTACACCGGTGTCGGATGCGGCCAGGAAGCGGTTTGGTAAAGAAGTCTGAAGATGTGCTTAAACGGATATCCGCTCTGGACGCTCTAAATTCAGCCGGCTTCCGTATGCGGGACTACCGTTTTTGCTGCATATTCTTTCCGGAACCGGGTCAATGCCACCCCCTTCTGCTTTTTAAAATACTTGTTGAGATGACTTTCATCGGTAAAACCAAATTCCGTTGCAATTTCATTCACCCGCATATCACTAAATTTCAGCCGGTGCTCAATCAGGCGCAGCTTATATTGCGTAATAAAATGCTGCAGCGTTTCTCCCGAGCGCCGCTGAAAGTACTGGCCGATATACCCGGCGGAAACACCAAAGGCCTTCCCGATAGCTGCAGCCTTTAACTGCACCGGGTCAAAGATGTGGCCTTCAATATAATGAATGATATCCAGCAGTTTTTTATCTACATTTTCCGATGCGGCCGGCGGTCCCGCTTTCTCAATATTGCGCGCCGCGATCACGATCAGAGCGTTGACAAAATGTTTCACCACATCTTCCTGGTAAAGATCCGGATGCTCCAGGGTATGCAGCAGCGATGTGGCAATGGAGGTAACCAGCACATTATCGGCGGGCGTTCGCATAATGCAGCCTGTAAGATAACGGGCATAATAAAGGATGCACTCCATCTGGTTCATCTTTTTCCACTCAAAAGACCGGATGTAACTGCTGCTGAAACGTACCATAAGGAATTCTGTGGGCTGCTCCAGTTCAAAATGATGGACATCATCCGGCGTTAACAGGATCACGCTTCCCGGTCGGAATGCCGTGCGGTGTGCCCCCATCCCCAGACAGCCCTGCCCGCTCACTACGATACAGATCTGGAAAAAATGATTCTGAAAATCCACCGTAGATACGGCTTCCATGCGCTGGCGAACCACTTCAAGCGGTGTATGCATCATGAATCTTACCATCTGCTAAAAGTACTACTTTTTATAAAAAGTATACCGGTTTTTTATAAAATACCGGTATACTTTAGCAACCTCATTAAAAAAACCATTCATGAATCACCAAAAAGAAAAAAAGACTGACCGCCGGGCACTGGTAGCCATCTGCCTGGCGGCCCTGATGTTCGGACTGGAAATTACCAGCGTGCCCGTCATCCTTCCCACCCTTGAAAAAGCCCTGGGTAGCCATTTCAGCCAGTTGCAGTGGATCATGAACGCCTATACCATTGCCTGTACCATGGTGCTGATGGCTACGGGTACACTGGCCGACCGTTTCGGGCGTAAAAAAGTATTTATGATCAACGTGGCCGGGTTTGGCATCACCTCCCTGGCCTGTGGCAGCGCCGGAACCACGGAACTGCTGATCACTGCCCGTTTTTTCCAAGGTATGACCGGTGGTGCGATGTTTATTTGTACCATCGCCCTGCTTTCGCACCGGTTTCCGGACGGGTCGCAGCGCAGTAAAGCATTTGCCGCCTGGGGCATCATTGCGGGTATCGGGCTGGGATTTGGCCCCATCATCGGCAGCATGATCAGCACCGCCCTTAACTGGAGATGGGTATTCCTGATCCATGGCGGACTGGCACTGGGCACCCTGTGGCTGGTTCAACCATCCATCGCCGAGTCAAAAGATCCCCATGCCGGCCGGCTGGACCTGGCAGGAATACTGGTACTATCAGCGGCCGTATTTGCGCTCACCTATTATATTACGCAAGGGCCGGAAGCCGGCTTCACCAGTGCGGCTTCCCTGCTGGTGTTGCTTGCCGCCGTGCTGCTGATTATTGTATTTATAATGGTAGAGCACCGGCAGTCCTATCCCATGATCGACTTCCGCGTATTCAGGTCGTCCCGGTTTACGGGCGCCATTATGGGATGCATCGGTATGAATTTTTCCTTCTGGCCCCTGATGGTTTTTCTTCCCCTGTACTTCCAGGCGGTGTTGCATTATGATCCCTTGACCACGGGTATGTACCTGCTCGCCTATACATTGCCCACCCTTGTGTTTCCGCCCCTGGGCGAACGCCTGTCGCTGCGGTATGGCGCGGGGCGCATCATTCCCTTCGGACTGTTATTGATCGGAGCCGGTTTTTTATTATTGTATGCAAGCGGCCGTACAGCCCATTCGGGGTGGCCGTCCTTTCTGCCAGGTTGCATCCTGGCCGGCAGCGGCCTGGGAATAGTTAATACACCTGTAACGAATACCGCCACGGCCGCCATTCCGGTCAACCGCGCGGGCATGGCCTCGGGAATCGATGTGAGCAGCCGGCTCATCACACTGGCCATCAATATTGCCTTAATGGGCTTTCTGTTGCTGCAGGGTACGTTTTCCCATCTGAAAGAAACCTTCCCTGTTGCCCGTACCACCGAATTGTTTGAATTGTCGAAACAGCTGGTGGCTGCAAGCCTGACGGCAGAGCAAATCGCGCACCGGGAAACGGCCATGGGCCTGTTGCAACCCGGTGCATTCGGAAAGGCGCTGGAACAGGGTTTCAGCCGGATCTTTTTATATGGAGGAGTCGGTGTTTTGGTACTGGCGCTGATCAGTTTATTGATCTTTAAAAAAGCACGTGGCAAGTTGACCCATAGTGATCAGCTGCAGGAAGGCGTTCTATAAAAAACGCCTGCGAAAGGTTTGGCATAAGTTCCGGCTCCAGCAAGAGAATAAGACACTTCCGCCGTATGCCGCCGAAAATTAAGAAAGAAAAAACATGCCCCTAATTTTTTTGTATCGGAATTAACTTATATTCGTTTGTAATTAAATTTCTTCACTAAAACCCGAATCAAATGAAAAAAGTTCTGGCCATGATTGCCATTGCTGCGTTTGCTTTTGCGCTGCCATCCTGCAAGGGGAAAAGCGATGCAGACATCAAAACGGAAGTAGATGCGAAATTAGCAACCAACCCTGATTTTGCACAGCTCAGTTCCGATGTAAAAGATGGTGCTGTTACCATTTCCGGTACTGTAAAAGACGATGCCACCAAAACCGCTGTAGACCCAGCTGTTAAGGAAGTAAAAGGCGTAAAATCTGTTGTAAACAATGCCACCGTACCACCACCTCCTCCTCCGCCCACCATCAATCCGGATGACATGCTGAACACTGCCGTTGCGGATGCGATCAAAGATCACCCGGGTGTGAAAGCCGAAGTAAAAGACGGCGTGGTAACATTAACCGGTGAGATTAAAAAAGCGGATCTTGCTACTTTAATGCAGAAAGTAAACTCTATTCATCCTAGGAAAGTGGAGCAAAAATTAACCGTAAAATAAAAGGAGGACCCAACTATGGCACTGGAAGAAAAATACAAAGCGCTTATTGACGCCGCCAACACTGCGGGCGTAGCCAACCTTGCAGTAAGAGAACAGGACGGTGTTTTATATATTGATGGTGATGCACCCAGCGGAGCGGTTAAAGACCAGCTCTGGAGCATTTACGACCAGATCGACCCCAACTATACCAGCGGCGATCTGATCCTGAATGTGAACGCCAAGGCGGAAGCCGGTTCAAAAGTGCGCGTAGCCACACAGGAAACGGCACTTAATATCCGCAAAGGCCCAGGCACGGATCAGCCAATCGTTGGCAAGGCACAAAAAGATGAGATCATTACCCTGATCAGCCAGGCAAACGACCAGTGGTCATCCGTACGTACGGATGATGGTACCGAGGGTTATGCCTATTCCCAATACCTGGAGCCTGTAGCATAAGCAGGGCTTCCTGAATCTTTTTTAAACCGTTCCCTAACCGGAACGGTTTTTTATTTGAAAAAATATCTCCTGCAGATTTCACTGATACAAAATAGAAAAACCGGTGAAGACCCGCGGGAAAAATCTGCGTCAATCAGCGGGAAATACCCCCGCAGATCCACGCAGATGTAATACAAAAATCCAGGAAAGAAATCTCTGCCATCTGTGAGCAAAAAGAAAGCAGGTATTGAACACGACATAATTACATCCAACAACACATCGGCGAAGATCAGCGCAACCAATCCGCGTCAATCAGCGGGAGATATTCCTGCAGATCCACGCAGATATAATACAAAAATCCACGGAAAAACAAGCCCATAGATTATGAAAAATGTCCCCTGACCTCTCCCACCAAAAAAATACTACCACAAACAAGGACCAGATCGTCTGCATGCGCCTGTGCCTTAGCAGCATCCAGCGCTACATTCACATCGGGCCAAACGGCCCCCTTCAATTGGAATATGGCTGCTTTTTCCGCCAGTTCACCTGCCGGCAACGCCCTTGGCAGATGGGCCTGCGTAAAATAATACAGCGCAGTAGCCGGCAACAGCGACAATACCTTGTCTACATCTTTATCCTTTACAATGCCCAGCACCAGGTGCAGTTTACGATAGGGAGTAAGTTCCAGCTGGTTCAGTACCTGCCGCATGCCATCCTCGTTATGCGCCACATCCAAAATGATCCTCGGATGCTTCTGAATCGTTTCCCAACGACCGTGCAAACCACTTAATCTCTTCGTGTGTGCGATGCCTTTTACAATGGCCGCTTCATCCAGCGCAATATCCAGTTGCCGCAACTGCCGGCACGCCTCCAAAACCGTCAGCAGGTTCTTTACCTGGTAAGCGCCCGAAAGTTCCATCGAATACCGGAGATGATCCACCGTGTCCTGCTTTGAAACCTCCGCAACCAGTCTTTCCTCCTGGTAATACCAGTTTTCCGCATGATATACCTGGTCGGCAAAATGAATGGGCGCCTTTAGCTGCTTCGCTTTTTCGATGAATACCGGCGCTGTTTCCGGCTGTGTTTCCCCGATCACCACGGGTACGGCCTCCTTAATAATGCCCGCTTTTTCACCGGCAATCTTCGGCAATGTATCCCCCAGCAACTGTACATGATCCAGCCCGATATTGGTGATCACGGAAAGCAGGGGCCGGATGATATTGGTACTGTCCAGCCGCCCGCCCAGCCCGGTTTCGATCACCGCAAAATCCACCGCCTCCCTTGCAAAATGATCAAAGGCCATCGCTACAGTGATCTCAAAAAAACTGGGATTCAGCCGTTCAATTTCCGGTTGTATCCGTTCTATAAAATCTACCACCTCCTGTTCACGGATCATTTTCCCGTCGATTTTAACCCGCTCGCGGAAATCGGTCAGATGGGGGGATGTATACAACCCGGTTTTATAGCCCTGACTTTGTAAGATGGAAGCCAGCATATGGCTTACGGACCCCTTGCCGTTGGTACCGGCAACATGAATGCACCGTATTTTGGTTTGCGGCGCTCCTAAAAATGAACAGAGCGCGTTTATATTATCAAACCCGTTTTTAATCGCGGCAGCGCCCACGCGGCTGAACATGGGCAACTGGGCGTAAATATAGTCCAGCGTTTGCTGATATGTCATAATTAAAAACACAAAGATAAGCAGCACAATTACTTAAACCCTGCCGTTTACATTTTTAGATGCTTTAAAAAATACCCGTGGATATTTATCCAATAAATGAAGTCTTTTACCTATTTTCGCAATCCTTAAACGGCTAAGGCCAGTCATAAGAGAAGTTCTTTACGATAAAACAGGAATGCATTTTATATGTTTTCTTGCATTTTGCCCGGGTGGCGAAATTGGTAGACGCACCACCTTGAGGTGGTGGCGCTGGTAACTCGGCGTGCTGGTTCGAATCCAGTCTCGGGCACTATTAAGCTTTACAGTCAAAGACTTGTAAAGCTTTTTTCATTTTAGGCCGGTCAAGTTTTCTCATTCTTTACGCTTTCTACCGCATTTTCTAACAGAAAAATAACAGGACAGACTTTTTTCCCCTTACCAATGCATTGTCTTCATCACAGGTTTATTTACTGTTGCCTTCCATATAGTTTTGTAAAGAAACAGACAAATACACCCCGCAGTAGTACGGATTTATACCTTCGTAGTAACTATCAATTTTTTACAATCAAAGGCCTCCCCTTGCGCAGATGAGTCCGCCATATCTATGTCGACAACCGACTCTTAACGCATCAATGAGAATCGCGGTTAATTTTACTGCCCGACATCCCTCTTAAAAAGTCAAAATCAGCTCCTAAATGTGCCTGCTCCACGTGCTTCTGATACAAATGAACATATCCCCGTTCCTCAACCCGATTGGTCTGCTGTTTCGCCGCCAAACGCAATTCTATTTCCTGGCCAGGTATCTCTACATTTAGCGACCTGTTGGCTACATCAAGCGATATAATATCGCCGTCTTCTATGATACTAAGCACGCCGCCAACTGCTGCCTCCGGAGACACATGTAACACGACTGTTCCAAAACTGGTGCCGCTCATTCTTCCGTCAGAAATTCTTACCAAATCTGTCACGCCCTTTTCTAACAATTTTTTAGGTATAGCCATATTACCTACTTCAGGCATCCCAGGATACCCCTTGGGGCCAACATTTTTTAATACAAGTACACTTGTTTCATCCACATCAAGATCGGGATCGTCGATCCGGGCCTTATAATCCTCTATGTTTTCAAAAACAACCGCTTTACCGGTATGCTTCAGAAGCGCATTAGTAGCTGCCGAGGGCTTGATAACAGCCCCATCCTTACAGATATTGCCCTTTAATACAATAATCCCCGACACCGGATTAAACGGCCTTTCGACGCAAGTAATTACATCTCTATTATAACATTCTGCCTGTTTAATATTCTCCCCAACCGATTTTCCGCTAACCGTCATACAATCACGATGCAGCATGGACTTCAATTCTTTCATAACTGCAGGGATACCACCCGCATAATATAAATCCTCCATAAAATACCTTCCTGAGGGCTGAAGATTTGCGATCAACGGGATTTTTGAGCTAACGACTTCGAAGTCTTCCAAAGAAATCCCCACCTCTACTCTTCCTGCAATTGCCAGTAGATGAATAACAAAATTTGTAGACCCCCCAATAGCAGCATTCGTGATCATTGAATTCTCAAACGCTTCCCGCGTCAGGATATCAGAAAGTTTCAGATTTTCTCTAACCATTTCCACAATACGCATACCTGACAAATGAGCAAGCACTTTTCTTCTGGAATCTGCGGCCGGAATTGCCGCGTTGTCAGGCAAGGAAAGGCCTAAGGACTCAACCATGCTGGCCATTGTGGAAGCCGTTCCCATAACAGCACAATGCCCCCTGCTTCTACACATACAGGCTTCCGCTACTGAAAGTTCCTCCTGTGTCATTTTCCCGGCCCTGTGGGCTTCGCTGAATCTCCAAACATCAGAAGTGCCAATATCCGTTCCCTTATACTTCCCGGTTAACATAGCCCCCCCGGAAACAACGATAGTGGGTAAGTTTACACTGCAAGCCCCCATCACCAATGCCGGAGTGGTCTTATCACAGCCACATAACAACACCACACCATCAACCGGGTTAGCCCGTATCGATTCCTCTACGTCCATACTTACCAGATTACGATATAGCATGGCTGTAGGCTTCATCAACGTTTCCCCCAACGACATAACCGGAAACTCCACCGGAAAACCACCGGCCTCATATATACCGTGTTTCACTGATTCTGCCAATTCCCTGAAATGTGCGTTACAGGGAGTAAGCTCCGACCATGTATTACAAATACCAATTACCGGCTTCGCCTCAAATTCATGCGCGGGGATTCCTTGATTTTTCATCCACGCTCGGTAAATAAAGCCATCCTTACCTTTTCTTCCAAACCAATCTTCGCTTCTTAGTTTTAAATTTTTCATATTTATTTTTTTATTACCAGAATAAAACAAACAGCGCAGCTAGAAGACCGATCACCAATATAGAACCAATAGCAAACCCCTGGGTAACTCTAAACATTCCGATATTGAAACGCCATTCCCTCTCAACGTCCTCCTCTTCCCGGCCTCCCAGGCTTATAATAACCATACTAATAAGACAAATGACAAAAACAATAAACATACGATCCAAAAAAGGAATTTCGTAAATACCTTCAGTATTAGCTACTGACCATCCCCATTTGTGGAGAAAAAACAAATCCATCACCAATGGCAAAGCCTTTAGCAATATAGCAAGCATAAAACCACCTACGATGGCAAACATGGCAGCACCAGCTGTCGCGCGTTTCCAGAAAAAGCCCAAAACAAACGTGGCCAATATTCCGGGCGAGACAAAGCCTGTGTATTCCTGGATATATTGAAACCCTCCCTTTTTGTCGATGCCAAGATGAGGCGCTATAAATACAGCAATCAGCATTGCTGCCACCAGCGTTATTTTTCCGGTTAATACCAGCGTTTTATCATCGGCCTGCCTGTTAAAAACTTTATGATAGACATCCAGGGTGAAAATGGTAGCTATACTATTGACTTTACCGGCAAGAGAAGCCACGACCGCCGCTGTGAGCGCTGCAAATGAAAGCCCCTTAAGCCCTTGGGGCAATAGATTTAACAAAACGGGATATGCCTGATCAGGGTTCGCATCTCCCCCATTTATCATAGAGCTATGTAACAGGTTTTGTTTAAACAAAACAAAAGCCGCGATCCCGGGCAACACCACAATTAAAGGCATTAACAATTTTAAAAAAGAAGCAAATAAAATGCCATTACGGGCGGTTTTTAAATCGGCGCCAAGCGCCCGTTGGGTAATATACTGATTACATCCCCAATAATTCATATTTGCGATCCATAATCCCCCAATAAGCACCGAGAGTCCCGGCAAGTCCATGTAATTTGGATTTGTCTGGTCAAAAATCATATGAAAATGATCAGGGGCTTGCTGTTTGAGAATAGATAACCCATTCCATATTCCGGAGCTTCCGTTATGAGAAGCAACAAGATTCAGGGCGATACCTGTAGTTACGAGCCCTCCGAAAATCAGGAAAAATACCTGTATTACATCCGTATAGCCGATAACCTGCATGCCGCCGAGCGCAATACCAATGGCAAATATGGCCAGGCCCACCATGCATATATTTATGTTAATCCCTGAGATGCTGTTTATAGCCAGCGCTCCCAAATAAAGGATTGACGTTAGATTAACCACTACATACAACAATAACCAAAACACAGCCATAACCATTGCAACAGTATTATTATAGCGCCTGCTTAAAAACTGTGGCATTGTATAGATCTTATTTTTTAAATATACTGGTATAAAAAAAATAGCCACTACGATAAGTGTCAAAGCGGACATCCACTCGTAAGAAGCGATCGCAAGGCCCATCTTAAAACCTGCCCCGCTCATACCTATAAATTGCTCGGCTGAAATATTGGAAGCTATTAATGAGGCGCCGATGGCCCACCAGGTAAGAGACCCTTCCGCGAGAAAATAGTCCCGGACGCCATACCTTGTCATTTGTTTCTTACGGTAAACTCCAATACCATAAAGCGCTACAAGTAAAAAATATACTAAAAAAATAATATAATCTACAACAGATAGTACGCCCATAACCTATTAATTAATTAATTAAATCCATTGCCTTTTTATGTGTCTTCATAAACCTGTATCATCATTTTTTTTATACCATCCTTCCTTGATGGTCCAAACCCAGGAGCGCACCGCGTCAAATATTTGTTTCTCTCCATGCGGTGCATTTCATTTTTTACTATTTTAGTTCAATCGAAAACATTCACCATCAAGCCATGCTTTTTTTTTAATCATACAACCAACAGCTTTCAATTAATGAGACCGCAACTTCATAAATTACCCACAGACCCTGATTCCAGCTTTATCTTCAGAGAATTGAAGCTAAATCACTTCCCGCATCCATGGCATTTTCATAAGGAGTTTGAACTCGTACTAATCGATAAAAGCTCCGGTACCCGCTTTATTGGTGATAATGTTGGTCGTTTCAACGATGGAGACTTATGCCTGATCGGCCCTTACATACCCCATTTATACCGGAACGATGAAATTTTTTATCATTCCAAAAAGAAGTTAACAGCTCAATCCATTTTTATTCATTTTACGGAAGATTCCTTAAGCAAGGACTTCTTTGAATTGCCGGAAATGAAAGTGGTGCAAACACTGCTGGCCAAATCATCACAAGTTGTTGAAATTCATGGACAAACAAAAATCAAGGCAACCAAGCTCCTCTACGAAATGCGAAATGATCCTCCGGTTAAACGCCTGCTAAAATTTATCGAATTACTGATCACACTAGGTGAAAGCAATGAATCCACAACTTTGCTGACGTTTAATTTTTCAACTCTTCCCAAAAGCGGCAGCGAAAGGATCAACACCGCGCTTCAGTTTATTTTAAAGAATTTCAGGAGTGAAGTATCCATTGCCGGTATTGCAGGGCAGCTCAACATGAGCGTACCCGCCTTCTCCCGGTATTTCAAAAATCACACACGTAAAACCTTTACCGATTACGTTACAGAAGTACGAATCGGCTACGCTTGTAAACTGCTAATCGAAAACAGTCTAAGCATATCGGAAATTGGTTACAAAAGCGGCTTCGAAAATCTTTCAAATTTCTACCGGCACTTCAAAAAGGTGAAAAATATGGTCCCGAAAGACTATCGCAAACAGTTTTTGTCCAACTAGAAATCACTCCGTTCAAAATGTTATGGTCAACCCTCCGTCCACAGTAATGACTGATCCGGTTATATAAGTCGCATCAGGACCTGCTAAAAACCAGGCAACTCCCGATATTTCCTCGGGCTTACCCGCCCTCTAGAGAGGCAGATGACTATGTTTTATATAATTATCATAAAACCATTCTGAGTGCAATTCGTTTTTTCCATCCTCCTTAATAGACATAGCCGTATCGACAAAGCCCGGGGCAATCGCATTTACAAGAATGTTCCGATGCGCCAGCTCAACTGCAAGCGATCTCGTAAACTGGGTCAACGCCGCTTTAGCCATACCATATGCGGAACTACCTGCCGCAACCCTTTGCCAGTGAATGGAGGTAATATTGATAATTCTCCCACCGTTTTTAATAAGCGGAACCAACTTTCTAGTTGCCTTAACAACACCATACATCATCACTTGTAATGACCTGTCCCAGTCATCGAATACTTCATTGATTGCATCCACTTTTTTTGAAATGCCAACGGAATTAATAAATACATCTATTTCCCTAAATGCGCTCTTCGCTATATTTTCCAGATTAGTCAGGTCCTCATCACAAGTCACATCGACCTTCAAAGCAATATGCCCCTGCCCATGCAACTCCTGTGTAACTGTTTCTATTTTTTCCAAATCTGGAGAAGCAACCAACACACACCATCCTTCTTTTGAAAAACGGTCCGCAATAGCTCTTCCGATTCCGCTTGTTCCCCCAAGTATTACCGCTTTTTTCTTCATTTTGTTTCAATTATTAAAAAGTAGCCCTCCCGCCCGAAATATCAAAAATAAACCCTGTATTAAAACTCGACTCTTTTGATACAATCCAAGCGGAAATGGCGGCAACCTCTTCTACCGTTCCCAACCTTTTCATGGGAATTTTACTTGTCATATAGGACAATTGCTCTGGTGAAGTATGCTCATTCATCCCCGTTTTAATTACTGCAGGAGCCAGTCCATTCACAGTAATTCCTGTTGTAGCAAACTCTTTACCAACCCCTTTAACCAAGCCCATCACTGCCGATTTGGAAGAGGCATAACCGCACATTCCCGGATTACCTTCCTTACCGCCAATAGAGGAAAGCAATAGAATTCTACCATAATTATTTCGCTCCATCAACTTAATGGCATACTTCGTCAGTAAAAATGCCCCCCTCAAATTCACCCGACACACCTTATCAAAATCTTCTGTGCAATAGTCTGTCACGCTTGTGCTTGTTGGGCCTACAATTCCTGCGCAATTTATCATAATATCCAATTTTCCAAACTCTTTCCAAACTCCTTCCATTGCTTTCGCCACCGGCTCCTCCTCACCAACATCCACCACATAGCCTCTCACACAGACTCCCTGCCTTTGGAGTTCTTCAACGGTCCTGCACAATAATTGTTCATTAAGATCAAAGAGTATAACACGGCAACCTTCTTTTCCTAGTCTTAAGCCTATCGCTTTTCCGATACCCTCAGCACCGCCAGTTACTACAGCAACCTGGCTATCAAATCTGTTTTTCATTTCTTTAAATTTACGCTTTCTGACATACTTGTTTTTGCATACCCAAACCATCAATGGATAATTCCACAACATCGCCTGGTATTAAATATCGGGCAGGAGTCATTCCTAATCCAACACCGGGAGGCGTTCCGGTCAAAATGAGATCGCCCGCTTCCAGCGTCATAAACTGAGTAAGATAATGAATAATAAAGTTTACATTAAATATCATTTTACCAGTATTGCCCTTTTGTAATTCCTTTCCGTTTACCCGCAGGGACATTGATAAATCATCAAGATCACTGATTGCATCCCTGGTAAGTAAAAATGGCCCGGTCGGGCTGAAATTGTCACAGGATTTCCCTTTAGTCCATTGTCCGCCCCTTTCAAGCTGAAAAGCTCTTTCTGAAACATCATTTACGATACAGTAACCGGCAATGTGCGCCTCAACACTGCATATGTCATCCAAATACCGGGCATTTTTTCCGATTACAACACCGAGTTCAATTTCCCAATCGGTTTTCTCGCTATTTCTGGGAATAAGAATCGGATCATACGGCCCCACCACTGTATTAGCGGCCTTTTGAAACACTATAGGTTCCTGCGGAATTGACATGCCCGATTCCTCAGCATGATCAGAATAATTAAGACCAATACACAAAACCTTTCCCGGTCTTGCAATACAGGAAGCCCATCTCGCATTTTGGGGCACGACCGGAAATCGGGAATAATCCGCGACACCCAGAAGCGTTTCAAAACCTCCGTCTTGAAAAAATGAATAATTCCAATCTTTGTAAACAGAAGAGAGATCTCTTCTTACATTTTCTCCATCAAGTATTCCAGGCATCTCGCTGCCCGGTTCGCCAAATCTGATCAGCTTCATATTATAAATTTTATCTTTTAAACCGGTATCCATTTAGGCCCTTAGCTCCGCAATCCTGCACAACAAATAACGATCCTGCAAGAGGCTGCTTCTTTAGTTCTTCTTCGGTCAACCCCGCTTTGGCAGTTGTAATATATAAATCCGTAAGCGCAGCTCCTCCAAATGTGCAGGAGGTTACCCTGGCAACCGGAAGTGAGATAGAACAGACCATCTTGCCCGTACCAGGATCGTATCTTGCAACCTTCCACCCATCCCATAAGGCGATCCACAACATTCCCTCCGTATCAATGGCCATACCATCCGGGTAACCATCTGTTGGACAAATGCTAAATGCGATTCTTGGATCCGTTATTTGTCCGGAAACAATATCATAGTAATAGGACATGATATTTAATGTAGGCGTGTCAATAAAATAGAATCTATGTAACCTGATATCCCATGCCATTCCATTGGGGATCGTAAGTCCATGCATTATTTCCTTGAACACAAACCGATCGTTCATTGTATATAAACAACCCACACCAGGCTGTTCATCATCACTCATGCCACCTATCCAAAAATGTCCCAAAGGATCACATTTGCCGTCATTAAACCGAAACTTCAAAATCTCGTGTTCCGGCAGTTGTCCTTTTTGCGGTTTACCGGTAATTTCATTCAGCAAAACCACTCCGTCATCTTTTGCAACAAGTAACTGATCGTCTTCACACAGCGCAACGGCTCCCACCCGACCACCAAAATTAGTTGACTTAAACTGCGACATCCGGGCATTCCACTGATGAACCGCCCCATTCCTGATATCTACCCAATATAATATCTGTCGGCGCTCGTCCCATAGTGGCCCCTCCCCTAATACAGATTGATGTTTACAGACAACTTTGACCATCGATAAAAGCCTTTACGTTCCTGAATATATTATTAAAACCATTAGCCTGCTACGCCGACATTGCACGGGATCTGCATACTCTTTACATATCGGCGAAATAAATCCCCTTGCGGGCCCACCTTGTTTTGGCAATTTGTAATCTTTGCCGAAACCCCTCGTAGTTTTTTTGAGCAATCCTCGTCCAACCGACTTCCGCATAAGCTGCAATTCTGGGAAAAATCATATACTGCATTTGTCCAACAGCAGGAATCCATTCACCCCACATCTGGCATCCCAACCCCAATATTTTTTTTTCCAGCCGCTCATCAAAACCCTTTGGAACGGGATCAAATGCATATGCCCTTGACAAGGGAATTTGCTCATAGTCGTAATCCAGATAGGTATCATTGCTGTACGCATTCACAATATCATACCCTTTAGCAGCAGCATCTCTTAGCAAAGCTGTATCTCCTGTCCAAAAATGCACAATCGGATTACCGGAAAGCGACAATGTGGATTTCGCGTCTGAGGCCGCGACATAATCATGTACTCTATGCCCCAATAACTCATTCCAACCCATCGCCCGAACGCCTCTTTGCTTCAAATACACAATAATACGGTTCATAAAAAACATTTGCAGCTCGCCTGTTGTGTTTAGCTGGTTTTCCTGCATATAGGCACGCACAGCAGCAGATTCCTTCCAGAAATTTTGCAATGCCTCGTCTCCTCCGATATGAATAATTTTTGAAGGGAACAAGTTCGTCACTTCATCCAAAACATCCGTTAAGAATTCAAAAACGCGCGGATCGCTCACGTCATAAATGTCCATTTTTTGAAAAAAGGTTGTGGGCATTTCAAATTTCTTTTTTGTAGTGCCCAAAAAAGGATAAGAAACAATGGCTGCCGAGCCATGTCCAGGCATCTCGATTTCCGGAATAACGGTAATATGCCGCTCCTGGGCATATCGTATAATTTCGCGGATATCGTCCTGCGTATAAAACCCCTGATGGACTTCACCGGATTGAATCGGGCTTTTCCACTTTAACGGCCCGATCTGAGAGGATCTTCTTACGGCCCCCACCTGCGTCAACCGGGGGTACTTCTTAATTTCAATTCTCCACCCTTCGTCATTAACCAGATGCCAATGAAAGACGTTCATTTTCAGCAATGCCATTTCATCCAGCAGCACTTTCACCCGCTCCTTGCCTTTAAAATACCGGGCTTCATCCAGCATAAAGGCCCTCCAGCCAAACCGGGGTTTATCATTTATTTCAATACCCTGGACCCATACAGCAGCCCCTTGCCCGCCTATTGGTAACTGTTCAGGAAGTATTTGATATAAACTTTGCAGGCCGTAAAACCATCCGGCATCGCCAGACGCGACGATCCGAATGCCACTGGCATCGATTTTGAGCCGATACTGTTCCTTCAAAAAGTCCGGGTCCTGTTCAAACCAAATTGCTTTTCTTATACCTTTACTTCCAACAACCTTTTTAAGATCAATGCCGTATCGCTTCTTTATAAACGTTTTTAATCGCTCCACGGATGTATCGGACCGGCCACCGGCGCCCGCGATGACCGGCACATTTTTATCAATTAAAAAGCCCTCCGGGCTGCTGATACATTCATTGGGTAACGGAATAATGGTAATATCCCGGGCGCCGGTATTAAAAACAATAAAAAGTAAACTACATAAAATCACAATACCTTTTCTTATCAACATGGTTTCTTATTTTATACTTTCATTTTTCTCATAGGCCCCTAAAGCGATAGGTTTAAATGGAGCCTGCCCACACTGTTACCTGAAGCCGAGCCTATAACGTAAAAGTCATCCAGGTCAATGTTTTCATTATCATCTCCGGTCTTATTCATAAAAATAGGATACCGCAATTGCAGTGCGTCCCAACCACCGGCAACATCCTGGATCAACATTTTCTGGGTGCTCCAGTTTACCAGGTCTGTCGAAAGATACAATCCTACCCTGGCTGATGGACTTGTCGGATTTACACTATAATCCATGTATAATTTAGCACCTAAAAAATAGTTTGTGCCATTTATCTTAGCCACAGAAAAGCGAATAGGGTCCATCTGCCATTCATAGATCAGTGATTTTGATTCCGGCCCTTTGGTTTTTAAGTAGCTCAACATAGTTTCTTTCGTAAAACCAGCAGGAAGGGAGGGCACCCATCCGGAAACCGTATAAACGTACCATTTCGAAGGATCAATCGCATCGTTCAAATGAGCTTTAGCAACCTTAATGCCTCCGCCCGGAATACCTGCGGCAATCGTATCTATAGAGCTGTCAACGAAATAAACATAAATTGAATCTCCGGACACTACAGAGGACGGGTGCCTTAATCCATAGGAAGACTTTGTTCCGTCTGAACGATAATACCCGCCATAGGGCCAGACAAATGGTCCCTGATCATAGTAATAGTTATTGCCCCAGTTTGTGGCCGAGGTATTGGGCAACCATGCCAAATTCACGGTGGCGTGATAGGCCTGCCAACACTCAGCATATACACTACTTCCCGGCGCATATCCCGAATACGATGCCGGATTGGATAAAACTGGTGGATAAGTTGCATCAAAGGTATTGGCATACAATTGACCGGCACCATATTGATCTATCTGCCTTTCGTTTTTATTCTCACCATGGTTAAATGTTATATTAATGCTTCCTTGTGTCGGGTGTGTGTAATGATGTGCCGAGAAAATCCCGTTATACTGTCTGCGCCAGTCATAGCCGGATGGGACCGACGAAACAGGTATAAAATCATTCCACCAATCAAGTGCACATAACAAATTAAATGGCCCGTCTGCGTTTACGCCAAAATCGATATTTGAGGTTGGTTCAGCAAGAGAAACAGGCGAAGCCCACCCTTTCGTCCAGGCGGTAGTAAAAAAATACTGCTTCCAGCCTCCGCTAATTATCCATGGCGGGGTTTCGCAGTATGCTCCCTGAGTATTGCTGAAGGTGACGATGGCGAAAGTCGAGCTATTTAAAGAAAGACCTGGAAATCCATCTGAACTAATCGTCCTTTTCTGAGAAGAAAAAACCGGTACTGGAGCGTCGTCTTTAATATGCTTTTTACAGCTAATGCTGAACGTCGCCTCAAAAAGTATACACAATAGAAATATTTTTTTCATTGCTTATTGCTTTTAAATATTACTTTCGTTAAATCGCTGGCTGGATGCCTTATATCTATTCCAAAAGCTTTAAAATCACGCCGATTAAACGGCTATTTTACTACTACATCAGAAACAACTGTCCAATTATCAATTTTGCGTTCTTTATCAATTGCAAGCCGGATTCCCGGCTGATCGCCCGCTGAGACATCCACAACAGCCAGGGCCAGTCGATAGTTTCCGGCAGGGGCCGATATTTTGGCCTCCAGTATATATTTTCCGTCAGTGCCTCTAATCCAGGCGGATGGATCTGATTTCTGATCTTTTACAATTGCAACGACTTTATTGCTTTTATCAATCAGAGCGAACGCCACTTTATATTTATAATTCCACCGGCGGTTATTGTTAGGGCAAACACCTACTCCTGTGTTAACCCAATTATGTCCGATCTGAAAGGTCTCGCCGGAATGAATAACAGAAGGTATTGATAGTTGGGTCGGTGTAAACCGGTAACCTCCGAAACGCACAAAATTGCGCACCAGTTCCGGTGCAATCTTGGTCCAACCTTGAGTCTCCACCTCTTCTCTCAGGTCCAGCGTATTGGCATGAGATGAAATCGCATCGGTATAGACCTGAGTATACACATCTTTCCATCCCGTCCATTTCTTTCCATACACGGCATCTGCGGCCCAGGGACGGCAATCTTCTGCATGACAGCCCCAGTAACAGGATTCCGCGAAAAAGGGAATTTTCGGAAATTTGCTTTTTACATAGTCCCTTTCGGTTTGTGAGAACCAACTGCTGGCCAATCCATCCCTGCGGATAGCATACCCATTTGCATTAAGCGCCACTTTTTCTTCCAGTGGAATCCCAATCTCACTCCCAAATGTAATACTCAGTAAAACCCTTTTAAAGCTGCTGGCATATAGATTAATAATCCAGTCGAATACAGCTTCCTTATTTGCAGTATCCTTAAATACCAGGTGATGGCCTTCGCCCCACCATCCCAGATTATAGCCGTCTACGTAATCCACAACGGCAGGATCGTCAAATGCCTCCGAAAAGGCGCGCACAAAATTTCCAAACTTTTGCTGAAAAACAGGGTCATCCAGATAAGGGGTCCAGTTTTTTCCACCGCCCAGCTTGTCCACCAGGTATCCCTGCGCCCCCGCTTTCTTTACATAATCCGGTGTGCCAGGTTGAATATTGTCCTGGCCATCAATATAGATACTAAAGGCCAGCTTTAACCCCCGATCCCGCGCTCCCTTCACCAGGGCTTTGAAATTATCATCATACAACCACGCATATTTGCCTTCCTCCGGTTCCATGTTGCTCCATCTCCAACGTATATAAAAGATAGAGGCATATTTATTTGCAGCGTCATCTTGAGCGGCCCAATAAGTGGCCGCCTTTGCCACTGAATCATTGGCGTCATCATACAATGTCCAACCCATTGCCGGATTCCTAATTAGTGAAGTAGTGTCTACAGCAAAACGGATGGTTTGATTACCTTCAATGCTAAATACGTCGGCGGTGCTGTCACCGGGTGCATTCTGCTTGGTATTTTGAGCATTTCTGTTGCAACCGGCGGCGGCCAGAAAGCCTGTCGCCAGCATTAAAAAATACATCAGTCTTTTCATTTTCTAAGTGCATTTAATCGTTATTCAATTCTGTTTTGTAACCACTGCAATACCGCCCTCTGGCCCTATTTATTTCGTCATCCACGCAACCGAGTACTATTGGCGTTAAAACCTGTTTAACGGCGTCTATTCACGCTAATTTTGAACGCCGTAATTCTGTGTGTAGAAAGCGGCTTCAGGGCGCATAGCCTGAACTATGACGAGCAATAACCAGAAACGATAGACTCGCCGTGTTAGAGCAATTGCCCTTTCTATTTTAATAGCCGGCATTCTGTTTAAGGTTTGGATTCTCATTAATCGCCGATTGAGGAATCGGGTAGAGCGTATCCTTGTCTGTAGCAAAACGTTTGCCCCTGGCCAGTGCATCGCTGATTAATTTTCCATGTCTTATCAGATCCTGACGGCGCGAGCCCTCGGTACACAATTCCCATTGCCGTTCCTGCAAAATCCTGTCACGGAAGGAGCTTTGATTAAAATCTGATAAACGGATCGGATTTACTCCTGCACGACTTCGTAACAGGTTAACTAGATCAATTGCTTCCTGTGTGGGACCGCCACTGATTTCATTTAATGCTTCTGCTCTACATAGCAGCACGTCGGCATACCGGTAAATCACATATTCACTGGCGTCCCAGGTGCCATCCGTATTGGGGTTTTCCTGATACTTCATCGGCAATGCCCCCAATTTAAGGTGTGTATTTGCCGCTCTCCCGTCAATCATCTGCGCGCCATTCCAATACCAGCGCACCAGTCGCTCCCTTCTTTTATCATTTTGTTCAAACCGGTCCCAAACAGCCCATGGAACACGATATCCACTCCATCGGGTAAGAGGAACATTTGTATGAGATACATAATCCGGCGGCAGCGTTTCGGCCAGAAAATTATTTCCGTACCCACCCGTGGCCATACTCGGGATTGTAAAAATCAGTTCATTGTTATGCTGATTACTGTAACTCCAGATAGATGCATAATCGGCTTGCAACGCATAAAATTTCAGATCCATGATCTGCTGAGCAGTATGCGCAGCTTTGTCCCATTGCCGTTCGCGCATATACAGTTTAAGCAGTACCATCATGGCAGTACCCTTTGTCATTCGCCCATAATCCGCGCTGTTTTCATACGAAACCGGTAATACCCGCTGAACTTCGGAGAGCTCGGTTTCCAAAAAACCAACATACCACCCCTTTTCCGGTCGGCTGGGCTTATAGGACTGTGCCCGGGCCGGATTAAGGGCATACTCGGGATCCACAATAATAGGGAGCGGGCCGTATTGATCGTACAGGTCAAAAGCAATCAGGGCCCTGATCGTTCTCAATTCCGCTGTATATCTTTCCCTAAGCACCGGATCCACGGGAGCCGACTCCAGTTGTTTGATTAATCCGGTGGCCTTGGTTATAGCAGGCAACATCGCTGTATAAAATAGACTCAGAAAATTTGATTCAGGTCTCCAAAGGAATTCTGTCTGTTCATCTGTAGCCCAATTTGTAGTCCACTCATCGGTACACCCGATCCCCTGGGTAAGCCAGCCGCCCCAACTTGCGGTATACCGTTCCCAGCCTCCGCCTCTCAATTCGTAATAGATACCGGTAACAGCCGTTTTAACATCGCCCTCTGTTTTTAAAAAGTTTTCTGGGGAAATCGAGTTAAAAACCTCTGGTTCGAGGCCCTTCTCACACGCGCTAATCGTCAAAAATAGGATAAGCAAAAGGTATATATTGATCCGTTTCATATTGATTCCATTTTATGTTAAGTTTTTATTTGACCGAAAATCTGATACAGTTTCGGAATTAAAAGCTCAGGTCCAGGCCAAAAGAATAAGTACGTTGATTGGGGTAGCCTGCTTTCGAATCTGTTTCGGGATCCAAGCCTTTATAACGTGTAAAGACAAAAGGATTCCCAAGCTCTGCATAAATCCTGATCTTACTGAATACTTGTTTTGCAACGTTGCCCGGAAGCGTATAACCAAGCGTAATATTCTTACAGCGCAGAAAACCTCCATTCTGCCATAACCAAAACGCCGAAGTTGGATAAGCAGAAGGCATACCAGATGGCAAAACCGCATTCACATTATCATGAGCCCATCTGTCTTTTACAGATGTAAGTAGATTATATCCTGTAGGCAGGCGCATTGCATTAAACACCCCCCAACTATCTGCGTTCATATCATAACGCATATAGTTGAACATGCCATATAAAAAAACATTCAGGTCAATATTTTTGTAAACAAACGTATTACCAAATCCAATGGTAAACCCAGGATCAGAGGTTCCTTGCAACTGCATATCTTTCTGATCCAGTTTGCCATCATCATTCAAATCTTTGATTTTTTCCTGTCCAGGCAGGAGCGCTGGCATATAGGCAGGAGCCCGTTCTCCGGGCTGCAACAGCCCATCAGACACGTAGCGATAGATCGGGCGCAGGGGAGCATCCGTTTTTTCGTATACAGACAGTATTACATCCGGGTTTCTTTCTTTCCACCGATCAACATAACGGGCAAAAGTCAAATCTGTATTCCATGTGAACGAACCGTCCAAATTGAGGCTATGCAGCCCAATTTCCAGTCCCCGGCTCTGGGTTTTACCAATATTATCAGCAATTGCAGAAACCTGCATAAAAGAAGGTAATTTTCTAAAAGCAAGCAGGTCTTTAACAATCTTATGATAATAATCAATGCTTCCTGTAATCCGGTTGTTCAACAATCCAAAATCAAGCCCGATATTGGTACTGGTGGTGGTTTCCCATTTCAGATCTGGGTTGGCAATCTGTGATAAATAAGCACCCGTGCTCACCTGGTTATTTCCGAATACATACCCGTGCCAATCGGCCTGATAAAACGATAACGCATTTTGCCCGATATTCTGATTGCCGGTGCTTCCGTAACTCAACCGAAGCTTCATATCAGAAACGAACGTCAAAGATTTCATGAATGACTCGTCTACAATCCTCCATGAAAAAGCCGCAGAAGGGAAAAAAGCATATTTATTATTGACGCCAAACTTTGTTGATCCATCTACCCTACCTGTCAGGGTCAGGTAATATTTGCCTGCAAAATTGTAGTTCACCCTGCCGAAATAAGAAGCCAGCTTATTTTTATTCTTGTACGACCCAATTGTGCTGGGACCGGCCACTTCCCCGGCACCCAGAGAATTATACAAAAATGCATCGGTAAAAAAGCCGGAGCTACCCGCAGAAAATCCATCCTGCAAAAACTCCTGGTATTCATAACCCAGCAAGGCATCCAGGTTATGGTTATTCGCTATTGATTTTTTATAATTTAGGGTGGCATTGAATAACTTATCAAATTCATTATTTTCACTAATATTTGCCTGCCCGTTTACCTGTTGACCATATAAGGTGGTTTTAGGCAAATAAGTATTACGTTTGCCAGTCTGGTTATCAACGCCCACATTAATCCGCGCCTGCAGACCCTGTATAATATCAGCCGTGAGAAAAACGTTTCCCAGCACCCGTTTAGTAATCGTTTCATCATTGATGGTTAAAAGAGAAACAGGATTGGGCATACTTGCCAGGCCAGGGTTAATCGTGTAATTTCCATTACTATCCGTAACCGGTATCGCTGGATTATAGGAAATCGCAGTAGTCAGAATCCCGGCATTTTCCCAATCCTGGGTACCTAGAGGAACATTTTTATTATTGACCTGGTTCAACATTAAATTCAAGCCCATTGTAAATCGCTTGCTTAATTTTTGCTCCAGGTTGGTGCGTACAGCGTACCTTGCAAAATCCGAGTTTTTTACGACTCCGTCCTGACCGAAATAGTTCCCTGAAACCATGTATTTGGTTCCCTGCGTACCGCCGGAGACACTTAGATTATGCTGCCTGATATTTCCCTGACGGGTAACAAGTCCATACCAATCGGTGCCCGAACCCGCCGACGCAATTTGCGCATCGGTATACCATGGAGTATACGGAGGTGCAAGGGCCGCATCGCCTGTGCCATACGGAGCGATTTTATTATCGATCATCCATTTTTCATACACATAACGGTTGGTCTCGGTCATAAAATCACTTGCATTCAGCATGCTTAACCGTTTTGAAATCTGTTGAACCGCATAATTTCCGTTATAACTTACTACCGGACGCCCCGCTTTTCCCTTTTTAGTCGTAATAAGGATTACACCATTAGCTGCACGGGCTCCATAAATCGCCGTTGCAGACGCATCTTTAAGAATGTCGATAGAAGCAATGTCGTTGGGGTTAATAGAACTAAGCACATCACGACTACCATATTGATAGCGATTACCGCTGCCCGGCTCTACACCATCATTACTTAGCGGAAACCCGTCAAGTACCACCAATGGTTGATTACCGGCACCAGTAGAGGAGGCCCCTCTAATCAATAAAGTCACGCTACCGCCGGGTTGGGTACTGGTTTGAACGGCGGTAAGCCCGGCTGCGCGTCCAGCTAACATCTGGGAAATAGACGAGTTAGATGCTTTTGGCAGATTGTCTGTTTTAATCGTTGTTACCGAACCGGTAACATCTTTCCTTTTTTGAGTGCCATATCCAATAACAACTATTTCATCCTCGGTCGCCACCTGCTTCTCTAAAACGATCTCTAAATACCGTTTATTTGATATGTATTCTTCCCTAGTAGCGAACCCAACAGCTGAAAAAACGAGTATCGAACCTTTTCCTGCTACATTAATTTCAAATTCCCCATTCTGATTCGTCTGAGCTCCATTGTTTGTGCCCTTTTCAACGATACTTACGCCTCTAACAGCATTCCCTTCCGGATCAACCACTTTTCCGGATATGGACATAGTGGCTTTGGAAAAGGCCGCATCCAAAAGCTCATATTTTTTGTTAAATGAGGCAGCATCTGAATCATGGTAGAGGATCATCAACAGTATCCACCAAAACAAATAAATGCGCCGAACACCATGGTTGCAATCGTTTTTTTTCATGCGACGTGTTTAGTTATAGTAAAAAAAACTTTGGCGTTTTAAGCGCCAGCCATAAATCCCTTTAGCAATTTTAGGTAATGTAGCCTTTACGAAAACAGTGAATTATGACACTTCAAATATAGAAAGGACCAGAAGAGCTAAAGTATACTGGTTGATTAATTTTGTGTACTCTATTAACAAAATTTGACTAAAAAGCGCGTATACCATGTATATTGGTCCAAAAAATCAATACATAATATCTCCGACAGATAGCCCACTTTGGTAAATCCTCATTGAATGAGGACAGGAGTATGGAGAAAGTCCTCCCAGAGGATCGAAAAATTCTGTATATGACAGGTTTAAAAGACGACACTTTTTACTTATAGCGGTCTCGACACAAAAAGAGGCTGTCTTCTATGTTGAAAACCAAGTCTCGAGTGTTAAAATTTCAATACTGCATCAGCTTTTAGCTGGTGCAGTTCTTTTTCAGGCCCTATAAAAACAATCTTCTCTTAGCAGACATTAGGTAACCAGGCTCTGTCAAGTCACCCAAGAAGTCTATATTTTGAAATTTTTGTCACAAATCGATAGACAAGGATACGCAAATTTAGTCATCTCACTTTCCGGTAACACGTTAAAAAACTTGTGAACAAATTTGATAGAAATATCAAAGTTGTTGCACAAAAAACTTACATTTGTATTGACAGGAAACAACTGTAAAAAGTGATAAAAATCGGCTAAAATGCAGTCCTGACACATATTTGACACATCGCACTTATAACAAATTTATAGCCATGGGATTGAGAATCCAGTCTCGGGCACATTTGAAGGTTGCAAGTATATACTTGCAGCCTTTTTTATTATTACATATGCCCCGAAAAGTGCCGCTTGCTGCCCCCATTTACGACACATGAATGATACACAGAATTTTCTGGATTCTAACCAGCACAAAGGGCACAAATACAGCCTCTATTACCGCTTTTTTAATGTTCTTTTTGATCAGTTGACACATGGTTTGACACACGCTCCTGACAAACCGGCAAGTTGTTGCACGCAAAAAAAAGGAATTTGTCGCTTCGATTAAAACTACAGAGAACCTCGCCAAACGGTTTAGAAGATTTTTATTAAATCATTTCACCGGCGATACGCCAATGAATTATTTTGCCCGTTTTAAATGTGGGTAGTTAATGCAGCTACCAAAGACGGCTATTTCCGAGAAGCGCCTACCGAAAAAATAGCAGCACGTGCTAACCCAAGCAAACATCTAAAAGAGCTATAAGAAATAGAGGAATACTTCGCTTTACTGAAGATCCCATGTTTTAACCAACAGGTACAATTTGGCTTCCTGGTCACCTGCTATACCGGTCTTAGACGGTGCAATGTTGAAGATCTGCGCTGGCGTCAATTAATTGGAAAAAAGCGTATAGCACGCATCATACAACACAAAACAGGATTGCCGGTAGTATTATATCTACATCCGGTAGTAATAGCAATATTAAATATACTAAGGCCAACAGGTTACGCACTGGTCTACTTAACTGTTTTAGATTACCTAAAAAAGAAAAAAATCAACGAATTTGTACTCCTTACAAGGGATAGCGACTATTTGGATCCATTGAATAAACAGAAATTCAATGTGCTTGAAGATTTGAGTTATGAGGTCAAAGAACTTCCATTACAAATGAACACGGTCAGTATGGCGTTCCCCCTCGCTTTGAAAGCTTCCTGAATCATTTACTTTTCATGCAATTTTATCGATGAAAAATTTTGTTGTCCTTTTATTTGGATAAACAAACTCATTTATGCAACTTTGTTGCGATTTTGAAAAATGCAGATTTATATCCCATAGCGCTCTACAGAAAGTTATCGGCACTACTTTTTGTACTGATAATGCTTTGCTCATTGTCTGTACAGGCTGTGCACCATCACCACGCTGACATTAAAGATAATACCGCTGCCATTCAAAAAGGTTCACTCGTAAAAGTGGTTGCAGAACATTGCAAGGTCTGCGACCAGATCCGGCACAGTTCCTCTCCTGATCTATCCACTCCTGATACCGAACTAGCTTCCCCCATGCCGGTTACTCCCGTTCACGGAGGACGTTATTATATTGGCTTCTTTAAATTCACCCTGCAGGGCTTTACCAATAAAGGCCCGCCCACCGCTACTGTAACCGTTTAACACCTGTTGCTTGACAGGAAGTTGACTTTTTTCCGGTTTTTAATAATATATAAATACAGGTACCTGTTTCGCTGATGGCATCCGTGCCAATAAAGCTTGTATACTATTCCGAAGTGGTACGCTGTTGTACGATCCTATCCCTGTGTCATAAACGGGCTATACTCAACCTGGTTCGGGTTATAATCGCTTCCCGAAAGCCATTTTATGTTGATGACAAAGATTCCTTTCCATCTCTCAAACAATATAAAAATCCATGAAAAAATTATTCATATTCATTATTTCCGCAGCCATCATTGCCATCAGCGGCTGCAAAAAAAATGATATAACTCCGCAACCGGATAAACCATTTGTAATCACCGATCACTTTGTAGCGGGAACAAACACACAGAAAACCGGAAGCAGATACACCAGCGTGTATTTTATCCAGTTCTTAGAAAATAACAAGGCATTGTTTATTGCATCTTCGGCAAGCAACCTGGAAGGTACTTATACGCTAACAGACTCCACCCTTCTTTTTGAAGTTACCGGCGGCAATGCCCGTACTGCAAAATTCACGCTTGATAAACATAAGAAAATCACTTCCGCTTATTACACCGGCAACGGGCCTGTGGAATATGAAGCAACAGCCGAGTTACTCCCCATCACCGCAACCAATGAACTGGCAGGCAAAACCTTTAAGGGAGAAGAATTTAAAATGGGAGAAGTGAGCAACCGGCAAGGGTTGATCTATAATTTTAACAGGGCCGGAACCACCACCTATGGATCCGGAACCGATGCGGCAGCGATGGATAACACTGCTACCAATTATACGCTTATTGGAGGAAGTGGTTTTAAATCTGTAAACGGCAGTACAACCGAGTTAGGCTTTATCTCCAATAAAAAACTTACCGTTTTCCGGCTCAGCGGACTGTACTACTATGGGAAATATGATCAGCAATAATAAAAAGCGTTACTTTTTTTTACAACATGAGCATGATTATAGTGAATAAAAAGCAACTCGTTCTCCTGCTGTTCCTTTTTACCGGCACAAGCTGCATTGCCCAGCACCTTATTACCGGGAAAGTATTTACAGACAAAGGCCAACAGCTTCCCTTGCCTGGGGTACAGATTATTGCCGGGCACCTAGGTACTGTTACTGATAGTACAGGTATGTTTTCCATTTCTGTACAGCAGTTACCGGCTACGCTCCGGGTTTCACATCCCGGGTGCCTTCAAAAAAGTGTGGTTATACAAAACGAACAGGATTGGTCTGCCCTCACCATCGTGTTGGAGGAAAACTATACGTTGCTCAACCAGGTAGTAGTTACAGCTAACCGCTTCGGACAGCGCCTGCGGGATGTAGCGCAAAAAATGGAGCTCATTTCTGAAAAAGACATTGCAGCAACAGCTTCGACAGATATGACAGACCTGATAAAACGGAACACAACCGTTAATGTAATCCAATACCCCGGCCTCTTATCCGGCATTGGCATCCGGGGTTTCCGGCCACAGTTTTCCGGTTTAAACCAGCGGACATTATTATTAGTCAATGGCCGGCCCGCGGGCGTTACCAATATGGGTTTCCTGGACCTGAACAATGTAGCACGTATTGAAATACTCAAAGGGCCGGCGTCTGCACTCTATGGATCACAGGCCATGGGAGGTGTGGTCAACATTATCACTCCGCAGTCATCGGGGCCAGTACACGGTATTGTTAATGCATCTTATGGCAGTTTTAACACCTATATATTTAATGGACGTGCAGGAGGCGGTCTCAGTAAAAAACTGGACTTTGATGCCGCTGCTGGTTTTTTTAAACGGGCATCCGATATCCGCCTGGGCAATGGCAACCTGTTTCGTAACCTGCTGCAATCCGATACTGCCCGACAGATTTACAGCGTTCGCAGGAATGGCTCCCTGGCTGATTCTGCCGGTTATGCGCGGGACACTACAGGCGATGGTAGAAAGCGGGCTTATACCCGTTATGGGTATTACACCGGGTCGTTCCGTTTAGGTTACCGTATTAGTGGTCATTGGCGTGCAGACCTTAGTGGCAGCACGTTCATTGCAAAGAATGTAGAATCGCCGGGAGAGATCTTTAAGGAAGACCGAGATGCCGGATTAAAGGATGTGTATCGCTACAGCGGTGATCTGGCTGTTTCGGGCTCCGTCAAAAAACATTCCTTGTTATTCAGGGGCTACTGGTCGTCTGAACGCTCAGATGCCTTTGCTGTGCGCACTTCCAAAGGCGCCGTTATTGACACGCCCTATATTGCCCGCCGGTCCGGATATAAATGGTATGGCTTCCAGGCCAGGGACGCTTTACAACTGAAGCGGCAACAAATTATTTTCGGTTACGATTATAATTATGCTTACGGCAAACTGATCATTTTTCCCGCCCCGGCGGATAAGCAGCGGAATGAATATACCACAGCTCCTAATTCATCACTGGTTACGCATGCCTTATATGCCCAGGGACAATTGGTATTTTTTGACGATAAACTGCACGTCAATCCCGGTCTCCGCCTGGATCATACCACCTTTAACATCCTGGAAACACCCGGCTTTACCAATACCCTGCAAACCGGCAGTCAGCGCAATAATTTCCTGAGTCCAAGCCTCAGTGCTCAATACAATATCAGCAATGCCGTATCTGTGCATGGTAGTACCGGCAAGGCTTTTGTAACACCGGATGCCAGCAATATTGCCGGTACCACCATCCTGGGCAAAGGCACCGGTAAGATCACCATGACCCAGGGCAATCCTGGTTTGAAGAATGAGAGCAGCTGGTCGCAGGATATGGGTATGCGTTACGCCCGCAATGGCTGGTTTGCAGATCTGTCTTATTTTACAACCCGTGTACAGGATCGCATTACTTCCAAAGCTGCGCCACCGGCAACGCCCACGATCATTGAGGGGGATACTGTTACCGCCATTACTAATTATTACAATTCAGATAAAAGCTATATCAAAGGGCTTGAGCTGCTGCTCGCCTACGACTTTGGTGCGCCTGCCGGTTACCACTACAGCCTGCGCCCCTTCCTGAACAGCACGCACTATTTTCAATATGAAGACACAAAAAAAAATGACAAAGGCAATGTACAAATAACGCGTATGAACAGTATTGCCAAAAATAACCATGTATTCGGGATCGATTTCAGTTATAATAAATTCAACACGCGCCTCAGCGGGCGCTATACGGGTCCAAGGTGGGATGTGAATTATAATGATGCGCTGCGGCCTTTAATTGAATTTCCTCCTTTTCTAACTATGGACTTTTATACGGCTTACCGGATCACTCCTATGCACCAGGTGGCTTTCAATATAGAAAATATTACGGATGAAAATTATTATGAAAAAAGAGGCTACAACATGCCCGGCAGAAATTTCCGTTTAAAATATACACTGAATCTATAAAATAATCCTCATGCAGACCATCGACCGTTTCCTGTATTTACTGTCTACTTTTTTTTACATACCAGTAGTGGTGGGGCTGATATTCTTGCTGCTGTTCATCCTGTTCCAGTTTGGTCAATTCCTGGCCGTTGCTTATAAAAGGCTGCGGGATAAACATAGTACAACCACCGCCTACATTGCACGCATGCAGCAGGGTTCCGCTCCTGATCCTGCGAAAACAGAGATCGCATTAAGGGTCCTGATACATCAGCAACAGCACCGCAACGCTCGTAAAATACAGGCCGCCCGTTACTGTGTAAAGATCGGCCCAACGGCCGGGCTCATTGGCACCCTAACCCCCATGGCAAAAGCATTGGCCGGCCTCTCCCAGGGAGACCTGACCAGTCTGGCCGGGCAAATGATCACCGCTTTTTCCACCACGGTGTTGGGACTTATTATTGGCGGCATCGGCTATTCTATTGCTCATGTACGCATTAAATGGCAACAGGCAGACCGCTACAGGCTGGAACTGGAAGCCGAACATATTTATCAAAATCATTCTTTAAAACAAAATGAAGTTTCTTAATTCCCGCTCCCCCGCTGAAGATGATCTTCACGAAGAAGATCCTATGAATGGCGTAGCACAGTTGTTTGATGTGAGCATCGCGTTTATTGTAGCCGTGATCGCTGCACTGTTTACGCTTTTATCTTCAAAGGATCTTTTAAAGGCCGACAGCAGTTGGGAACTTGTGCAAAAATCCGCAGCCGGCGAAGCGCAAATTCATAATAAAGACAAGGCCGCTAACCCAGTCAGCCGTAAGGCCACTAATAAGCAACAAACCGGTAATGGCAAACGCCTGGGCACCGCGTATGAGCTGGACAATGGCGAAGTAATTTATGTGCCGGATAAATAAAAAAACAAATGAAGTATTTGAAAGTACTGCTACCGGTTCTTATCCTGTTAGGCTTTGGATGCCGGCAACACATGCACCAGCCAACGCTGGTATTGATCTCCACACACGCTCTCCTCGCCGGTTCCGGTATGGATGCGGCTATTGAAAAATACCGGGAGTGGTTCATTGTTAAAATTTACGACCCCGCCGGTTTCAATGCTGCGGAGGTTTCCGGGGCAGACCTGGTGCTTTGCGAAAGCCTGGGGGCACGTATCAGCCTGCTGCAGCCGCAACTGGACAGCATCAGGGCACGCACAAAGATCCTGTATATTGATACCCCCGGCGCACAGGGCAACGTGGATACCGTCCACAGCAAAGCACTGAAAAAATACTGGGATAATGCCAACACAGAAAACTTTGAAGGCCTGTTCAGTTATATCGGCAGCCGCATCTTTGGTCTTCCTGTTCCGTTAAAACAATGTATCGAATACCCCCCCTATGGTTTTTACCATACCGGCCAGGATAGCTTATTCAGGGATCTTTCTGCTTACCTGGACTGGTACGCCCACAATGCGGGGCACCGCTATAACCCTGATTCCATCACCATTGGGCTCGTATATTATCAAAGCGCTTTTGTAAAGAAAGACCTGAAAGTAATCGATGCACTGATCCGCAATATTGAAAGCAAGGGGCATAATGTGCTGCCACTCCTGGCCAAAGGTCAATTTAAGATCGATAGCTTTTTCATGCAGCACAATCATCCGGTAGCAGATGCATTGATCTATGGCGGAATGTTTCTTGATTTTGCCCATCCGGAACAGGGACGGCTCAGTGCGCAACAACTGGATCTGCCGTTGCTGGTAGGCGCGGTAAGCAGCACTGAAACAATACAGGACTGGGAGCATGGCCAGGGTGGGTTTTTGCCCCGCATGACCGACCGGCTTTTCTTTACAGAACGCGATGGCGCCTTTGAGCCCCTGCTGATTGGCGCACAGGCAAAAGATCCGAAAGGCAATACCTGGACCGCGCCCATCCCTTACCAGGTAGACTGGCGGGTAGATCGTGCGCTGAGCTGGGCACGGCTGCGCCGTAAAGCAAATCATGATAAAAAAATTGTTATCACGTATTACAGCGAAGGCGGCGGCAAGGCCAATGTAGGCGGTGATATTGATGCCTACCTTAACGTGCCTGCCAGCATTGTGAACCTGCTGAAAGCGCTCCGGGCAAAAGGCTACAGCACAGGAACAGCGCCCGTTCCATCAACTGCTGAACTATCAAAGCAAATGGCCTTGCATGCCTCCAATGTGGGCAGCTGGGCCGGAGAAGAGCTAATTCAGCGAAGCAGTAACGTACATCAAACCACGATCCGGATACCGGTAAGCCGCTACCTGCAATGGTTCCGCCAGTATCCTAAAAAGTTGCAGGACGCCGTAACGGATACCTGGGGACCGCCACCCGGTAATATAATGACCATAACAGCCGCCGGCGGTGAAAAGGAGTTTGTTATACCCGTGCTTCAATATGGTAACATCCTCCTGGCGCCGCATCCCAACTGGGGCCTGCAGGAAAATCAAAAAGTGATCTATGGCAGTTCAGCCATTCCGCCGCATCATTCCTATATTGCTTTTTATGAATGGATGAAACAGCAATACCGTGCAGATGCCCTGTTGACCCTGTTTACCCAGCTTTCGCTGATGCCCGGTAAGCAGGAAGGGCCGGCAGCAGATGATTTTACAGGACGTCTTATTGGTAACCTGCCGCATATTACTACAGTGCCACTGATGGCCGGCAGCGGTGTAAAAAACAAACGCCGGGCCAGCGCTTTAACCATCGGGTATTTTAATGAGCTGACCGATGCGGTGCTAAGCGATAGCCTGCAACAGCTAAAAAGAATGATTGATGATCGTAAAACGGCTACAAACCCGGTGATCAGGGAGCGGCAGACGCAAAAGATCATTGCCATGGCCCGGCAACAGCTGCCGGGTAAAAAAAGGGAGGCTAACGATCCGGAAGCCTACGTCAGCGCTATTGAGCATTATATACGGGGTATAATTGCCACAAAGATCCCCGATGGCAGTCATACTTTAGGTGAAGTGCCCCGTGGGGCAAAGTTACAGCGGCTGCTTAATGCGTTAACGGGCGCCGCTCCCCGCAATCAAAAGGATTCCGCCTACCGGAAATTCCTTCAAACAAAAAACGAATACCTCCGTCAGCTGGGCCGCGCCGGCGACGAGGTTAGCAATATCTTACATGCACTAAACGGTGGCTATGTGCCGCCCGGTCCTTCTGACGATATTTTACGCAACCCGGAATCGTTGCCTTCCGGCAGAAATCCTTACGGTGTTAATGATAAAGCGATCCCTTCCAAAGAAGCATGGGAAACCGGCAAACGCATGGCAGATCAGCTGCTGATCGATTTTGAGCAAAAACACGGCAAAGGACAATACCCCAAAAAAGTCGCGTTTGTATTATGGTCTACAGAAATTACCAACTCTCAGGGCGTGCAGGAAGCAGAGCTGTTGTACCTGATGGGAGTACAGCCGGTGTGGAACAGCAAAGGCCAGGTAATGGGTGCTGCGTTGATCCCCGCTGCGGATCTGCGGCGTCCCCGTATTGATGTACTTATTACCACTTCCGGTACTTACCGGGATCATTTTGCTGATAAGATCGCATTGCTTGACACCGCCGTTCGTATAGCCGCTGCTGCTCCGGATAGTAACAATTGGATTCGCATTCATTCGCAAACTTATCAACACACGTTGAAGCTTAAAACGCCCGGAACCGCGCGCATTTTTTCTACGGCACTGGGCGCTTACTCCACCAACCTGGAGTTTGCCGTGGAGAAGGCGGATAGCTGGAATAACGACACGACACTTTCTGATCTGTACTTAAAGCGGATGGGCAACAGCTATGGGAACAGCGATACGGCACAACAGTCAGCCTTATTTACGCTCAATATAAAAGATGTGGATGCCGCAGCTTTCAGCCGCAGCTCCCATGTACTGGGGATCATGGACCACCCGATGGTAGCGGCGTACTATGGGGCCATCAGCTTGGCCGTGCAAAATACCACCGGGCGGATTCCCGATCTGTACATCAACGATCTTGCTAACAAAAACGAAGCACAGCTACAATCCTTGCAGGATGCCTATCATAAGGAAATGGACACCCGCTACCTAAACCCGGCCTGGATCAAAAGTATGCAGGCACAGGGATATGATGGCGCGCGGTACATGGAGGCTTTTACAGAGAACCTGGAACTATGGAATATCACCAAAAAAGACATGGTTACCGATGCAGACTGGAACCAGGTATATGCCACCTACGTGGATGACCGCCTGCATCTTCAGTTGGATGTTTTTTTTGAGCAACATAATCCCTATGCAAAACAGGGGTTGCTCTCCCACTTGCTGGAAGCGGCAGAAAAAGGCTACTGGCATGCATCCGAACAACAGTTACAAATACTGGCCACCCGCCTTGCCACAACAGTAGCCCGGCATGGGGCGGCTTGTAACACCACGGTTTGCAATACCACGCAAACCCAAAACCAGGTGAAACGGGTACTCGAGAAAGTGCCCGGCGGTATGGTACTGGCAAAAAAATATACAACCGCTATTAACCGGTTAAACCTGGGTGCAACAAATGGCAAAGACATTTCAACCCCGGTAACGGGCTACCAGATCATGCAATCTAATAAAAAACAGCAGGCTGCAAAAGATTCCATAATCTATTGGCTAATTGCAGGACTACTGATGTTAATAATAGTGGGGTTTATGGCTGAAATCAAAAAACAGAACGGTTGATCTGGCAAACTGTATTGCTTAATAAGAGCAGTAACAGAAGATCAGGAGCGATTATAAAATAAATTAAACGACAATGACCAGGAAGCTAATTAAGATCATTCTTATTGCTTATTGCAGCACTATAAGCAGCTGCGGTTGTCATCATAAAGGCAATGGCACCTGTACCGCGCATCAAAGCATTGCACAAAAATCAAAAACAGTAATTAAACGGATCATACAAAATGATAAACAATATGGAAAGTAAAAACCACCGACTCCCCGTAACAGTATTGAGCGGTTTCCTGGGCGCAGGCAAAACTACCCTCCTCAATCATGTCCTGCACAATAAACAGGGTTTAAAAGTGGCCGTCATTGTCAACGACATGAGCGAAGTGAGTATTGATGCCCGGCTGGTAGAAGATACCGGCGCCCTGTCCCGGACCGAAGAAAAGTTAGTGGAAATGAGCAATGGCTGTATTTGTTGCTCGCTGCGGGAAGATTTAATGAAGGAGGTGGAAAAACTGGCTAAGGAAAAACGTTTTGATTACCTGCTTATCGAAAGCACCGGCATCAGCGAGCCCATACCCGTGGCGCAAACCTTTTCATACACCGACGAAGAAAATGGTGTGGACCTCTCCCGGTTCAGCTATATCGATACAATGGTTACGGTAGTGGATTGCTTTAATTTTTTTAAAGATTTCGGCACCGATGAGTTACTGAAAGACCGGGAGCTGACCGATATGGAAGGCGATCAGCGTACCATTGTAAACCTGCTGACCGACCAGATCGAATTTGCCAATGTGATCATCCTGAACAAAACCGACCTGGTAGAAGAGCACACGGCTGGCCTGCTGCAGGCGGCTATTCACAAGCTAAACCCGGGTGCAAAGATCCTGCGCTCCAGTTTCGGCAAAGTGCCCCCCGCGGAAATACTGAATACGGGTTTGTTTGATTTTGACGAGGCACAAACCTCTGCCGGCTGGCAAAAAGAGCTGGAGGCCGGAAATCATACACCCGAAACGGAAGAATTCGGGATCAGTTCTTTCGTGTTCCGGAACCCGCTCCCCTTTCATCCGGAGCGGCTCTGGAACTATTTAAACACACAATACCCCCAGGGCGTTATCCGCGCCAAGGGGCTGTTCTGGCTGGCCTCCCGCCCCAATGATGCCTTAAATTTTTCACAGGCCGGTGGCTCCTCCCGTATAGAAAAAGCCGGTAAATGGTGGTGCAGTATGCCCTATAATGAGCGCATGCGCTATCCTTCTTATGCATATAACAGGGACGCCATAGAAGGCCGTTGGAGCAAAAAATGGGGTGACCGTCTGAACGAGCTCGTGTTCATTGGCCAGGACATGGATCGGGCACTGCTGGTAAAAGAGCTGGAACAATGTTTATTGCAGGAGGCAGAACAGTATTTGTTTGACACAAAATCGGGATTTAAGGATCCGTTCCCAAAAGAAATTTGACGGCGGCTTGTTGAATAGATTGTGAATAAAGATCAGTTGCACTCCAACTCGAAAGGCTTTACCACTCTGCCATCCACAATGATCAAGAAATGTTTTTGACTCATCCTCCGGTACCGTAAAATCGGCAATGAGCAAGGGAAAATCTGCCAGGTTAGCCGGCTCGATTTCCTTTTTTTTGGTACTCAAACCAGGCAGCGTTTAGTGTTTATAATTTAAGCACTTTCCCCCCGGCTCAGGCGATTATGGCATAAGCTTTTGATGCTGTATAGGCCTTCATCTTATTCGTCCAGTCTGTTTTTATTTCCGCTTGCATGTTATTCCAGTTCGTTACATCATACATAATATAGAACTTTACACTATGTTTTTCTGCCGCCACTCTTACCTTTCCGGCCATTGCATCCCGCACCGGCCCCTCACCTCCTACCGGGTTAAACCGTTGCAGTGCTGCCATGTCAATCCCCTACTGCTGCATCCACGGTTTGATCGTCATACGACGAGAATAAGGTTGCCGGTTGCCCATTGCCCAGGTTCGCATAACTGGTAGCATACTTCTTTGTGTAGTCCTTCATATCCGGCCAGGAAACAATAGCGGTATTATCTTTGAAAGGTGCCCGGGACCAGTCATCTGCCCAGTGCCACCAACCGTTGATGGGAGCTCCATCACCGATACAGGCAAACCATCCCTGATAACCCACGGTCACTTTGCCCACTACATCACCCGGCGGAGAGGGCCAGTTTCTGCAATCTGACCGGTACTATCAGCGAAGCTGCCGTAAATCCCATTAACTACAGGGCCTTGATCCTGCAAAAAAATACCGGGTCAAAAAACTCAATCTCTATGACAATCAAAAAGCCCGCATCGACGAAAGCAACTGACCATAAACGCATTAAAAACCAACCTGCAATCCAACATTGATTACCCGCTGATTCATATAGGCATCTCCTGCAGTATTACTGGTTACCTCCGGGTCCTGCTGGTACAAACTGTAGTTGGTAAAGGTAAGCAGGTTATAAGCACTCAGGTAAACCCTGGCATTATTGATCTTAAAGGGCAGCCATCTGGAAGGAAGCTGATATCCCAGGTCTACGGTCTTTAACCGGATATAATTTGCATCGATCAGCCAAAAGCTGGACGGATATGCAGCCGGACTGTTTACAGACCCTGAGTTGGTGGTCAGCCTCGGGAACTTTGCCGCATCTGGATTATCTGGCGTCCATCTTAACTCGTGTATGGGCTGGAACTGGCTCTGGAAGGGCTCTATACCGGTGCCGGTAACATAAAAGCTATAGTTAAACGAGCCCTGGAATAAGATATTCAGGCTAAAACCCTTGTAGCTGCCGCCCAATGTTAACCCCGCCGTTGTATTGGGTAAATTGGGCTTTCCAATGGGGCCCATATCGTTTTCATCGATTACGTTATCACCATTAAGATCCTTATACTTCAGATCACCCGGCTGAACCGGGATAAGCGGCCTGGCGCTGTTATCAATATCTGCCTGATCCTTATAAAATCCCAGGAAACTGTACCCGAAAGTTTGCCCAATCGGGTGACCGGTTTTCAGCAGCCAGGGAAACGCGGGTGAGGCTTCGTCCTGAAAGCGGATCGTATTTTTTGCGTATGAGAACACGCCCGTTACATTGTATTGAAAATCCCCGATGTGGTTACGATAGGTCAGTTGTCCGTCGAAGCCCGTATTCTTCACTTTACCCATATTGAACCGCGCGGTTCCCACACCCAGTATCTGGGATATAGACCCGCGTGAGATTAGCTGATCATACCGGATATCGCGGAACCAATCGACCGTCAGTGAAATCCTGTCATCAAACATATTCAGATCTACCCCAAAATCCAGTTTCCGGGCTTTTTCCCAGGTAACGTTGTTATTACCCAGGTCGCCTTCAAAAACAGAAGGATATCCCACAGCGCTGCTTTCTCCAAAAGGATAACCACCTCCTTTCTCGTACTTCTGCACATACAGGTACCGGTTCCCGAAAACAAAGTCGGAGCCTACCACCCCGTAAGAACCCCGGATCTTTAACAAGTTGATCTGATCAATATTAAAGAAGCGCTCCTTATTAATGTTCCAGCCTAAACCGATCGCGGGAAAAAATCCATATCTTTTATCCGATTTGAACCGGTCTGAGCCATTGTATCCCAAATTGAAATCCATCAGGTACTTTTGTTTGTAATCATAGCCGATCTTAAAGCTATAACCCTGGAATTTATTGGGAACAGCTGCACTTTTCTGATCGGTGGCACTTTGCCGGTTAAAAAGCAGCAGGGATGTGAAGTGATGGTCATTGATAATACGATCATAGTTTAAGAAGGCCTGCAGATTGAGGTTCTTGTTATAGTCGTTGGTTGTTCCCAAAAGGGTATAACCAGATAGCTGGTATTGCCCCCTGGGATCGAGGGTATAGCTGCCATCTTCCGGATTATAATAGTACGATGGCGGAGAGTACCCTTCTGAAAGCCCTCCCCTGAACAGATGCCGGGAAGCCGATTCCGTACTGGCGTATGCTACCCGACCCGTAAAAGATAATCCCCTGGTTATCATATCCAGTTTTTCGACCAGGCCGAAAAGGATGTTGAGATCTGTTCTTTTATCTCTTGTATAACCGCTGTTGGCCAGACGTGCATTGAGCGTGGAAAGATTGCCCGGATTATACCGGTCGTAGGAATAACTGCCATTCGGATTCAGGAACGGTGCCGAATAGGGCCTGATCTTTTTAAAGTTATAGATCTCCCCCACGATATTCTGGGCATGGGGCTGGTTAAGGTCGCCAAAGCGGGTGGTTACGTCCAGGCGCACCGATAAACTTTTTGAAGCTTTAATATCCAGGTTGCTTCTGAAATTATACCTGCGGAAATAATAGTTATTGTTTAATTCATTACGCGGATCCGAAAAATCCCTGAGGGCTCCATTCTGAACAAAGGCGCCCCCCGATACAAAATATTTCACAATGTCATTTCCCCCGGAGGCATCCACATTGGCATTCGTTTGCAGTGAATAGGGTTTAAAAATAGCCTTGTACCAGTTCACATCGGGATGGCCATAGGGGTCATCGCCCGTTCTGAAATGCTCCAGGTCTGCTGCGGAGAACGGAGGGTTGAGCCCATCATTGGTATAGGCCTCGTTTTCGAGCAATACGCTGTGATAGGCATCCAGAAATTTCAGTTTTGTTACCGGGCTCTGCATACCGCCTTCGACCCGTGCATTTATTTTAGGTCTTCCCATAACACCCCTGCGCGTTGTTACGATCAGTACACCATTGGCGCCTTTGATACCATATATAGCGGTAGTGGACGCATCCTTTAAAATGGAGATATTCTCTATTTCGTTTACATTGATCTGTGCCAGCTGCTCATAGGTGTATTCGATATCATCTACAATAATGAGCGGTTTGTTGCCGTCCGGGTTTAATGAGCTTACTCCTCTTATGAAAAAATCAGAGGCATCTTTACCCGGCTGCCCCGAACGCTGCTGGGAAAAAAAACCGGGCAGTTTACCGGTAAGCGCATTCTGAACATTGGCCGTGGGAACAGTCCTTATATCATCAGCAGATATCGCACTCGCTGCCCCGGTATTGGTTACCCGCTTCTTGGTACCATATCCTACTACCACTACCTCATCCATCCCCTGGGATTTGGCCTGCATGGTAATTTCAAGATCCTTTTCTCCATCCGGTTCCATTTCGAGCGTCAAATAGCCCACCAGACTGAAAACCAGAGTATGCCCGCTATTTATATTGATCGTAAATTTTCCGTCCTCATCGGTTGTTGTACCGCCCGGCGCATCTTTTATGCTTACAGTAACGCCACGCAATGCTCCCATATTGTCCCGCACTACCCCTGATATTTTTCTTTCCTGGCCCCATAAAGCGGAACCCAAAAACAAGCAGAAAATTAATATGTATATACGCTGCATAAAAAAAGCTATTAACCAGTTTGTTCAATTTATTTTTACGAATATGTAACCGGTTTACCATCCCGGGTTCTGACGCATATTTGCGTTTTTTACTACCTCATCATAGGGGATCGGGTACAGATATTGCCGGGTTTTAAATACCGGTGTTGACACCTCAGCGGTTGAATAAGTCAGCCTTCCTGAAGAACCTTTTATGATCGACATACCATGTAACGGTGTGTTTGCAATGGTTTCGGCGATCTTCCATCGTCTTATATCCCAGTACCGGTGTTCCTCAAAGGCAAGCTCGATCCTGCGTTCGTCCCGGATCGCCTTCCGCATTTCTTCCCTGGTCATACCCGCTTTCAGGCCGTACATATTTTCAGCTCCTGCATCGATGCCTGCGCGTGCCCTCAAACCGGTTAACACATTGTAAACGTCGGCATCCGGACCGGAAAACTCGTTCCGGGCTTCCGCAAAATTCAGCAGCACTTCTGCATAACGAAAAAGGATAAAATCATGATAAACATCTGAAAAGTTATTGGTGGCCTCAAAAGCGCCCATAAATTTGCGCATATAATAACCGGTTCTCGTTTCAAGGTTCAGCGTACCCGGATGGCTTCTTCCGCCCTCAAACGTTTCGAGAATGGTATTGAGCCATTGATGGCCATTATAAAATATACTCATTCCTAGCCTTGGGTCCCGGCTGGCGTAAGGGTCGCTTATATTGTAGCCCGATCCCGCCGCATAAATATCCATTCCGTTTTTCATAGGAAACGCGTCTACAAGCTCCTGGGTTGGGCTGGTGCGCCCGTTAGCCGTACCGGGTGAATATCCAACGGGAGCATTGCTCACTTCGATCCCCGTGCTCTTGCTTTCCTCCCTTACGAAGATCACTTCCTTATTCGTTTTTCCTTCGGCACCATCCACCGTAATAAAAATATCTGAGAACAGCCCGGGCAGCAATGCATACTCTCCCCGGTCGATCAGTTCCTTTGCTGCATCCGCTGCCCGTTTCCAGCGGTTGGCGTCAAAACCGGTATACCCGGTCTTATCGTTCCCGGGTTCTATATTTCCCCCGTTGAACAGCGGACTTGCAGCATATAGCAGCACCCGGGTTTTTAATGCCAGGCAGGCACCACGGGTAACAGAATGATATTCGCCGGTGGCCTTGGTTTGCGCTATCGTACGTAAACTGTCTTTTATCTGATCGCATTCATTTACAATATAGCTCACACATGCTTCAAATGAATTCCGGGGCAGCTCCACGTCATCGCCCAGCGCGCCCACTTTATTACCCATCAGCGGCACACCACCGTACCGTTTTATCAGTTCAAAATACAGCAACGCTCTCACAAAACGAGCCTCAGCTTTATAAGCCCTTTTTTTGGGAAAGCCCGGAGCTACCATCTTGTTAAGCGGTACAATATCGATATTATTGATAAAAATATTGGCTTTCCGGATCCCCGCGTAACAGGTTGCCCAAACATTTTCACTGGATGGAAAAGAAGAAGACGTGTAGCCCCCTGTGGCCAGCTTATACACATCGCTGCTGCCGGTTTCTGATGAAATGGCATCATCGCTTGCCGCATCCAGCAGATCGGAACTAACCCGGTTAAAGCCCTTGGGCAGCGAACCATAGATACCGCTTAAATATTTTTCTGCATTTACCCCCAGCGAGTCGTCCTTATCGAAGATATACTCAATGGTATTTAACTCCAGCGGTACCTTTTCTATATTCTTGGCACATGAGCACAGTACCAGGATGCAACCGGTCAATATTTTAGAGGAAATACTCCTTATCATACAAATCAATTTTAAAAGTGCCCTGAGCTAAAATTTTACATTAACCCCCATGTTATACACCCGTTGTATCGGATATGCCGCGGTTCCAACTTCGGGATCTACCCGGTCATAAGCCGACCAGGTAAACAGATTCTGCGCATTTACAAAAGCGGTAATGCCTGCTACTTTGAACTTTGAAGTCCATTGGAACGGAAATGTATATTGGAGGTTCACATTCCGGATACGCCAGTAATCACCGGAATGCATCCAGAAGCTGCTGCTGCTTAATGTATACGCGTCGCCAAAGGATCCATTCGCCTTCAGCCTTGGATAAGTGGCTGTGGTCGCCGTTTCGGGGGTCCACCGGTTCAGCAGTTGCTCATATATCTGCCCGTATACCTGGCCATTAGCTCTTAAGATCTCCGTGTCCCAGCTATCAATGTACAGGTTCCTGTTCCTGACACCCTGGAACAGGATGCTAAAACCAAACCCCTTGTAACTGAACCCGGTGGTAAGCCCGTAATACAAAAGCGGGCTGGTAGTTCCTATTGCCGTTTCATCAAACTGATCGATCAAACCATCACCATTCAGATCCCTGAATTTTATATCGCCGGGGTGCACCTCATAACCCGCGATCACGGCACCGGAAGCTATTTCAGCTTCGGTCTGAAACAGTCCGTCGGCAATATAACCGAATCGCTGCCCTACCGGCATTCCGGTTCTTGTATTCCAGGGATAATCCCGCCGCTGTTCATCTGAAAACAGCACTTTTGTTTTTTCCAGGGAGCCGTTGGCGGTTACGAAATAATTGAAGGCCCCAATATTATTTTGATAGGAAATGGCCAGCTCTCCGCCGGTATAAAGATTTCTCCCGATATTCTCACTGGGATAGCCGGTACCCAGCAGGGCGATACTCTTTCCCCTTGTCTGAAGCAGGTCGAAATAAACATCCCTGTAATAATCAGCAGTAACAGAAAGACGGTTTTTAAATAACGCAATATCCAACCCCGCATTGAGCTTATTACCCTGCTCCCAGCTGATATTGGTATTTGCCAGCCCGTTTTCGGCAAGCGCCTGCTGCGCCCGTATATGATCAATCCCCCCAATACCGGTTTGCCCTTCGTTTGCCGCATAGGTTTGTCGCCAGATAAAATAGCCTGAATTGTCGATACCATTTCCGGTGTGGGCAAACGTAGCTCTTAGCTTCAACAGATTGATCCAGGCCGCATGATCTTTTATCAGGGCCTCTTTGGCAATATTCCATCCGGCGCCTGCTGCATAAAAGAGACCGTACTGGTGACCGGGCGGGTACCAGTCGTAGCCACTATAATTAACAGCCGCTTCGAGTATATACTTTTGCTGGTAATCATACCGGGCCTTTGCCATATAATTATTTGCGGTACCGGGCATATCAAAATTGAGCGTGGTGCGCCGTGTATCGGCCATTAGTGATCCCGTGAATGAATGCCCGGACGGCATTGCTTTTGAATATCCAAGCTCCCCCTGTGCATACCAATAACGGGCGTTTGAGATGGTATAAAAATCGTTCCGCTGCGCATTTACATCACCATAACGGGCGTAGGTGGTATCTGCATTATCACTTACCTGCATCAAAAACACAGGCACCCGCATTCCCCGGTCTGTTAATGTGGCCGATTGTACAGCAATATTACCCTTCACTTTTGCCCACAGGCCTTTTACCCATGCATCAAAATTGTACTTCATGTCTACATTAGCCATGATATCCCGGTCGTTGTTCATTATGTAACCGGATTCGTCCAGCATGGATTTCAGGTTTGTCTGAAAGGAATTATTCCCTCCATAAGAGCCATTGGGGTTATAAACGGGGTACGCATTGCCGGGCGTTCGCAGTAAATTATCCAGGATAGCACCGGTTGTGGCGCCGGGTTGATTCCCATCCTGTATACGTCCAAACAATTGTACACCGATGTTAAAGTACCGGGTTACATCAATGTCCACTTTAGAGTTAATAAGATAGCGCTGAAGCTGCATTTTGGCATCCGGATTTTTTGTATTCAGCAGTCCTTCCTGGTTTGCATAATTTAAGGAGACCATATACCTTGCTACGCCACCGCCTCCGCCAACATTTAAATTATACCGGTACAGGGGTGCGCTCTTTTTCAATACCAGGTCATACCAGTTTACATCGGGATACTGATAGGGATTATCGCCCTTTTTAAATCGTTCCAGGTCGGTGACTGTATACAGGGTCTTTCTGCCTTCATTTGACAGGGCCTCGTTTACCAGATAGGCATAATCAAATGCGCTTACCGGTTTTGGAAGTTTCAAGGGTTCCTGTGTGCCCATTTCTGCCGTAAAAGAAAGCTGTGGTGGTCCGGGTTTGGGCTTTTTCGTCGTAACCAGCAGCACACCGTTGGAGCTCCGCTGCCCCAGTGCTATCGCAGACAGGCCGTCCTTTAAAACAGAGATGCTTTCAATGCTTTCGGGGTCCAGTGAAAAAATATTCCGCTGGATGCCATCCACCACTACCACCGGATTCTGCCCTCTTAGCTTCATAGAGATCTCGTTGTTGTCGCTAAAAGGCGCCAGACCTGTTCTCGCCAGGGTTCCGGCCAGGTCTTTTGTAGAATTGGCATCCGCTGTTCCAGAAAAGGACCGGAAGCCCCTCAGTTGCTCTGTATACAGCCCCTGCAGCCTGCCGGTAAGTGCATAAGGATACAATGTAGCAGGCGTGGTGGCGATCTGCGGTGTATAAACGGTAGCAACGGAAGCAAGGGACAGATCTGCTTTTTTGCTTTCATACAACACGTCGATACTATCGGAAGGGGTTAAATAACTTTTCCTGATCTGCACAACAATATCACGTTCGCCAGGCTTTGGTTTATAATAAATAACATCTGCACCCGTCCCGGAAAACACCAGTGAGGACCGCATTGCCGTTTTTATTTCGAAAAATCCTTCCCCATTGCTCCATACAAAATGGCCGGTTCCTTTTTCGAGAACCTTAACATTCGGAACAGGATGCCCATATTCATCTACCACTTTGCCTTTAAGTACGTGACCAGTTTGAGCAAAACCTATACAGCTTGTAAGAAAGGCTATAAAAACAACAATAATTTTCTTTATATAAGCATTAAACCGCCGCATAAATTTTTTCAGTTTTTAGTGAGCATGTAAGACCAATTGAGACCAGCTACTACTGGCATTTGAAGGTGTAGACGAACGGGTCTGAAGGCAGTGTGCTTCCACCATATCCCACTTTCTTTGTTCCTGTTGCATCCGTTAAAAAATACTCCATCCGTTCCAGCGTTTGGTTTTCATTTAATCCAAAGAACGACCGGGGCCAGAAATCGAACCGGAACCGGTTCATTCCGGGAGCCGTCTTAAAAGCAGTTTTATCACTGATCCCGCACTGCTCTATTACCTGGCCGTCATTGGTATATCCCTTAGCACAGATGTAGATTCTGGATTCGGTACTTAAGGGAGTAGCGATCAGATCCCCGTCATAGGAGATGGTTTGTATATCGTTGTCCGTGGCTTTGGCCAGCTCCATCATGGCCAGCTGCGGATTTACAAAATCCACCAGGTCCCCGGTACCCTTAACCGTAAGGCGGGCATACCGGCCATCGTGATATTTATCGCTACCCGGCGGTTCCAGTCCATTGGTCGTATTTCCAATAAAGTAGCCCAGGTTCACCAGCATGTTCTGCTCGCCGGCCTTGGTAATAAATTTCACCGAGTAGTCGATGCTGTTATTTACATCGTATGTTTTTGTGGAGCGGAAAACGATCCACTCCATATCGTTTACAAGGTTGCCCATCAGGGCATATCGTTTATCCTGCATCAACGCCTCGGCCCAGGGCAATTGTGTTTTAGGCTCTTTTTCTGAAGCCGGCATCAGGCTCATTTTTTCATTATTGGCGCTCATGGCCGTGCAGGTATAAAATGCAGATGTATTCCTGGATGCATTCCAGGACTTGGGAACCAGCATCCCAACCACAAGCGTTTTTCCCAAATTGGTTCCGGCCACATCCAGGTGTACGTTGACCACCGCAGTGAGGTTGTCGCCCCCGTTCACCGTTTCCGGCTGTTCCACACTGGTAATGTCTGCACTGCAGGCAAATATTAAAGCCAGCAACACCAACACCGTCAGCAGTTTCCAGAAATTTCCTTTTCTTAAAAATTTAGTTCTCATATACCCGGTTTGAAAAAATTAGTTGTTTATTGAACGGCTTCCAATGCATACTGATAGGTGTTTGTTACACACCCCGGCGAGCCTCTTAAAATGATCCGCCGCACGCCGTTCACCACCGGGTAATCAAATTCATTGGTAAAACTTTCTGATGAGCCGTTTTGAACAAAAGAAATATGCAGGGGGTGAGCCGCATCGTCCAGCGACCAGGTGCCATCCTTCAATACCACAAAGGGAACCTGGTGCTCCATGGAATAGGTGCCATTTTCATTGAAGCGGATCGAAAACGATGTAAAATCAAAATGTGCAGTTATATCCACGCCATTCCTGACAACGCCGGCAATTTTCCAGGTGCCGACAATATTTTTGATGGCTTCCGCATTAACGCCTGTTTGTTCTTTTTTGCAGGAGTTTATTAAAACGGCCACTGAGATCAGGCTCATTAGAAAAAAGGATTTAGCAAATCTCATAGTAGTGTAATCGTTATTTACAAGTGAATAAACTTTTTCCGGTACCCGGACCTGGTTACTGCCCGGTGGTACTCCAGTACGGATTTTGTAATAATTGGGTTGATTTTGCCACTTCTGTCTGTGGAATTGGGAAAAGGTACATGGCGTTCCTGAAATTCCGTTTGCGCACATCGAATGTTTCAAAAACCGGGGGAACGTTATTGCGCCGGGTCACTTTCATTCCATGCATCTGTGCATTTTCGGTATCCCCTGCGATCAGCCATCTGCGCACATCCCAAAACCAATGCTCTTCAAATGCCAGTTCTATCCTCCGTTCATTACGGATCACCGCCCTCATTTCATCTTTGCTCATGCCTGCAGCCAGTCCGTACATATTGTCGTCTCCGGCATCGATACCGGCTCTTTTCCGCAGCTCGGTAACGGCGGTATACACATCCTGGGTTGGGCCGGAAAATTCATTTTCGGCTTCGGCAAAATTCAAAAGCATTTCTGCAAACCGGATCAGCGGCCAGCAGCGTTCGGTTCCGTGGATACAGTTGCCTGCAATGTCCGGCTTCAGCATTTTGTTGACGTAATATCCTGTAGTGGTCCGTTTAAACACGGCATCGGCTCCGGCATCCACATACAGCTTCAGTGCCTGCCCCATAATGGGCTGGATAAAATCGGTATATAAAACGATGAGGGATGAATCATGCATGATCGTACTCTCCAGCCGGGGGTCCCGGTTATCATAAGGCCGGCCGGGGTTGTACCCCGATTCCGGGCTGCTGATCATTTTTCCATTCTTCATCAGGAAGGCATCCACCAGTTCCTGGTAGGGAAACGCTCCCTTGCCATCGCCCCCCCTGGTAGGAGGCATCCAGCAGGTTTCAAAATCCCGGGTACCACTTTGCATTCTTGCAAAAATGTATTCGTTATTTACCCTCAGGTTAAATACCGCACGGAACGGTGGTACCGTTAAACCGGATACGGAAGTGGTTGTGCTATGTAATTGATAAGTTCCCAGCGATAATACGGTCTTTGCGGCATCGGCAGCCAGCTTCCACCTGTTTGCGTCGGCAGCCGGATACCCAACCACGGTCCGCAACGGACCAGCCAGGGAAGTATTAAATGTATTTTCACCATTAAACAAAGGGCTGGCTGCATAAAGCAACACGCGCGATTTCAATGCCAGGCAGGCTCCTGCTCCTGCCCTGCCATAGTCAATGCCCTGCTGCCGTACCGGCAATGCAGCAGCAGCAGCATCGCATTCTGCCACAATATAATTTACGCATTCCTCAAAGCTACTCCTGCTGGCGGTTATATGATCCTGATCGGTATAAATAGTATCGCCCACCAATGGCACGCCGCCATAATGTTTTAAAAGAATAAAATAGTACCAGGCCCTCAGAAAACGGGCTTCTGCAGCGGTCCTTTTTTGCAGGTACGCATCAAAAGGCAATGTTGTTGCGTGTTTCAGATACTGGTTAGCGGCCCTTATCTGCTTATAGCAGGTTTTCCAGGCATCATCCGTAATGGTAGCCGGTGTTACCGATCCTGTGGCAAAACCTGCTGAAGTGGCGGCAACACCCACCCGTGGAACGTCTGCTTCGGATGAGGCCGCATCCAACCCTCCGTTTTCAGAAAACCGGGTAGGACTGAAGCTAAACCCTACATCTGAATAAATATTGTTCAGGAAACTCATGGCGTAGGTACTATCACTAAAAACAGTTTGCTCGCTCAGGTTGGTTGTATTCGTCCCCTCCAGGAACCGGCTTTTTGAACAACTTGCAACAAGCAATAACGCGATAGCCGCAAGGCACAGTTTCGTTGACGGTTTTGCGTGATCATTCCTTTCCATATAAAAGAATCGTTTATCGTTTCTTAATGAAGCTGTTTAAACTTTTCGAAAAAAGGTGGCTGCTTAAATTCTCCGCTGGTTTTAGACAGATTCAATATATCGCAGATCCCCGCAGATTGATTTTCTGAGAAAATCAGTGTAAAAAATTTGCGTACATCCGCGAAAAATATCATCGCATCCAGAAGTTTAAACAACTTCAATAATATAGTAACTCAAAAATATTTCCACCCCCACCCCTGTTCTGTAATAATTTCACTTTTTTTTAAATATCAGGTGGGGTACTCCCAAAGCAGCGTGACTACTAAAGGACCGCAACAATCAACGGTACTTTGCACTTTTGGGTTCGTGGCAGGTTGATACCCCCTGCGGTTCCGCTCCCCCCAAACGCTGCCGGGTTCCATTTAAAAGTTCCGGCAAATAAATTCTATATTCACAACTTCATCTCATTTTCAAAACCGTGTACCCCGATCTGTATTACCTGCTGCGCGATCTGACCGGCCTGGAGCTGCATTTTCTGCATCAGATCACTGTATTCGGGTTTTCCATGGCGCTTTCATTCCTGGCAGGTTCGCTGTTCCTGAGAAGAATTTTCAGGGAAAAGGAAGCGCGGGGAACGTACAACCGTCCGGAAGTCCGGGTTCAGGCACATATTCCGGTTAGCATCCGCCCCAGTAACAGCATCGGCAGCATTGCACTGTTGGCCGCGATACTGGGACTTATTTTTGGGAAACTGCTTTATCTCCTCGAAAACTATGGCACACAAAACATTCGCTTTGTTCTTTTTTCTTTTTCCGGGATCAATTTTTATGGTGCGCTGGCAGGTTGCGCCGTCGCTGTCTGGATCTATTACCGCGGGAAGAACATCCGCCCCCTGTATGTTATTGATGCTATGGCTCCCGGATTCATGATCGCATATACCATCGGGCGGTTGGGCTGCCATGTTTCAGGAGACGGCGACTGGGGTCTGGTAAACACCGAGCCCAAGCCTTTTACCTGGGTTCCGGACTGGCTGTGGACCTGTTATTACCCGCACAACCTGCTCCGGGAAGGGATCATTATGACCCGCTGCGACTGGGGCAATTATTGTTACCAGTTGCCCAGTCCTGTTTATCCAACTCCGCTTTATGAAGCCCTTGTTTGTTCCCTTTTGTTTTTACTGCTCTGGATGCTGAGGAACAGGATGGCGGCACCGGGTATGCTGATGGGGCTGTACCTGTTGCTGGCCGGCACCGAGCGTTTCCTGATCGAAAAGATACGCATCAACCCCGTTATACCAGGGCTGAATATGACCCAGGCCCAGCTCGTAAGTATACTACTGGTGCTCCTGGGCACAACCCTCCTGATACGTCCCTTTTTTCAAAAAGGAAATTTGCCCGCTTATTGATTATTACCACTAGCAACAGACCTTCTACAAAACCGCGCCAAGGATCAACGCATCTTCCCCCAGCGTTGCCATATGCACGGGTATATCAATATCCCTGTTTTTAAGGTCTGCAAGAACCCCCGGCATAAAATACCTGCCGGCCCGGGCAATGTTCCCTCCCAGTATAATAACCTCCGGGTTATCCGCTGTTACAAAGCCGTATAGAAAAGAAGCCAGATGCGCAGCAAACTCCTCAAAAACGAGCCCTACCTCGGCATTTGAATCATAGAGCGTGGCCAGCTCCTCCACATTGGCTACGGTTTGCCCGGTGCGCTCCCGGAACCGCTTTAAGAACCACCGGGTAGAAATATAATCTTCTGCAATGCCATTCATGAACGGCATCTGCCAAAGATCCGCATCCGTAGCCTCGCCGTTTTTATAACGTGAAGTTCCCAGTCCGGTTCCCAATGTAATACCAACCGCACGCTTGCAGTGCTTCATGGCACCTGCAAGCACTTCACCTTTGAGGAAGCAACCTGCATCATTTGAAATATGAATGTGCAGAACCGGAATCCCTGTTGCATCAGCCAGCAATTCCTTTATATTCAGGCCATATAACGATTCGTATTTATCATTCCCGTTCATGAGGCTGATCCCCGCCGTATAATCGAACGGGCCGGGCATTGCGATACCCAGGGATTCTACCGGCAAGACTGCCTGCGCCATTGCTTTTTTAAGCGCACCTGCCCAGGAACCAATGATCACGCCAGCCGGTGCTTTTGAATCTACCTTTGCCCTTATGCAGGAACCCGCTAAAATACGCTCAGTTTTTACATCTACCAATGCCGCGGTGATGTGAGAGCCCCCGATATCTGCGCCCAACCTAATACGTTCGTTCTTCATTATTGAAAAGTTCTGAATAAATAGATCTCATTTATAAGATAGTTGCTGCGGTTTGCTGCCCATTACCAGCTCCAGCCGCCCGCCTTTTATAATATCCCGGTAATCGATATAGCATTTGTTATATGGTTTACCATTGAGCAATACCTTTTGTATATAGATATTGAATGGCGTATTGTTCTTTGCAATAATTGAAAATATCTTATTGCCCGGCAGCTGAATAACAGATTGTCCAAACTGGGGACTGGTTATTTCAAACCTCGTGCTGCCGGGGGCCACCGGGTGCATACCCACAGATGCCAGGACATACCAGGCACTCATCTGTCCCACATCTTCGTTACCAACCAGCCCTTCCACCGCGTTATGATAAGCACTGTCGCAAATGATACGTGTCCATTTTTGTGTGAGCCAGGGTACCCCTAAACGGTTAAACAGGAACGGCACATGATGCACGGGTTCATTTGCATGATTGTAATAGCTGTTCCACATAAAACGCTTTGGCGTTTTATAAAAAAATTGTTCAAGATCGGCGATCACTTTTTCCCGCCCGCCCATTAGTTCCACCATACCATCCACATCATGCGGAACAAACCAGCCCTGCTGGTAGGGGTTGGTCTCAAACGTGCCATACCAGTCAGTAAGACGGCCTTCTTTCGGCCAAGGCTGCCAGCTTCCGTCCGCATTGCGCGGACGAAACCAGTGATGTGCTGTGTCCCATATATTTTTATAGTTACGCGATCGCAGATCATATTTTTGAGCGTCCTCCGCTTTACCCAAACCGCTGGCCATCTGCAACAGGCACCAGTCTGCAAAAGCATACTCCAGCGTTTTGGCAATGCTGCCCGGATCATAGCCCAGCCGGCCATTGCCAAATTTTTCGTTCGTATTTACGGCATAGCTATAGGCCTTTTGCAGATCATAGTTACGAATCCCTTTTACATACGCATCCGCCAGCACCACCACGGCCGGGTTCCCCAGCATGCATCCGCTATAGGCGTTCAGCAGCTCCCAACGTTCCAGGTAACTGCTGTCCGATTCATCAGCAAGTGTTACCAATGAGTTAATCATATCATTCACCAGGCCGGGATTGATGATCGTTTGCAACGGAAACTGGCTGCGGAACACATCCCAGCCGCTGAAAATACTGCGTTTTCTAAAACCGGCAGCCCGGTGCACTTTGCCATCCCCGCCGGTGTAGTTTCCATCTACATCGGTTACAATCCGGGGGTCGATCATGGTATGATATAATGCCGTATAAAAAACATGTTTTTGCGCTTCTGTAGCACCGCTGATCGAGACAACGCGCAACGCATCATTCCAGCGCTGCACCGCATCCTGATGCAGTTGATCAAAACTCCAGCCGCTGATCTCTGCTTCCAGATTTCTCTTTGCCCCTTCCATACTCACAAAGGAGATACCGGCTTTCATAAGCACCTGCTCCCCTGCGGTTGTTTCAAATTCAGTATAAAACCCCAGGTGCTTTCCCCTGGCTTCCTCCCCTCGTGTACGCGCAGTTATCGTTGCATGCGCCACCCGTTGCTGATACGAATCGCTTTCCACCGACTCCCGTCTGCGATCCGCAGTATCCGGTATATTGACGTTCCATACACCAGCGTGCTTTAGCGGTTTACTGAACTGCGCATAAAAATAAACGGTATAATTTGCCTTACCCTCGCCATTGCCCCATCCCCCACCGGAGGGTGTGCACTGCATCCAGCCGGCAATAGTATGCTCATCTACCACCTTTACATACTGAAAGGTGGAGGTGCCGCCTACCCTTCTGGCCAGATCTATTTGTATCCGCGACCGTTTATGGACAGGGAACGTGAACCGCAGCATACCGCTATGCGGCGCTGCCGTCATTTCGGCCCTAACAGCAGCATCGGTCAGCCGAACGGCATAATAGCCGGCAGATGCCTGCTCGCTTGCCTTATCATAACGGGACCGATAGCCGGTTCCGGGAGGATCGTTTAACCGCCCGGCTGCTGTTTTTAACGGGCCGGTTGCCGGCATCACCAGAAAATTTCCCAGGTCGCCAAACCAGCCAATGCCGCTCATTTGTGTAAACGCAAAGCCCTCAATACTTTCGTGCTCATAACTATAACCGGAACCATTGTCTCCTCCCGTTATCGTATTCGGACTTACCTGCACCATACCATACGGAGTGGTAGCACCGGGGAACGTTTTTCCTAACCCGTGATAGATACCCGCTTTGCCGGCGCTGGTACTTGCCCCGATGAACGGGTTAACATACTGCGCCGGAACTCTTGTCTGTGCCCCGGAAACAGTTGCCAGCAAAACGGTTAAAAACAAAGAATAGATTTTCATTTACAGTTCGCGTATAAAGAAGGTATGACGTTTGGGCTGATTGATGCGGTAGATCTCATCAACCAGCAGATCCATCTGTTTTTGCCAGCCGTCCCGTACTTCCGGATACCGGGCCTTTAAATAATTATCAAGATTACCCCGCACAAAGCCTTCATTGATATGTGCATAAATGGTATCGAGGGTAGCCAGGTCATCTTTCATTAACAGCCCCTTATCCATCAGGAAATCATATTCCATCCATGCATAGTCCCTGAACCGCCGTTCGATCTGCCATCGCTCTTCGTTTAATTTCTTAATGGCCATCGCCTGCTCATATTGTGGTGTTCTGCTCAGTTCTGCAAGGTTAATACCTGCTTTTAGTGCTGCCCGGCTCCACTCGCCTATTTTGCGGCCATCAATCTCCACTGCATACCTGCCACCGGCCAAGCCATTTACACGCAGCATTTCCTGGTTAAGATCCTGAATGAAGGGCACCAATTTTAAAGCATCCGTTTCCCTACGCTGCATAGCCCCCCACTCACCGGTGGCCATCGTATCTACCGGGTAAGGCAGGGCATTAGCCAGATAATCGAACTTTAATGTTCCCTGTTTCGATTGTATATTGGTGATCTGGCAATTGGTCAGGCGCTCTGCCCTTAGTGTAGCCGCATTTACGGTAAAATCGGCTACCTTTTTGCCGGCAAGCCCCTGTGCCTTTAAAAACAGGTATGCCATCACCAGGTGCCCGTCTGCACCCGGATGGATCCTGTCGTTACCGATAAGGGTATATGTTGAATCTTTTGCCTGTTCGCGCAGATTGATCGCCGTCATTGGCCGGGTAAGATCCAAAAATCCCCAACCACTTTTTTTTGCCACCGACTCCTGAAACGCTGCAATTCTGAGCATGGCATTGCTCTTACCTGGAAAAAGATTATTTTTTCCGAATTTGCTCGTTTCATCATAAGGCGACCCCGCGATAAGGATCTTTTTAATACCGGGATGCATTTTGAAAGAGGTATCCATCTGCAACAGCGCTCTGTAAGACCGGTCTAATTTTTCTTTCGTTTTTTTGGTGCTGTCCGATTGTAAAAACTCAAAATACCCGGTATCATTCATGCCAAATGTAAGCGCAATAACCGTGGGCCTTTTTGTATAAACATCGGTTTCAAGACGCTTGTTCATCTGTTCTGCAATTTCACCGCCGATCCCCGCATTCAGGATCGTCAGGGGCATATCCGGGAAACGCGTCATATAATACAACCAGATGTACTGGTGATAACGCCCGCCATGCGTAATACTGTTGCCTACAAATGCCACCCGGTCTCCTTTTTTAAAAGGCGGAATGCTCTGGGCACCAGCAAAAAAACAATTGCCGGCAAAAAATGAAAGCCATAAGTAATTTAAGAACTTCATTAATCTTTATTTTTAAATGTATAATTATTTCTGCTGAGCGCGCCTTACAAGATACATTATCATTTTAATGCTGCCGAAGTAAACGATGACGCCGGCAATCCGTACCCATTAAACAAAGTACCCGCAGAGGCCGCATAAAACGCATAGCGTACCCCAACGGGGTTTGAGATAGTATTGCTGCGCACCATTACCTTGTTGCCTTCAATCACCGCTGTTGCCGGTTTCCATGAGCCATCAGTGTTTTGCAGTTCAAATCCTTCTAAAGCTCCGTTACGCGATTTAAGCCCTCCATCCGTATGCGTAAACGACACCACGACTCTACCCGCTTTTACTTCAAAACCCTTATAGAGCGGCCCGGAATAAATAGCCTTCTTTTTGTAGGATTCACTTAATGCCCAAAGCGCCAGGCGTTTTCCTACCTCCGGTTTATCGGCCGGGTGAATATTATCCGTATTACCAATATCCAGCGTAACGGCCATACCCGTATTGGGAGACAGGGACAGCGTTCTTCGCTGCGCATCCCGCAATTCAGCAGCCTGCGTGGTTTCGCCCCAATACTTAAAGGGAGCAATCTGCACGAAATAAAATGGAAAGGCTCCCTGATGCCATTTGAGCCGCCAATCGCTGATCATCAGGGGAAATAACGTGGTATATTGTCTGGCCCTGCCTACGTTGGATTCTCCCTGGTACCAGATCGCGCCTTTTATGGCAAAAGGTACCAGCGGGGCAATCATTGCGTTATATAATACCGACGGTTGATTGGGCCAGGTATTCAAAACAGGCTTCGGTTTAACAGCAACCAGTTTATACTGCCACTCTCCGTTTAATTTTATGCCGGAGGCCGCAGTCCCTGTTTCCGGATACAAGACCATTTGTTCTGCTTTTCCGTACATACCACCGCGGCCCCCGTCATCGATAATTTTAATGGAGAGCACGTTATCTCCCGCCTTCACCAGCTTTCCGGGTATGGTATAATGCCTTTCTGCGGCCCAGGTAAAACCTTGCATGGTACTGTCTACCGCTACACCATTAACATACAATACGTCCCGGTCGTCGATGGGCCCCAGGTCCATCTTCAATTCTTTTCCGGCCCACGTTCCGGGTATACTTACCACACGTTTAAACCATACAACACCGTCTATATCCGGCAACCCCGCATCTTCCCAAAAGCCGGGGACCTTTATGCTCTTCCAGGTGGCGTTGTCTGCGCCACCGGTATATGCAGCGCTATAGTCATGCTGTGCCTGTTGCCATTTCTGATCATTTATATGATCGTGCTCAACAATAGCAGCCATATTCCGGTGAACGGAGTCGATGGTGTTCAGTTCTTTATCAAAATCACCCATTAAACGTAACCCGCTTTCGCTGGTCCATGCCTCGGCTACCGTTCCCCCCCAGCTGGTATGGATAAGACCGACCGGCACCTGCAGCTTATTGTATAATTCTTTTCCAAAAAAAAAGGCGGTAGCACTGAAGCTGCGCACAGTTGCCGGAGTACAGGCCAGCCAGTTGCCTTTGACATCCTCACGCGGTGTGTAAGCAATACTTTTTTCAACAGTGAACAGCCGGATGTTGGGATAATGAGCGCCCGCTATTTCCCCCGCCGAGTTTTTGACAGGATCGGTAGCCCATCCCTCTACCGGCATTTCCATATTCGACTGACCGGAGCAGATCCATACTTCCCCGATCAGCACGCCCCGCAGGATCCTGGTTTCTCCGGCCCTGATGCGCAGTTCATAAGGACCTCCGGCGCCGGGAGTTGAAAGCCGCAGCATCCATTTTCCATTCTTACCGGCGAATGTATGTACTGCTTTGCCGGACCAGCTTCCGCTCACTTCCACTTTCTGTCCCGGAGAGGCCCAGCCCCAAACAGGCGCATTGGTATGCTGCTGCAGAACCATACTGTCTGCAAATAACGCCGGCAATTTTAATTGAGCCGGCACCCCCAAAACCAGTAAAAAAAAGCAGAGTAAGCATCCGCTCTTTATTAAAAAAATTTTAACCATCCAAACTAGCTTTCCATAAAGACACTTTACTTACCGGTTACCCCTATTATAAATTCCAGATTTCGATAGAGGTACTCCCCATCTGAACGTACTTATTACCAGGTTGAATGTCATTTTTTCCTGCGCTGCTCCTTCCGCCCGGCGGATACAGAACAGGGCATTGATACCTGCACCGGTTTCCGGCGGCGGCCGATGTACAAAAAATGTGATCCATCCTCATATTCTTTAGCAATGCTTATTTAATAAAACCCGGATGAAACCAGTAGTTAAACCCGTACTTACAACATTATTCCTCATCGTTGCGAAACTGGTCCTGGCCGATGTAAAATTACCGGTCCTTTATCAAAGCAATATGGTATTGCAAAGGGACAAACCCTGCACCATACGTGGAATAGCAGATAACGGTGAAACCGTTTCCCTGGTATTCAACCATACAACCTACCGCACCAAAGCAAGGAACCTGAGCTGGGAAATAACCCTGCCCCCTCAACCGGCCGGTGGCCCATACGATATCCTCATTGAGGGTAAAAACCGGCTCCAATTATCGGATGTTCTGTTTGGCGACGTCTGGATCTGCAGCGGACAAAGCAATATGCAGTTCAGCGTAAAAGATGCCCGTCCCCAGCCCGATACCGCTACCTACAACAATGATAATATACGGCTTTTTACCGTTGGCATTGGTGCCGACTTTGTACCGCAGGATACCGTGAAGGGTGGTTCCTGGAAGATTGCCCGTGTAAAGGAGGTCAATGGCTTCAGCGCTGCAGGTTTCTTCTTTGGAAGTTACCTGCAACATCAGCTGAACATTCCCGTGGGTCTTATCAGCGTGAACCTGGGGGCAACAGCCATTGAAGAATGGATGAGCAACGAAGCGCTGCGTCCGTTCCCTCAATTTGCAGATTTCTACAATACCTATCTTGCCCCGGGCAAAAGTATGAAGGCGATAAACGACGACTTTGAAAAAATAAAATCCTCCTGGGAGCAAACCGGCTATCTGAAAGATGATCCCGGCCTGGCGCACCAATGGTATCTGCCGGATACCGATATCAGCGACTGGAAAACGATGAACCAGCCGTCTCACTGGGAAGACAATGAATTAAAAGATTACGATGGATCCGTATGGTTCAGAAAGAGCTACGATTCCCTTCCGAAGGATTTTTGGGGCAATACCAACATCAGCCTGGGGCAGGTAGACGACTACAATATCTGCTGGGTGAACGGCGTAAAAATCGGCGAAGGCTATGGCAATATGAACATGTATACCTATAAGGTTCCGGACAGCCTGCTGAAGCCCAAAAACAATGTAGTGGTGGTACGGGTTTTTGATGCCGGGGGTAAAGGTGGCATGTATAATATGTTCTGGAACCCGTTCCTGGCGGGCTCCTGGAACTATAAAAAGGGGGTACAGATCGATCCTGCAACATTTAAAAAACCGTTGGTAGCCAATTACTACATTTTTGGTACACCATCCATCCTCTACAATGCAAATATTGCACCGCTTACACAACTGAGCATTAAAGGATTTATATGGTACCAGGGCGAAGCCAATACCGGAAGAGCAACGGAATACAGCCAGTTACTGCCCGCAATGATCACCGACTGGCGCAAAAAATTCGGCCAGGGGCCCCTTCCCTTTTTAATAGTGCAACTACCCGATTTAGGCAAAGAACCAGAGTTACCGGAAGACAACGAATGGGCCGAACTGCGCGGGGCACAATCATCGGCACTCTCCCTGCCCAATACCGGCATGGCAGTAACCATCGACATCGGCGAGGCCGGCAACCTGCATCCGCATAATAAACTGGATGTAGGACGGCGGCTTGGAATGGCGGCACTGAGCGGCGTCTATGGTGCAGACAGTATTGCAGCCAGCCCCCGTTATAAGCACATGGAAATAGCCGGCGACAGCATCGTGATCACTTTTGACAACCACATAATTTGCAAAAACAAATACGGCTATATCCGCGGTTTTGCCATTGCCGGTGCAGACCATATTTTTCACTGGGCAAGAGCTTATCAAAAAAACAGCTATTCCATTGTGGTTTATAACCCGGGCATAAAGCCCCCCCTGCAGGTTCGGTATTTGTGGAGCGGTGAACCAGGCGCCATTGACCTGTACAATAAAAACGGGTTACCAGCAGCACCTTTCAGAACCGATCAGTTTAAACTGACTACAGAGGGGAAAATGTACCGTTTTGAACCATAAAGAGGCCTCACAGGAAGAAGGACAATCTAATTACTGTCTATCGGCACAGCATAAGAACGTCATGAACCAGAGGCCACCATATTATCCTCCTGGAGGAGTGGCACCTTCGGCAATAAGACTATCTCAAACCGGAGCGGGCCTTCACCTCCACCAATAGGGTAAACCGCCGATTCGTACTCCCTCTCCCGAGGGGAATTAGGAAATCTCCCTCTATCTGAACAGCATGGGAACACTACGAACTAAAAGTAACAGCACTATCCCCCGCTGGCGGGGCGGAACTGTCGATAAGAACAATACCACAAACAGGGTGGATGTCCCCTCCCCCGATCAAAAAAGCATTTAGTCTGCACCTATAAATACCGGATCCGGAAAAAACCGAAAACGGCGGGATCCGCACCCAGCTGCAACAGCCCGGGCCTCGAACTTCTGTCCCAGGGTGGTAAAAATTGTGAAATAGCGGCGTCTTCAACGCGCAACTCATTCCAGCTACGCTGATCGTTGCTCCAGTAGAAGCGGGTCCTTCGCCCGTCCGTAACGGTCATTTTAAAATAACAGACAAGCGCCCCGTTTATTTTAACACCGCCCAGGACTTTGCGGATATTCTCCTTTACACACCAGATCTCGATACTGTCATTTTTTATACCGATACCAAAGGCCTGGTCTGCATCGGCATAAACCGTTAATCCTTTGAGGGCACTATTCCGATTGAGAACAGCCGTAGTCATCTCATAGTTTGCAGAATAAGGTCTGATGGTCAATGCCGTGCCCGACCTGTTTTCCGCGCCGGGCGTTCCCGATAAATATAACCGTCCTTTTCCGGTCCTGATCACCGGTTGTGTATGCCTGAAGTCCCATTGCCATGCGGTATTCAGAGAAATGCCGGAAAAATCGTCTGAAAAATTCCTGACAGGATTGCCCGTTACAGGATGAAAAGAAGGCCAACCGGTCTGAGCGTCCCAATTTACGCGGGCCAGCATTCCCTGCCTGCCTGTATGCACATCTGTTGTTTTGTTGTACGCGTGAAAAAGATAATAATCCGCACCTTTTCTATCCGTTACGATCGTACCATGCCCGGTACATTTCCAGCCGTCAAAAGCATCCATTACAGGATTTTCCTCAAACCGGGTATAGGGGCCCTTTAACGTCCTGGATCTTGCTACGTTTACATGATAGCTGCATTGTAGTCCGCAACAGCCTCCTGCAGAATAAAACAGGTAGTAATAATTGTTCCGCCGGACAATGCATTGACCTTCCATACCTTTTTTTTCATCATCGCGCATGAGCATAAAGGGCTTGCCAACGGTCTTCAATCCATCATCCGACAGTTGATACCCCAATAGTTCTATTGGCCGGTCATCCAGTCCATAGGCTTTAAACGTAATATACCATACTCCGTTTTCCTCCACCATAAAAGCATCGATGGCTTCTTTGCCAAACTCCACTACTATACCTCTATCCGTGAAGCCTTTTTCCGGATCCTCAGCTGTAGCTACTCCGATACAGGATATGCCATCCGATTTTTTCCGTGCCGTATAATACACATAATAGATACCCTTTCTATACAATAACTCGGGGGCCCAAAAAGACGATGAAATCCAGTCCGGAGTTTTATTGAAAATATAGCCGGTCTGTTTCCAGTGGACAAGATCTCCGGATTTGAAAAGCGGGTAATGTGGGGCCCATTCCGACGAAGTGCCGGTGGCGTAATAGCTATTACCTACCCGGATCACCGAGGGATCGGCAAGATCTCCATGAATAACGGGATCAATGGTGTCCTTTGCTGCCGGTAACCGGCGATCGGGCAGCTGCGCAGGACGGGCAGCCGCGCAGGCGGCAGCAAAAAAAATGACGAACAGAAAACAGGTCACACGCATAGCATAAAATTTAGAAGCCAGGGCAGAAAGCAATACCTTATAAAAACAACATTCATCCGCGCCTCCTGAGCTCCGCAAATTTAATGGATCCAAACTGTAATCTTAAGCCGATATGCCTTTAAAGCAGCACTTTCCCCGCAGCAGCTTCTGCCCTTCCCGGGTCCATAAGCGCCCAACCTTATTATTAAGGCTGTCCTTCATTTGATTAAAACGCACATCATCTTCAAAAAAAAAACGGGCCGCGCACGTGCACCATAAATGTGATAAACAAGTTCAAACCGAGTAGGGCATTTACACAGGGTATAAAAAGGCAAAACCGGCAGAACCGATTCCCGTATACGCTTTATCGGGCACTGTGGGTATACAACTAATCCGGAAAGGATACGGAGTAAGGCCGGTCTGCTTCTGACACTCCCCGTTCTTTATTAGGCGTTGCGCTCATCTCCAGCTCTAAAACACCTCCGTTTGCAATATCCGCATACCGGATCCAGTTTTTACTATACACTTTATTGTTCAGTTTTGCTGCCCTGATGTATACGTTTTGCTCGCTGTTGTTTTTTGCCAGTACTGTAAACTTTTTACCGTTTTCCAGTGTAATGGTAGCCTTGCCAAAAAGTGGGCTTCCAATAATATACTGATCTGTGCCCGGGCAAACAGCGTATAACCCCAAAGCGCTCAGCACATACCAGGAGGAGGTTTCGCCCTGATCCTCATCACCCGGAAATCCGCTGGGAGTGGCGTTATAAATTTTGCGCATGATCTCCCGCAACTGTTTTTGAGATTTCCACGGCTGCCCTGAATAATTATAAAGATAAGCCGCATGCTGCACCGGCTCGTTACCATGTGCATACTGACCAAGTCCCTGCAGCACCATTTCCTTCATTTCATGTATCTCATGACCATAAGAACCATACTTTACGGTATTGGGAGCTGTAAAGAGGCTGTCCAGCTTTGCATTGAACCGGCCGGCACCGCCCATTAACTGAATAAGGCCGTTTATATCATGAAAAACCGACCAGGTCCATTGCCAGGGATTTCCTTCAGTGAATGGATCGCCCCACTCTACCGGATCAAAGTCCGCTGGCACCCAGTTGCCGTTCTTATCGCGGCCGCGTACAAAACCCACAGTTGTATCAAATACATTTTTATAATTATATATTTGCCTTTCAAATATATCCTCATAAAATTTATTGCCGGTAAGTTTCGCCAGCTGATACGCACACCAATCGTCATATGCATACTCCAGCGATTTAGCGCCGCTTTCAGAAACCTCCTTATAGGGGATATATCCCAAGCTAAACCAATAGGAACTTCCTTCCCTGCCGCTGGAACCGCCCCAGGGGCCTTTATTGGTAGCTTCATGGTAATAGGCCGCTAATGCCTTATACGGATCAAAACTCCGGATGCCCTTCACCCAGGCATCAGTTAATAAAGATATTGCGTGGTTACCGATCATTACACCGGACATACCAGGATTTGACCATGTAGGAAAAAAGCCGTACTGCTCCTGAGCATCCAGTAATGATTGCATATAGCGCCCCTGCATGGTCGGGTGCAGAATATTGGTTAACGGGAACTGTGCCCTGAAGGTATCCCAGAAGCCATTATCGGTATACATATAACCGTCATGAACTTTATCATCATAAGGACTAAAATAATAAGGGGTACCGTCTTCTTTCAGATCATAAAATTTATGGCTGAATAAATTTGCCCGGAATACGCAGGAATAAAAGGTTGCTTTATCATCCTCACTACCGCCTTCAACCCGCACCCTTCCCAGCAGTTCATTCCATACCTGATCTGCCGCTTTTTTTGTATCTTCAAATTTTGCATACCCGCCCAGTTCCTGCTTAAGGTTTAATGCGGCCTGTTGCGGGCTGATGTAGGAAGAGGACATCTTTACCTGTACACGGGTACCCGGCCGGAATTGTACAAAAGCACCCCGTTTGTCGCCGGAATCCGATAAGGCTTTTTCATTGATACTGCGCCCCTCGTTGCTCCAGGTGCCATAATTTACGAATGGCTGATCGAACTCGATAACAAAATGATTTTTAAAATTCCTGGGAATGAAGGTTCCATTCGTTACATACCCGATCAGTTTCCTTTCTTCCGGGATGATCTTTACAAAGGAAAATTGGGTATACCCATCCAGGACCAGATAGGCATCACCTCCCTTAGGAAAAGAGAACCGCATATGTGCTGCGCGCTCTGTGGGCGCAATTTCGGTAACTACATTGTTATCGAACTTCACTTTATAATAGGAGGGTTTTGCAATTTCATTGCCATGATCGAAGGCGGTTGCCCGCGCTTCCTCATTAACCACCAGTTTACCCCAAACCGGCATTAGGGAAAAAACACCGTAGTCCCCCATCCAGGGGCTGCACTGGTGCACCTGCTGAAAGCCCCGTATTGTTTTAGCTTTGTATGTGTATTTCCAGCCATCACCGTTCTTACCGGTCTGGGGCGACCAGGAATGCACCGGAAAGGGCAATGCAACAGTAGGATAAACATTGCCATAAGATAAATCCCAGCTGGAATTTGTTCCCTGCAGGGTGCTCACATAATCTACCAGCTGCCGCTGCGGCCGCGCTGTTAATGCAATACCCATACTGAACAGGCAGCACAGTAAGAATGTCTTTTTAATCATTTCTAATTAATTGAAAAGTCCGAAACCGGTAAATTACTTTTTAAAAGGCGTAAGGCTTTGCTGATATGCTTCTCCACCGTGCTGATCGAGATCCCCATAAAGCCGGATATATCTTTATAGGACAGATCCTCATTACGGCTGAGCAGGAAAGCGGTCCGGCATTTGTCCGGCAACATACTTATGGATAGTTCGATATTGGACGTAAGATCTTTAAGCTCGCAATGATAATGACAATGATGCCCCGCAAACATATTGCGGTGGGTATGCACCTGCTTCCGGTAAGCATTGCGTACTCCGGACGAACGAAACTCATTCAGGATCTTAAATTTCATCGACTTCATAAGATAGGCTTTTAGAGACACCTGGATCTCGATCCGCAGCCGCCGGTCGAACAAACTGAGAAAAATCTCCTGCACAATATCTTCCGCTAATTGCCGGGATGTCACCATCCGTTCTGCCACAGAGGCCAACAGCTCCCAGTACCGGCGGTATAGCTCATCAAATGCCCTGGTTTCCCCATTCTGAAACAGGCGAAAAAGCACTTCATCTGTCAAAATACTGTAGGTTTCTGCTTTTATCATAGCAATCGTTGTTTTTGATATACAATCGTTTCAAAAAAAATACTGCTGCAATAATGAAAAACTTCTGACACAAATAAGGTGATTTTTGTTTCATATATCTCCGTATTTGTTCCACCTGCCGGTATTTGTCCAAAATGTCCGGTAAATTAACTATTTTGTTGTGTCTCAGCTTTGTGATCGTCATAATGAAAGAAAGGGTACTGCTCATATTTATTTTTCTGCTTTTCAGAAGCACAGGAGGCATTGCACAATCCTTTTATTTTACCCACTACCAGGTAGACGATGGATTGTCAAACAATGCCGTTCTGTGCATGATGCAGGACAAGCTGGGGTTTATGTGGTTTGGCACACGCGACGGACTGAATCGCTTTGATGGATTGTCCTATAAAGTTTTCGGAAACGGCCCCCTGGATCCGAATACGATCGGGAGCAATGCGATCATGTGTTTGTCGGAAGATACGTATAAAAATATATGGGTGGGCACCGAAAAAGGGCTTTATGTTTTTGATCAGCTTACCGAAAAATTCACACAGTTTCCAAAAGCCGGCAACGGGGCCATACAGGCGCTTAAAGTGGTCGACAACAAAGTTTACTATATAACGCTCTATGTGCTTTACTGTTTTGACATCAGGACAAAAGCATTAAAAACATACACATTTCCCAATGAAGTAACTGCTTTTTCCTTATTTAAGGATGGCGCTCTTTGGATCACCTCTACAGCCGGGCAGGTAGCACGATACAATCCCGCAACAGACCGGTTCGACAACCTGTATAATGTCTTTACCAAATCCAGGAATACGGTTTCACAGCGGATACAATCTATTTGTGAGGCCGGAGCAGGCAAAATTCTGGTGGGCACTTCCAACGAGGGATTGAAATTACTCGACACAAAGAACGGGGATTATAAAGACCTGCTCACTTACAATGTAGACAGGACCGATATCAACGTAATGGACATCCTGAACACCGGTACAGATGAGTACTGGATCGCTACACAGTCGGGTATCTATATCATGGATCTCAAAAGCAATCAGTACAGTTATATCAGCAAGCAATACGAAGACCCCTATTCACTTTCTAACAATATCGTACAATCGCTGTTTGAAGACCGGCAGGGGGGCATCTGGGTCAGCACCTATTTTGGCGGGGTCAACTACTTCTCCACCCGGCAAATGATCTTTAAAAAATATTTTCCAAAAAAAAGCGAACCTTCCATCAGCGGATACGCCGTGGGTGAAATGAAAAGCGATAAAAACGGGAAATTATGGATCGCTACAGAGGATGCCGGTCTTAACCGGTTCGACCCGGCAACCGGGCGCTTTATCAACTTTAACCCCGCGGTAAAAAAAGGAAGCATTACCTACTCCAACGTTCAATGTTTGCTGGTAAGTGAGGACTCTGTATGGGCCGGCACTTTTTTACACGGCCTGGATCTTTTAAATCTGAAAGGAGAAAAAATACGAAACTACAATACGCTTAACTCTTCCATTGGCAGCAATTTTTCCGATGCCCTATTAAAAACTTCAACGGGTGTTATTATGGCAGGAACAGACAAAGGCGTTTACACCTTTAACAGATCAGGGAATACTTTTGAGCCGGTTCGGGCATTGCCACAAACGTTCTTCAGAGCACTAGGCGAAGACAGCTCCGGAAATATATGGGCAGGAACCTACGGAAATGGGGTCTATCAATACAATCTTAACACCAATCAAACGCAGCACTACCTGCTTTCACCCGGCACTAATAAAAGCGTGGCCAGCAATACGATCAATTATATTTTTTGCGGGGCCGATCATACAGTCTGGTTTGCCACGGAAGGTGGTTTGGGTAAGCTTAACTCCCGTACCGGCGCTTTAACTATTTACACCACCCAGCAAAATCTTCCGGCTAACGTTATTTACGCCATCGTGGAAGACGACAAAAAAGATCTCTGGCTCAGTACATCAAGAGGATTGGCCCGGTTTACGCCGTCCACCAATCAGGTAAGGGTTTTCTCCAAGTCGGACGGGTTATTAACAGACCAATTCAACTACCGGTCGGCCTGCAAAGACCAGAACGGCAATATCTACTTTGGAAGTATCAAGGGGATGATCAGCTTTCATCCGGATTCCATCCGCGAAACCCGGTTACCGGCTCCGGTGTACATTACCGGATTTCAGGTGTATAATAAAGAACTGCCGATTAATGCACAGTCGCCACTCCGGCAATCCATTCTATTCACATCCGGCATCACGCTGCCATACAACCAGTCTTCATTTAGTATTGATTTTGCTGCTTTGGATTACAGCTCACCGCTTACCATAAAATATGCCTATAAAATGGAGGGGCTGGATAAAACCTGGAACGTCCTGTCTACAAACCGGAAGGCTTATTTTACAGAGCTCTCACCCGGTAAGTATACCTTTATTGTAAAAAACATCAGTGATACCGGGCAGCAGCCGGCTCATTATGCCCGGTTAACCATCGAGATACTGCCGCCGCTCTGGCTCACCTGGGAGGCGTATCTGGCCTATATTGCGGGCACATTGTCCCTTACCTATTTTTTGATCATGTTCTTTATAAACCGGTCAAAAGAACGGCACAAAAGAAGACTTGAAAAAATGGCCTTTGAAAAAGAAAAAGAACATTATGAAGACAAAATTGATTTTTTTACCAATGTGGCTCACGAGATAAAAACGCCGCTGACCCTCATAAAAGGTCCGATGGAAAACATAATGGATGCGATCGGCACTTCATCCCCCATTCAGCGGAACCTGGATCTGATGAATCGCAATACCGACCGGCTGATGCATCTTGCCAACCAGATCCTTGATTTCAGAAAGATCGAGTTAAACGGTTTTCATCTGAACTTTGCACAGATCAATATTTCGGAGCTGCTCCGGGGAATTTATCAACGGTTCAAACCCATTGCGGACAGCAATCATCTCCATTTCGCACTGGCCGCTGATGAAGAGATCTATGCCTGTGCCGATGAGGAAGCCCTCATAAAAATATTCGGTAACCTGATCGATAATGCGATAAAATATGCAGCTACATCCGTTATGACCACATTGGAATACAGCAACCATAACAACAGCTACAGAATGATGGTAACCAATGATGGCTTTGTTATACCGGAAGGCGACCGGGAAAAAATATTCGAAAGTTTTTACCGGGTCAAAGATACCGCAGCGCAGTCCGGCACCGGAATCGGGCTCACGCTAAGCCGTACCCTCGCAGAGATGCACAGTGGAACCCTGGTACTGGATACCGGGGCAAAGGAGCAAAATGTATTTATCCTTGAGCTGCCGGTGAATCCCAATAACGGAAATTGATTTTTTATGAAACCCGTAATATTATTAGTAGAGGACAACAAGGATATACTTGACTTCATTGAAAACAATCTGGAAGATCAATACGAAGTAAAAAAAACCACCAACGGGAGGGATGCGCTGGCGGTGCTTCGCAATGAGATCATAGATCTCATCGTGAGTGATGTAATGATGCCGGTAATGGATGGATTTGAGCTATGCCGGACGATTAAATCAGATGTAGAGCTCAGCCACCTCCCCTGCGTACTGCTCACTGCAAAGAACACGCTGCAGGCCCGGCTCCAGGGGCTTGAGCTGGGTGCTGATGTATATATTGAAAAGCCCTTCTCTCCCAAACATCTCAAAATGCAGATCGCCAGCCTGCTGGCAAACAGGGCCAAGATAAAAAATTATTTTGCCAACTCTCCTGTTGCACATCTCAAAACCATTGCCCATACAAAGGCCGATGAGCGTTTTTTAGAATCGGTAAACCTTATTATTGAAGAACATTTACAGGAGCCGGAGCTCGATGTTGATCGCCTGGCCCGGTATATGAATATGAGCCGCACCACCTTTTACCGGAAAATCAATGCGATATCCGATCTTACACCAAACGACCTGATCAATTTAACCCGGCTAAAAAAAGCAGCTACGTTAATGAATGAAGGATACAATATCAATGAAGTATCGGACCGTGTGGGCTACAACTCCCCCAAGATATTCAGCAAAAATTTCGAAAAGCAATTCGGGATGATGCCTTCTGAGTACATACAGGAGCATCTGAAAGGGAAAAAGTAACGCCAGATAGTCCCGTCCCCCTGTGTCCGCATTTCCAGGTAACGCGTATCATCTGGCCCGTATACGCGGTTTATAAAATAGAGCTGTAAATAAAAAAATAATCACATAACAAACCACAGGCAGATAATAGGCGGCTGCCACATCTTCATCCGCTATTTTTCCCATAAAATAAGGCATCACGGAACCACCAACCACCCCCATCGAAATAAAAGAGGACGCCTGCTGGGTGCGCCTCCCGAGATTTTTAAGACCCAGGCTGAAAATAGTCGGAAACATGATGCTGAAAAAGAAATTGATCGCAAACAGTGCACCATAGGATACCCAACCCCATTTTTGCGCAACCACCAGGCAGGATAGAATGCTTCCCAGCGAAAAAACAGCCAGCAGCCGGTTGGGAGCGATCCATTTCATAAGATAGGTACCCACAAAGCGCCCGGCCGCCATCATTGCCATAAACAGCACCATCAAGCTCCCGGCCTTTTCATCGCTTAACCCCATTACATCATGCCCATAGTTGATAAAATAGCCCCAGGTACCGGCTTGTGCCGCTACATTAAAAAATTGCGCGATGGCCGCCCAGACAAAATGCCGGTGCTTTACCAATGTTTTCCCCGGAACCGGATCCACATTCTCAGCATCCGTTGCTCCGGTATGTCCGGCATGCGCAGCGAACATCAAAGGCATCCGCAGCAGCAGGAATACAACAGCAATAAGCAAAATAAATATCCCCAGGTCTATATATAAAATTTTTACCGGGCTGAGGCTGTCCTCCATATTATTGCCGGTATTGCCCAGCAGGAGAACCGTACCGATGGCAGGCCCTACAATGGTGCCCACCGCATTAAAAGATTGCGCAAAATTAACACGCCGGTCGCTGCTACGCTGGTCGCCCAATGCCGCGGCAAATGGATGCGCCACCGTTTCCAGAGTAGCCATACCACAGCCCAGTACAAATAGAGCGATCCTGAAAAAATCAAAGGACCCCGCATTGGCGGCAGGTACAAATAAAAACGTTCCGCCCGCAAAAAGGATCAGTCCAAGCAAAACGCCCGGTTTATATCCAAAACGTTTCATAAACCAGCCCGCAGGAATACTCATTACGAAATAAGCACCGAATACCGACATTTGAATCAGCCCCGACTGTGCCTTTGATATATTCAGCACATTCTGAAAATGCTTGTTCAGTACATCACTGATGGAATGCGCAACGCCCCATAACATAAACAAAGCCGTCACAAACACAAAAACAGGGATATATTTCTTTTCTGTAAACTTTATTTTTTCTATTGCTGAGGTGTTAGCTGTTATTGGTCTGTATATTGCTTTTTCCAGGAGTGATCTATGGTTGTTAAAACAGGCTTTATTTATTATAAGGCTCGGCTTTCAGCAGGTATTCCCCGTCCGGCAACAGCTTTTCATCAAAGGTGATCGTAATCCGCTTTGATTCGCCTCCAAGCAGTGTAAAGTAATTGCTATTCATTATCGCCGGCAGGATCCTCTCGCCGTCGCTTTTGCGGTATGCCTGTACCCGTATTGCAAAAGCTACGGACTTTTTCAAGTTACCAATGACCGCACTGATCGTGGCCCTTCCGTTATCCCTGGAAAGTTTTGAACTGATTTCCAGATCCGATTTGGGTAACCTGTTTAAATCCTTATAGTCATTGGGTTTATTGCCCCGCCAGTAGAAATTATCACTGATCAGTTTCCCGGCATCATCGGTTAACCGCAGTTTAATAAAATGGACAGCCGATAAACCCGTTGCCACTTTCTTAGCGCGGTATACTTCCATTTCATATAGAGAGTATCCCCATTGTGTAGCCCGCTTTACGCCCCGCATTTTTACATACCGCGCCGTTACCGGTTTAAAACGAATGGTTTCCAAACCTCCTTTTCCGTTTGTTGTGCTATATACCTCCTGCCAGCTGGAAGTGTCTACAGCCACCAACAGCCTGTATGCCTTACCATAAGCGGCTTCCCAGTTCAGCACCACCGAAGCTATCTCGGTTGGCGCGCCCAGGTCAATACAGATCCACTCATCATCATGGTATGCGCTTGACCATCGGCTTCCCCTATTATTATCTGCAACGCATAAGGCCGGCTCAAATACACCAGGCGACGAAGATGCGGTCACTGCTTTGCGGTAAGCCAGGTTGTCCACCGTAAAGGGAATATTGAAAAATGAAGTGGATGCATTGGACGGTGCATCCGATCTCATACTTTTTGAATATTTCTGCTGCAGACGGCCGTCCATATTATATACCTCCGCAACCGCGGTAACCTTGCGTGCATCTGCCGGTGAAGTATTCACCACATTAACGGCGTTGTCTGCAGGATTCCACTGAATGTGTACCGGCTCGCAAGCCTTTTTAACGCCCCAGTAAGCACCGTTCAGATCATAGTAATAATCATAGGTCTGCCATACAAAAGACGGGTAGGCCGACTGACTCATCCAGGTCATTACACCAGACGCATCATTCCACATATGATGTTGCCACCCCTCATACAATGCTTTATTGGTTTCAATATTCAGCAACTGCGCTTTACGGCAAAAGTCCTCGATACCCGTTGCGGTTCCGTAACTTTCATTAATGCTTTTCTCATACCGGTCCGGACCACCGTTGGCTGCAGACTTTCCAAAAAAATGTTTATCCCACATATCATTGCGCGGCCACCAGTCTTTTTGAGGCATGAATTTTTTAAAGCTCTCAAATGTGGTGAAAACAGCGGTCCCGATCTCCGTGCGAAATCCCCACCCGCTATTACCTCCAAAGCCTCCGGGATATTTCGTAAAATACCAATCCGGCTGAAAATTGGTCCAGGGGCCGCTTCCGGTCAAAGCGTCGCTGTGCGAATTGGCCTGATACCAGCGGTCTCCTTTGTCATAGGCGTTCACATTCTCGCGCAGCCAGCCGTTTAACGGAGGTAGCGGATAACCCTCATTATCACCGCACCAAACGGCAATGCTTGCATGGTTGCGCAGGCGCCTGATCTTTTCCACAGCGTTCCTGTTAAATGCAAAAACATCTTCCGGCAGATTGGGGTGTGAGTTCAGCCAGAAATCATCCCAAACCATGATGCCGTACTTATCGCAGGCATCATAAAATTCTTCGTCGGTCACGGAACCGATCCAGTTGCGGATCATGTTCATGTTCATTTCTCTGTGCAGCTTTACCTTCAGGCCATATTCTTCGCCCCGGCAGCGCAACAGATATTCGCTCATGCCCCAGTTGCCTCCCTTAACAAAAACCCTTTTACCGTTAATATACAAATGAAGTACGCTTCCTGTTGTATCATACGCATATTCCCTGATCCCGAATTTTATTTCCCGGCTATCCAACACAGCACCATTCGCAACGTACTTAATGGAACAGGTGTATAAATGAGGGGCGCCATAGCCGTTGGGCCACCACAGTTTTGGGTTCTTAACCACCAATTGCTTATATGTAGCCGTATCAAAAGATGCTTCCACTTCCTTTCCGGCGGCAATTTTAAAGTTCCGGTGCAGCTCAATATTGCCGGGCTGGATATTTATAATACACTGCCCGCTGATGTCCTTTTCGCTGCCATTACGAAGACCGGAGGATATGGACACCACGCCCCGGTCGGCCGCCGGCACCCGGGTTCTTATCCAGGGATCCTCGATCGTAACGCCGCCGGTCACTGATAAAAACACATCGTCAGTGATACCGGATAGCAAGCCGGGCACAGAAGGCATCCAGTCCCATCCATCGCTTGAAATATAGGTCGGGCTCTGATAATTAGGGATGGGTGTTGGTGGATAAGCCACCAGCACGGCCAGCACATTCTTCCCACTCCGGTTCAGCAGGCGGGTTATATTAAAATGACCACGCTGCATAAATCCGTCCAGCATCCCCAGACGGTAACCATTCAAAAACAGCTCTCCTTTCCGGTTAATACCCTCAAAATTCAGCCATACATTTTCACTGTTGGAGAAAGACGGAGTATTGAATACCGCGCGGTACCAAAAATTCCGGTTATATTTATGCTTGTCTACCTGGTAAATATTGTCGCCAAAGTTGGGATCCTTTTCTATTCCGGCTTCTACATAAGAGGTAAAGACCGTACCAGGCACTACGGCCTTTATCCAGTTCTCAGCAGGGTAGTTTTCAGAGAAGATCTTAATACTGTCCCGGCCAACTTCGTCCTGTGACCGCAGCTTCCAAGAGCCGGTACCGGCACTACTGTTTAAGGAAATTACCCGCTGGGCGGCTACATTTCCTGCAATAAAAACGCAACAAAATATGAGTACAATTCTTAACATCCTTATCCAGGTTTGCATAATAGTCACCCCAACAAATATTTACCCCAACCGTTATAGAGGAAAATGTTGGTAAAGGGTACTAAATAAACAACAGCTATCCGATTGGAACGCTGCCTGGTCACTAAAATCGTTGATATTTTGAGGTATATATTGAAGTGTGCATTGGTTGTTTTAGCGGGTTTACTAACCGCACAAAAGATCAGCGCCCAAACCAGTTATTTTGTAGACGGCTACCACGGAGGGATTTACGGTCATTACCCCCTCTGGGTCACTAAATTTATTGCAGACAATGCAGACCGGGAAAAAGACTGGCGGTTAAACCTGGAGATCGAGCCGGAAACCTGGGACACAGTGGCAGAGAAAGACCCGGAAAACTATGAACGTATAAAGAGGATCATTAATGATGCTTCGCAAAACGGAATTGCCGAATATGTAAACCCCACATACGCGCAAAGCTACTTTTTTAACAGCTCCATCGAAAGTACCATCCGCCAGTTTCAATATGGCGTCGAAAAGCTGCGGCAACATTTCCCTTTAATCACTTTCACTACCTATGCTTCTGAAGAACCGTGTTTTACTTCAGCATTGCCCCAGGTATTAAAATCGTTCGGTATTCGATATGCTTCATTAAAAAACCCCAATACCTGCTGGGGTGGTTATGTAAGAGCGTATGGCGGGGAGTCGTTGAACTGGCTGGGGCCGGATGGTTCATCGATCCTCACCGTTCCAAGATACGGTTCTGAAGCCCTGGCAAAAAATTCGACCTGGCAAACAACAGCCTGGAATCATTCCCGGGAATTTGTAGCTGCTGCCCGGGAACAGGGCATTACGTACCCGGTAGGAATGTGCCTGCAAGACGCGGGATGGAGCAACGGTCCCTGGCTCGGTCATCACAAACCGGCATCCACCCGTTATACTACCTGGCGTAGTTATTTTAACCTGATCGCACAAAACCCAACCAGAGAGCACTGGCGCCTGAGCCAAGAAGACATACAGGTAAGCCTGGTTTGGGGCGCACAGGTTGTGCAGCGTATTGCGCAACAGGTACGGGCCGCCGAAAATAAATTAACGGCAGCTGAAAAACTGGCGGCCCTGGCCACTTTATACAAAGGTGCTCCCTATCCTCAGAAGGAACTGAACAGTGCCTGGAAAAACATCCTGTTGGCACAGCACCACGACTGCTGGATTGTGCCCTACAACCGGATGAACGATAAAACCTGGGCAGAGCATGTAAAAGAATGGACCGGTCTTGCAGGCGCTATTGCTCAAAATATCATACAACAGTCTGTAAAAAAAATGGCGGCCGCCGCCAAACGAAACGTTAACCGTATCCGGATAGATAACCCCACCTCGTTCAACAGGGATGAAGTGGTTGCTGTAAGCCTTCCAAACCCGCCCGGCAGTCCGTTTGCCATTGAAAGCAATGGTAACAAGATCCCCTTCCAGATGATAAATCAAGATGGCGCTGGCAGCAAGCTCCTTTTTAAAGCCTCCGTTCCCGCATTCGGCAGCAGCATTTATTCTATAGTTGCTGCTAAAAAAAAGACAGCGCCGGAGGGAGCATTCATTAGCCGTACACAGAACGGCGATTACCGCATGGAAACGGATCTGTACCAGCTGACGATCGATGCAAAGCGGGGAACTATAAGACAACTGATCGCAAAGCAACTCAATCACAAAAACTTTATTGCAGAAAAAGATACCGGGTTTAATGCCCTGCGCGGCTTCTTTTATGATGACAACAAATTTGTCTGCAGCACGGAGGAAAAGCCGGTAGTTACCATACTCGAAAACGGCCCTGTTCAGATCCGGCTCCGGATCGCGGGCACCATCAATCATAACCGCTTTTTCCAGACCCTGCAATTACAGCAGGGCGAAAAAAAGATCGATCTTACATTACATATCGACTATAAAAAAAGAGCAGGTATTGGCGACAATTATAAACAATACGGCGGTTATACCGCAGAGGAAAAACGCAAAGCCTTTTATAATGACACCTGCAAACTGCTGGTGCCTTTTCCATTAAACCTTGAGCATCAAAAGCTCACTAAAGATGCCCCGCTCGATGTTACCGAAAGCAAGCTATCCGGCACCTTTTATAACAGGTGGGATGACATAAAAAACAATATCATTTTTAACTGGGTTGATATTACAGATACCATCAGCAATTATGGAATGGCGCTATTCTCCGATCATGTAACCAGCTACTCATACGGGCAAAACTTTCCACTGTCGCTTACCGTTCAGTATATTGGTGTTGGTTTATGGGGAAGAAAGTATACGGTGAACGGTCCTACCGAAATGCGCTACGCGTTGCTACCGCACCAGGGCAACTGGCAAAACGCGCAGCTGAACAGGGAAACCGTATTATGGAACGAGCCGTTGATCGCTCATACCGGCTATACGCAACGCATTAACGCCCCGTTCATTAAACACCTGGATCCGGGGCTTGAAGTAACGGCATTATACTATAAAGGTGCAGACCTGTACTTCAGAATCACAAATACCGGCTCCTACAAAAACAGCCATCGCGTATTGCTGAACTGCCGTGCCCGCCGCCTGGATTTTGTTGAACTCGACGACAAAAGCACATCTTCACTCAGTACCGACCCGACAACGCCGGTTTCTTTTAATTGCACGATTCCCCTGTTCGGGTTTAAAACGATCCGGTTAACAGAAGCAAGACCTTAAAAAATAGTATATGAAAACTAACAAACCGCTTTACCTGGTGATCCCTTTGTTATTATGTATCCTGAATACAGGATGGGCACAGGTAGCGCCGTCACAGCAGCCCTGGAATGCCCGGTGGATCGCCGCCGGCAATGACGATGGTACGCAATACGGAGTGTATTATTTTCGAAAAGCCGTAATCCTCGATAAACGCCCCGGCTCTTTTATCGTGCACCTCTCGGCAGATAATCAGTATAAATTGTACGTAAATGATACGCTGGTTTCTGCCGGACCGGCAAGAGGTGATTTGTCTAATTGGTATTATGAAACCATTGATCTTGCTCCCTATCTGAAAACAGGTAAAAACATCATTGCAGCAATGGTATATAACGAAGCCCAGTTCCGGCCTGAAGCACAGGTAACGTTAAGAACCGCTTTTATACTACAGGGACATACCCGTACCGAGGAGCTGCTGAACACCGATAAAACCTGGAAGTGTACCCGGGACGCAGCGTTTACGCCAATACCAGGATATTATTTTGCAGCCAGTAAAGGGCAGCTGGTAGATATGAATAAGGTGATCAGTGGATGGACGAAGATTCAATACGACGACCATAGCTGGAATTTTGCTTCAGAGCTTTTTGAGGGAAAACTCAAAGGGCACTCCGACGGATTTGCCTGGATGCTGATCCCGTCTGACATTCCTCCGCGGGAAAGGAGCTACCAAAGAATCCCGGAATTAAGAACCGTTCAGGGCTTAAGAGCCTCAAATAAGTTTCCGTCTGTCAAAAGCGACCAGGTGATCCCCGCCCACAGTACGGCCGTTCTCCTGCTCGATCAGTCCTTCCTGACCAATGCCTATCTTACCCTGGTATTCAGCGGCGGAAAAAACGCCGGTATTTCCATCGGCTATGCCGAATCGTTATTCGATAATATTACAAAGAATGGTATGCGCAAGAGCAACCGGAACGAAGTTGCAGGAAAAGATTTTTCGGGCAGAACGGACAGCATTCTCTCCAATGGAACCAGCGGGCAAACATTCACTTCTCTTAATTTCAGGACCTTCCGGTATATACAACTACGGGTCAGAACAGAAGGCGATCCACTTGTTATCAATGATATTTACGGGGTGTTTACCGGCTATCCGTTTCAACAAACAGCCACCTTCCGCAGCAGGAATAATGATTTTAAACAGCTACTGGACATTGGATGGAGAACCTGCCGTTTAAATGCCTATGATACCTATACGGATTGCCCCTATTATGAGCAGTTACAATACATCGGCGATACCCGTATCCAGGCAATGGTATCCTACTACTATAGCGGAGATGACCGCCTGGCACGGCATGCGCTGAACCTGATCGATAATTCCCGCTTACCGGAGGGTATCACACTCAGCCGTTATCCTACCCACAGCGCCCAGATCATTTCTACGTTTTCACTTTGGTATATCGGCATGCTTCATGATTATTGGTATTACCGGAATGACAGTTCTTTTGTTAAAAACAAACTTGCCGGCACCAGGGCCATCCTCGATTTTTTTACCAGGTATCAGGGAGCAGACGGGTCACTATCCAATACTCCTTACTGGACATTTGTGGACTGGGCCAGCGGCAAGGACTGGTTTGTGGGCGCACCGCCCAGGGGTGATGACGGCAGCTCTGCGATCATTGACATGCAACTTCTGTGGGCTTATCAATGGGCCATGCAAATGGAAGCGCAGCTGGGGATCAGCTATTATGCAGACCTATATCAGAAAAAAGCCCGTCAATTGAAGGCCACTATTAAAGCCCGGTACTGGGATGCAGGCAAAGGGCTGTTTGCAGATACAAAAGACAAAAAACATTTCTCGCAACATGCAAACGCTCTGGCCATATTAACCGGCATCCCAGAAAAAAAAGATATTCCGTCCATATGCGACCAGCTGTTGCACAATGACGTCCTCACCCAATGTACCATCTATTTCAAATATTACCTCCATATGGCGCTGGTAAAAGGCGGACGGGGCGATGACTACCTGAACTGGTTAGATGTCTGGTATAATAATGTAAAAATGGGACTTACCACCTGGGCAGAGGTATCTGACCTCTATACAACCCGATCAGATTGTCATGCCTGGGGCAGCAGTCCTAATATTGAGTTCTTTAGAACAATCCTTGGGATAGACAGCGACAGCCCCGGTTTCAATAAAATAAAGATACGGCCGCATCTGGGCAACCTGAAAGATGCCAGCGGCGAGATACCACATCCCAAAGGAAAAATAAGTGCATCTTATCAATTAGACGGCAACAGGTGGATGATTCATATCACCATTCCTCCCGGCACCTCCGGCGCCCTGATCTGGAACGGAAAAACCTATGTATTAGATAGGGAAAGGACTCAATTACAGCTGAGTAAATAAAGCAGGTCGTAAGAAACCCAGCTGGTCGCTTCCCTTCTATCAAACGTATAAGGGATCAGGGAACGTGATCAACCCTGGAAAACCGCAGAGCCGTATTTTAAACTGAAAGGGGCACGCAATCCTTATGAAACAGCCGATATAAGCACAGCGCTCCGGTTTCATAGGCCTGAGGGGCTATGCCTGTTGTTCCTCAATGCCTTTTCAGCCGGGGTTAGCTTTCGCACCCAATTATTGCTATAGGGTTTAAAAACATTTTTCCGAAAAAAATCTGTAATCGAAATTTTGCGATCCATAGTAGCTAAAATAGACAGACACTTCTTTTCAATTTGTTGCACAAAAAACTTATATCTGTGCGGACAGGAAATAAGCGTTAAGAAGTGATAAAAATTGGCTGAAACGCAGTCCTGACATATATTTGACACATGTTACTTATAACGAATTTATAGTCCGAAGATTGAGAATTCAGTCTCGGGCACATTTTGAAGGTTGCAAGTATATACTTGCAACTTTTTTTATTATTACGTATGCCCCGAGAAGTGCCACTTGCTGCCCCCATTTACGACACATAAATGATACACAGAATGACAGACCAAGTTTTCTGGATGCCAGCAGTTCAAAGGGCATTAAATACCAAGCTCAAATATGATCAATTACAACTTCATCTAATCACACAAGGATTCCATCTTCCGAACCACCCCTTACATTAATTAAAAAAAATGAGGATTGATTTGCGATTTAAGAGAGGCGATCTATGCGGAAAACTTTCGCTTGTTGCGGTTTTATTTCAACCGCATTGGAAAACAGGATATAATTTCCCGGCACAGCTTCTTCAAATTCTTTCAGGAGTTAAAAGTAACCCGGCAGGTATTACACCGCAAGCCCAGATATCCGTCCCGTCTTTCACCGGATAACGTTGCCCGACTTTGCCAAACCTACACCATTCCCTGACGAACGGCCTTACTGATAAGGATGGCGGTGTTCTTTGCATCAAATTTTTCAAGAAGGCTTTTACGGTGGGTATTTACGGTGGGAACACTGATAAAAAGTTGCTCCGCTATTTCCGCATTGGTAAGTCCTCTGGCTATTAGCAGCAATACCTCCTTTTCGCGTCTTGTGATCGCAGGAAGGGCCTGGCCGGTTTCTTTTAATGAGGCTACGGCCTCCAGGCTAAAGTAAGTTTTGCCCGCCATCACTATCTGAATCGCTTCGAGCAGCTCTTCCTTATCGGCGTTCTTTAAAAGGTAACCGGAAGCGCCATTATCCATCATATTTCGGATGACCGCCTGTTGGTTGAACGTGCTGAGCCCCAGTACAAACACAGCCGGAAACAACCGCTTTACTTCTTTGCACAAATCGGTGCCGCTCTGGTCAGGCAAATTGATATCCATAAGCAATACATCCGGTTGTTGCTGTTTCAAAAAGACCAGGCAGGAGGCGGCACTGTTGGCGTGCCCCATCCAATCAATATCTTTTTCATGCTGCAACAACGAACGGATGCCTTCGATCACCATATAATGGTCATCCACTATAAATACGCTTGCTTTCATTTTCTTGCTCAAAGTTACCTGCATTCTATATACCCGGAACAAATTACAGACACTAAAAACTACGACACTGGTCACCCGCATCAGATATCAACCTCAATTAGAACGGATGTTCCCTTGCCCGGCTCTGAATGCAGGTCTATTTTCCCTTTCAGAAAATCAACCCGGTTCTGAATATTACTCCAGCCCATACCCCGCGCGGTAGAAAGCTGATTTTTGTCAAATCCTTTCCCATCATCCTCCACCGTAATCGTCAACCGTTTTTCGGGTCCTGATATGTGTAACTGTACCAGTATATTTTGCGCATAGGCATGTTTGATGGCATTGTTTATCAGCTCCTGTATAATACGATAAATGGTAACCGAAACCGTTTGCTCAACGGCGGCATCACCGATGCCCACCGACTGATAGCTGACATGTACGGCGCTGCTCCGGTCTATTTCATCACAGAATTCCTGCAACGCCACGTTCAATCCGTATTTTACCAGTACTTCGGGCATCATGTTATGGGCCACACGGCGCATTTCCCGGATACTGCTATCCAGCATATCAATGCTGCGTTCAAAAGCCCGTGCATTGTCAGGCGTCAGCACCATGTTCCCCTTGATACTGCTCAAAGAATACTTAACGCCGCTCAGCATGCCACCCAGCCCGTCGTGCAGGTCTTTGGCCAGGCGGGTACGCTCCTGCTCCTCACCTTTCAGCACCGCCTCTGTAGCAGCAAGTTGTTTTTCTGCCTCCAACTCATCAATTTTTGCTTGCTGAAACTTTTGGCGGTTTTTATAATTATGGTAACCAAGTATTGAAATACCAAACAGCACCAGCGCCCCGCCCGTTAGCATATAATTCAACGCATTCTTCTGGCGAATATTCAGCTGTTGTATTTTTTCATTTGCCCTTAACTGATGAATCTCCTGGTCCTTGTTGGCAACCCGGAAACGGATTTCCATCATAGCGGTTTTTTCCTGAATTTCATTTGAATACAGGCTATCAGACAACATTTGAAACTGCTTTTGATATGTATATGCCTTCCGGTAATGGCCCTGTTCATTATACCAGATGGCATAATAATTTAAAGCAGAAGCTCTATTTTCCTCAAGACTGTTCCGGCTGGCCATTTTATACAACTTATCGATATCAGCTTTAACACCTTTATGTTTTAAACTTAGTTCATAGTGTATTATAAAATCAAGTGCCTGTCCCTGTTGCCAAACATCCTCATTTTCCAGGGCATAGCTGTAGGATTTCCGATAATAATTCAGCGCCTTTAAAGTATCCTTTTTATAATCCGATTCCAAATTACCCAAACCATAATAATACAGGTAAAAGCTTTTAGAATTCTGCAATTTCCATACAATGGGCCACACAATATTTAATAAAGAGTCGGCCTTCACATAATTGTCTGTATTCATATATGCACTGGCCAGGTTCATCATATTCGTTGCCAGTGCACGGTCATCTCCAAAATCTCTTGCTATAGCAACTGCTTTTTTGGAATATTCAAATGCCCGTGAATGATTCTTTAATTTCATAAAGCAATTAGCAATGCCTGTGTATGTACTGGCCATCATTTTATGATGCAGCTCCCTGAAAATTCTTTCCGCCTGAAAATAATCTTTCAAAGCGTTTTCATAATCATCGATATTATAATACAGGTTTCCCCGGTTGTTGTACATATGCCCCATATTGGTGCGCATATCCGCAGCAGTGTCGCCCTTTGTAACAATGACAACAGAGTCAGCATATTTCAGTGCCAACTCAAATTTTCCCTGGTTTTTGTAATAGGACAGGCCCAGTATATAGGCGGTACTTAAGCCCCATTTAAATTTGATTCTTTTGCTCAAAAAAATCATCTGCTTTATATAAGGCTCAAAATCGGAGGTATTGTTATTCAGGTTGGTCTTCATATATGCATACAGGGCCGCTACCTTTAAACTATCGGTTGCTGCCCTTGCAATATTGCCCCGGAGCATATCATGCTCCGCTTCTTGCTGCGCATGCACCTGAAAATTAAAGCTGCAGCAGTATAGCAGCACCAACATTTTAAACAATTTACCATTCATGCTCTTATCGCAAATTAGGCGTTGTTTTTACTTTTTTTGTCATCCTTTTTAATGATTTTCATGATCCACTCTTTTTAAAATCATCTTTTTTAACGATTGTGCTGGCAGCTGTGCAAATTTATTTTTGGGTCTGGTATTAAAGCTATAAAAATTAATAATAAATCTTCAAAAATGAGTTCAGGATTTTTAAGTCCGTTGTTTCCTGATACCCCCTTAAAAAGAAACAAATGAAAGGCGCTTTCTATTTCCCAACAAAACCATCAACTAAAAGCCATCAAAAATTGACTAAAGTGATGAAACATCTTCTTGTCTTGATTTTTCTTATACCCGTCGCGCTGCCATCCCCGGCACAATCACTCAACGACAGTTTGTTACTTTACCTGCCCTTCAACGGCAATGCCAATGATGCAAGCGGCCACAACAATAACGGCATGGTGTACAATGCTACGCCTGCCACGGACCGGTTCGGCAATGCGAATTCCGCCTACAATTTTAACGGCTCCGACTCCCATATTGACATACCTGCAAGCCCGTCGCTTTCCAAAATATACACTTCTAATGAAATAACCATCGCAGCCTGGATCAATATCCGGAACTGGTATAACAACTGGAACGTGTTCGCTGTTTTTGAACAGTATGATCCTGCTACAGACTGGGGATCGGTACTTTTGGAGGCAAACTGGGCCTCCGGAGGTATCCTGTTTGAATCCGGTTATAATACCAACTATGTTGGCGGCAATTACACCTGGAATTTTAACCAGTGGCATCACCTGGCGGTAACTTACAGCAAGCTCACGGACTCCGCTAAATTTTACGTGGATGGCAACCTGGTAGACGCTAAGGAGTATCATGAAGCCTTTAGCCCGGATAATGTAAATACCTATTCCATCGGGCGCAGCCTAAGCGGGCCCGATGAATACAGCGATGGCATTATAGACGAAGTCCGCATTTACAACCGTGCTTTAAAAGAAAGTGAATTATTAACATTACCCATTGTTACTGAAGGCCCGCCCCTGCCCGTAACCTTTGGAGCCATTACAGCAGCCATCACCGGAAATACGTTGCTGGTTTATTTTACCAGTCTTGCGGAAAACAGCAACGACCGCTTTATTATTGAAGCTTCCCCGGATGGCAGGCAGTTTAAAGAAATAGGAACACTTAACGCTTCCCGCGGCAGCTCCGATATACCTGTACCATATAGTTTTCGTCTTGACTTGCACAATCTGGGGTTTGCCGGCATTAGCCTGTTGGCGATCCTGCTGTTACCGCTGCATCATAAACGCCGCAAGCAGCTTACGGTGGCCGTTTTTACGGGTGCGGTACTATTGCTTTCCTGTACCAGAACTTCCATGGAAATGCCATCTAAAGCACCCGGGAATATGTATATACGAATCGCACAGGTAGACAAGGACGGAACAAAAACATACAGTAAAATCATACTGGCCTCCAGGAATTAAAAATCATCTTTTTTGATGATTGTGATCGCACCCGGTGCAGCCTATTTTTATAGCCGGAAATTTAACCGGCACGAAACAGGCATCAGTAGTCGGTCCATTTAAAAAAATCAGAAAATAGGGACTTCATTTTTAAAAAAAACATGCATATGAAAAAGATATTCCACCCGCTATTATTGATTGGTCTGCTTTTAGGGCAGGCCTCCTGCAAAAAGAATGCGTTAACAAATGAAAAGACAGCCATAGCCTCGGCGATCAATAAGAATCTTCTCATATCCAAACCAGACTCAACCCGGTATCCAACCATCTTTACCAATATATCTCTTGAAGAAATACAGGTTCCGGCAAAAAACGATCAGGAACTATTGATGAAAAAGATATCAGAAATAGTGGCACCGGTAACAGAGACGCTGCGCAAACTTATGGAAGCGGAACCCGATATGTACAAAGGATATCAGGTTGCTATAAAGGCCGTTGCTGATGCAAAAACAACCGATGAAAGAAAATCGAAAGCTGACTATGTATCAAAAGCCTATTATCCGTTTATAAAGAAGATCTGGACGGAGGCAAAAGTTGACGAGCCCGGTTACCAGGAAAAGATAAAGGCGTTGTTCCCTTCGGACCAACGGGAGTTCATTAAATTTGACGAGTTTCTCCGGTTTCAGCTGGTGATAGAAAAGCCGGTTCAACCCTATACACCAGGCGGAGGCAGTCAGCCATCCGATCCAACGTCGCTGGTTTCAAAACCAGACGATCCCAATCCTTTTCTATGTGTAAGTGATATTCCAACCTCTTTTTTTCTTTTTGATAATTACAAGTCCGGGATCGGAACAGGATCGCATGGTAGCAACCGTAATTTCACCAGTATTGGCAACCCTTATTGCGGCATTGATACGAAAACGGATACCCAGGGGCCCTGGGGTTCACGCTCCGAATCGGGCATCGTAATTGATACTTTTCATATACCAGGAAGGTTCCCGCTTGATGCAAGGCGTTTGCAGAGTCGTTTGGTGTATGATTGGGGAGGCTCGGCCTATGCTATTTCCGCTTTGGGAACTTCAGTGGCCAGCTACTACGCAACACCCGTTTTTGAAAGCAGCTTAAATAAATGGCGCAGCTCAAGAACGATCTGTTCCCCGGTAACTTTTATGATGTTTTCATATTTCAGTGAAGACGCCTCGTTTACTTCCCCTCTTAGCACTAAACAGTCCGGAAAGGTACTCATATTTGGATACGGCTCAGCCAATCTGAGTTCTGCCTCCGGCATCGCCTTTGCGGGGGCTACCAGCTTTGCGGAAAGCCAGGATTGGAAGGTATGTGAAATGCCGTGAGACCCAACCAGTCTTTTATTTCTGAGTGTTTGCGAAAATGATCCAATCCTTCGGCAGGCATTTCGTTGGAAAACAATCATCCGTCATCAGACTAAAGTTACCGGTTCGGCATTTTTTCTTTGAACCACTTCTAAATAGGTGAAGATGGGATCTATCGTCTCCATTGATTGTTGTTTGTATTGTAACCAACGATCAATGAAGAAACTTCAATCCTATATACGCACTAATCTTAAGCGGCGGATAGACAATAACCTGCCAACTACCGGCGGGAAAGATTTTCTCAACTTTATCAAAAACAAACTCATTCCTTTTGTAGACAGGAACTACAGAACTCAGCCTTACTGCATACTTTCCGGGCATTGCCTGGGTCGGTATTTGCCGTGTACCGCAAAGAAGCACCCGGGCCCGTGATCAGCCAGGCTATCTATGGCGGGAATACAGAAATCCCCTGCCGGTTTTCCGGTTTCCTGAGGGTGCGCCCCGGGCTACCAATACACCAAGAATAAGCTTTCTTTAACCAATAATAATGCAACTCTGAAGTCTGTTTACCTGGCATGCATCAAAAAATGGACAATGCCTTTCAGATTTGAGGCATTGTCTTTAACCAGTTCTTGATTATTTTTGGAGACCGGTTGAAGGCATAAGTGCTACGATTATTTTACCTCGATTTAACTTACACACTTTTCGGGTACTTCTATTTTTTTTAATTCTAATCCTCTTGAAAATCTTAGAAACCATTCCTTCCTGATCAAATCGCAACTTCACACAATCCCTGACCTGAATCCGACTTGATCAACTACTCATCCCTGTTTTCTCCAGTGGCGTTCATGAGGAATATTTAAAAACGTATTCCATTTTTCTTCATCTCTTTGACCAGTTTTTCGGGGATCTTTCTGCATCCGCAATGCTTCTGATGTTCAAGATGCCACTGCACCCGCTGTTCAAAACTGGGGTTGGCCGGCATGGGATGTGCTTTATGCCACTCTGCATTTAATTTTTTTATTCCGGATTTCATATAGATTAAGTTTATTCACAATCAGACAACATATTACCGATTTCCCCCGGCGGCATGGTCGGTTTTCTTCGTAAAAGGGCAACAGCCAGTATTATGATCCAAAGCATAAAAACGCCGATATTAATACGTTCCCATATTCCGATCCAGGGTGTAGGCAGGTTGGCAGCGATCTTTGATCCCCCGATACTACTCAAAAGACCTGCGACAACAAGGGTTACCAATGTGCCGGCAGAATAAATACGAAACCACCCGCTCAAAGATGCACCGCCGAAAGCGATGGCCAGTATGATAAGAAAAACTGCTGCTATAGTAAAAACGATATGCAGTGTATCGCTTAGCGTTGCGCCACCAGCTGCCAGCACTTCACGTTGATGCATTGGAGGCCAGAAAAAACCGATGACAGCATTAGCAATCAGTATGATTCCAACGATTTCAAGACGACGATAGCCCCTAGCCGATTGCCTTACTCCCCAGCCAAAAACGACCATCAATAACGAATAAGGTACCATCAGAGACACCCATAGTTTCCGAGTAGGAGCGCCTATTGCCGATAGCTCACTTACAGTTTGGGATACCGGGCTATAATTTTTATACAGCAATACACAAATAACATTTGCAGCAATATAAACGACTGAAGACAGAATGCCGCAGCATAACAGCATTTTTTGCATCAGGCTGAGTGGCGGCAGTGCCTTATTATCATATAACGAGAGTGATCTCATACCAGCCTTGTTTTTTGAAAGAAATTGTCAAGCTAAAATTCGGACAAAAAACAGACTTACAGTATGACGGCAATTAGCGTAGAGCCTGATCTTTATCAACAAGCGCGAAAAGCACCTAGCCTATTCCTGCAAAAAATGTACCGCCTTAAGCCTAAATATCATAACTGTCTGCCAACAATTATAACCGCCAGACATTACAGAATCCCAAGGGATATTCGGAAATATACCGGAGTTATGCAACACGTAATACAAGAAATGTAGCAGTATCATTCAAAAGAGAAGCATGAGGGGTTTTCAGTAATCATTACGCAGGTGATAAATGAGTGATGAATAATTTTTCCATGGTTGAGGCGATTAAATTTCCTGTGTTAAAGAACTGCTTGCATTACGGGTCCCTCCAAGTCTGAAAAAACGGGAAGGTGCTGTTGCCGCGCCGTTTCTACAAAGCACAGCGGCGCAACACCAAAAACGGTTCTTTCTACCACGCTGACAAAAAGTATGGTTTCGGCTAAACCAAACATGGATTTGGATAAATCTTTCTCCCCGTTACAGCGGTACTTTGTGTCAATAAAAGCAATTAACACATGAAAGTATTTGTTACAGGAGCCTCCGGCTTTGTAGGCACCGCTGTTGTACGGGAATTATTAAAGGCGGGCCACCAGGTGCTGGGGCTGGCGCGATCAAAAGCATCTGCAGACCAATTAGAAGCAGCGGGCGCTCAGGTTCATTACGGCAACCTGGAAGACCTGGATAGTCTTCGACAAGGCGCAGCCGAAAGCGATGGTGTCATCCACTGCGGTTTTGTCCACGATTTTACCCGCTTTGCCGAAGTTTGCGCCATCGATGAGCGGGCCATAGAAACGATAGCCAACGTACTGACGGGTACAGACCGCCCGTTAATTGTCACTTCAGGGACTGCATTGGTAAGGCCTGGGAAAGTTGCGACTGAAGACATGCCTTCACCATTCAACCCCGCCTGGCCCCGTGCTTCAGAACACGCGGCGGAAGCAGCCACGGTTGCAGGCGTGCGTGCGGCTATTCTGCGGTTGCCGCCTTCGGTGCATGGGGAGGAAGATAAACACGGCTTTATCCCCATCCTGGTAAACCTGGCGCGGGAAAAAGGTTTCTCAGCCTACATCGGCGAAGGCCAGAACCGCTGGAACGCCGGGCACCGGTTGGACGCTGCGTTACTGTACCGTTTAGCGTTGGAGCAAGCAACGCCCGGAGCACGTTTCCACGCCAATACAGAGGAAGGTGTAACCGTTAAAAGCATTGCCGAAGCCATTGGTCAACAATTGAACCTGCCAGTAAAATCCATCTCCGCTGAACAAGCCGCCGAGCATTTTGGCTGGTTTGCCCATATGGCAGCCATCGACTGTCCATCTTCCAGCAAATGGACGCAGGTACACCTGAACTGGCGCCCGTCAAACCCGCTCTTGTTAAATGATATCGAAAACGGCATTTATACTCAATAAAATGAAACTTATTATAACTGGCTCTTTGGGTAATATCGGCAAACCGCTGACGGAAATACTGGTAGCCCAGAGACACGATGTAACTGTAGTGAGTAGTAACAGGAATAAACAGGCAGCCATCGAAGCCCTGGGGGCTTCGGCTGCCATCGGCTCCATCGCCGATGTTGATTTCCTTACAGCCCTGTTCCGGGACGCGGATGCGGTTTATGCGATGATCCCGCTCAGCTTTACCGAACCGGATGCCGGCGATTATCTACGCCGGATGGCTCGGAATTACGTACAGGCACTAAAGGCAGCAAAGACGAAGCGTGTTGTCGTAATGAGTGGTTGGGTAGCCGATCTGATAAAAGCCGAAAATGTGGAAAGCGAGTTTGAGGGTCTGGAGGCTTCTATTACCGCTATGCGTCCCGGATCATTTTACACAAATTTTTACCAGAGTATCGACCTGATCAAAGGGAAAGGCCTGATGGGCAAACTGCTTACGCTACGCTATTCAGGCCTTTGGGCATTACTGACCGGAAAGACCGGCCTGCTGATGGGCAACTATGGCGGAGATGACCGGATCATTTTTGTTTCGCCAAAAGACATTGCCGATGCAGTTGCCGAAGAACTTGTATTGATACCAGAGCAAAACACGATCCGGTATGTGGGCAGCGAGGAACTGACCTGTAACGAAGCGGCCCGCATCATCGGAACGGCAATTAATAAGCCCTGGCTGAAATGGGTATTACTGACAGATAAAGCCATGCTGCAGGGGTTAAAAATGGCTAAAGTGCCCCAAAAGCTAGCCGAAACACTGGTGGAGATGCAGGCTGCCATGCACAGTGGCAAACCACTGGAAAATTTTCATCGAAATCAACCGAAAATGGGCAACGTTAAACTTTCAGCATTCGCAAAGGAGTTTGCCCAGGTATACCAGCAAAAATAAGTATCTTGTATCATGAGCAGTACACCGCTTCTTCGTTTCAGCACAATCAGTGAGTATCATTGTGCCGCCGGCCTGTCCAAACCGGCTCATCCGCTGATCAGTGTTGTCCGCATGGAAAATGTCAATATGCCAATTGCCGAGATCCCCTTCCGTCTGGTCGGTGATTTTTACTGGATCTCGATGAAAAGGAAACAGCATATTAAATTCCGGTACGGTCAGCAAACCAGCGACTTTGATGAAGGTGTATTGTTCTTTATGTCGCCAGGTCAGTTGTTTGGCGTGGAAAGTGTGGAGCATGCCGCGAATTTTCAAAAGCCCGAAGGCTGGATGATCCTGATCCACCCTGATTTTTTATGGAATACATCGCTCGCCAAAAATATCAAGCAGTACGAATTCTTTAGCTATTCAGTGAACGAGGCGCTGTATCTTTCCGAAAAGGAAGAATGGATGCTTACCGCGATTGTGAATCAGATCGAACACGAATACAGCACGGCTATTGACCACTTCAGCCAGGATGTGATTATTGCACAATTGGAGTTATTGTTAACTTATTCTCAACGATTCTATCAACGGCAATTTATTACCCATAAAAAAGCCAATCATGAACTGCTGACACGCCTGGAAGATTACCTGAGCAGTTATTTTAGCAGCGGTGCTTTAGCAAGCCAGGGCCTGCCGAGCGTAACGCGTATCGCCGAAAAATTGAACATTTCGCCAGGCTACCTGAGCAGCATCCTCAAAACGCTAACCGGGCAAAACATGCAGCAACACCTGCACCATAAACTGATCGAGCTGGCCAAGGAAAAACTCACCACCACCAACCTCAGCATCAGCGAGATTGCTTATGAACTCGGATTTGAGCACCTGCAGTCCTTCAGCAAATTGTTTAAAACAAAAACCAACCTGTCGCCGCTGGAATTTCGGACGTCATTCAATTGAAATGGCCTGGATATGCGGCCGGGCTGTCTGGAATAGGCCCGGTAAATCCGGAAATCTTGCAAAGACTACCAAAAAACCCAAAAGCCTCCGGAAGCTTGCAATATTCGGTGGAGAAGAGGGATTTCGGACAGAACCCCCTTCGCCGGAGATGATCAAAAGACATCATAAGACCGAACCGCTGACCGGCCAACACTATCCTGTCCGTTCATAATCAGCAACGGCACTGTTGCGCTTAAAACTCATTTCAAACGTAAGAATTTACGTTGCGATCCCTCCTAATGCCTTCAGCTCTTATTATAGCACTAAATTTAGGCACCGGATATTCGAAGGATAAAAAAAAGAAGCAAAAGACAGCACCGTTATCTTTAAACAGCCGCGCAACATTTAGCCACAAATTGTTCAAACTTCCGATCTGTATTCCGCATGATCGGTCCGTGACCGAAGCAGACAATGGAAGGGTTTAGTTTTGCTAACTTCTGGAGCGATTTAATGTTGCGTTGCTGATCCGAGGTGAATATGTTGGGCGGAAGCCGTAGACCCGTTGCGGTTGTGAGCAGGTTCATATTTGTCGCCGCATCTCCCATTATCAGCACACCGTCTCGCTCACGGAATAAAGAAATATGACCCGCCGAATGGCCGGGCGTCTCTATTACCCGAAAGCTTCCGATCCTGTCGTTTTCTACAATTGTCCGTTCGACTTTATGTCCCTGCCCTGCCCAGTACTTTTGTTGAAACTTTGCTACCCAATGTTGTGGAGTGGGATAGTCGTTGGTTACCATACCCGTTTCTGTCCTGAAAACTTCATCGGGATGACAGCGTAAGGGGATCGCGAACTCAGCACATATCTGATCGCTACAGCCCTGGTGATCTGCATGCGCATGCGTTAGTATATGTTGATAAACGGGAATTTTCCGGAGCGCGCTCTTTACAGTGGTATAGGAACTTCGTATTCCGGAGTCTACCAATACCCCTTCGATAATATAGCAATTGATACTATTTCGCGGCATCAGTGAAATCTGGAACACTTCGGGAGCAATTTGACGTAGCATTTTTTTGTGCAAATCTACATCGCTGATCAGGACCGGATAAGGACATTTGTCCTATAATCCGTTGGGTCTGTGTATTTGTCCTTTTGCCCGCGTAAGCGATCGCTGCGTGATGCCCAGGTATGATGCCAGATCCTGCGTCGATATGCGCTGAATGAGTATCGGTTCGTCAGACAGAACATGACGGTATTTATCCACAGCCGACCTGTTATTGTAATTCAGCAGATACCGTTCCTTTTGGTTATACTCCTGCTCCATCACCGACTTTATAACTTCGTTCCAGGCGGTCACCTGAGCAAGCAGATACTGATAGTCCGGGTAGTTTATCCTATAGATGACACTATCTTCTACAGCGCTGATACTTCTCCTGGATTTTTGCTGCGCCACAAACTCCGGAAACGAGGTGACAAATTCATTTTCAAATTTGAAGCAGGTTATATTTTCTCTTCCTTCTTTGTCGATAGCATATGCTTTTACAGCACCGCCGGCGATAAATCCAATATGACGGCAGAATTCATCTTCACGGATAAAAAAATCACCTTTTTTTAAGCGGATCGGTTTGAAGAATTGCTTCGAAAAATCGATTTCCCCGGCTGATAATCGTCCTGTTGAGGATAGGTAGTTCTCAAATACATCATGCATTTCGTAATTCTTTTGGTCCTTTTATTTTCTTCTTAATTATCTATGGATTGCATACTTAAATCCCGCATCCAAATCTAAGAACTATTGTACATTCGAAGCTAATAATTACTGTATATTCAATAAAACGTTCCAGCTGCTCGTATGACCGTCCTTTCAAAGGATGATATTTATCAACAACTTACAGGTGAAGGATACCTGTCCCCATCATGAGGCCAGGCAATCAAAAAAATATGCAAAAAGCTTTGCAAAGACTACCCGGCTATAAGTGTCGATAAAGGCCTGCTGGTAAATACGCCCAACACCTTTGATCGTTCCAACATAGTAGGGGTCCTGGGAGCCAAGATAACCCGGGTGCTCCGTCTCTATTTCGCCATGAGCCTACTGCTTTTCCGTCTACATTCCATAGCCATCATCTGGGCCTCTGTTAACACCAGGCTTTCCTGAGCCATCCGGGCTTCTAATGCCTTCAAGCGTTTTTCAAACGTTTATAAATCGTTACGTTGCCAAACGCACCGAACACCTGCTGCTGAAATAAAAATCCCTTCCCGGCGCAGTTCATTACTGGCCCTTAACTGACAAAAGGCAGAATTGACGAAGGACTTTCTCGCCTCCGGACTCGTAAAGTAGTTTGATGCGATAAAAGCTATCCCGACTTATACCCATTAATTTGCAGGCGCGGATCACATTGTTTAATTGTTCCGCTAAATTGAATAATCCAACGCGGGATTTGATTAACTTAATCTCTAAATTCATAATCTGGCTTTTTGGGGTTAATTAATATATTAAGTGGGGGTTACTTAAAATTAATCCCAAACTGTCAAATCAAATCAAAACTATTTCAATTTATTTCACAGCAGGCATTAAAGATTTCGGTTTGCGGGCCTTTATTCACGAGGCGCCCATTGGCGCTTGTGTTCAAAACTGATATCGTCGCTATTGCTGAAGAATTTATCTTAACAATACAGATAACTGTATCGAGTACCCGTTGGGGTGCTGATTCCGTATGCTGTAATCCCCGTTGAGGCCGTTGATCCGTTCTTCAATATTTTTCAGCCCCATACCTTCGCTTTTTTTGCCGCCATCCCAACCTTTGCCATTGTCTTTATAAGTAATAGTAAGCCGGTTATTATTTTGTTCAAAAGCCATTTCAATTTTGCTAAACTCGGCATGTTTAATCGTATTGGTAATGCATTCATTTAAAATTGCTTTTAGTTCAGCGTACTGGTAATGACTGATAAAGCGTTTTTCATTCAATGGCTTTCCAATGGAATAAATAAAACTGTTGTCGGAATTTAGCTTCCGCAATAGCTGTCCGGTATCCTCAATGAGGCTGGCAATGGTATATTGCCGATCTGACCTGAGATCATGCGACAGACTGCGGATAAGCACCATGGTATGATCGATCTGTTTTTCCAGTTCGGCCTTTTCGCTGCTGTTGCCTGTTGCCTGTGAGCGCACCAGGGCCTTGGCATACAAAAGAGCCGGGTTGGTTTCATCGTGTATATTACGGGCAAGGTTCATTTTGAACTTTAAAAACCGGGACTGCTGCCTGTGACGAGCAAATCGTATTATAAAAACACCCAGCAACAATAAAAGCCCGAGCGCCAAACCTGTCAGCATTAATTTGCGTTCGGTTGCTTTCTGCTTTACGGAGGCTTCTTCCAGTAAAAATTGTTTTTCCTCTGCCGCCGCTTGTGCATACAGTATGTTATCTACGTCCTGTGCAATAAGCGAACGGGACGAGTCGAGGATTGCTATCGCCCGCGTCAACGTATCGGCACTTTCTTTAAAAAGCCCCTGGTTATACAGTGCTTGTGCTTTGTAGTTTTGATACTCGAACAGCAGGTAGGGCTTTCTGCCGTTTTCTATAACGCGCCCATAAATCTCAAGGTAACGGGCCGTACTGTCGCGGTTGCGCTGCTTTAAAAAATAGTTGAGTTTCCAGAAATTAAGATTGATGTCAATAAGGTTTCTTCGTTCCTGAGGCGTTGTTGCACTGTTCCGTAACGCCTCCAACTGTTGTATGGCTTTCCACTGTTTCCTGGCATCTTTTGTTGCAGATGCCCCTTTAATAGCAGTAAGGGTCTGCACATGACCGAGGGCACTCATTAAATTGTTGTCTGTGCCGTATTTTTCTTTTGTGATGCGAATGATTTGCTGCATTACTGCAGCTGCAGCATCGCCATTGGTTATCTGCCCGAGATCGTAATAAGCAGCTGCGGTAAAATAAAGAAAAATGACAGCCTGACCCAGGTTCTTCCCGGTCATGGGCTCTTTTCTGGCCAGCTGTGGTATGGTATCTATATAGGTCTTTGATTTTTCATAAAGTGCAATTATTTTCTCCGGCGAATTAACTACTTCGTAATATGAGGCGAGGGAGGATAAAGCTGAAAGTGAAGGCCTGTTGTGATTGGCAGCACGCTCCAGTTTGTCAATTTTCTCCGTGTAGTACAACTTTTCCCCCATACGGCTGGCCATATGGGCCTGGGAACTTAAAATAGCGTAATAGTTGCGCTTCTGTTCATAGGTGTTTTCCTCCTCCCATATTGTTTTTCGGTATTGCCTTAACAGTTCAACAGCTTCTTTGTTGGTAAAGTTAATGTTGGCTGACAGCAGCAAGTTTACCGTCGCGTAAACAGAATCGAGATACACTTTTCTTTCGATACGACCGCTCGCATAGGCCTGATCGATCCTTGAGATTGCTCTCCGGGCTGAATCTTTTACATTATCACCATATACCGCCGGCGAAATAAAATGGAATAGAAAAAAAATGATCAGCATCCTTTTTAACCTGTGCCTATTGAAAATCGAAACGCTATCAATTTTCTTGATCGACAGAAGCGGGTTCAATAAAACCTTCATTGTTAAAATATTACTTTATTTTTTAAGTTCGGCTGACGGCATACACAAGCAGCTTAAATGGCTTTATCCCAGGCGCAAAGAAAAGAAAAAATATTTAATTAATTGAATACTATAATATTGTGCAAACAGGTATTATTATATAATTTTTAGCCATAATTAATTTAATTTAGTGATTGCGGTTATACAGAGCCAACATGGAGCTGGCTGTTGAAATAGCAGCATCGGCATTCGAAGTTAGTGTCCTGATGCATCAAGTATATTTTCCTGAGTCGTTCCACTACGGAGGTTTTGTATCAAATGGAATAAACAGAATAAAACAGAATAAAATGGATTACAAGGTGATGCGTCCGCCACAGCAACTTGCCGACTATGTGAGGTTTATTTGGTTCTTGGAAACGGATGTTTCAACAGACAGACCATTTATTCATCATGCATTTGCTCATCACTGTCCTGAGGTCCTGTTTTGCTACAAAGGTCAATTCCGGCACCAATCCGGGTTTAAAGAGGAACAGAAACTGATTTCAGGAGTCTATGGGCAAACGCATACCTTCAGTAAAGTTGTATCTAACGCAGCTTTTGGCATCTTTGGATTTTACTTATATCCCTATGCCTTTACTCAGCTTTTTTCTGTGCCCGCAAATGAGCTCACGAACCAGTCTGTAGATATAAAAACGCTTTGCGGTAAAGAGGGAGAAATCCTTGAAGAAAAAATGATGCTGGCCACAAACAATGATCATCGGTTAACCCTGGTGTGTGATTTTTTGGAGGCGCGCTTAAAAAACATTCGAACTGCCTACAACACTATTTGCGCATCGATCAAAGCAATTTCAAACGCCTACACGGAAATTTCCGTACGATCGCTGGCAGAAACGAACTTTTTATCGCTCCGGCAATTTGAACGAAGGTTTAAGGAACTTTCCGGCTTTAGTCCCCAATTATTTTTAAGGATTGCAAAATTCAATTCACTTCTTGGAAAAGCCTTTCAGAACAAATCGCTGACCGATATTGCCTATGAATACGGATACTACGACCCGGCACATTTTACGCACGATTTCCAAAAGTTCTCCAATCAGACTCCTAAGGCCTATTTTAATGCGCAAACAATATCAGCATCCGATAGAGGGACGGTCGACTTTGAAATATAAAATGTCGTTTTTATACAAATTTGCCTCATACGCTAACTTTAATTTTACGCTAAAATAGTATTGTAATGAAGGTTATTTTACGCGTTATCCCGGCTTGCTTATTCATGGTATTTATAGTTGGCTCAACTGTGAAAGTGTTTTCACAAACCAACCAACCAGAAGATAAAATGAACCTGACCAATGACTCAAGCAAAACAGCTCACAAAGCGGCCAATTATGTTAAAGGCCTTACGGCTCCGAGAGCTATTGCGCTGGCAGAAGGGCTATTGGGTTTGATGAGTATCATTTCCGGCTGGCGGGCTAAAAAACGGCCAACAAAAAAAAGCGCAAAGACGGCTATACTATTCGGTTTGCTTGCGATCATTTTTGGTATTGTTCATCTGGCCATTACTTCCGGCGCTGTCTTTGGATCGGGCAGCGGAAAGGCGGGTTCAATTTTTGCGCTGCTGTTGGGACTTATCGGCGTAATGCTTGGAGGGCGGATCCTACGTTTATTACAAAACGAACGCCTGTAGCCGCTTGGTTAGCCATAATTTTACCAAACAGGCAAACAAATAGCATACGATTATAAATATACCATCGCCTGGCCGATACGGTTTGCTTTTAGCCATACCCAACAAACCAGTCGCGGGCAACTGCCGGCATCTGGCCATACCATATCGGCGTTTGGTCATTATATAGATCTTTAGTCCCGGTTATTCCGGTTTCAGCCGCTTCTCCTGTAAGTCTAACAGATACACAACTCCCGGCGAATCAGTTCTTCATTTATACCCGGCTCTTTATTTAGTTCAGAAAGATATTTCAGCCGATACCAGGAAACTGCCCTACCGGATCTTTTACTCTTAAAACGCCCTATGCATGCGGTTATCGCAACCGGTACAATTCACTACCTGCCAGCAGAAAACATCCCAAACCATAGTCTTCGAAATCAGGCCGGCTAGCATAAGTTACCGGCTGGCCATCCTTCGGCTCTTTACCGGTTCCCTGCACGTAGCCCAGGAAGCCATTCTTATGTACCGCATCTCTTACCATGGTATTCCATGCTTTTGAAGCGGCCGGCAGGTACCGGCTCCGGTCCAGGATCCCACGGCGTACTCCCCAGGCAAAACCGTATGTAAATAAAGCACTGCCGGTGATCTCTTTTCCACCGTAATGACCAGGGTCAAGCAGACTGGCGGTCCACAAGCCATCGGGCTGTTGTACCGTTAACAACGCCGCAGCCATATCTTTAAAGTCCTGCAGGTATTCGTTATAATGCGGATCCGATTTGGGTAAAATATCCAGCACTCTTACCAGGGCTGCAAAGACCCAGCCGTTCCCCCGGCTCCAGTAACAATTCCGGCCGTTGGGTTCTTTGTAGGGCGGAACGAAATCTTTATCGCGCCACCACAAATGTTCCTCCTTGTTGTAAAGCCCGTTTCCTCCGTGATTGTTTTTTGTAAACGCATACAGCGCATACATCTTGTCAGAATATTTCTTATCGCCGTATACCGCTCCCAGCCTGGCAAATACCGGCATGGCCATTTGTATGGCATCGATCCAGCTCCAGGCCTCATTTCCATCTTTTTCCACCACGCGGTCTATACAGGTCTTTATATCCCGGATGCGTTCGCTTTTTTTATCGATCTGGTAAAGATCGATATAGGTTTGCCCGCAGCATTGATTATCTGCGTTTTTTGTACCGGTACCTCCCCACAACCCCCACTGGTGTTTTTCACCCCAGTTAACCACGTATTCATAGTACTTTTTTTGCGGATCGATCGCATACAGGGCCATCAATCCTTCGTAATAAACGGCACGTGTCCATAAATTGCTGGGGCGCTCCTTATTGGTGACCACGGGTTTCCCGGGGTCAGGCCATTCGTTCATAAAATAGTTGTTGGCAAGCCGCAACACCGTTAACAGTTGCTTTTTTGAGGGAAGCCGCTGTGCTTCAACCGTACATATATTCAAAAAAAAAGTCAAAAATACAATTAAAATACCGGTTCGTTTCATGGCAAGATAATTTTATGCGTTTGAATCATTGCTAAGATACAGCAGGCCAATGCCAGCGCCATCCTGTGGTGTCCTGAAACGCAAAGCAAACAAGCGATGCGGCTGCCTGCAGCAGGAAGGAGCAGGATTGTTGTTTTACCGGAATTGGTACATTTGCACTTGCTGAAACGTTTGATTTCTGTATCAGCTATTTTCAAAAGTCCCTACGATTCCCAAGCATATGAAAAGAGCGCTTCAATTCCTGTTCCTGCTATTCGCAATTCCGTTTTTAGCAAAGACCCAGCAACTACCCCGGGGCAGCATCAACAGGAAACAACTGGTCGAGCGGCATACGGTACGCGTTGAAACAGCAGATACGCTGTCTTCCCTTTCAGTAGGTAACGGTGCATTTGCTTTTACGACGGATATTACGGGTTTGCAAACATTTCCTGAAGTTTATTCCAGGGGCGTGCCACTTGGAACGCAAAGCGAATGGGGCTGGCATAGTTTTCCCAATACGCAGCATTATGCCTTCCGGGACGCACTAAAGTCTTACCAGCTTAACGGAAGGGACGTATTATATGCAGTGCAGTGGAGCGGTGGTCCGCCGGCTCATCATCAGGCAGCCGACTACTTCCGGCAAAACCTGCACCGGCTGCAGCTGGGCAATATCGGGTTCGACATCCGGTTGCGGAACGGCGCACCTGCCCGAATCACCGATATCCGCAACATCACGCAAGAATTGAATATGTGGACCGGAGCCATCACGTCTTCTTTTATGGTAGAAGGTATCCCGGTAACAGTGTCCACCTTTTGTCATCAGCAACAGGACGCCATTGCCGTACAGGTTCGCTCCACCTTATTGACACAGGGCCGTCTCCGGATCCGCATCCGCCTGCCCTATCCTACCGGTACATGGGCCGATATGGGCACTCACTGGAACGAAGAACAAAAGCACCAGTCTGTATTGACCGGCCTTTCAAAGAACTGTTCAGTGATCCGGCATACATTGGATACCACAATCTATACGATTACCACTACATGGACCGGAGCCGCTACAATAGCTGCAAAAGCACCCCACGATTACCTGCTGACACCGCAGCATCGCGATCATTTCGAATTTACCTGTGCATTCCGTTCCGGAAGCCAGGCAGCACCCACCCCTTCCTATTCAGAAACCGCGGCGAACAACCGGCAGCAATGGGCACAATTCTGGAAAAGCGGAGGAGCTGTTGATTTTTCGGGCAGCACCGATCCCAGGGCAGCGGAACTGGAACGCAGGATCATCCTGTCTCAGTATCTTACCAAAATTCAATGCGCGGGCAATAACCCTCCCCAGGAAACCGGCCTTACCTATAACAGCTGGTATGGCAAACCCCATATGGAAATGCACTGGTGGCACGGCGTGCATTTTGCATTATGGGGACGTACGGCCTTACTCGAAAAAACGCTTGCGTGGTATGCGAAAGCCGCAGGCGGAGCCCGGCGGATTGCTGAAAGGCAGGGATACCGGGGACTGCGCTGGCAAAAGATGACCGACAATGAAGGCCGTGAAAGCCCTTCCTCTGTGGGCGCGTTCCTCGTATGGCAGCAGCCGCATTTTATTTATTTTTCGGAGCTTTGTTACCGGGCGTACCCGGATATTCAAACGCTGAACAAATACAAGGACCTTGTATTTGCCACAGCTGATTTTATGGCCTCTTTTCCCTATTACGATACGCTGCAACAACGCTATATCCTGGGCAAGGGCATTATTGCAGCGCAGGAACGGTTTAAAGCGGAGGAAACCTTTAATCCAACTTATGAACTGGCCTACTGGCGATGGGGCTTACAGGTGGCGCAGCGTTGGCGCGCGCGCCTGAAACTTCCCCGTGAAAAAAACTGGGACCGGGTGCTGCAGCAACTTTCAGCACTTCCCGTACAAGGTGATAAGTATCTTTTTACGGAAAGTGCTGCCGATTCTTATACCAACCCGGAATATAAAACGGACCACCCGTCCGTTTTCGGAGCATTGGGCATGTTACCTGAAACCGCCGGTGTTAACAAAAAGATCATGCAGCATACCTTTGACTGGATCTGGAACAACTGGAGCTGGAAAGACACCTGGGGCTGGGATTTTCCCATGACCGCAATGACCGCTACCCGTCTTGGAATGCCGGAAAAAGCGATCGATGCCTTACTGATGCCCATACCTACCAATACCTATTTACCCAACGGACACAATTATCAGGATGAGCGTCTTACCTTATATCTTCCCGGCAATGGAGGTTTGCTTGCAGCTATTGCCATGATGTGCGCCGGGTATGATTACAATACCCGGGTCCTTCCGGGCATTCCACAAAACGGACAATGGATGGTGAAGTGGGAAGGGTTAAAAAAAATGCCCTGACCATTAAAATAATTGTCTTTTTAACAAAAAATTTTGCTTCGCAATCGTTTGCGCAGGATGGAGCAGGATGATCACCGGTTTTAGTTGATTTATTTTAGTATGGTTCCATTAAAAACGAACCATATGACCCTAAACTCAATGATTGCGCGAAGCCTCGCATTGCCGATAGTATCCTTTGTGTTCACGAACCATACATTTACACAGACATTCCCCATCACCGGAAAGATTGCCGTTCATAACGAATACGTTTACCCGTATACCAATACAGGTACACCCATCCGTTGCACCTTCCCATCCGCGTCCGACGCATTTCCTAATTTAAAATATACCAAATGCAAACACAATATCTAATGAAACACAGGCTTTCTAAAAATGCAGGTCTGGCCATCCTGGCATTTCTGATCTGCTCCTGTCAGAAATCAGTTGTCAATAACCCCGTTCCGCTGCCTAACGGAAGCAGCAAACAGGTCCTTAGTCCTGCAGCGTTGGCCAATGAACGAACTCCGGCATTCCCCGGGGCAGAAGGCTTTGGCCGGTTTGCCACAGGCGCCCGGGGAGCAACCGACCCCGCTGTTTATACCGTTACCAACCTGGAAGACAGCGGCCCCGGTTCATTCAGGGACGCCGTGAGCCAGCCCGGACGATTCGTGGTCTTTGCCGTTACCGGTATCATCCGGTTAAAATCGACAGTGGCCGTAGCCCCCAATACAACGATTGCCGGGCAAACCGCTCCCGGCAAAGGCGTGGTCATTTATGGAAGGAAGGTTTCCTTTACCGGCGCCAGCAATACCATCGCGCGCAACCTGCGCATCCGCCTGGGCTCCAATGCCGGCTCCTCCCGCAGCGATGACGCTTCGGGAATCGCCAATGGAAAGCATATGATCTTTGATCATGTTTCCTTTACCTGGGGCCAGGATGAAGTTTTTTCCATCAACTGGGATAATAAGCATATCGAGCCCGACAGCATTACACTGCAGCACTGCATCGTTGCCCAGGGGCTTAACAAAGTAAATCACTCTGCCGGCGGACTGATCCAGACACATGGGAGGATCAGCATTCTCAAATGCCTTTATGCCAGCAATAAGACCCGGAATCCAAAAGTAAAAGGCATTAATGAGTTCGTAAACAATATCGTTTACAACTGGGGCAACCTGGGCAATCCCAAGGGCCACACCGTTTCCGGGGAAGCCTATATTATGGGTGGATCGGAAGGTGTATCCAATGTCAATATCATAAACAATTATTTTATACAGGGGCCGCTTACTCCCGACGAACCCACGCCGTTTTCAAGGGGAACCGGCACCTTTTACCTTTACACAGCCGGCAACTATTTCGACCGGAACAAGAACGGCCTGTTGGATGGCACAGAAGTGTCCCCGGATTCAACCGGTTATCCGGGTCTGGAGCCCGGCAATTTTATGCCGGTGCCCTACGCTTATCCCTACAGCACCCCTGTATTGTCTGCAACCGATGCATTTAAATATGTAGCAAAAAACGCCGGGGCCCTGTATCCACACCGGGATGATGTAGACAAATTACTGATTGCGGAATTGCAGTCCCTGGGCACAGCAGGCCTGTATGTGTATACAGAATCCGACCTGCCCCTAGTCAATGGCGGCCTGGGCGATTTCCCCTATGCCAGTCCGCACAAAGACAGTGATGGAGATGGCATCCCGGATAGCTGGGAAAAGAAACTGGGGCTGAATGCCGCCGTCCGCGACGCATTGCAGCCAAACAGCGCAGATCCGCGTTACCTGAATATCGAAGTGTACATCAATGCGCTCGTGCGTAAATGACCGCGATCAAATCTTCTTAATTTTGGCCCTGACAACCTGCAGGCAGTTGTTCGCTAAAACTGCCGGGCGTGATTCAAGCAGCCCGGGAAACAGCTTGTTAGGGCCTTTCAAAAAACAGTGTTACATTGAACCGCAAAACATTCGTACAACAACTTTCGGTTTTAAGTGCCGGTGTGTGTATTCATACCGGAGGCCTGATGCCTTCCGGTCCTGCGCCTTCAGCATTCAGTAAACACCTCAAACCCCTGGGGCGGGCACTGGAGCTGGAAGGTTTTTATGTCTGGTGTAACAGTCCCATTACGGGCCCCGACGGCAAAACGCATGTATTCTTTTCGAGATGGAATGCAGCCAAAAAGATGAGTGGCTGGATTAACGGATCGGAGATCGTGCATGCCGTTGCAGATAAGCCGGAAGGTCCATATGAGGTGCGGGGTACCGTACTGCAACCCCGCCCGGGTTACTGGGACGCAACCACCTGCCACAATCCCTTTATTACTACCTTCAACAATAAGTACTACCTGTATTATATGGGCAATGCCAACGGAAAAACCAATACCAAACGGATCGGTTTGGCCGTGGCGGATACGTTGGATGGGCCCTGGGAACGCATGGACCACCCCCTGCTGGAGCCCGGGCGGAAAGGCAGCTGGGATGACCATTGTACCACCAACCCTTCCGTAATCCAGCACCCGGATGGCCGGTACTGGCTTTATTACAAATCCTGGAATACCCGGGAATACGAAACACAAACCGGCGCCGTACGAGGGAACCGGAAATACGGCCTGGCATTCAGCGACCAGCCCGAAGGCCCGTTCAAAAAATATGAAGGCAATCCCATTGTTGATTTTTCAAAAAGAGGGAACAACGCACAACTGGAGGATGCTTTTATATGGCAACAGGGCAATACATTTTATATGATTGCAAGGGATATGGGGTATTACAATCATGAATGCGGCATCATCCTTACTTCCCGGAACGGTATGGTATGGGGCAAGCCTAAAATTGCATTTTACGGGGCAGAGCGATATCTGCAACAACCACCGGCCCCACCCCACCTTAAGCGCTATGGCCGTTTTGAACGGCCACAACTGTTACTGCAAAAGGGGAAACCCACACACCTGTTCACTACCAGCCAGGGAGGAAAATACCATACCGCCTCTTCGTTTATTTTTAAAATCACCTGATATAAAAATGCCCCTGGCTTTGAGACCGATCGTCTTTTTCCAAGCGTCCCTGCAGTTGTTTGCGCAAACAGCCGGGCGGGTCAAAGACCGGCATTTACAGTCTGATCGGCGCTGCCATCCCAGCGGTGAAGGCAAGCACAGCACCCCGGTAATGGATGGGCCTGATCACATTTATTATTTACATCTCAATACCTGTTCCGATTTATTCTGATGTATGGGCCGGGATCCAGATTTTGCTCAGGGGTTCCCGCGCGGCATCTTCTGCCGGCAGGGGTGTTGCCGCCACCCGGTTCATCCGGCTATAATTGGGGATCGCCAGTAACGGCGATCCATCTGTCCAGCTCCCCTTAATCACCATAACGCCGCGTAGCAGATCGGGTCTCCATTGCAAACTCAACGGCCCGTTACTGATCGTTTTTTTGATATCCTGGTCGGCGGCTTCCACATTATAAACAAGCGGGCCATAACGAAGCGCCACCTTCCCTTTATCGGCGGCGATGCGCGCATCAGCGGTTACGCGTTGTATTTCCATTGGCAATTCCAGGTCGATCTGATCTCCTTTTTCCCATACTCTGGTAACCGCCACGTAACCCTGATGCACTGTTGAAGCAATCATCCTGCCGTTTACAGACATGAATTTCAGCCCCTGCACCAAGGGCACGGCCCTGTACAGTTTGCTGGTGCTGCGATTGGGCACACGGATATAAATCGTAAATGCTTTTTTTTGATCCGGATTTACCGTAATACGAACCTTTCCGCTCCAGGGGTAATCTGTTTTTTGTATCATCTCTACGTCTGTGCCCGCAACCTGATCCACTTTGATGGTACTTCCTACAAAAAGGTTTACATAAAGTCCCTGTTCGCCCCTGACATAGGTCCAGGTGGGCAACATCAGCAGCGTGCGGGGAATATTGCCTACACAGCAGGGACACACATGCCAGGCGTATCTTGGCTGACTGGTAGACAGCGCATTCGTATACGTAAAGTATTTGCCATCGAGCGATAAGGACCCCAGCAAGGCATTGTACATCGTTTCTTCATAAAGGTCTGCATATTTGGCATCATGGTAGGCCAGGTTCATCTTATACTGAAAAAATATGAGCCCGCAGCTGGAGCAGGACTCGCAGTAAGCATCATTGCCTAATGAAAAATCAGGACCGAAACCTTCGGAGGTTTCACCACTTCCGATTCCGCCGGTGATATAATATTTCCGGTTCACCATATTGTCCCAAAGCGACATTACCGCACTTTGATAATCCACATCACCGGTTTCTGCGGCCACATCTGCCATGCCTGAATAATTATAGGTGGCGCGCACCGCATGTCCTACAGCTTCATACTGTTGCTGCACCGGTACATGGCTCTGATCATAAGAACTTCCGCCATTGCGGTTATCCAGCAGGAACCGGGCCAGCTTAATATAGCTGTCTCCATGGCTTTGATGTCCCTCCATATCATTCACAAACCGGCCAAACCGCACCAGGGCCTGCTCCATTTCCTGGTGTCCGTCGTACCAGGCATTTTTGCCCGGACCAATGTAGGCGACCCAGCAATCCGCCAGTTTTTTGGCCGCATTGTACAGGCGCTTGTCCTTACCCTCTGTAAGCGTGTAGTGATTGATCGCCGATTCAATAAAGTACCCCGCCACATATCCTTCATGGTTCCCCCGCCCCTCCGGAGACCAGCGGTTATGCCACCTGTTGGTATCGCGCAATGTAAAGGCCGTTTGCAGATAGCCATCGGATTCCTGCGCCGCCAGGATGATGGGGATCCACCGGTTCAGGGTTTTCTGCATTTTCTGCTGGGCTGCAATCATCTCCTGGTCACCCTGCGGATCCACCATAAGGGCTTCGCACATCGCCTCCACCGTCTGGTGCACCCAGGCATTTGAGAATACGTAGCCCTTATGCGGTCCGTGCGGCGCTCCACGCAGCGCTTTTGCGGCCTCAATAAAATTATCAATACCTCCGTTTCCAACGGACAGATCGGTGCGTTCGCATTGATCGATACAAAAGGGAATCCAGCTAACGATCAGTGCTTTGACCCGGTCGCTCCATAACTGATGATCTACCCTATAACGGCGTGTATACACCACATCCAGGCGCCGGGCCGGTGGCGGTGAGACCACTTTTACTTTTATGGAAGATCTGGCCTGCAGCTTGCCGGAAGCGGCCTCAAGAGAAAGCACATAATCGCCGGTGGCGGAGAAAACGGCCGTACCTGTTTTATCCTGCGCATTGCTGAAAGTAACCGTTCCCGGGCCTGATAACTTTTTCCATACAATCTTTTGAACCGGTGTTGATGACCGTACGCTACCCGAAAGATATGTTTTCCCATTTAACATTACATTCCGGTCGATGCCCGCATCCACAAGCGGCGGATAGGCGGCACCTTCGACCTGGTAAACCACCCATTCCTGCAACGACGGCACCTGCCGGTAAGCGGCATCTATCTCCAGCCGCAGGCGGGTGGTTTTTATTTCATCAAAACGGCTATGATTGAACACGTCGTTCTTTAGTCCCAGTCCCGTAACATTCTTCACCGGCACAAAACCCTTACCATTCCAGTATTGAATGCGGTACGCTGCGGGTATGGGTTCACGGCCGTTAAAATTGTGCCAGTACAAGGCGATCTCTTCTATCGCCACCGGCTGTTTCCACTCGTATTGCACCCATTGCACCTCCGGACGGGATGATCCGCCATGCCCGGCCGGAGCGAGGTCGCCCTTATTTACGGGCATCACACCATCATACAAATGCGAAAAATCGTCCCCCGACCCGGAGGGCATTGCTATCATCGCCAGGTTATGCCGTTCCGGCCCCTTCTGCTGCGCAAGGCAAACGGGTATCCAAACAAGCATCAGCCAACATACACAGATACTTTTTTTCATATACTGACCGTTCATATAAAACATAAATACATCTTTTTAAAAATTATTTTACCCAATCCTCACCTGCCCCATTGTTTATCGTTCACCGTTATATTTTTCAACTGCAGGTTTTTAATAAAGTCCAATGCGGTATCGGTCCCCTCCGGAGCGGTCATGCGCAGCCGCTCCAAGATAAAATCGGATAGGGTGTATTGCCTGGAGGATTTAATGTTAAGAAACGTATTACAGCTCACCCGGCAATTGCGCATGGTAATATGACGAGCAAAAGACCGGGGTTCCGGCTGCCCTTTCAGATCGAAGAACTGTGTCCAGGGGCTTATAGAAAGAAAATTGCGTGCCGTACCGGTAATATCCTCTACCAATACGTATTCATGCTGTTGCGGTGTATCGGGGCGCATCTTCAGCAGCAGCACGTGCGATGTGTTCTTTACGGTGCAGCGCCGCATAATGACATTGTGTGTAAAAACCGATTCACTCCCCAGCGTTAATGAAGGGCAGTTATCAAAGATATTGTCTTCCACAATAATATTTTGGTTGGCACCGTTGCTGGCATCCTTGTCGGCCTTGGGCCCCTTGCCTCCTTTCAGACAAACACCATCATCGTTGACCGATATATAGCAATTTTTTATCAACACATTCCGGCATACATCCAGGTCGATCCCATCGGAACTTGGGGCGCGTACCTCGAATCCGTTATTGGTACCTGCCAAGATCCGAACCCCCAGGATTTTCAGGTTCTCACATTTATAATAATGCGAAGTCCAGAACGGCGAATTCAGCAACTGTACCCCTGAAACCTGCACATTCCTGCTGTTTGAAACAAATAAGAGCCGCGGGCGTTGCTCATCCATATTGGTGCATTCAGGATTCCACTGGCGGCGCAGCCAGAATGCTTTCCAGCAGTTCAGTCCATTGCCATTAATGGTACCCTTGCCCGAAATCGTAAACCCGTCCAGCCCGTCGGCATTCACCAGGGCTGCGAAATATTTCAATGACTGTCCCTCGATCCGGGTGGTAACCACCTTAAAATCGGCGATACGATCGCTGCATTTGAGGGTGGCGCCTTCCTCCAGGTATAAATGTGTTTTTGGCTTAAAAAACAGGGAACCGCTGAGGAAAACACCTTTCGGGATGATAATAACGCCCCCTCCTTCGCCGGCCGCTTTGTCAATCACTGCCTGGATATGCCCGGTTTGGACTACTGTACTATCGTTCCTTACACCATGATCTGTAATGTTGTACTTTTTGCCCAATGTATGGAGCTCAGCGACAGCCGTATCAGAGAACCAGGCAGGTATAGGCGTACTATCGGGGAAGCGTTGCGCCGTGCTCTTTAAAACAGGAACCGTAAGCACCAGCACCAGTATAAAAATGATTGTTTTTTTGTTCTGCATGTTTGATCATTTAACCTTACCTGGCAGATTGATAAACTCCCGGAGCCCGCAGTTTTTCAGGGCGGTTATGCCGGCGATCACCATTTCCGCATTCAGCGTAGAACCTTCAAGATCCGGATGCGTATGATCTTTCGGGAAGAATTTATTGACCGCCTCCGCGCCTAAACGGTCGTATTGATCGGCAACGCGCTGGTTCAGATCGATGAAAAACGCACCGGTTTGCTCCGCTACCTGTTTTGCCCAGAGCCCGTAATCCTGGTCGCCGCGTTTCACTTTTCCGTCGTTAAAATTATTGCGCGGAACCGGTGAGCAAATAATGGGGATGGCTCCTTTTTTCCTGGCTTCGTTTACAAATCTGCGCATGTAATACCCGTAAGTATATACCGTTTCATTGACCTTGCGGATGGGATTATAAATCGTTCTGCGCTCGTCACCAATCCCCTTAATAGTTCCGCGCGCCCTTGCGGTGTCATCCAGCGGGCTGCTGTCGTTATGCCCAAACTGTATGAGCACATAATCGCCTTTTTTAAGAGTTTTCAAAATGGCATCCCATCGCCCGTCCGTAATAAATGTACGGCTGCTCCGGCCCCCAATGGCATGATTTTGCACCTCTATTTTTGCCGTATCAAAATAGCTCCCGATAAGGCTTCCCCACCCCCAGAGCGCATCTGCTCCTTTTCCGCTTCCGTTCTTAACGGTTGAATCGCCAATAATGTATAATACCGGCCTTGGCTTCAGATACGAAAACGAGACCAGGATGATGCTGACAACAGCCAGGAGATATTTGAAGTATTTCATGTTTATTTGATTGAGAAGTCAGATTTGAGATTCGAGATTCGAGATTTGAGACCAGAGATTTACTATTCATCTTCTCCACAGTCATTCTTTAAAAAATGTTTCAAATTCCTTCTGGGTAATCATAAAAACGGTTCCGTGTTTTAAACCCGTTGGCATGCGGAGCTTGTCGGAAACATCCACCCAGTTTTTCAGATCAGCGGAGCGGATCGCTCCATAACTATGATCGCGGTATTTATCAAAATAAACGATCCACTCCCGGCCCATTTGTAACACGGTGGGGCCTTCCGCCCAGTAGTTGCCGGTAACAGGGGCCGAAGGTGCACCATAATCTTTATACAGGTATCTACTGGCTGCAATTCGGATATTCTTCTGCGGTACCGGCAACTTTGTCTCATCTTTAAGAAACATCAGATACTGCCCGTCCTGCTCCTTTATGGTGGCATCAATAACCGTAAATCCCTTGTTATACAATATTTCCGGCTTTGAAAAGGTTTTGAAATCTTTTGTAAACACATAGTACATCCGGTGGTTATACCGGCCATCGCCGGACGAATCTGTGTCGGGGAACCGGCCGGGAATAGTAGTGGCCCAGTAGATCATGTAGCGCTTATTTTTTGCGTCGTAGTTGATTTCGGGCGCCCAGCAATTCAGCGCATTTTCATGCTCCATTAAAGGAAGATAGCGTTGCGCACTCCAGTGCACCAGGTCTTTTGAAGCGGCATACCCGATGCCTTTTTCATTCCAGCTCACGGTCCACACCATATGAAACAAACCATCAGGTCCTTTAATGATACAGGGGTCGCGCATCAGTTTATCCTTACCAGCGGCCGGTGTTAGAAAAGACCGGTCATCCCGGAGCGCTGTCCACTGATATCCGTCCCTGCTATAGGCCAGGTGTAAACCATCCTGTCCATTATCTTTAAAATAGCAGAACATATATACGTTATCCTCCTGGGCCATAAGCCTCGTGGTAATAAAGAAAAGGAATATCATATATTTTCTCATCGCTTGCTTTTTTAACGCTTCAATAGCGGTTTATTAAAATACATTATCCAACCGGGGGGCGGTTGTGTGGTTCTTTGGCGTTGCTGCTCTTTGACAAACCGAAGTAAAAATACAGGGTTCTTTTTACAGCCCCTTGAATTCTTGCCGGTTTACTCCGGCGACCCAATGAAACCATATTCCGGTTCAGAGCCAGTACCAGCTTGCTGTCAATCGGCGGAATGGCATCCGGAAAGGAAATATCCTGGCGGCAATTTTGGAACAGGCGGGAGCAACGGACGAACCCTAATGGTACCGGATCATCATACCGCGGTTTGGGAGCAGTTTGCCCCGGCAGTGTTACTGGTGCCGGCAAGACGAGCATCGCCGTAAAGATGCTTTTAGTCTTTTTTATTGCTGGTTTCAATACGGTCATACTACTAGTTATACCCCGGGTTTTGATAAGCAGCCATTTCTTCAGCCGTCATCGGCTTGCCATTCATCTGCTGCGCCAGCATCTGTTGGTAGGGAATCGGCCGGCGTTTATGGTACCGGGCAAAGGAAGGGCTGATATCGGCGTTGAAGAGCCGCGTGCGGTCATACAGGGTTTCTGTACGCGCCAGGTCCTCCCAACGATAAAACTCTCCGCACAACTCTCTTGTCCGTTCGTTCAATATAAAGTGAATGAACCGGTCCGTGGTTGAAGTTACGTTATCCGGATAAAGCTCACCCGGCGCATTGGTGGTAAATAGCTGTTCTGTGGCGAGGTTGGCGGTCTCGGTATTATCCAGCGTATTGGCCCCACCCAGGTATTGCCAGATCTGCGGGCTCCGGCTTTCATTGGATTTGTAGGCTGCTCTTTTCCGAAGCACGTTCACATAATTAAGCGCCGTTGCATAATCCCCTTTGCGGCCATAGGCTTCCGCAATCATCAGGTAGGTTTCAGCAAGCCGGGCATAGGTGCCGTTCCGGATTCCTCTTGCTTCATTGTTGGTGGTCGTAAGACGGATGGGATCCGAAAATTTTATCATTGAAAGGTATTTGTTGGCATTGAAATCGGAAGACACGGCTCCGCCAACGGCGGTTTGCTTGTAGCGTGCGAATACTGCATAGTAACGCATAGCGGCAATCTTTGAAGTAAGAACGGGATTACCGGCCGGGTTTACGATAAACAGGGCCGCCGTATCCCCCGGCATTACGCGGGGCTTACCGATAAGCGAGGGATTGGGCGCGTCTGCCGCCGTAAATTTCGGAAGCGTTTCTTTTTCAGCATAGGGTACATTCCGGTAAAATACGGTTTGAAAAGTTTTAAAGAACCGCGAGTCGTGCACTTTATCAAAAATATCAATAGTATAATCGGTAGGACGCAGCCGCCGGTAGGGTCTTCCGTTAAAGAAGTCTCTTGTCATGCCCGGCATGCCGGCATCATACTGCGTTGGGTAATACAGATGTGTGGTATTATTGGTGCCTGCCAGGCTAAGGTTACTGCTGAATTGCGCAGCAAAGATGATTTCATTGCTGGCATTATTGGCATCAATCTTTGCTTTACTGCCTGTGGGCGGAACCCCGGCCTGCCCAAGCGGCGCAATGATCCCATCCGGGTAGCCGGCATTAAAGAGGTTGCCATAATCGCTCTCCAGTGTGTGGCCGCTATTGGCAATGACCTCGTTGGCGTAATAAATAACGCTGTCCATATCTGTGGCTTTTTGTCCGCGTTGCTCGGTAACAGCACTGCCCCGGGTAAGGTATACCTTAGCCAGGTAATGATCAACCATTGCCCGGGTGGCCCTTCCGCGATCGGTTCCGCTATAACGCCAGGGCAATACCGGTCCGGCTTCCTGCAGGTCTTTAATGATCTGATTATATACCGCAGCCTCTGTTGCCCTCGGAAATTCATACTGAGGTTCCTTTGGTACGGTTAGTACCAGGGGTACCCCTCCCAGCTGTTGTAAGAGCTGGAAATAATAAAATCCCCTCAATGCCTTCAATTCTGCAATGCGCAGGTCTTTCTTTGCCTGGGTTCCCAATACAGCCGATGACGGGTTATCATAGGCGGTAATCAGCTCAATACCCTGGTTGCAACGCCGGATGCCCGCGTAGTCGTTCTCCCACAGATCATTTACAAACGGGTCGTTGGAGTTCAGATTGGCATCGTAATCGTTATATCGCACGTTGTTGAACTGATCACCCTCCCGAAACTCATCGGTACCGAAATTGGACATACAATAAGACTGCTCACCCGTAAATTTCCACTGCAGCGGCGCGTAAGCCGATTTCACCAGGTCCTCCAGCCCCGCATCGGTTTTATAATAGTCTTCATTGAGCGTGGTTACCAAATCTTCTTTTATAAATTTCTTACAGGATACCGTCAGCACCATCAAAATAGCTAACATCATCCATCTTCTGTCTGTATATATATATTTCATATCAGGCTTTTTAATTAGTATATATTTAAATTACAGATCAACCCTCACACCAAGTACAAAACTCCGGTAGCTGTAAGAGTTGGGGCCCACCTGCCCGGTGTTTGAAACATCCACAAATTCCTTGTAAGGCACCGTTTCGGGATCATAGTTCTTATCGGCATTGTGGATGAGCACGGGGTTCATGGCTGTTACATATACGGCCATATTGCTCATATGGGCCCTCTCGGTGAAATGCCTGGGCAGGCGGTACGTAAGCGTAATATTTTTTACCCTGATGAAAGTCGCTTTGCGGTAAGTAAGCGCTTCCCAGTACAAGGGAATGTCGCTTGTTTGAGTGGGTTGCTGGTAATCATTGCTGGGATTCGAAGGCGTCCAGTAATCGACCTTACTGGATTGATAACGTCCTACCAGTCCCGGACGGGGCACACGGTACAGGCCTCCCACCCGGAAATAAGTGAGAAAATTCAGCTCAAAATTTTTATAGGTAAATGTATTATTAACGCTGGCAATAAAATCGGGATTGTGTGAGCCCAATACCACTTTATCGATGGGGCTAAACGCCGAATCTCCGTTGGCATCAAAAATTTTAATCTTGCCCGGCTGATAAGCGCTGTTGGTGCGCCCGTTCTTGGGCCAGAAAATGGCAGACAGGATCCCGTTTGCGGCCGTGTCTGCGTACTGGAAGATTCCCTCTTTCTTATAGCTCCAGTACACCTGCAGGGGTTGGCCCAGGATCCACAGGTTTGCATAATTGCTGTTACCGGAGCCATCGATATCCACAATCCGCTCCTTATTTTTGGTAAACATAAAGTCCGTAGTCCAGCTAAATTCCGGCCGGGCAATGTTCCGGGTCGTCAATGCGATTTCGATGCCCCGGTTATTTACCTTGCCAAGATTAAAATACATCCAGGTAACACCGTTTGCGGCTGGTATGGTACGTTTTTGTAACAGATCCGTGGTATTGGAATTGTACAGATCCACCGTACCGGTGATCCGGTTGTTTAGCAATCCAAATTCCAGTCCCAGGTTGGTGGTAGTCGTCTTTTCCCAGCCCAGACCCGGCGTAGGAAAGGTAGAAGGCGCTGTACCGATGGCAGCCGTGCCATTTCCCCAGTTATAATTGGTAAACGCAAGAGGACCACCGGTCTGATAAGGGTCGATAGAAGCATTTCCAACACGACCGATCCCTGCGCGGATCTTTGCACTATTGAAAAAGCCCTGGTTGCTAAAAAACGATTCGCGATCCAGCTGCCAGGCAATGGATCCGGATGGGAACCAGGCGCCTTTATTGTCCTCCGACAACACGGATGAATTGTCGTAGCGGTTGCTGAGGGTCAGCAGGTATTTGCTCCTGAACCCATACTCCACTCTTGCCATATAAGACAGGTATTGCGAAGCCGAAAAATCGCCACTACCGGTTACCGTTGCGTCGGTGTTCCGTTGCAGCGAATACCATTTCTGCGATTCGAAGATGAGGTTGTTCGCGCTCATGGTCAGCGAAGAGGAACGGTTCAGGCTTTGCATCTCGTGCAGGAGGGTTACGTTCAGGGAATGGTCATTCTTAATACTCGTGTTATATGTTACAATATTGTCAAATACCCATGAGGAAGCCCTGTTATCTGTTTGACTGGCACTTGCCAGACCACCCAGCCGCACTGAAGATTCGGCGCCGTTAAACTGGCCGCGTACGGAACTGCGGATGTCGGCGCCGAACATTGTACGGTATTTCAACCCTTTCAAAAGCGTTACCTCGGCATATACATTTCCAAAAATGCGGTTGGCCTTGGTTTCATCAAAAACGGTATTGCGGTCATTAATGGCGCTGCGGATCTGCTGGTCGCCATTCGGATAAAGCACCCATTTGCCGGCCGAGTCATAAGGCGTCACCAGCGGGATCATGCCGGAAGCATTGCCAAAGGAACTGGTGCTTGAATTGGTAATGCTGTGGGAAAAGTTGATACTGGTACCGAAATTCAAAAATCTGGCAGGTTTGAAATCAACCGTATTGCCGATGGAATAGCGCGTATAATCCTGCGCCCATTCAATGCCTTTCTGTTTAAAATAACCGGCACTGAGGGATGCTTTTATTTTTTCGCTCCCCCCGGATACCGAGATGCTATGATTATCGGTCGACCCGTTCCTCAGGCCTACTTCATTTTGCCAGTCGTAGCCTTTTACTTTTGAGGGATCATACAGGTCCACACTGTCCAGCTGGGTAGTGATGCCCAGCCCCTGCATCAGGGCTCTTTCTTCAGCGGTGGTAGCCCTTTTCCGGGCCCTGAAGATATTGTTCACCGGATCATATACATCCCAGGTATAGGCGTCTTTGACTGCATTCCACTGCGCCTCGCTGCCAAAGCGCTTCCAGAACAGCGCAATATCATTCACAGCCGTGGGATAATAATACAAGGGATTGCTAGCTGAAGCGGTACCCCTTGTTGCCGTATACTGGCGGTCTGCAAAAAAAGCCTGCCTCCAGGCATCGGCAATCTCGGCGCCGTTAAAAACGGGCAGCGGGCGGGTAACCTTCTCGATCGATTTACTGCCCATGTAGGTAACACTTACCTTTCCGGCCCTCCCCTTCCTGGTAGTAATCTGTACCACTCCATTGGCACCTCGTACACCATAAATGGCCGTTGCGGACGCGTCTTTTAATATATCCACGCTTTCGATATCGGCTGGGTTCAGGTCATCGATGGTATAACTCACCGGGAACCCATCCACTACATATAAAGGTTCGTTACTGGCATTGAGGGAACGGTTTCCGCGAATGCGGATGGTGGCGCCGGCACCAGGTTTAAAACTGCTTGGGGTGGCCACCACACCCGTGATCCTTCCCTGGAGGGCCTGTGTAAGGTTGGAAGCAGGTACAGTTCTGAGCTTATCACCGCTGATGGAAGCCGTAGCCCCAGTTACATCCGACTTCTTCCGCGATCCATAACCAATGACCACCACTTCATCCATTGAACTGGTTTTTTGTTTCAGTACTACGTTTATCGCCGGCCCGGAAACGGTTAGCTCCTGTGTTTCATATCCCACGCTGGAGATCCCGACCACAGCGTCCTTCGGGGCCGTAATGGTAAACCGGCCGGCATCGTCGGTGCGTGTAGCGGCGGTGGTTCCTTTTACTTCAACAGAAGCTCCCGAAACCGGTTTACCGGCTTCATCCGAAACGACCCCTTTCACTGAAATAGTTCCCGGAACCTGCGCCCAAAGCCCTCCCGATACGGTTGCCGCCAGCAGGATCAGCATATACAGCAATTTTCTAAAGATTAAGTTTTTTTGCATCGTTTTATATTGGTTTAGTTAACATATGTATTAAATAATTGTAATTATCACAATTATTACTATTGACAATAGCATGATGCAGATGCCGGAAACAGCTGAACCATCAGCCGGCAACCCGGTATCCACTGCTATTTCATCTGCACCGCACTGTCATTGATCTCAAATGGATGCTGTTGCAGCATCCGGAAGATTTCGGCACCAGCCAGTAAAACAGGACCATAACCATGTGCCGCAAAATTGTTCACCGGCCGGTAATAATAAAATGCCGGGTCAAAGCCCATCCCGGTGCCCACACAAACGCCGGCGATCTGTCCCCCGGAAGTCACTTTAGTACTTACTGCATTCCAGGCCAGTAACGCTGCAGGTCCGTAAGCCCTTGCATCCAGCCAGCCCTTATTGATTCCCCGGGCGATGCAGTAGGTATAAATGGCCGTAGCCGAGGTTTCGAGATAGGAATCATTGCGGTCCAGCAACTGGTGCCAGAAGCCGGTCTTATCCTGGAGCGCCGCGAGCCCGGCCACATGTTTCTGAAACATGCTTAGTATTTCCTTTCTTCCCGGGTGGGTAGCCGGCAGGGCATCGAGCAGCTCTGTTTTTGTAAGCAGCGCCCACCCGTTTGCACGCCCCCAATGGAACTGCGGGTGCGGTTCCATCCCCTGTACCCAGCCGTGCATATAGACCCCTTTTGTTTCATTAAACATGCGTGCCGCAAACTGCCGGTATTGTTTTACAGCCTCATCAAAATAGCTGGTTTGCCCGGAGAGCAGGCCCATCTGTGCCAGCGCCGGTAAACTCATGTATAAATCATCAAGCCACAGCGTATTAGGCAAAGGTCGGTTCCTGGCAAAAGTTCCATCCGGAAGACGGAATTCCTTATGCAGTATATAGTCTATAAAATGATCGATCATCGGACGCGTCACCTTTTCATCAGCGCCTGCCCGCAGGGCCTTGATCATCGCCGCGGCCATGGAGCCAGCATCGTCCAGCGCATGGGGACGGATGACGGATGTTACCGGAACCGTTCCGTTTTCATGCTGTTTCAGCAATGCCTTATAATGCTGTACTACCTTCCCGATAAAATTGATCCGGTCAACAGCGTATCGGGCATACCGTTTATCACCGGTGGCAGCAGCCGCTTCCAGCATACCGGTATATGTAACGCCCCATTCATAACTGATGAGCCGGAAATCACCCGGCTTCAATATGCTGTTAAAATCAGCATCATCTAGGCGGCCAACTATGGCTCCATCCGGTTTATTGATCAGTTGCATGGGCGTTACAGCTTCGAGATACTGATATATTTTATCCAGCACTTCTTTTACACGCTGCGGCGTGGTTTCGCCATAAGGCGTACTGTAATCCGGTTTTAGCAGATGCAGCGGCGTTGTTGCATCATTCCCCTTCGCCGGCACGTATTGCGCGCTGACAGTGCCGGCAGCTGCTGCAATAAACAGCCCGGCATACAAAAGGCGTGGTCTTAAACACTTTATACAAGCGATCATATTTTTGGTTTATTTTTGAAACACTGCACCCTGCAGTGCCGTTATTGTAAGGGCGTAAGCGTAACAGGGCCCAGAAGGCCGGAGGGCAAGGGCTTCCAATGCGCTGCATTAAACAAGCCATTCTTTCCATTTTCCTTTAGCCGGGCTGGCATATTGACGTTGTAAAATATTTTCCAGGGTAATTGCTCCCGGTCCATATAAGCGATGCGGTTGGCCATCCGGTTGGCTACCACAATTTCCAGCCGGTTTGTTTTCTGCAACGCCGATGCCGGGATCACTGCTGTAAATGAAGGTCCGATCAATGTAGCCAGGCTCTTGCCATTCAGGATCACTTCGGCCGTTTCATGCACCGTGCCCAGGTTCAGCAGGTATTGCTCCGCATTGCCGGGCCTGTCAAAAGCAATCGTATATTTTGCCGTACCGGAGAAGTTCTTTACGGCATCGCCCGGTGCATCCGTCCAGGAGCCCAGGGTGCTGATGACCTGGCTTGCGGGCAGTACGGGACCACCTTCCAGGAAACTGAGGTTCCAGTTTCCCTTAACGGGGATGGCAGCTCCCGCACTGTTTTTATAAGGAAACGGATCCCCGTCCCGTTTGGTATCAAAGGTCTGAACCAGCATGGATGCATGAGGCTGCAACTGCACCCGTACCTCAATGCCGTTTTCTTTTTTACGCCAGTTGGCCAGCCCTTTCTCACCGCTCATCGCGTCAAATAAAGCCACCGATGCGGCATCAGCCGTCAGCGGCAGCCACTCTTCTGCAACCCGTTCCGTGCGATTGTTAATAAAATAAATACGGCCATCCATATTTTTTTGCCGAAGGATGTAGATCTCCTTATCTGCCGGCTTTTCTTTTCGTATGGCCCCGGCCTGCATCAGGGTTTCCAGGTCTTCACCTACCCAAACGGAGCCCTTACCGATGACAGCCTTCTGTGCATTCCCCTGTTGGGTGAACCGGAGCTGGCGGATCAGGCCGGAAAGCTTGCTCCGCCGGGCGTCCAACTGATACAGCCCCGGCACATCCGAGGGAAGCTTCTTATATACCAATACCGTTGCACCGGCCCGTGCCAGCGCCAGTATTTTGCCAAAGCTTTCATCCGTAATAAAATGATTAGCCGGCAGCATGATCGCTGTATATTGATTGCCTCCGGTGACGATATGCCCCGATGCAACCCGGAATTGCTGCAATTGCCGGTCTGAAAAAAAGTCAAACCCATATCCTTTTTCAACCATGGCGTTCGACACCTGTTCAAAACCGGTATGCTCAAAATTTTTCTCCATGCCGTCAAAATGTTGTAACAATGCGTTTCCCGGCGCTGAGTAGCGATCGATGATCGGATAATAAAGCAGGAGATCATTATCCGGTTTCCCCATCTGTAAAAAACTTTGAATACGTGCGATATAAGTGTTCAGTGCATGGAAGTCTTTCCATTGCGGGTTAACCGGCTGAAAATGCACCGCTGCATAAAACAACCAGCCCGGCCAGGGAGCCTCCCTCGGTGAGTAGGCGGTGCCATGATAAAAAACATGATTGATGCCGCCCAGAAAATACAGATCGATCGCTTTCTTTACATCACCCCAGGATGAAAGAAAATGTTCGTTGAGCCAGGTGGCTGATTCTGAGGAAACCAGTTGCTTACCGGTAACATGGGCCGCTGAACTTGCAAATTTAAAGCGCAGGATATCGTTTCCCTCCGTTTCCGGTATATCCACCACGCCATACAGATCCAGCGTATTTGCCGGTGAGCCATGGCTTTGATTGCGCAGCATCTTTCCTTTTCCATCGCTCCATTTTTTCCACTCCATTGTAAAATGCTCCAGCAACAGTTCGTCGATCACGGAACGGTAGTCATAGCGTACACGGCTGTTTTTATCTGCTTCATCTTCCCCAAAGAGCGCCGGCAGCTCATTACGGAGGTCGTAGCCTTTCCGTTTTTTAAACTCAGCAAAAAACTCCGGTGTCCAGTTGGCTTGTCCGCGTGCATCATCTACCTCATACGAGTCGTTAAAGAAGGAACGCAGGTAACTGATGTCGGATGCTTTAAACGCCTGATCAAACCGCTTAAAATAATTTGCTGCAGCCTGCTTTGAAAAGTGGTCAATAGCATATCCTTCACCACCCGGTGCGGCCCGCTCTACCATTTTGCCATGCAACCCCTCAAACAATGCATAAAGGGTCCAGTTTTTTGCGCCCGGAGGGGCCGTCCAGTTGAGCTTACCGGATGCTTCCACTTTTGCGGTAAGGTCTACCGGAGCGCCCTTGTCCGGGTAGGCCATCAGTGTTTTTAATGGCAGCCGTCCCGGAAACTGTACCTGATCCAGCGCCAGTGCCTGCAGGTTTTTATTATCCGGAAGCGGGTTCTTAATCGCTGCCACTATTGCCGGTTTGTTATTGGCGGTACGCACAAAGCCCTCTTGCATATATAGCACCGGTTCTTTTAACTGTTGATTCCCATTTAAGGCATAGGTTTTATAATAGATAGATTTACTGGCATCGGCATCTTTCACCCAGGGGCCGCCAAAAGGCCATCCGGTGCCGTTGGCCAGGTCCACCCCCAGGCCCAGGCGTTTGCTTTCTTTAAGCGTGAATGAAAACAACTCCATCCAGCGTGGCGACAGAAAGTCAACAAATTTTTGTTCCTGGCCATGAATACCGTAGATGGGCGTGATCTCCGTACCTCCGATGCCAGCCTGCTTGTATTGCTCCAGGTTCCAGGTCAGTTCTTCCTCGTTTACCGCACTTCCCTCCCACCACCAACGGGTCCAGGGTTTACTGGTTGCTGTAATTTGCGGCCAGCTAACCTGTGCCTGCATTATAACAGCAACTGCACAGGCAATCAGTAAGCATATTATGTTTCTTATCATTTTGTCCAAATGGCTTATGCAATTTTTTAATGTGGGCACATTACCGGCAGCTGGTCTGCGGGATTCTGGTTCGCTGTTTTCTGCGCCCCCGTAATGACCCTGCCGGCTAACGGCAGCTTCAGGTTTTATATCGCATCCCGTTATTCAAGATAGAATACTTCCTGAAGCGGAACGGATACCGGCGACTGGTCGGTATTCGTTTCCATGATATCGCACATATAGGCCCACCACTTCTGCATTACCGGGTGCGCGGGCAGATCTTCCATGGTGCGCCCCTGTTCAATCTTTAATATACCAAACAAATCGCAGGTCCCCTCGTCTAGAAAAATGCTGTAATCGCTGATACCTGTTTGTTTTAGCAGCTGCTGCAATTCGGGCCACAGAGCGCCGTGTCTTTTTTTGTATTCAGCTTCATATCCTTTAAATAATTTCATTTTAAAAGCAATCCGTTGCATATTACCAGGCATTATTGTTCGCAATCCATAGGGCCATCAACCAGTGATTAAGAGGCACTAAAATAAATCGTTTTTTGCTGTTACCCATCCTGCGCCATCCTGAATCTTGTTTTTAATTGTAAATTAAACAAATATTAATCATGAACGCATAAAACCGCATCCATTTCATTGAAGCGGTAATATCATACGGTGCTATTTGCTTTTTCCAGTCGGCCTTCTACCGGGAAACCGGCGTTTCTGAATATACCCGTTTCCATAACAGCCGCTTTTGCCAAAACAATATCCGGATATGCCGTCATCAGGGGCAACCGGGATGGTGTACAAACCGCAGCGCCTGGATAAAACGATTTGAACATGGTTCCTTCTTGCACCGGTTGACCGATGTTTGAGGTTTTGATCCGCCACTGTCCGTAAACGCCGATATCGCCATAACCCAGGTTATCCCCTAGGGTCAATATCATATTGGAGCATGATGGCGTTGAAATTTTTATGGAACAGGAACCGGCAACCCAAAAGCAACCTTTTACTGCGGACATCAGACCGCTTTTCATATAGGACTTCAGCATCGGCATAAAAAATGATCCTTTCAAAAATACGGTTGTTTCATTCATTAACCACATCTATACCTGTGCAAGGACCCGCCTAAACCACTTTATATGCGGTTGTTGAATACGCGTATTCTTTCCTATCCCTTTTAAAATAAAGGAGATAGAAAAAGCGCTGTAAGACCGGCAACGATTGCGTAAAAAGCAGGAAGCGGGCTCTTTTTTAAAACGCATCCCCGGCCGGAAAATAAATTATCAACAAGTGATCCCATCCGGTATAGCTGCAGGAGAAAAAAAATTTGCGCAACCAAATAATTGCATTTAAATTTGCAATCATTCAATTGCATAATATGATCATCAGGCGTGATGTTTTCCAGGCAATAGCCGACCCTACAAGGAGACAGATTATTGATCTCCTGGCTCATGAGCCGCTCAATGTAAATGCTATTGCTGAACAATTTGACGTAAGCCGGCAGGCTGTTTCCGTACATGTAAAGATCCTTGCGGAATGCGGGCTGCTGGTGATCCGCCGGGAAGGAAGGGAACGGTATTGTGAAGCACAACTGCATAAGTTAAGCGAAGTAGCATCCTGGGCAGCGCAATATAAAAAATTCTGGGAGGGCCGGTTTGGCGCCCTGGATCGTTATTTGAATACAGTAAAAACTAAAAAATCTACAAATGGAAAAGGTACAAAGCCCCGCTGAAATGACTTCACAGGAAGTATGGATCACCCATGTTTTTAATGCAGACCCGCAAACCGTTTTCCGGGCCTGGACGGATCCCAATCAATTGGCCCAATGGTACGCGCCCGATGGCTGCACCATCACTTTTAAAAAAGCGGATATCCGGAAAGGAGGTCATTACCACTCCTGTATTCATCACCCGGTACACGGTGATTGCTGGTGCAAGGGAACCTATTTGGAAATGGAAGCACCCCGGAAACTTGTTTTTACAGCGGAAGTTACAGATGCGCAGGGAAATGACATCGATCCCGTAACCGCCGGCATGCCGGCGGACTGGCCGGCTAAGACCACGGTAACCCTGGAATTTAAACCGCTGGGTACTCAAACAGAAATGATCCTGCATCAAACCGTAGCCGCATCGCTGGCAAAAGCAACCGGGGCCTTTCCGAGCTGGATTGAAATGTTTAACCGCCTCAACCAGCAGTTATGAAACCCATATGGATCTTCTCTGTTTTATTCCTCTGTTATACCGCAAAAGCGGGCGCCCATACCTTTCCTCCGATAAACAATGCGTGGCTTCTGCACGATACGGTTCCTTTAAAAGCCAGCTACTCTAAGGTGAACGGAATTAAAATGTACTACGAAATATATGGAAAGGGCGCTCCCCTGGTGTTGCTTCATGGCGGCGGCTCTACCATACAAACAACCTTCGGGAAGGTGATCCCGCTGCTGGCACAGCACCGGCAACTGATTTGTGTAGAGCTACAAGCCCATGGCCGCACAGAAGACCGTAATACACCTCTATCATTTGATCAGGACGCAGACGATGTAGCTGCGCTATTACAAAACCTCGCTGTTCCAAAGGCCGATATTTTTGGATTTAGCAATGGGGGAAACACGGCGCTTAAAATAGCTATCCGGCATCCGCAGCTTTGCAACAGGATCATTGCCGGCTCCGTTTTATTAAAACGCAACGGAACCGCCCCGCAATTCTGGGAAGCGATGCAAAACGCCCGCTTTGAGCAAATGCCCCAGGTATATAAAACCGCCTTTCTTCGTGTTACGCCGGACCGCACAAAACTGGTCAATCTCTTTCAGCGCTGTGCCAGCCGGATGAACCACTTTACCGATTTCAGCGATGCAGCAATCAGCTCCATAAAGGCTCCGGTGCTCTTTATCAACGGCGATGCAGACGTGGGTAGCACGGAGCACATTGCGGCTATGGCAAGACTTGTTCCGCATAGTCAGCTTGCGATCATCCCAGGAGGCCATGGGGCCTATATCGGTGAACAGGCTGCATCACGGCCCGGCGATACCCTATACCGGTCTGTAATACCGATTTTGATGCAATTCCTCGATGGAAAGTAGCAGGCATCCGGAGTCGTATGCAATCTGCGTACAGGGCACCGGCGCTCTTTTGAACCCCATGTTGGTACCCGTATTGCAGCTGCCCGGAGGGTGCTATGAATGACACTGTATCCATCCCCTCACCGGAAAGGACTCCCGCTGTCCATATTCCGGTTCGGACCACCCGGTCCGGACCTTCCCCTGTGGCTTCCGGCTCCCCTTCCTTCACAGGCCTTTCAGCAACCTGTACCTGTTTATCAAAAGAGTGCATGATGATTTATTTTTAATGTCTTGATCAACTAATTTTCGGCTGTGGCATCAGCCCGTGTTGTTATAATCCCGGATCCCGAATCATATACCAATTCATAATATCCAGACCTCTCCGATAAAAACAGCGGGCACCAGGAGTTTCCTATTCCGTTATCTCATTCAAATTACCTGCCACACCGGCTACCGAAATCCGGTTTATGTTTGGCAAAGGAGGATCGCCGGGGCGCTAAAGGAGTCAATGCACTTCTTCCGGCTAAATCCATTATCCGGGGTTGTGATGCCACAATCTGTTGCAAATTTTCCTGAACGGTCTTTAACCGGTTTGCGAGTCGTTCATCAACGGAAACTCTTTTTTGCAGAAGCATCGCCGGGTTTAATCACGGGTCTGCCCTGTATTTAACCGATTTTTTGGCCTGGCACTTGTTATATACCTATTAGGATCCGGTTCCGGATCACGGCGGTACTATTGAAATTTTCCCCGTATTTTCTAACATTTAAATAAACCGATTATGCAACACACAACTGGCACATCTGAAAACACATTTTATGACACCTCCGGGTATGAAAATATACCGATCTGGAACGAACGTCCCGATCCCGATGCACCAGAAGACCCACCAGAAGAGGACACCGCTGAAATAGAAAAAACAGATGCTCCGCCCGAGGTATCTCCACCTGCTACGGAAGAGCAGGAAACGCTGCCTGAAGATACATAACACCGGCAGGCACCAAGGAGAATGCAGCGCCGGCATATTTTAACAGATAGAAGATCACAACACTGGCATAGTTCCTGTGTTCAAAAAACCATGGCAGTTTTCACTATATTGGACAGCATTCTTGCGGGCATTGCCGGCACACTGGCTATGACGCTGTTTATCCGTTTCACCGGTATGGTGGCCGGCTATCAGCTTTCTGTACCGCGGATCCTGGGAACACTGTTCAGTTCCAGTCCCCGGCCTTCCGGTTCTGTGTCACAACGGCTACCGGTATTGATCCTGGGCACCACGATCCATTGCCTTATCGGGATCTTCTTCACTCTTTTATATGCCTGGCTGGTGGGCATGGAACTGCTCCCCAAGGGGTATATAAACGGCCTGTTATATGGAAGTAATCTTGGTATGGTGGCCGTAATCGTCTGGTATATCGCGCTCCGCCTGCATCCGATGCCGCCAGCCCTTCCCCTGCGGCTTTTCCTGGCAGCAATTTTCACGGGCCATCTGGTATTTGCGGCGAGCATTGTTACCACGTTTAACCTTCTTCTCACCATCTTTTAATATCGTAATTATGAACAGAGACGCTTTTACCACCACCCTTTGGCAAGACGATTTTAATATCCGCATTCCCGGGGAAGAAATCAGCCATGATGTATTTGATGTCATCATCATCGGGGCAGGAATTACAGGTATTACAACTGGCTTGCGCTTGCAACAAGCCGGGAAAAGATGCCTGATCCTCGAAGCCCATACCGCTTGTTTCGGTACCACATCTGCCACCACCGCCCACCTGAACACGGTACTGGATGCCTCGTACCCCGAACTGATCAAAAAATTTGGTACCGACAATGCACTACTAATAGCACAGGGCGCCAAAGAGGCCATTTCCCTGATCAGAGCGCATATTGAGCAATACCAGATTGACTGCGATTTTGAAGAAAAAACAGGCTACCTGTATGCACAGAACAAAGAGGAAGATGCCCAATTAGAAAAGATGCTCGAAGGAATGCTTGCCGTGGGGATCGAAGCCAGGCCCAGCCTTACAACGCCGGTACCGGTGCCATTTACAACAGCCATCCGGGTTCCGGGGCAGGCCCAGTTTCATCCTTTAAAATACCTGTCGGCCCTGTTGCTGCAATTCCTGCTGGCCGGCGGAGCGGTCAGGGAAGCAACAATGGTACAAGCCGTGGAACAGCAAGATGGTATCCAGGAGATCAGTTCAACAACCGGCCGGTACCGGGCCACCCATGTCGTATATGCCACCCATATTCCCCCGGGTGTCAACCTGCTGCATTTCCGGTGCGCTCCTTACCGCTCTTATGTGTTGGGAGTTGAGCTGGCAGATCATGCTTATCCAGACGCGTTGGTATATGATATCGAAGATCCTTATCATTATTTCAGAACGGCCCGGCACCAGGGAGCACCGGTGCTGATTGTTGGCGGAGAAGATCATAAAACCGGACATGAAGTGAACACGGAGCAGGTCTTCCGGGAACTGGAAGCTTATGCCCGAAGGTTTTTTAAAATTGCAGCTGTTCCTTACCGGTGGTCGTCTCAATATTACGAGCCGGCGGATGGCCTGCCCTATATCGGCTTGCTTCCGGGCAATAACGACCACCTGTATGTAGCAACCGGCTATAGCGGCAATGGGATGATCTTCGGAACATTGGCGGGTCGGATTCTTTGCGACCTGATTACCGGTAACGATACCCCTTATGCAGACTTGCTGGCTCCTTCCCGGATAAAGCCGGTGGCCGGTTTTAGTAATTTTATAAAAGAAAACGCGGATGTGGTAAAACATTTTATCGGTGACCGCCTGTCTGCTGGCACCCTGGAAGCATTTGCCGGGCTAAGTGTCGGGGAAGGCCGTGTGGTTAACTATGAAAACCAGTCCATCGCCGTGTACAAAGATGAACAAGGCAGGCTTTTCACACTGGATCCGGTATGCCCTCATGCCGGTTGTATGGTGCAATGGAATCCAGCTGAGCGAAGCTGGGATTGCCCTTGTCATGGCTCCCGTTTTGATATCACCGGTGCTGTATTGAACGGACCGGCTCAAAAAGCATTGCAGCCGTTATCCACATAACCGCTCATTAAACCGGATACGCCGTATGCTCCGGGCAGGGATCGATACATACAACACCCGGTTCTGTTTCTTGTATAAAAACAGCTAACCCATCTATGCCCGGGACGAATGGAAATCCTGGCACCTGTTTATACCGCGCTGCAGGCATTTCCACCAAGATACGATTATTGGAGAGGAACGTGGTGCATGCTGGCAAAACGGGCCTTCATCCATACCGGATCACCGCAACATATGACGGTACAGGTGTCCGCTTCTTTCAATAGAACCGGTCCGGGCTAAATCCCGTAATTGCAGTAGCTGCCGGCGTTCCGGACAACAGATCTGCAATGGTTTTACCAAATGCAGGCCCCAGGCTCAGTCCCATCATGCCGCCGCCGCCGGCAATACTCAGGTTCTGATACTGCCGGGTTCTTCCAAGATAAGGCAAGCCGTCCGGCGGACAGGGCCGGTAACCAAACCATATATCGTCCGGATAAGATACTTTTAACTCCGGAAAATACCGTGGGATGGACTCTACGATCCCTTTCACGCGGTTTTTATAGATCCGGTCATTGGCCGGTCCCAATTCCATTGTGCCACTAAAACGGATTTGGTGGTTCATGGGGGTTACAGCTACCCGCGCTTCCAGTAGTAGTGCGCCGTGTTTCATAGCCGTTGCACCCTCGGGTTCATGCATAAAGGAATAGCCCTTACCCGGCATCAGCGGCAGCTTTAGCTGCAGGCCGGAAACCAGCTTGGGCAATGCGGCACCTCCGGCGATCACCATCTCATCGGCACGGTAATTTCCTTTGGATGTGATCACTTCGGTGATCCTGTTACCGGATAGCCGGAAGCCGCTGACCTCAGTGTGATACCGGATCTCCACTCCGCAGGTCAACAGGTAATGGGTCAGCTGCTGCATGAGCTTGGGTGGGTACAGGATGCCGTCACAAGCGTACCACACGCCACCCAATGCATTTATTTTCAGATCCGGTTCCAACGCCTGCACGCCGTCCGGGCCCAGTACTTCGGTATGCAAACCCAGCTGTTGGGCAGCTGCGGCCAGTTCCATTTCCTCCTGCTGTACAGCCTTTGTTTGATACAACATCAGGATACCGTTTTGCCGGAGCTCAAAATCGAATCCCTCTTCAGCAGCAAGATCATCATATAACCGGCTGCTGTAACCATTCAGATCCCGGATCGCTTCGGCATTCCGTTGTACATGCTTTTCGTTGGCATGCCGCAGAAATTTGAGTCCCCAGTCGATCAGCGATACATTTAATGAAGGCCGTATATAAAAAGGGCTCTTGCTGTTCAGCATCCATTTCAATCCCTGCGCCACGATACCCGGTGCGGCCAGCGGTGTAAAATGGCTGGGCACAATCATACCGGCATTGCCATAAGAGCAGTTGTTGGTACCATCCCCTTTTTCCAGCAAGCATACTTCCCACCCGTCTTTTAGCAGGTAATAAGCGGCCGAAAGCCCGGCGATCCCCGCTCCCACTATTATGACTTTTCCTTTATGATGCAACATCCGCTTTATTTGAATTCATTATAACACCTGGAACCCTTCCTTGTAGGGATCATCATCGTCAATGATGATCTGGTTATAGCCGGTGATCAGCGCCCACCCTTCCACTGAGGGGATAATGGCTGCTCTTTCAAGCATCGCCGTTTCCTGCTCAATCCGGCCGGTAAACTGTGAGCCGATATAGCTTTCATGGATGAAATCTTCTCCCGGCCGGAGTTTGCCCTTCGCATACCATTGCGCCATCCTTGCACAAGTGCCCGTACCGCAGGGAGAGCGGTCGAGCGCATTCTCACCCACCAGCACCGCATTCCTTCCGGTTGAGCCGGCTTTTAAGGGTTTACCCGTCCACTGGATATGACTCAGTCCCCGGATATGCGGATCTTCAGGATGCAGGAATTCATATTTTTCATTCAGCAATTTCCGGATCATCTTGCCGTAGTGGATCAGCTGTGCCGCCGTAAAACCGGCGATGTCTTTAAAGTTTTTTTGCGGGTCCACGATCGCGTAAAAATTGCCGCCATAGGCTACATCCGCTGCAATCTCGCCCAAGCCGGGGCAATCTACCGTAAGCCCTTCCTTATATAAAAAGGATTTTACGTTGGTCAGCTTGACCGATTTCACTTTTTTCCCTTCCTGTATGTAATCGATCAACACCAGGCCTGCAGGCGTTTCCAGCCGGAGTTTCCCCAGGGTCTTTGGTATAACCAGCCCTTCCTCAACAGCGATGGTAACCGTTCCGATGGTTCCATGCCCGCACATCGGCAAACATCCGCTGGTTTCGATATATAACACACCCACATCGTTTGCAGGATCAGCCGGCGGATAAAGTATACTGCCGCTCATCATGTCGTGCCCACGGGGTTCAAACATCAATCCCTTGCGGATCCAGTCGTAGGTTTCCATAAAATGAAGCCGGCGTTCCATCATAGAATTGCCGTTAAGGAAGGGCACACCACCTGTCACCAATCTTACGGCACAACCACAGGTATGCGCATCGATACAAAAAAATGTTTTTCGCATATGGAGCTTTTTAAATATACACTCATGATATATCTTCCATTGTTAACCGCCCGTTAACCGTACGCAAAATCTGTAATCCATTTACATTTTTTAATTCTTCCGGCAAATGGGTTTCGGGCCAGTTCTGAAACGCCACCGGCCGTACAAAACGTTTCACCGCATCCGGCCCCACCGATGTAAACCGCGCATCGGTACTGGCAGGGAAAGGGCCACCATGCTGCATGGCATACACCACTTCCACACCTGTAGGCATGCCGTTGTACAGCAACCGGCCGGCCTTATCCCTAACCCGGTCAATAACCGTTTTATGCGCATCCATATCGGCCTCTGTAGCAGCAAGTGTAATCGTCAACTGTCCTTTTAACTGTGCAGCAACCGCTGCTACTTCATCCAATGATGCCGCTTCTATAAGGATGCCAAAGGGGCCGAATACCTCTTCACTCAGTACGGGGTTGGTTAAAAAGTTTACAGCGGTGGTTTCCACAATCCTGGCACGCCCTTCGCCCTCCGTTGCCGGGGTGGCAGCTTCGGCCCAGATATTTACTTCCGGCTGTGCACTCAACAATGCTTTATTTCTTTCAAAATTTGTATAAATATTCTCATTCAACATGGCCGAAGGAAGCACATCCCCAATACCGGCACGTAACGCCTGTTTGAACCGGTCGAATGCCGCGCTTTTAACCCCAATAACCATTCCGGGATTGGTACAAAACTGCCCGGTGCCCAATGTAAGCGAAGCGATATATGCTTTAGCCAGTGTTTCCGCGCCCTGTTCCAGTGCCCGCGGAAAAACAAAAACAGGGTTAATACTTCCCATCTCCGCAAAAACAGGAATGGGCTCCTCGCGGCGAGCGGCAATATCCAGTAAGGCTTTGCCTCCCTGGTAGGAACCGGTGAAGCCTACGGCCTTTACCTGCGGATGTGCGGTAAGGTAAGCCCCCGTACGTTCCCCGGTACCCGCCACTTCATCGCCTGCAATATGAGAAAACACTCCCGGCGGCCATCCCAATGCTTCAACTACAGCCGTTATTGCCGCCGCCATGATCCGGGATGTGTCCGGATGTCCGGGATGTGCTTTTACCAGCACCGGGCAACCCGCACCAATAGCACTGGCGGTATCACCGCCCGCCGTAGAAAAGGCAAAGGGAAAATTGGCAGCGCCAAAAACCAGCACCGGTCCCAGCCCGATACTATACTTGCGGATATCGTTCTTCGCCTTTTCCCTGTCTGCCGTATCAATACGGGCTTCTACATATATCCCCCCGGCAACAGCATCGGCATACGTACGCCACTGACCAACCGTACGGGCCTTTTCACCCGTAAGCCTTTGCAGCGGCAGTGCCGTTTCGCGGTGCGCTGCATCCAGCAGCTCCGGGCCCAGGGTTTCGATCTGATCTGCAACGGCATGCATAAAAGCCGACCGCTCTTTTACGGTGGTTGTTTTTAAAAACTGGAAGGCACTACCGGCCAAAGCCACATATGTATCCAATACAGACTGAGATGGAATCATGCTTATTTGTTTTGAGCCGGAGATCTCCGGCAATCCAGAATTGTAACAGTTGTTATCATAATACCGGCCGGGATGCAATGCCTGCAGCAATGATCTGCCGGATCCGGCTGGCCTCCTCGCCAGTTAACGGAAGCCGCGGCGCCCGCACATGAGGCGTACTGATGCCCTCGGCGGTTGCCGCCAGTTTAATATATTGTACCAGTTTCGGATGAATATCCAGCTCTAACAGGGGCATAAACCACCGGTATACCTCAAGCGCCTTTTGCCGATCACCCGATTGCAGGTAACGGTACATGGCTACGGTTTCTTTTGGGAATGCATCCACCAAACCCGCCACCACGCCATCCGCGCCCAGCATCAGCGATTCCAGGCAAACCGTATCGATCCCGCAAAGGATCTTTATCCGGCTTCCAAAACGGTTGATCATCCGGGTAATATTGGTCACATCCCGGGTCGACTCTTTTACTGCCTGGATCGTTGAACATTCAATGAGCTCTTCAAACATATCCAGTGTTACATAGATGCCATAATCAACCGGGTTGTTATAAATCAGGATGGGAAGGTCTGTAGCGGCCGCCACTGTTTTAAAATAAGTCACCACTTCCCGGTTATCAGCCCTGTACCGCATCGGCGGCAGCAACATCAGGCCATCGGCCCCGGATGCTTTTGCCCGTTTGGCAAATTCCACTGCATGCTTCGTGGTATTCTCCGATATATTCAGGATCACCGGGATCCGGCCCTTCACCTGTTGCAGCGCCACCTCCAGCAGCTCAAACTTTTCATTGGTTTCCAGGGTACTGGCTTCTCCCAGGGTTCCTGCCAGTATGATCCCGTGTACGCCTGCGGTGATCTGTGCTTCTATGTTTTTGGTAAACATTTCAAAATCGATGGCCCCGTCTTCTGTAAAAGGGGTTAACAATGCGGGATAAATGCCCTTCCATTCTGGTTTTGTACTCATTGTTTTTTTTATTCAAAGCTAATTGCACCCTGCATAAGACGTTATGTAGCTTTTAATCAATGCTGACCATATTTTAACCGCTTATTCCATCGCCGTTGTGCTCCGGTACCGCTTGAGGTATTCCTTTGGCGGGCACCCGATAAGAGAACGGAACACCCGGTTAAAATTGGTAAGGCTGTTGAACCCGCTGTTATACGCCACCGACGAAATACTATTCAGCCGGTCGGCTGCAAGCAATTTGCAAGCCTCCTGTACTCGCAATTCATTCAGGTACTCAATATATGTAGTGCCGGTATGCTTTTTGAAGGAACGGCAAAAAGCCTGTGGCGTCAGGTTGGCCTGGGCGGCTATTTCCTGTAAGCACAATGTATGCTGGGTAAATTTTTTCCGGATATATTCCTTTGCCTCCAGGATCCGCCGATCGCTGTCTGAAATGGATGCAGCACGGTTCCTGCTGCCTGATAGAAAGAGATGCTGCTGTTGGTGCTCCCGGAGGCAATGCAGCACGCGGACAAAAGAAAAAATCCGCTCAAACCCTTGCTGTGCCTTCAATGCATGCAAGGCCGCTCCCAGGTTTTTTTTTAAAGACGGAGCCACTTTAAAGCCGGTTTCAGCATGCAGGATGAATGTTTTCAACGGTTCCAGTTCCGGCAGGTTAAAGAAAGCCGCCAGCTTTTTAAAAGGATCAAAAAAAACGGAAATGGCATGCACCCGATGTTGTTCGCCTTCTTCAAAGCGTGCTTTAAACACGTGTGATTGGTTGGCCCCCAGGTAAAAAATGTCCCCGGCATTAAAATCGATCAGATGTTGCTCCATTGCCAGGGTACCGGCCCCTTTGATGATCCACATGATCTGGATCTCCGCATGCCGGTGGAAATAGGGATAAAAACCGGGCAACCGGTCTTCCTGGATATCGATACTCGCATCGCCGGTGGTAGGTACAGAAAACTGCAAGCTTCTCATGCTGTAAACAATTTGAATGCAATTTAGCATTTTGAGTTAAATGTTAAAATATTGCCATACAAAACTAAAAAACGAACAATCCCCGTTAAAAAAAGCAATTATATTTGCATTAGAATAGATTAGACCAGACCTAAAAATCAACGAACGATTTCCTGCGTATCATTTAAAACGATTGTAATGAAAAAAAATACTTCACACCGCTTCGACAGCACCTGAGTTTCCGTTTCCTGTTTGTGTTATATTAATTATTCTCCAGTTAAATCAAAACAAATGATGAAATCCTGTTTTTATACGGGGAGGGCTGTTTTTTGCCTTCTTCCCGCCAAACGATTGCCGGCAATGCTCCTGTTATTGCTGCTGCTGTTCAGTACTGCTCCCCTCCTGTTTGCGCAAAACCAGCGGCAGCTCCGGGGTACGGTTACCGATGAAAAAGGCGCGCCGCTGGCTGATGTATCCATTTTGGAAAAGGGCACCCAGCATGGTACCCGCAGCCAGGAGGACGGCCGCTTTGAACTAATGGTGTCCGGTAGCAATCCGGTTCTTGTTGTGACCCACACCGGCTTCCAGTTAACTGAAGTAGCGGCAGGACGCCAGTCCCTGCTTTCCATCGTACTACAGTCATCCAACAGGTCGTTGGATGAAGTAGTGGTAGTGGGATATGGTTCCCAGAAAAAGACTACGCTCACAGGAGCGGTAGCTACTGTAAAGGGAACAGCCCTTGTTCAGAGCAGTTCCGCCAACGTAGCCAATGCCATTGCCGGCCGTATTCCTGGTGTAATTGCTAATAACCGGTCCGGCCGGCCGGGAGATGACGGCTCGGCGCTTTTTATCAGGGGATTTAATTCCTTCGGCGGCGGCACCAGTCCGCTGATCGTGATAGACGGCGTGCCCGACCGGGATTTCAGCCGTCTTAACCCTAACGATATCGAAAGCATTACGGTGCTGAAAGATGCATCGGCAGCCATTTACGGCGTACGTGCGGCCAACGGTGCCATACTGGTAACCACCAAACGCGGAAAATCCGGCAAACCATCGATCCAATATGACGGCAACTATGGCATACAGCAATTGACCCGCTTGCCGGAAATTGTAAATGCTTGGGAGTACATGACCTATTACAACGAGATCAACCCCGGCACTTACCAGCAATCGGAGATCGATAAATACAAGGCCGGCAATGATCCTAACTATACCAGCACCGACTGGATTCACGAGGTATTCCGTAAAACTGCGCCGCAAAGCACCCACTCGCTTTCGGTAAGCGGCGGCACCGATAATGTAAAATATTATTTCTCCGGGCAGCTGGTAGACCAGTCGAGCAATTTCAGGAACAGCATCGAGCATTACCGGCAATACAATTTCCGCTCTAATATCGATGCCCGCATTTCAAAGAACCTGAAAGTGAACCTGGATGTGGCCGGCCGGTTAGAAGACCGTACCTATCCTACCTGGAGCGTGGGAAGCATTTTACATGAAACCCGTTCCATGTATCCTTTTATACCTACCCACTGGCCCAACGGTTCACCCAGTGCCGGTGTAACCGCCGGACGCAACCCGGTGATCCTGGTTACCGGTGATCCCGGCTACGACAAAATCAAAAACTATGTGTTAACGCCATTGGCCGGATTTGAATGGAAGCTTCCTTTTATTACCGAAGGATTGTCGCTGAGCGGTTATGCTTCTTATGATGTAAACATGCGGCACGAAAAAATATTCACCAAACCCTGGGATGCATACTCGTATAATAAGACCAGTGGTGTTTATTCCAATGTACGTACCAGCACGGCTATATCAAGCGTTACCCAGAATGAAGGCATGTACAATGGCAGCACCCGTTTTATCAAGCTGGCCTACGACCGTCAGCTGGGCCGTCATAACATCAATGCCTTTGCCGGTTACGAGGCTACCAGTACCACCAACTGGGGCACCTATGCCTACCGGAAAAACCTGCTGAGCGACCAGATCGACCAGATTTTCACGGGCTCGGCAGACGGGCAGGTAGCCACCGGATCGGCTTCGCAGGATGGCCGCGCCAGCTACCTCGGCCGGCTGGCTTATGACTACAGCAATAAGTACATAGCGGAAGTAACCATGCGCTACAACGGCTCTTTCAATTTCCCGGAAGATAAGCGCTGGGGCCTCTTCCCTTCTGTTTCTGCCGGCTGGCGCATCTCCGAAGAACCATTTTTCAAGCAAAGTGTACCCTTTATTGACCAGTTAAAACTAAGAGCTTCCTGGGGGATCCTGGGCAGCGATGCCGTAGCCCAGTACCTCTTTCTGACCCGGTACCAGTTAATCACCAATACGAGTTATCAAACTTATTTCGGGGATTACGGACTGGCCAATGCCCTGTACCTGTCCAGCACTCCAAACCCCGGTATCACCTGGGAAAAACAGGATACCCGCAACATCGGTCTGGACCTCGGATTGCTAAACAATAAGCTCAATATCACGGCCGATTATTTCCGCTACCTGCGCAGTGATATCCTTGCGGCCCGGAATGCCTCCATCCCGCTGTATACCGGCATGAGCCTGCCCAGTGAAAATATCGGCAAATCGTTAAACCGGGGATTTGATTTTTCCATCGGCTATAACGATGCCGCAGGTGATCTTAAATACACCATTGGTATCAACGGAACCTTTGCAAAAAGCAAAGTAATCTTCAGTGACGAGGCAGCTACCGTACCCGAATGGCAGAAATTTGAAGGTCACCCCATCAACTCCTGGCTTTTATTTGCCAGCGATGGTATTTACCGCACGCAGGATGAAATTGACCACTCCATACATGTACCCGGTGCCCGGGTTGGCGAAATACGCATCAAGGATACCAATGGCGATGGTGCCATTACCTTTGACGATGCGGTGCGCACCTACGAATCCGCCGTTCCGCAGATGGTATACGGCTGTGCATTGGGATTGAACTACAAGGGCATCGGGTTAAATATCCTGCTCTCCGGCCAGGCAAAGGCCCGGCAATTGATCAACTCACAAATGCAGGGTTCATTGATTGCACCGCCCCAATGGCTCTATGATGGGCGATGGACACCGGAACAAACAAACAGCATCTATCCCCGTGCCTTTAATGACAACAGCACCAATGCTTATTATTACAATAATTCCGATTTCTGGCTGATGAATGCCGCGTTCCTGCGTTTGAAAACGCTGGAGCTATCATACAGTATTCCCGCGCAGGTATATACCCGCCTGGGCCTTTCATCTGTACGTGTATATGCTGCCGGATACAACCTGCTCTCTTTTGACCGCATGAAGCAATACGGCGTAGATCCAGAAACCAATAATACCACCGGAGTCAATTATCCGCAATCGAGAATCATGCGGTTTGGCGTGAATATCGGATTGTAAAATTTAAAAATAAACAGATGAAATCAAAAATAATAATCGCAATCAGCATTCTTTGGACCGGTGCATTTTTGCCGTCCTGCTCAAAGGTACTGGACAAGGCGCCCCTGGACTCTTATACCGATGAGTCTGTATGGAAAGATCTGAAGCTGGCAGAGGCCTATGCCAATAATATTTACAATGTATTACCCACTTTTACAGTCGACTGGGGCAGCTCGCTCAACAGAAGTGTGGTACTTTCCTCCGCCAGCGATGAAGGGTTTACGAAATTCGGCGACGGTTATACCTGCGGAGCAAGGAATGTGCTGAACAAAGGATTGTTGTCACCGGATAATGCCGGCAGTTTTGATATCTGGTCAAAAAATTACAGCCAGATCCAGAATGCCAATATTTTCCTCTCAAAAATCGACAATGTTCCGGGCGACGATGGTTACCGCAACCGTATAAAGGGAGAAGTTACCTTCCTCCGCGCCTACGCATACTTTCAGCTGATCAGCGATTACGGCGGTGTGCCGTTGATCACCCAGCCATTCAACCTGAATTCTGATTTTAAAATGAACAGGAACAGTTTTGACGAAGGAGTAAAATTTGTCAGCGGGGAGCTGGACAAAGCGGCTGCCTTACTTGCCAATACCACGCCTCAGAGAGGCCGTGCTTCTGCGCCACTGGCGCTTGCCATCAAATCCAGGTTGCTGTTATACGCGGCAAGCCCCCTGTGGAACCCGTCCAATGATCCGGCAAAATGGACAGCCGCTTCCGCCGCTGCAAAAGCTGTTATCGACCTGCCGGGTTTCAGTCTCTTTAATGGCAACTATTCCGATCTGTTTACTTCGTTCAACAATGAATTGATCGGTGTGCATCTTTCCGGTTATAAAGGAGAATGGGATCCCTTTACCGGACTGGAGATGATGTGTTTTCCCAACGGTTATCATGGCTGGGCGGCATTTGCACCCACACAAAACCTGGTAGATGCGTTTGGCACCGCTGCGGGTAAATATATCACAGATCCTGCTTCCGGATACAACCCGCAGCAGCCTTATGTGAACCGCGACCCGCGCTTTTATGCAACCATTATCTATGACGGAAGGCCTACCGGCAATCCTGCATTCTTTTCAGACCGCACTACTACAGCCGCGCAGTTTTACGAAGGCGGTTACGACTCAGACCAGGGGTTTGATGCCTGGAACAATAGTTTAACCCGCTATGCATTCCGAAAATATATGGATACAACCTTTAATTTCAACGCCACTACCCAGGCCAATAAATTCTGGATCCTGGCAAGGCTGGGTGAGATCTATCTCAACTATGCTGAAGCCGAATTTTATTTGGGTCACGAATCCACCGCAAGAACCTACCTCGATAAGATACGGCAAAGAGCGGGCATCCTTACACCACTTACCGAAACGGGAAGTGCGCTGGAAGCCAGGATCCGCAACGAGCGGCAGGTAGAGCTGGCATTTGAAGGCCACCGGTATTATGATGTACGCCGCTGGAAAATTGCGGAGGTAACGGAGAATAAACCCGTAGGCCAGGTGATCATTACCCGCAATGCCGTAACGGGTATAAAAACCTACCAGTATAAGGATATTGAGCCCCGGAGCTTTGACAAAAGCAAACATTACCTGATGCCCATTCCCAGAACAGAGATCAAAAGAACCGGTCTGCAGCAAAACCCCGGTTATAATTAATACCCTGAAAGCGGCTGTATTTAAAACCATTAAGGCATTAAGAACAATTAAGTGTTTTGCTGAATGCGTCTTAACTTCTTAATGGTTTTTCACCGCTTAATTATTTACGACCTGAAATATTTAAACCGTTTTAAGAAGTCATGAGGGATGCAAAGCCAAAACAAATGCGGCAGCACATTATCCGCTCGCACATCATAAACAGATTTTCCAATCGCTACACAGGAATCCCAACTATGAAACCAGTCTATTACATATTAGCTATGTTCGTTTCCGTTTTACCTGCCTGTAAAAAAGGCAGCAATAACGAACCTTCGGCTGCCGGCGTTCCGGTAACCATCTCCACACCCGGTGATGAGGCGGGCTACCTGTATATCGACGGCAAATATACCGGCGTAATGGCCCCGGGTAGCATCCAACTTGCTGCCGGCAATCATACCCTTGGTGTGGCATTGAAAAATTCGGAGGTCTACCTGAAAAAGGCAATCATCGCAACCGCCCGTACGACGGTGTCCTTTACCGCTGCAGACAAGCCGGCCCCAAAAACCTGGAAGGCCTTGTGGATCGGATTGTATGAAACCCGCGGCAATTCCGGAACCGGTGATTGCAGTACCCATTTTTCAACAGCAGACCTCGATGCCGGCTACCAGTTTTTCACCTGGAGCCTCCAGGAACATTTTGAGAAATATGCGTACGGAACCATGAAATGGGAAGCGGAGCGCAGGGATATCACCGTTCCGGTTACCCTTACAAAAGGAAGCATCGGGTATACGGTGGAACCCGCTTCCATTGCTGCGCTGGTGCCCCAGATACAACCCGGCGTGTACGATTGTGTATTTGTATTCTGGCGCGAAAAAGAAGGTGCCTGCAGTTTCCAGAGTAATTATTTCGGCCTGGCCTGGACCAACCCGATGGCGGAGTCGATGAAGACCGGCTACGTGACCATCAAATTTAACCCGGGCAACGATATTACCGCAACGATCAATCAATACAAGACAAATGACCCCGGCGTATGGGTACACGAGTGGCTGCATACGGTAGGCGAAAACTATTACCAGAACCAGGGACTCCATCTTCCGGAAAAAGCCGGAGGGCTTGCCGTGCATGCGGCGGAAATGTATGGGTATAGTTCCCCGTGGATGCAATGGTACCGGGACTTTATATCGGGCAGGGTACCCAATGCTTCCGGGCAACCGGCATACCTGGGCATCGGTCCGGAAGGCCTTTTAGGCTGTACCGTACGGGAAATGGCTTCTGGAAATTGCCGATAAGATAGTTAATAGTAAAGCAATGCTGTTCCCTTATGCGATTTTTATGATTGCCGCAGATACGCTGATTGTGCTTCGGCGCGGTGTTTTTGAATACGATTAAAGCGGATGTCAGGTCTGCGCATCTGCGGCTCCGGGGAAACGACATTGAATGGTAAACAGTGAAAATTTTGCAACAGTCCAATAAAAACAGCGTTTAACCGGAATTCAGATCTTATAAACATACTTAAAATGAAAAAAGGATTCCTATTCGCGTTCATATGTGTCTCTTCGCTCCTGCTTCGTGCTCAAAAATTTGAGGGCCTGGCGCCTACGCCACCAATGGGATGGAATAGCTGGAATATTTTCGGAACAGACATCAATGAGGAAAAAATAAGAAGCATGGCCGACCTTCTCGTTTCAACAGGTATGAAGGAGGCCGGTTATACATACCTGGTACTGGATGACGGATGGATGGCCGGCGAACGTGACAGCATTACCGGCAACCTGGTGGCTGATCCTAAAAAGTTTCCGCATGGCATGAAGGCCATTGGTGATTATATTCATGCAAAGGGTTTAAAATTCGGCATCTATAATTGTGCCGGTACCAAAACCTGCCAGGGGCTGCCCGGCACCCGTGGCTACGAGTACCAGGATGCAAGGCTGTATGCCGCTTTTGGGGTCGACTACCTGAAATTTGACTGGTGTAATACCAGCGGCATTCAAGCAGCGGAAGCGTATACCACCATGAGCAATGCATTGCGGAAAGCCGGCAGGCCGATGTTATTCAGTATTTGTGAATGGGGTGTAAACCGGCCATGGGAATGGGCCGGATCTGTTGGCCAGCTTTGGAGAACCACTGAAGATATCTGGCAGGTGTTTGATGGCTATCACGATTATGGCACCTGGAAGGCTTGGTCGGTAATGACCATTGCGGATCAGAACGGTACCTTAAGAAAATATGCCGGGCCCGGTCATTGGAATGATCCGGATATGCTGGAAGTAGGCAATGGCATGAGCCTGGTTGAAGACAAAACCCATTTTGCACTCTGGGCGATGATGGCGGCGCCGTTGATGCTGGGCAATGATCTACGTAAAATGAATGCCCAGACGGCTGCCCTGCTTACAAACAGGGATGTTATTGCCATAGACCAGGACACGCTGGGCATACAGGGATTCAAATACAGCGATAACGACAGTGTACAAACATGGTTTAAGCCCCTGCAGCACGGGGATTGGGCCGTGTGCTTTTTAAATAGGGGCAGCAAACCCAAAGAAGTTTATTTTTACTGGAAATCTGAGCCCGTAAATGATACCTTGTTTCATCAGCGCCTGGATAAAACATATAACTACAGGCTGCAGAATGTATGGACCGGTACCATCGAGGGCAATACGTCGATGCCTTATAGCGGAAAATTACAACCGCACGAAGCGGCGCTATACAGGTTGAAACGATAAGAAGTACAGGATACCGTATAACATAATATTTGTCAAATAAAGATGCGAAGTGTTTTTTTTATGATCTGTTGCTGGGCCGGCGCCGCAATTCCGGTAGCTGCCCAAAACCCGTCCCTTGAATTTATGTCGTCAGACACTGCGTTGCAGCACAGTTTTTATCGTGCCCGGGACCTGGCCGTTTCTTTCAGGGGGAGCCCTTCGGACCCCGTTGGCCCCTGGTATGAGGCGGCACTGCCTTCACGCAACGCCTTTTGCATCCGGGATGTATCGCACCAGTGCCTGCCCGCCGAAATGTTGGGTATGAGCGCTGAAAATAAAAATATACTCACCCGCTTTGTATCCAATATTTCAGAAAGCAAAGACTGGTGCACCTATTGGGAGATGAACCGAAGCGGGCAACCGGCACCGGAAGACTATCGCAATGACCGGGAATTCTGGTATAACCTCAACGCTAATTTTGAACTTATTGATGCCTGCTGGCGGATGTACCTGTGGACCGGCAATACCTGTTATGTAACCGAACCGGCATTCAGAACTTTTTTTGATCTTACAGTAACCCGTTACCTGGAGCGGTGGAAACTGCAGGTAGATTCATTGTTAACCAGGCCCGTTTACCTGAATGCACCCGTCCCCTTTAATAATAAGGACTACTTTCACCGGTGCAGGGGCCTGCCCTCTTATTATGAGGCCATACATGATGTAAAAATGGGTATTGATCTTGTAGCGGCTATTTACCGGGGACTGATGAGCTATGCCGCAATGAATACCGTGTGGAAACAGGAACAACGGGCCGCTCTCTATCGTCAGAAAGCGGAGGCTTACCGGAAGCAGCTGGAAGCCACCTGGTGGAACAGCACCAACAATCGGTATCACACCTATTATTCGGGGGGTGGTGTGTTTGGAACCGGTGAAGGTGAAACCTACCTGCTTTGGTACAACGCATTAACGGATAGCAGCCGCATCCGGCATACCATACAGCACCTTCTCAGCACCAGGTGGAATGTAGAAAACCGCTCCTATCTCCCCTACCAGCTAGCCCGGTACGGATACGGCAAACAGGCCTACGAGAACATTTTGTTCCTGGCCAACCCCGCCACTGAGCGCCACGATTACCCGGAGGTTTCCTTTGGCGTTATAGAGGGACTGGTACAGGGAATAATGGGTGTAAGTGCGGATGCGCGTGAAAACCGCATTACCACCCTGTACAATCATCCGTCGGGTGATACCTGTACACTGAAGAATCTTCCCGTATTATCATCGCACATCGGTATCCGGCACTGGAACAAGGGCAGTACCTTTGTTAACAACGGGCATTCGGTTATTTACTGGCGGGCAGGCTTCCGTGGAACCGGACATTCGATCCGGGTGAACGGGAAGAGCAAAAAAGCCGTTCAACAACCGATAATTGGCGGGCCTCCGTTTTTTTATACGGATATTGCCGTTGCCCCGGGAGCAACAGTAACCGCCGCTATTTTATAAACCTGTTTAAACAAATCCGAAAAGGCTTCTTCAATGACAACTGTATTTGACAAGATCACCGAACTGGAACAGGTCAGCTCCTATTCAAAACACGACCGGATCGTGCAGGGGGTGATCAATACCATTAATGAAAAGGTGCTGGTTCCCGGCGACACATTGCCCTCGGTGAATACCATGATCCGCACCCTGGGGTTTTCGAGAGAAACCATCATCCGGGGCTACCGGGAACTGATCAGCCGGGGTATCGTGGAGTCGCGCAACCGGCTGGGGTATTTTGTAGCCAACGGAAGTACCCAGCAACTGTTAAGGGTGGCCCTGCTCATGTATAACCTGGACAGTTTTGAAGAGCAGTTCTACCGGAACTTCCGGAAAACCCTGGGCGAAGGTATCAACCTGCAGGTATTCTTTCATCATGGAAACATCGAGATATTTGAAACCATCCTGCAGCGGATCCGGCGGCAATTCGGCATGTATGTGATCGCGCCCATCCCCCATCCCCGGTCGAAAGACCTGCTCGACACCATTCCGCGGAACCAGTTACTGATGTTTGACCGTTATGAGCCCATCGACGGTGTTTTTAATCATATCACCCAGGAGTTTGAACGTTCGTCCTACCAGGTATTTGAGCAGCTTGTAAACGAAATCCGGGCCTTTGACGAATTTGTTTTCTACCATTCGCCCGATTCCCTGGATCCCAAAGAGATTGTGACCTCCTTCCGTAAGTTCATCAAAAAATACAAGATCAACGGAACCCTGATCCGCGAATTTATTCCGGGTACCGTTGAAAAAGGCAAGGTATATTTTACGCTGGACAATTTTGCTATGTGGGAGATCCTGAAAGAATGCAAGGTAAAAAAACTCAAACCCGGTAAAGACGTAGGCATTCTCTCACACAACGATGAACCGGCTAAAGAATTTGTAGGCATCACTACCTACTCGGCCGATTTCGCGCTGATGGGTACCATGGCAGCCCGGGCAATCCTGAAGAATGAACCCATACAGGTAACCATCCCTACCACCCTCACCAGAAGAAATACGCTTTAAAACTATTTTATAAAATTATTTTCTGCCATCATGAGAAGACTACTATTGCCGGTATTATTGTGCTCCGGCGTTGCCGTTTTTGCACAACAACATTACTGGAAACTGGATACCGGCGGCAGCATCCGGTGGACCGTTCGGCCGGGGCAAGCCCATAAGGATCATATTGAAATGAGTGGCAAACAGCTTTCTGCTATTGTACACTATGGCGTTCAGCCATCCGGCGCGCTGTTCCTGAGCAGGAAACTCGTGTTTCCGATGCTCCGCACCATTCCCAATGATACCCGTGGAAACCTGGTCAAAGAATTCAACGGTAATATCGCCGATTCCATTACCATCGACGGAAGAAAGATCACCGAAATGCCCCGTAGTTTTTCGATACATGGTTGTTTGCAAACGACCGGCACACTTTCCAAAAACATGATCCTCGAACGGGCCGTATTCCCGTCTACGGATCATGCGGCTTATATTGAATCGTATATCCTGCGGAACCTGGGCCCGGAAACCGTTGCGGTAAACGTTCCCCTTATCGACAGTAATCAGATCACCGATGAAAAAAAGGGTGTGTACGGATCTTATATTATCAATACAAAACTATATAACGGCGGATTGCTGACCCTGAAGCCACAGGAAGCCCGTCGTTTCTGGATCGTGATATCGGCCCGGAAAAAATTTGAAGACCGCTATTATTATTCAGCGGGCTATGAATTTGAAAAACGAAGCGCGCTGGTCCGCAACCTCGAAAACCAGTTGATTCTTCAAAGCCCGGACCCGGTGATCAACCGCATGTTTGCCTTTGCCAAGATCCGGGCAGCGGAAAGCATTTATGAAACAAAGGAAGGGCTGATGCATGGACCGGGCGGTGGCGAATATTATGCCGCGATCTGGGCCAATGACCAGGCCGAATACATTAACCCGTTCTTTGCCTACCTGGGTAATGCCGCTGGTATGGAATCGGCCCGCAACAGCTACCGGCTTTTTGCAGGTTATATGAATCCCGCTTACAAGCCCATTCCCAGCTCGATCATTGCTGAGGGCGCGGGTTACTGGAACGGTGCCGGCGACCGCGGCGATCAGGCCATGATCGGCTATGGCGCCTCCCAGTTTGCTTTAACCAGCGGCGATCCGGTTGAGGCCGCTACCCTGTGGCCCCTGATCGAATGGTGTAATACCTACCTGCTGCGAAAAAAAACAGCGGACGGTGTTATTGCCTCCCAGTCGGATGAACTGGAAGGACGGTTTCCGGCAGGAAAGGTGAATCTTTCCACCAATACCCTGGCTTATGGCTCCTTTTTATACGGATCCCGCCTGGCCACGGCACTGGGCAAAACAAAAACGGCTACGGAATGGCAACAGGAAGCCCACGCGTTACGGCAGCATATGGAACAGTATTTTGGAGGCACCGTGGAAGGCTATCAAACCTATAAATATTACGAAGGAAATGACAAACTCCGCTCGTGGATCTGCCTGCCGCTAGTGATGGGTATTTACGACCGGAAAGAGCAAACACAAGCCGCTTTACTCTCCCCCAAATTATGGTCGCCCAACGGCCTGCTTACCGAATCGGGTTCCAGCACCTATTGGGACCGGTCTACCCTCTATGCATTCAGAGGATTGTTTAAAGCAGGCGCTACCGATACCGCAATGGCCTATCTTTCTTTTTATTCCGGCAAACGCCTCCTGGGCGAACACGTGCCTTATGCTATTGAGGCCTGGCCGGAGGGCAACCAGCGGCATCTTTCGGCAGAAAGCGGGTTGTATTGCCGGGCACTGGTGGAAGGGCTGCTTGGCTTTGAGCCTACCGGCTTCCGCTCCTTTTCTATTTGCCCCTGGCTTCCCAAAAAATGGAACCGGCTCTCGCTTAAAAATATAGCAGCGTTTCGCACAACATTTGATCTGCAAGTGCAGCGGGTTTCCGGGAAGTACCGCGTTATCTTTAACGAGGCCGGAAAAAAAAGTCAAATTTTTTCGTGGAGTGGAAAAGCTCCGCTGCGCATTACACTTCCCTAAACCATCATAACAACAGGGTATATCATTATCATTGGATGGCGTAAATTGCCTGCTATGGCACTGACCAGTTTTATTATCATCATCTTCGCCGTTGTGTTGTTTTCCTGGTTTAAAACAAGGAAGGAAAAAACGGGCACCCTCAATGCATTGTTCTTTGCCAACCGGAAGCTCGGCTTTGCCGCTGTTGGCTGCGGGCTGCTGTTTACCAATATCAATACCGCATCCTTTGTAGGTGAAAACGAACTCAGTTATATCAATAACATGAGTGTAATGGCCTGGGGTGTTACCTCTGTGCTGGCCATGCAGCTGGTATCCGAGCTCATCATTCCCATCTATCTAAGAACCGGCATCGCCACTACCCCCGATTTCCTGGAAGCCCGGTACGACCGTTCGGTTAAATCGATCGTTTCCATCCTTTTTTTAGCCAATTATATCATCAACCTGTTGCCGGCTGTATTATATGGCAGCGCCGTAGCATTTGACGGGCTGTTCGATATTTCGGAATGGCTCCGGATCCCGCATCAGGCCACTGTTTGGATACTTGTATGGAGCATCGGTATTCTTGGAACCCTGTATGCCCTGCTGGGCGGCCTGAAGGCCCTTACGATTTCTGATACCCTGCTTGGGTTTGCCCTGTTCACCGGCGGATTGCTGCTGCCCTATTTTGCATTGCGTTACCTGGGCGCCGGCGACTGGCAGGCAGGATTGCATACGATCTTATCCGCAAAAACGGAACACCTGAACAGCATCGGCAAACCCGGTGATGCCGTTCCCTTCGGCACCATCTTTACCGGTATGCTGCTGGTAAACCTGTATTACTGGGGTACCGAACAATATATTGTTCAGCAAGCACTGGCATCCCGGGACCTGGCTACCTGTCAGAAGGGAATGGCACTGGCTGCACTTGGCAAACTGATGCTTCCGCTACTGCTCAATATTCCCGGCGTTATTGCCGCCCACCTTTATACAGGGCTTTCCAATACACCCACTGTTTTTTCAAAACTGGCCGGGGATGTGTCGCCGCCGGCCTATTCCGGTTACCTGGCAGCCATATTGTTTGGGGCTACGGTTACCACGTTTATTGCGGGTCTTAACAGCTCGGCCACGTTGTTTATGCTAAACGTTTACCGGCTGCTGATGGCTAAAAGACGCCGGCTTCCCCGCGAGCAGGACCTGGTACGCACCGCCAAACGGTTCCAGGCGGGTATCGCGGCTATAGCAATGCTGATTGCCCCCTTTATCCTGTTTGCAACCGGGGGATTCTATACCTATCTTCAAAGATCGGGGGATTGTTTAGTGTTCCCATCTTTACCATTATGGTGGTAGGATTTCTTACCAAACGCGTACCACCGCTGGCCGCCCGGGCCGGACTGTTCTTTTTTGTCGTCAGTTATGGTGCCACCCAATTCTTCTTTAATGTTCACCTGCATTTTCTGCATGTGCTTGCAATATTGTTTGTGATCACTACGATCATCATGTTACTGATCGGCCGGTGGAAGCCTATGCCGGTGCCCTTTGAGCTGAAACAAAACAATATGGTGGCTGTTCAACCCTGGCGCTATCGGCGCATTGTTGGGCTGGCACTGGTGATAGCCGCCCTGTTGCTGTTTATGCTCTTCTCACCCCTGGGCCTGGTGAACGCATAGGGGATCTCCAAGGTCTCTTTCAAGAACCGGGCGAAAGCATGTTGTGTGTAGATTTCCGTTTTGTAATGGTACGGGAAACAGGATGCCGGAGAAAACAGCGACCTGTATTAACGGAAACCGGATTCCCAATGCATTTGACCGGTCAATGCCCCGTATTGCAGTGGATCGTTTTGTGTAATAATATGCAAGCGCCGCCTCCGGGAGCCAGCGCCAGGTCTATCGTCTGGTTCGGGGCTACCTGCCTTGTTGTAGTGGTATAGCTTTCTTTATTGGTGCAGAAATCGGCGTCCTTCCCATCGGTAATAACAAGGGCATCATAGCAGCCTTTTTCGAGCCAGTCCAGCGGGATGCGCAGGGTTCTTGCCTGCTCATTGGTAGCTGCAGCAATCAGCCATTGGTCCTTTGCCGACTTTCGTGCCATAACGATGTATTCCCCTATTGCTCCGACGAGGGTCTTACTTTCTTTCCAGGGCATTTCCTGCGCGCTGATAAATTTTAGCAGCTGCGGATGTTTTAAATAGTGCTCCGGGATATCCGGGATGATGGTTGCGCCTGAAAAAACAATCAGGGTGCGGGCGGCTTCTGCAGTGATGGTAGCCGGTACAGGCATCGGGTTATCCACCCTTCCTTTTTGCTCCATATCCATCACGCCGTTATTCATATCCAAGGGGCCAGCCAGCATATTGACAAACACAGCAGTCACAAATGTTCCGGGTTGAAAAACCCTGCGTGCATCCAGCTGGGCGTGACAGTATTCCCGGGTAACGGCATTGTGCCAGGTACGCATCTGTCCGTAAGGATGCACGGGCCCATCATGGAAATCCACCATCAGCCTATGCGCCGCGCATAGCCGGGTGATCAACCCGGTACGTTCGTTTTTTTCCTCCATATTGCCCCGCATAAAACCATATTTGATACCGGAGGCGCCCCAATCCCCATATTGCCGGATGGTTTGTTCGAGCGGATATTGCCGGCCGCCTACATCGTTAAGATACAGCCAAACACCCACATCCTTTTGTTTGGCATAACGGATCAACGCCTGCACCTGTTCGGCCTTGCCACCCTTCAGTGGATCCGACTCCTTGTTAAATTCCGGGCCATACCAGTCGGCGTCTAACACCAGGTGCTTTATCTGATGCGCTGCAGCAAAGTCTACCATTTTTACCCAGGATGCATAAGACATCGTATACTGAAATCCACCGGCCGTTGCTCCGTTTATACGCCAATCCCAAACCGCCACACCCGGTTGAACCCAGGAAAAATCCATGCCCTTTTCCGGATCGGGGTTTAACAGTTCCAGTAAATGACTGTCGACCATTTTACCGGGTGTGCTGCCGTATAAGATTACCCGCCACGCGTTTGCACGCTGGGATTGTATGGTAAATACACGGCTTCCTTTAACAGTATGTAAGACCATGGGCTGACCGGATACCAGGTTGGCCTCATGAATGGCCATATACTGGCCGGCCGCGGCTTTGATGGTCATTACCGGCAAGCGGGTACCACTCGCATCATCCAGTAACTCCGGCCCGATATTCCTGTTTTCACCATTGTAATACCAGGCCGTAAAATTGCCCGGGAACCGGAATGTTGTACGTTCCTTTAAAGAGGTTGCCCCGTCGTAACGAAACGCAATGCCGTCATTGTACGCTCTTACAGTAATGCGGTATCCTTTCTTTTGGATCACCGCTTCATTAAAAGCATCTGCTACGTTGCTTCTTTTTCCCCATACAGGGTTCCAGTACCGGCGCACCTGTCTTTTCGTGATCGTTTTCCAGGGAGCTTTATCGCCGGTATCTGGTCCCAGTTCCGACCGGTCGATAAGTAAGTATCCATTTGCCTTAAATGCATAAAAGACCCGGCCTTCGTTGTTTTCCCAAACAGAAAGGGCTAATTTTCGGTCAGGAGAAGACATCGAAAAATGCTGCGGCACAGACTGACCCGCCAGCAGGAAGGGCCAGGAGAACATTATATGAAAGGGAAAAATGCGCCTCATTGTAACCACTTAAATGTTTAGCTCAATTACATAGTCGGTTTCATCCGGTTGTTTTTCCAACAACAACAAAACCCCTTCTTTCTGCTGCATAAATTTTACCGGTTTTTTATCGATGAATACCCGGGCAGACCGCACCTTTTTACCTGTTAGCGGAAGGAACAGCTCCTTGTCCTGAAGATCGAGGATATGTACAAACAGACGGGCACCTTTTTCTGTGGTTACGCCCCATTTATGTGCAGCCACAAGTCCTCCCCGCGTGCCATAGATGCTTTCTCCGTATTGCCGCAACCATTGCCCCATTTGTTATAAGAATAAAAAAATTTCAATGGCAGTTTTCATGGGCTGCCGGAGTCCGGGTCTGTAACAGGCACCATCCGCCATTAGAAAGGCATTTGATTAGCCGCGGATTTTCAACCTGCGCGGCCTCCTTTCGTTTAAGAGGAATAAGTTATTCGTCTACGGTAATTTATAGGTTTGTGCGGATGCCGTCAATGTATCCAGTGCGCCTGCCGGTAAAAACGATGTAGTTACCTGGATATTGCCTCCCGATTGCAGTCCCTGCAGCAGGGTTTGGGTATCCGCATTTTCTACGCGAACGGCTTGCAATGCCCCTCCCGAATCATAGGTTACGGTAGTATAAAGAATACTCGCACTAGCAATAGGATTCCATACAATCAGCATATTCCCGTTTGGCTGTTTGGCAATGGAAGCAATTACCCGGTTTCGCAGATTGCCGATATAGATATCTCCGTATACCGAAGCTGAAACCTGTTTGGGCAGGGAACGCAGCCCTGTTCCATTTTGAGTGAGCAGTTCAAAAATGTAATCGCCCTCCTTCAGGTTACCGAGTATAAACTCCGCAGGAATGCGTTCGTTCTGAGTCCGCGTAATATTTACAACAACAGAGTCTTTTCGTTGATTCCAGTAAATCAGGGTCTGTGTAATGCGTGGATCTGCTTTAACCTGCCAGGTAAGCTTTACCCTGTTGTAACCCGGAACCGCTTTTACGGAGTCTGCCACACCCAGGTAGATCCCCTCCGGCCGGTAATAAAACTCCTCGCTTACATCATACATACTTTTATGACAGGAACTGAGTATGCAACCCAACATCAGTGCCATTATCCAACCATTCAGCATTCCCGGGCGCTTCCATTTGCCGGGAGAAAGGCTTTTATACAGATTCATCATCGATTGTAGTTTTAATTTAGTTGATGGCGTCATTTCCAAACAGGGAGAGTTCTGCAAAATGAATGGCCGCTGTTTTTCCCCAGGTTTCCTTTACCACAAAGCGGAGGTAACGCATTTTCCCCGCGCCGGGTTTGAGTATAAATTCAAAACCTGCAGTTTCCGCGGCTTTGTCTTCGTTGGTTGTTTGCCCCAGCGGTAAACCCGAGGGTTTAATTTCCTCAAAGTCGCCTAATTGCGTCCATTCACTTTTCCAGGCATCCGTTTTCCAATAATCGTCTGTACGGGCATGGCTCAGCGTGTTGCTGCCCCAAACTTCAAAAAAACGGGGGTTGTGTTGACTATAGGAATAGTCCAGCCGGTTCCATAATACCAGCCGGCTCAGCAATGCGCTCACACCCAAATCAATGGTAAAGGTTTCGGGCATGATAAATCCGGCCGTCGGAATCGTATGCCAGATTACATCTGTTTTACCATCCCAAACATTGGAAAGCGGCCGGTTATTGTAATTGGTATTGTTATCTCCGGCCAGGTAGCCATCCGTAAATTTCTTCTTATCCAGCATTTTTTCAAACAAAGGAGACGCCGTTGTTACCAATGTATCCGTGGTGTGTCCGAACCGGTCTGTAATACGTACACCAAACTGGCGGCTTGTAGTATCAAATCCTCTTAAAGCCCGCACATCATCAGGTTTACTGGAAAACGAAAGTCCTTCTTCTTCCCATTTTCCCTGGTCGTTGACCGCGTACAGGAAAAAGCCGAGGAGTTCCTTGGTTTCATTCGTCCAGTTAAAAAGTACACCACTGAAGTCGGGTGTTATTTTAATTGTTTTTAAAACCGTCTGCAATGCCGGTTCAAGGGGTACAAACGTACCGGAATAGGCCTGTGACCGGTTCTCACTATGATCTACCAGGTAAAGTGAATAATTAACGGGGGCCATCGTTCCCAGGCCTTCTACTTTAACCGAGTTTTGATAAACGGAAGAACGCGTTACTTTTTTTACCCCTCCGTCATCGGTATACTCGCAAAGCACATAGGAGATGTCCGTTTCATTGGGCAGCTGATAGCTGATCACCGCACCTCCCGGAGTGGGCGCTGCCGTTGCACTGGTTATGGCAGAAGGCGCCTGCCCATCGGTGGAGGGCTGGCCGATCCGTTCCCTTTTGCAAGCTGAGATCAAAACAGCGAGCAGGATGCCGGCTGAAATTTTTACCAAAACCCGGCGCTGCCAAAAATTTATACGGTACATAATCATTTGTTTCATGTTTATAAGCATTTTACCATCCGGGATTTTGTACCAGGTTGGAGTTTCGGATGACCGATACCTGGTATATGGGCCACAGATAGTCTTTGTAAGTATAGTTGCGGCCATTAAAATAGGTGGTCACCGCATAGTAATCTACATCTTTCAATCCCTGGAAGTTCCACCCCTGTACAGGCTGGTTCAGGTATTTCTGGGCGTCTTTCCAGCGCCGCAGGTCAAAGGCCCGCTGTCCTTCAAAGGCCAGCTCAATCATGCGTTCTCTTTTGATGATCTCCCGCATTCCTTCTTTTGTTGAGGGTTTGGTGGGCACCGAGGAATAACGGCTCCAGGACTCTTCTACCCCTTTGAGACCGGCACGGTTGCGGATGCTATCTACCCACTGATACACTTCATGATCCGGCGCGTCCTTTATTTCGTTGAGCGCCTCGGCATAAAGCAGGTAAAGATCTGCCAGCCTGATCACGGGAATGGTATAGTTGTACGGGCTCAGGCCTGTACCGGTAATGGAAGACCGGAAGCTTACCAGCTTTTTTATAAAGTAGCCGGTAGGTATGTGCTGTCCGCTGTACTGAACACCCTGCGCCTCACCGCTCCGGTTCTTAACCGTAGCGGTGGTTACCCCCAGCAGCGCCTGTACATCATAAAGTCCGCGGTCAAATGCAAGATTGGCATAAAACCGTGGTTCCCTGAGATAGTTCAGCTTTGCGGTAGTTTCATTGCTGGCAATAAAATACCTGTGGGTTGCGTTGGTATTTTTTTGCATACTATACCGGTCTGCATAGTTCCAGGAAGGATCTTCATCAATGGGCACTCCGTTATTAGTATAGAACTGCTCGGCAATTTTCAGGGTTGCGCATAACTCCGACCCATTGGATATCTGAACGCCATAAAAATTGGGCGTACAATAGTTTTGAAAACTGTTCGCAGAGGTTGTGGGCGCAAAAAGAATTTCAGGGTTCAGGGTGGCACGTTCCGTTACGGCGCCTCTCACAGTAAAGTTTAATTGCAGGGTATCTGCAATATTAAACAATGCATTTTTATAGCGATAAAGCCCATTGCCCAGGGAATGGGCCATATCCACCGCATCCTTGATGGCGGCCGCGGCCCGCACCCATTTGTTGCGGTCTGCCGTTGCCGGAAAAAGCCTGGTACCGCGGTTATCGGTAACCTGCGCATAGTCGGGGTTTCCGTTGAGCAGCGGACTGGCGGTCCAAACCAATACTTTTGCTTTGAGCGCAGCGGCGGCTACCTTGGTAGGTCTTCCCATTTCATTGATAGGATCTTCAATCATATCCGGCAATCCTTCCCTGGCCTCATCCAAAAGATTTACGATAAAATCGGTAACCTTATCCACCGGCTCGCGGTATACCCGCGCCTCGGCCGGATCCACTTCCATCGATAAATTCTCATCCACAATGGGAATGGGCCCATAGAGCTGAAAAAGAAAATAATGCAGGTAGGCCTTTACAAATTTTACTTCTGCGATCCAGCGCGACCGTTCGTAATCTGTAATATCCAATACCTTGTTGATATGCTCCAGGAAAATGTTACAATCCCGGATGCCGATCCACAAGCTTTTACCGTCACGGCGGCCATCCCAATAGTTCCAGAGCGGGTCTGTCACATTCTGGCCTCCCCTTGCTATCTGGGATCCGCTTCTGCCATGGATACCGCTGTTGTCAATATCCCACCAGATTTCATCGGAGCCCACATTTCCCGGGTAGGTAAAAGGATCATTCTGATTGGGCATCATATTAAAACAGGAAAAAAGAAATTTCTCTGCATTGGCCCGGTTGCTGAATGCATTGTCTAATGTGGCCACGCCATCCGGAACCACATCCAGGTATTTTTTGCAGCCAAAACTGCTAATGCCCAACAGCAACAAAAGGGCAATCCTGTATTTATTCATCATTGTTTGCATCATTGTCTGATTTCACCGTTAAAGTTCAAGATTGATTCCCAGGTTTACTACACGCTGAACGGGATAGTTAAACGCATTGCCCGCCTGCTCGGGATCCCACAGCTTAAAGTTCCGGATCTGGAATAAGTTATTACCCGAGGCATAGATGCGGGCGCCTTTAAAACCGATCTTTCTCAATAGTGACCTGGACATGGTATACCCGATCTCGGCGGTTTTCATACGCAGGAACGCGCCGTTGCGCATCCACCAGGTGCTGGAAACAGTGTTATTATCAATATTGGTGGCAGACAGCCGCGGCCAGAAGGCAAAGATATCCCGGGTATCCTCCGACCAATAGCTGTCTGCAATGGCCTGCAGCACGGCACGGTTTTGCACACCGGCAATATCCTTGTCGGTTCCAAAAGGCGCTACAGCGGCCGGATCGATCCAGAAGGACGATAGTGCGGAGCCCTGGAAAAAACAGTTGAAATCAAATTTTTTGTAGCCGATTGAAAGACCAAACCCGTAGATGATCTCCGGCGTAGTAGGATACCCGATGGGTACCATATCATTTTCATCGACCCGGCCATCGTTATTAATATCCTTGTATTTGATATCGCCGGCTTTATATTCACCAAAGGTTTGCACCGGCGAGTTGGCTACTTCTTCATCATCTAAAAAGTAGCGCTCCGCGATATAACCCCAACGCTGTGAAATTTTTTGCCCTTTATGAAACCGCCAGGGCGTGGCCGCGTAATCCGGCTCTTCATACAGCTCAAATTTGCTGGAAGCATAGGTAAAGTTTCCGCGTACAACCGCCCAAAGCTCCTGCGAAAAATTTTGAGTATAGTCTAAAGAAACATCAATGCCCTTCCCGTTTGCTTTGCCAATATTGGCCTTGGGGCTGGCCTGCAGGCCCATGGTAGTGGGAATATCTGCCCGCAGCTGTAAGATCTTACTCCTTTTTTCAACAAAATAATCAGCCTGGATATTGATGTTTCGGAGCAGGGTCAGTTCCACGCCGTAATTACTCTTCTGGCTTACCTCCCAGGTAATCAACGGATCCGAATAGCGGGAAATAGAGATCCCTGATCTGCTATAACCAAAGTTCTCCCCAAACGAAAACCCTCTGCCACCGTCGTTCATATTTACATTGGAGAGATAGTAGAAGCGGTCCTTAATATCACCAATGGCATCATTACCTACTAAACCATAAGTACCTTTGAGCTTTAATTTGGAAACGATATCCTTCATCGGTTCCCAGAATTTTTCATTGGATACTACCCAGCCCGCACCAACGGATGGAAATAGCCCCCAGCGTTCTTCCTGCGAAAACCGTTCAGACCCGTTATACCCAAAATTGGTCTCTACAAAATACCGGTTATCATAGCCATAAGTAAGCCTCCCGGCAAGGCCTGCGTTCCGCTGCGGGAGCGAACTTTGCAGATCGTCATAGGAGCCGTTCTTATTTTCCCGCACATTGAACAGCAGCATACCGGAAACGGAATTGTTGCCAAAACGTGTATCATAGTTTACGGCGGCTTCAAAATACACCGAATTATTCATCGTCCTGGGTGAAGGCACATAATCCAGATAATCGGTGCCGGTATTCGGATTGAGCGGCATTAGCCGGTAACCGTTTCTTCCCGCACCTATTTCTGCCACTGGCGCCAATGCATAGGTAAACGGTATATACTGGCGCTTTACTTCCAGGTCTGCAAACCGGTTGATATTGTACATCGCCCTTGCAGACAGCCCTTTGGTAATAAAATTCAGGTTCTGGTTCAACCCGAACTGGATGTACATGGACGAGCGGTCGTCTGTCCGGTACCCTTTTACCATATCCGCATAGGGGTTCAGGTAGTTCCCGGCGGCGGTATTTCCAAAGAGGATATGTTTGGTATAAATGTTTGCGGAGTCGGGTTCATAGTAAGGCAGGAAATATACCGGGTTGGCCAGTACGGCTTTATTGTACAGACCCGTGCCACCGTCCAGCGGTCCCTGGTAATTATCAAATGTACCGCTCAGCCGCACAACAGCTTCCGTGGTGGAGGTTAAATTTACATTCACATTGGATCGTAAAGAATACCGGTTGACCTGGATATTATTATTAAAGTTCTGCCGCTTATCCATCTTAATGATCCCGTTATCCCGGGTATAGGCGGCGGCGATATAGTATCGGGCCACTTTTCCACCCCCACTTACGTTGAGGTTGTAGCGCTGGTTATAGGTAACCTTATCCAGCAGCATCTTTTGCCAGTCTATAGCGGGGTATCTTACAGGATCTGTTCCCTGTGCAGTATAATAGATCTTGCTTTCGTCATAAGGAAGACGGGTGCCCTGTACCCGGGTACGTACTGCTTCATTCTGTAATTTCATAAAGGTTACCGGATCTGCAAAACGCACATTTTCCGTTGGGGAAGATGAAGAACCCTCGGCCCTGAATTTAACCTGGGCCGCGCCCTGCTTTCCTTCCTTGGTAGTTACCAAAATAACACCATTGGCACCTCTTGCCCCATAGAGCGCCGTTGCATTTGCGTCTTTCATTACAGAGAAGCTGGCAATATCATCCACTGTTAAACGGGAGAGATCGCCGGTTTCCATCTCTACCCCGTCAATTAAGATCAGGGGATTCGCCTTCCCGGTTCCAAACGTGGTTACACCCCGCACAAAAAACTGCGCATCATCTGCACCCGGCTCTCCACTCCGCTGGTAGGCAATTACCCCCGCGATACGACCCGCCAGTGCTGTAGTAAGATTGCTGGACGGCACCCGCAATGTAGACGGGTCAACCGTTGTAACGGAACCTACTACCGCTTCCTTTCGTTGCTTTTGTCCGAAGGCAGTAATGACCACCTCATCCATTTTTTGTTTTTCAAGATCTTCCTCCAGTACGATCACCATGTTGCGTTCTGTACCGGCAGCCAGGGTCTTGGTTTTATAGCCCACGGCCGTAACCACCAGGGAGTCCTGTTCCGAATCTATCTCAATCATAAATTCTCCTGCATTTCCGGTAGAAGCACCACGCTGGGTACCCTTAATCGCAACCGAAGCTCCTGCAATAGGAGCACTCTGTACGTTTATAACCTTCCCGTTCAGTACCCATGAAAAAGCCTGCTGCCGGCCGGGTGCCCGGAAAATGGTCACCATCCGGTTTCCCGTTTTCTGATAGCGAAGACCGGTGCCCTGCAACAGTTCCTCCAATGCCTGATCAACCGTGGCATCCTTTACCACTACCTTTACCCGAAGCCCCGACAAGGACTCGTTTTTATAAAAAAAGCTATAGTTTGTCTGCCGTTCAATAACTTTAAGCGCCTGCTCAATCGGCATGTCCCGGAGGTTCAAACTCACTTTTTCCTGTCCGCTGCTTTTTGCTGCAATACACTGGAATCCCGTTAACAGGATCATTAAAATGGAAAGCTTCATTAAAAGGAATGACTTAATAAGGGTTCGATGTTTTAGTTTTCCTAAAACACGAAAAATTAATTTCATATTTTTGTAATGATTTAATGTTATAATTCGCTGGGGAAGCGGTTTATTTCTGAAAATCCCGCGGGAAGTGCTGCAAACATTTCCCGCTTTTTTTAATTGCTGATCATCATATGGCCGTATTCTTTTTATTATGTCAAGGAGAAATCGTTACAGTTTTATTATGAATGGTATAATGAAATGCACCGGTCAACTTCAGGGATTCCAGAACCTGTCCCAGGCTGGCTGCTTCTTCCACGGCCCCGCTGTATTCTGTGTTCCTGAGTTTATTATCCGTTATGAATATTTCCACGTCAAACCACCGGGACAACTCACGGGCGATGTCGTCCAGCCGTTGTTTATCAAAAACCAGCCGGTTCTGCACCCATTGTGTTTCTGCAGCACCGGAACTATCTGCAACCGGCTTTATTTTTTTCAGTGCGTACAGGAACCCCGCCTCCTTATCAGCCGTCCCCTTGTTTTGCAAGGCTCCGGAATTGTCGATGGAGATCTTTTCAAAAGGCTTTAATAAAAACTTCCGCGCGGGATCCTTCCGCATACTGATCTCAACCGATCCCCGGATCAGGGTTGTTTCCGTATGGCCGTCATTCTTATAAGCCCGTACATTAAAGGTGGTACCTAGTACTTTTACATCGATGGTTTCTGTGTGAATGATAAACGGACGCTCTTTATCTTTTATCACATCAAAATAAGCTTCACCGGTAAGCGATATTTCGCGGTTCTTTTTCCCGTAATCGTCTTTATAAGCTACACGGCTCTCGGCATTCAGCCACACCTGCGTACCATCCGGGAGGAGGATATACGACTTTGATCCCTTCTTGGTTGCTACCACGTTTTGTTTCAGAGACCGATTACCGGATGCATAGAACAGGTATAACCCCGTTCCGGCTACAAGCAACAGGCAGGCAGCTGCTACCGCCATCCTGTTTAACCGGAATAATTTTGACGACCGTTCCGGAAGCGCCTCCTGAACGGCCTGTTTCCGATGAAGGCGTTGTAATAACGCATCCACTTCCGGAACTGCGTAGCCGTTTTCATAATCCAGCCGCTGACGGAAAAGATCATCTACCAATGACGCCAGCAACGCATCCTCCGGGTGCTGCGCCAGGAGTGTTCTTAATTCCTTTAGTTCGGGCAATGACAGTTCCCCTGACTTCTTTCTTGCCAATAGCTCGATCAATCTGTTTGCTGTCATGCACTAACGGTTATTCGACTATACAGACAATATTTTCGCCGGCATCCCCCCAAGACTACGGGAATTATTTTTGAACTTTTTTTTGCGCATAGTATATCGCATATTCCGGCAATGACTCCTCCAGTATATCTACGATCCGTTTCATAGCGATGGTCATCTGGTTCTCGACGGTCTTTATTGATAAGCCCAGTAAGGTGGCTACATCCTGGTATTTTAATCCGTCTTCTTTGATCAGGCGGAAAATCAGGCGGCAACGGGAAGGCAGTTCATTGATTGCACCGGCAATTTTTTGAAGGTTCTCTTTCGCGATCATGCTTTTCTCAGGTGTTTTAAACGACAGGAAGCCGGACTCCCCCAACTCTTCAAAGCCGGTCCCCTTCCGGCTCTTAATATAGTTCAATGCCTGGTGCCGTGTAGCGATATAAATGTAATGTGAAAAGTTTCGTATCGCGGTAAGTGTTTTCCGGTTCTCCCAGATCTTTACAAAAACATCACTTACTACTTCCTCCGATTGGTGCCGGTCGTTGATCACTGAATTTGCAAACGATACCAGTCCGGGCAGGTAATGCCGGAATAGCTGATCAAAAGCGGAATGATCATTCCGTTCTGCAATCAATTCTGTAAGGGCCTTAATTTCCTCTGTAGTCATCTTGTCGGTCGTTCAATCGTTTTGCTTTAAGCATTCCGCATGGCAAGTATTTAGTCATTAAGACAGTTTTTATCACCTCATCCCCCCAAAGCTGTTATAATTTATTTATTATTTTTATCCCTGCGGTCCGGGAATTACAACGAAGCAATCAAAAAAAGTCCGGGCCGCACCCTTCCGCCTGATTATTGCGAAACCGGGCGGCAACGTTTTTCCAAAATCTTCCGCGGCAAAACTATTTTATCCGGCACCACCCGACGCATGATATCTTGATCATTCCTGATGCTATTTTGATCTGCCGGCCGCGGCCGGTATGCAAAGCATGGCCGGCGGGCAACCCGGGTTTGATTCCCGGCCGGTTGTCTTTAAGAGAAGAAAGTACGAACTTCGCCGGTATATGAACCTTAATGCTTTTGAATGTTGTCTGGCCTTTATCCGGTCCATTGGTATTCCCGTTGCGGAGCGGAGTATTGAAGAAGCAACGTTTCTGCCCGGTATACTCATTTGTGACGGAGGTATCGTAATTGACAGGGCGCAGCTGAAATATCCCGGGGATGTTTTGCATGAAGCAGGACATATTGCGGTTATTCCTGCAGCAGAACGCGCAACCGTTTGCGGTTCGAACATTGCCAACCGGCCCGAGCGGGCCGCCGAAGAGATGATGGCCATTGCCTGGTCTTATGCAGCCTGCAGGTACCTGGATATTGACCCCTATTTTGTATTTCATGATGAAGGATACCAGCACGGCGGGAAGCAAATAGCGGACCAGTTTGCAGCAGGGCAATGGTTTGGTGTACCCATGCTGCAGTATGCAGGAATGACTGCCGAGCCACGAATGGCTGAAACGCTTAACCGGCCTGCCTATCCGGTTATGGTGCAATGGCTGCGACCCTGACAAAATGCTCCGTAGCTTTCAAAAAGAGCCCCAGAGCAACGGTCCTGTTATAGAGGATTTCGCAAGGATCCCTCCACTATGGCCAGGATAACAGCGATCATTCTAACCGGGATGGATGACGGTACCCGATCACCTATCTGCCATCTATCGTTTGCTATCGATACTCAATCAATAAGAACCGATGCCTGTCCCGCTGTTAATCCGTCTGCTTCTGCTTTTATTCTTATGGAACCCTTCGCTCCTTTCTTTGCTTTTACAATTACCAGTACCATTCCGTTATAAGCACTTTTCTCTGTACTTTGAAAGGATTCGAAGCTGGTGGCATCACCATTATCGGTGGCCACGATCTCACCGGGGCCTTCTATGCGGAACCGGATCTTCGGATGCGAACGGGGTACCATGTGGTTATCTGCGTCTTCCACACGTACCGTGATAAAGGCCAGGTCGTTGCCGGTGATCTTTTTTACATGATTGCTCAGTGAAAGTTTTACAGCATCACCGGTCGTTTGTACCGCATCCGTTGCCCAGTATTTCCCGTTTTTATATACAACAACCTTTAATGCCCCAGGTTTGTACCGCACCTGGTCCCACACCAGGCGAAAATCCTTTCCGGCCTGTTTCTTTTTGCGGCCCAGGCTTTTGCCATTCAGGAATAATTCGGCTTCATCTCCTGAGGTATATACATATACCGGCACCAGAGAATCTATCCGCTCCTGCCAGTTCCAGTGCGGAAGGATATGTGCCATCGGATGATTGGGGCGCCAGTGCGATTGATAAAGGTAAAATCGGTCTTTGGGAAAGCCTGCCAGGTCGATGATTCCAAAATAACTGCTACGGGAAGGTGGTTTATTCCGCTGCAGCTCCTCCAGTGCTTTTTCCAGCTCCGCACGTTTGGAAGGATCATTCCTGAAGTTCAGCAAATTGGTTTCATCCGATCCGTACGGGGTGGGTTCACCCAGGTAATCAAATCCCGTCCATACAAATTCGCCTAGCAGGTGCGGGAACTTCGCGTTAGTGCGGAATTGTTCATCCGGCGTACAACCCCAGCCCGGATGATCGAGGTCGTAGGAACTGATCTGACAGTTCCGGCGGTTTGTTCCAAAAAAATATTCACCCCGGGAGCTTACACAGCTCGAGGTTTCACTGCCCATGGTAGGCATGTTTGCATAACGCGGATCGGCATCCCATTTTGCCTGTTGTTCAAAAAAATAGTTCACCCCCATCAGATCCAATCCCTGAACAGCACCGGATGATCTTCCTCCATCAGGGTCGTTATAGCCATTTGAAACCGGCCGTGTCGGGTCTTCCCGGCGCATGATCCCCGCCAGCTCTTTTGTCATGGCTACATCCCGCTGATCCATCACTTCATTCCCGATACTCCAGATCACTACCGAAGGATGGTTCCGGTCCCGGTGCACCAGGGCCACCAGGTCTTTCTCATGCCAATCATCATATAATTTGTTATAGTCGTTCTTTTTCTTCCCGTGTTTCCAGGCATCAAAAGCTTCATCCCAAACCAGGAAGCCCATTTCATCCGCCAATGCCAGGAGTTCGGGTGCCGGCGGGTTATGCGAAGTACGGATGGCATTCGCTCCCATTTCTTTCAGCAATACCAGCTGGCGTCTTAATGCGCTTGTATTCATCGCAGCTCCTAAAGCGCCCAGATCATGATGGTTGCATACACCCTGGATGGCTACACGTTTCCCGTTTAATAAAAATCCGTTCCGCGCCGTAAATTCGATCGTTCTGATCCCGAAAGTACTGTAATAGGTATCCGTTTTCCTGCCATTAACGAGCACTGTAGTTACGGCAACATAGCGGCTGGGTGTTTCAATACTCCAGATCCGGGGATTAGGGATGGTAACCGCAACATTCATTTTGCTACCGGCTCCTGCCAGCTCGATGTTTTTATTTTGAACCGTAGCTACTTTCTTTTTGAGTGTGTTTCCAGCACCGGCCTCATAAATATCGGTCTGCAGCAGTGCCTTCACAGATTTTCCCGTTTCGTTTGATACGGTTACCGCCATTTTTACAACCGCTGTCTGTGGGGTAACTTCCGGCGTAGTGATATAGGTGCCCCAATGATCCACATGCACCGGTCCGGTTTTAACAAGCCACACATGGCGGTAAATGCCAGCACCGGGATACCAGCGCGAATCCCATTTTTCCGTATTCAATTTTACCGCCAGTATATTTTCTTTTCCCAACAGGATATAGGGTGTGAGGTCCATCCGAAACGAAGTATATCCGTAAGGCCAGGTACCAACGTAATGCCCGTTGAGCCAGATCTCCGCATAGGCCATGGCCCCGTCAAAATCCACGAATATCTTTTTGCCGGCATCTGTGGCCGGGATCTTAAAATGTTTGCGGTACCAGCCAATGCCTTTCCAGGGTAACTTTCCCGTTTCGCCGGCCAGATCGATACGGAAGGGTCCTGTAATGGCCCAATCGTGCGGCAGGGACAGCCGCTGCCAGTCCTGGTCATTAAACGTTGTGGCTTCTGCCTGCTGTGGTTCCTCCAGCCTCGATCCGTCGGACTGCAATCCGTACCGTTTAAACAACCATCCTTCATCAAAGGATTCGGTTCCGGCATTTCCCAGGCGGGTAAAGGACGATTGTGCCTTACTGCTGTCGGCCATTAACAAGGTGGCCATAGCGGCCAGTATCCATCGAAAGCCTGAAATAAATCGCATTTTTTTTATATTGTTGTTATAAGTATTTCTGAACAGGATTGTATTATTCCCGGGGAACCGAGCGCCTTTAAAGACAAATGGTTCGTTTCTGACTACAACCCTCTTATCATATCATCCGGAAATTCTACATTAAATACTTTTAAATCCCTGAGCTGTGCTTTGGCGGCATTTTTTCTGTCGCCGATCCACTGCAAGGGGAAAAAGAGCGTTTGTACCCTGGCTGTTTGCTTACCATTGGGAAAGGTTTTTTTGACGCCTTCCAGTTTTTCTTTCAGTACACCATTTACAAAAAGCGATGTTCCTTTATGGTTGCCTTTAATAACGATCTTTGTCCATTCATTAGCAGGAACCGAATAATCAAAGCTGTAATGATATCCTTCTCTTGTAAAACCCAGTTTACCGGTGCCCTGCTGGTTGATGGTAACCATGGCATCTCCGGAGCCAAACAATACCGCGTCCGGAGCATTCCCCTGTTCCGGTTTTATCGAAAAGCTAACCGTATAGCCATACCCGATCCCCGGAAACGGTGTTGTTATAAAACTTGTTCCTCCTTTTAAACGGATCGATTTTTCATGTTGATCGAATGCGGCATTTGTTCGCGCTGTTTTACCCGGTGCGGTAAAATGACCGTGGCCATCCATTGCCAGTACCAATGAATCTTTTGAATGAATACGGCCCAGCATATTCAACCCCGGGCCTTCGCCGATCTCTTTGGCCTGCGTTGAAAAAGCGGCATATTCCATCGGCTTTGCGCTGCCACCCCACATTTTTTGCGATAAGACCTGCATGGCCGGAAACACGCGGTGATGGACGTCTTTTTCGGTGATCCCATTGCCCACATGATCATTCCAAACTGCAAAAGCACCTCCTCTTAACAGGGGATAATTTTCTTCAAACGTTTCTTTACCGATCCGGTTGGGCGTCCATTCTTCATACAGTTTTTTTACATTCAGGTAATCGTAGTAGTAACCCGCAGCAGGAACTATATACAGCCATCCATCCGGCGTACTGATGCCTTTATAGCCCAGGGCAAACATATCTTTAGGTTCTGCATAGCCATTGTACCAAAGGTTCATCGTAACGCCATCTGCTTTTACCGGCGTGGTACCCTGCGCATGGGTCAGCGATCCCCACATCCGTACTTTTTTCCCAAATCCTTCTACGAAACGGATATAGTGATCGGTAAATTTCCGGAACTTTTCCGCGTCCTTTTTAGCATACTCGTCGGTACCGATATGCACTTCCTTCCCGATAAAGACCGGGTTGGGACCCTTCAGGTATTCCCGGAATACGTTATCGATCACCGTATAGGTAAGCGGATTGTCCAGGTCCAGGTGATCCATACCATACTGTTTACTGCCCACACCGGGTACAGCCTTGCTAAAAGCCAGGGAATGCGCCGGCACATCGATTTCGGGTATGATGTTCACCCCATACCGCTGTGCCATTTGCTGCAATTCAATAAATTCTTTTTTTGTATAGCTTCCGTCCTTTGCTGTGAGGTTAGGATAGGTGTCATTCTGCAAGCGGAAGGCCGAATAGGTACTGTCCCAGTCATCACCAAAGAACTGTTTAAAGCCGTTATCATTGAGATGAATGTGAAAATCATTCATCTTGTAGTACGACATAAATTTTACATAGTGCTTTAAAAAATCAAGCGTGAAAAATTTGCGCCCCACATCCAGTACAAATCCCCGCACTTCATAGTTAGGATAGTCGCGCGCAGTGCCTTTTGGTAATCGCTTTTGTTGCGGTGCCTGCTCCAATAACTGAAGCAAGGTGCGTGTAGCCCATATGGCACCGGTTACATCCTTTGCCTTAATGGCAATCTGATCATCGATCTGCAGGCTATAGCCCTCCGGAGGCAACGAGGCTCCGGTTGCATCCAGGCTAAAGAACACCGTTCCTTTTTGCGCCTGCCCTGTTTTTATCAACGTTGTGGTTCCGGGTGTTATAATCGCCAGGTCTTCCGCCAGTAACCGCGCCACCGGCAACAGTTCTTTACTATAGCGCGGATCTACAACCAAACGGGTTGCCGGTTTCCATTCAAAAGATCCGGTTGCGCCCTGCCATTCCCGTAATGCCGGAATGATAAAAGGTGCCGGGTTGGTTTGTGCCTGTATCCATTCCGGAATTCCGGCCACTACAGCAGCTACCAGGCAGTACAGTATCCGAAGTTTTTTCATTTTCTTCATTCTATGCTGATTTAATTGAGCTTGTTCAAAAATTTTTCTATTCAACGGCCTATCATAATCGGGGCTTACCCTGGCATCTAAAATAGTTCATGCAGATCAAAAAAAAGGATCCCGGCCTGTATGCCCCGTAAGCATGCCTGTTATGCAAACGATTGTTCCGGGCCCCGTTTTTTTTAATAGGCGGTGGTTTGCCTGCCGGGGGTAATGCCATTCTCATTGAAGGCATCTACCCGGAAATAATAGGGAACACCTTTATTTAGCCCCGGAAGCTCCAGGCTGTCCGTTCCGTATATCATTACCGAATGAAACAGTTTATGCGGATCGGTTCCAAAGTATACCTGGTAACCCGTTGCCCCGGCGGCGGCTTTCCAGTTCAGCTGCGCCCGCCTGCTGTCTGCTGCATCGCGGTTTACGGCAACGGCGCTAACCACCGGGGGACGTGCGCCATTTCCTTTTCCAAATACCCGGAACCCCGACAGGGAAAATTTGCCCGCCGGCACGCTATGATTGATGATACGCAGGTAGCGGGCATTTACTGCCTTTGGCAACACGATATAATCATGGGTTACATCAACCTTGTTCCCGGATTTATCTACCAACGGTTTCCAGTGTTTACCATCGGCCGAAAATTCAATCACAAACTGATAGGGAGTAAATGTAACAGATGCTTTCAGACCGGCGTCCTGGTCGGCAAAGCTTACCTGCAATGCATTGACCGTACACTCCTTTTGCAGATCAACCTGTAACCATTCCCCGGCCTTACCGGTTGCGGCACTCCACCAATCGCGTACCGTTTCGTTTACGGCCAGCTCAGCAGCATGCCCGGTCAAAGAGGAGGATGCTTTCACCGGCTTATTATAAGAAAGCAGCATCCATCCGGCAAACAGGCTTTCTTTTTCAAAGTCCATCTTCCGGTGTGGCATCCGCATAGGATAATCACCAAATGCGGTATTACCATGCAATTGCCCGTCTTTATCAAAGAATGCAGGAAATAATCCGATCCGCCGTTCAAACATATGCCGCACAGAGATGGTCATGGTGGCCACATGCCAGTAGTTACCATATTTGTCTTTAAACGTGCTGCCATGCCCGGCCCCGTTTATAAAGCCCCCCGGTTTGTAGGAGAAGGGACTGTTGGGCATATAGGTGAAAGGCCCCAGAGGTTTCTCGGAAACATATACGCCGTCTCCATATACCTTAAACTCTGTACCAGGGGCCGCATATTGCAGGTAGTACCGTCCGTTGTATTTATTCATCCAGGCACCTTCGTTCCATCCGTTTTTACCGTTGTTATTGGCCTCGCCGTGTTCCTCCCATCCGTTTTCGACAATATGATGTTTAATGAGCACCCGGGGAATACCTATGGTATCAAACCGCCGCGCCGGATCCAGCTCCACGCCCATGATGGGATTCACGTTGGAGCAGCCATAGTAAAAATAAACACGGCCATCATCATCTTTAAAGAGTGCCGGATCGGTAACGCCCAGGGGAAATTGCTTCCGGTATACCTGCCAGTTATCCTGAAGCGGATCGGTACTGAAATAGATGTTCCTTGCGCCCTGGGATGCCATAAAAAAAACGGTATCCTGAATGGTTTCTACCGTGGGCGCATAATCTTCTGTTGGTAATATTGCTGATGGTCTGAATTTCCAGTGCAGCAGATCATCCGAAAACCAGTACCCGCCGGATTTGGAGGCATAAAGAAAATAGACACCTTTGTACAAATGGATCACGGGATCTGCCGCTTCCCGGTAGCCCAGCCCATCGTAGCTAAAGCGATAGTTGAGGTTAAGCGGGTTGCACCAGGTATTGGTTTGCTGGCCTAGGACTGTTAAATTGAATAGGCAACTAAAGAAGAATATGGTTATTCGTTTGTTCATTTTCTTTGAGCATGCGGAGTTATTGAGGGGCTTGGGAGCGGGAGGACATAGCGCTTTTTTACTCAACGATGATCTCATCACAGAAAAGCCAGGCAGCCTGTCCCTCGCCGGGATGGCCTTTCGGACATTGTCCCAGGTTTTTAGCCGTAACCCGGACGTAACGAAAACTGCGCGGATCAAAGCGCGCTGTAAAATCCTTTGTTTGCGGGACTTTATCCGCTAGGGGTACGGTGTTTGGGATCGTTGTCATTTCGGTGAATTGTTGGCCGTCCTCCGACACTTCAAATTTTACCCATTGCGGGAAAAAGATCCACTGACCGTAGCTCTGTAAGCAGCCCAGGGTTACGGAACCTGCTGTTGTACGCTGCCCCAGGTCAATGGTGGCCACCAGGTCCGTTCCGTTAAACGCATGCCATTGTTTCCCGGCGTCTGTTGTACCCCGGATACCATCTACCAGGGTCAACGGTCCGTTGGCCGGATAATATTTGCTGTAAGGCGTTGCATATTGCAAAGGCCGCCCGGTTGCTTTATTGAGTGTAAAGGACTGTTGTGCCGGCCGGCCTCTTACCATACTGTTATGAATGGCCAATGCCGCTTTTACCGTCAGGGCACCGGTTATTTCAAAAGGCTTTTCATAGCGCAAGCTGCCTGTGCCAGGATCGGTACCATCGGTTGTATAAAAGATCGTGCCGTCTTCATTCTCCGTTTCGAGGCTTACCAGCAATTTACCGTCAACCGCCTGCGGTTTTATATCTACTTTAAAATTGCCCCTGGAATAATGCAATCCTTTCTGCTCAAAACCTACGAGGTGGGGTTGCAGCCGCTGATTAAAATCTTTCCAGTTGCGCGCTTCTTTTTTGCTCCATAGCACCTCCGCCAATGCCGGCATGCGGGGCAGGATCATATATTCCACATGTTCATAGCTCGATATCTGTTCTGTCCACAGGTTGGCCTGTGCGCCCAGTACATGTTTTGCCTGGTCTTTATCCAGCTCTGCGGGAATGGGCTCGTAATGATACACCCGTTTTAAGGTATTGAAACCACCAAATGCCAGAGGTTCCGTTTCCGGATCGCCCTGGTAGTAATCAAAGTAAAGCGGACCGGTCGGGCTCATTACCACATCATGATCCATTTGAGCGGCCTTAATACCCCCCGATTCCCCACGCCAGCTCATCACCGTTGCCTGTGGTGCAAGCCCTCCTTCCAGGATCTCATCCCAGCCGATCAGCTTCCGCTTATGGGCGATGAGGAACTTTTCCATCCGGTGAATAAAATAACTCTGTAACTCCTCTTCATTTTTCAGTCCTTCTGTTTTCATCCGTTGCTGGCAACGCATACACTGCTTCCAGCTGGATTTGTCTACTTCATCACCCCCTATATGAATATACCGGGAGGGGAATAAGGCCATTACTTCTTTCAGGATATTTTGCAGGAATACGAAGGCACTATCATTGCCCGCGCAATAATTCGGATGCACATCCTTGCCGTAAAAATCACCGGTTTCATTAAAGGAATGTTTGTGCGGTAAGCAGGAATACTCTGGATAGGCTGCCATGGCCGCTTCGGAATGGCCCGGCATTTCGATCTCCGGCACCACGGTAATATGTCTTGCCGCTGCATAAGCCACAATATCCTTTACCTGTTCCTGCGTATAAAAGCCCCCATACGTGGCTTTACTGCGATCTGCATTAAAACGGATCTGCGACCAGTCCCAGGGCTGGCCCCAGTCATCCACACGCCAGGCAGCCAGCCCGGTAAGTTTTGGATACTTTTTGATCTCGATACGCCAGCCGGCGCCGTCTGCCAGGTGCCAGTGAAACGTATTCATTTTATACGTTGCCAGCAGATCAATAAACTCCTTTACCAGTTCCGGCGAAAAAAAATGACGGCTTACATCCAGCATCATACCCCGCCATTTAAAACGGGGTTCATCGGTAATATCCATACAAGGTATCTGCAATACCTGGTTGGTGCGGATGGCCGGCAGGGTTTGCAATAAGGATTGTACGGCATAAAAGAGTCCTGCCGGTTTACTGGCCCGGATATCGACCTGGTGCGGTGTAACAAACAAGCGGTACCCTTCTGTTCCGATGCCTTCTGTTGTTACGATGCTAAAGCAGATCCGTTTTCCGGTGGCGACTGTTTTAACCGGAAGTACATAACCGCTTACCTGCTTTACGGCTGCTGTGAAATAGCGAACCACATCGGTTATCTCCTTGCCGGCCACCGATGTCTGTACCTGCACATTTTGATCCAGCAGGAAAACCCCTTCCCGTTGCTGAAGATCTGCCGGCTGCGGAATGATGTGTACCCGTGGTTGGGCATTCAACAAGCACACGGCCCCTATAATCAGGCCTGTTAAAAATCCATATTTCATGCTTCCTGTTTAAGTATTTCAAAAACTCAACCGTTCTATCGCGTTTTTTTATAACCAGACCAGTTAACCGGAGAAGCCTTTGTTCCTGTTTACGATTTTTATTGTTTTATTTTTTTGCAGTTCCCGTCATTACTTCCTTTACCGCGCCATTTACCCGTACCCAAACCTTTTGGGGTCTTTCTGAATAGATCCGGTAATATACTACCCAGCCATTTTTCCAGCTGCAATCCACCGTAAAGCCACCGCGGGCTTTTAGCCCTTTAAAAGATCCTGAAACTTTCCAGGCTGCCGGTACCGCAGGCAGCAGGCTGATCTCCCCCGCATGGCTTTGCAGCAACATTTCGGGTATGGCGCCGCTGATACCAAGATTTCCATCGATCTGAAAAGGCGGATGCGTGGTAAACAGGTTCGGCATCAGGTTATAGGTTATTAAACCACGGATCATCATGCCCGCTTTTTCACCTTCTCCCAGGCGCGCCCACAACGCACAGCGCCAGGGCCAGGACCAGGAGCGGCGGCTATCGCCCACCGTTGATGCCACGGTAAAGGGTTTGTTTATATTTTTACCGTAGTTCCCGCTGCGGCTGCGCAGGGAAATAATCGCCGCCTTTGCCAGTTCCGGTGTTTGCTTTAAATTGATCTGGCGACCGGGATATACCGCAAACAGGTGCGAGGTATGCCGGTGCTGATCATCCGGATCGTCCCGGTCCGTTTGCCACTCCTGCAGCTGGCCCCATTTCCCGATCTTGTTGGGTGCCAGCCGGTGTTGCATATCCGCTACTTTTTCCTGATAGGCTACATCAATGTTTAATGCTTTGGCCGCATCAAGGTAGTTCTGAAACAGGTCCCAAACCAATTGCTGATCATGCATCACACCATCCTCCCGCGGGCCATGTTCCGGCGACCATCCATCGGGCACTACCAGGCTTCCATCCGGCAATTGCTTCAGCCGGTCTTCCCAGTAATTACAGATTTCCTTCAGAATGGGGTAAGCCGTATTTTTAAGATATACCCGGTCCATAGTAAAAGCCCAGTGCTCATATACATGCTGCGCATACCAGGCGCTGGCAGGTATATTCCATTCCCAGCCATTGCCCCCAAAAATACTCTGGCTGGTCCGGGCCGTCCACCCCCGGGTATTTGCACCAAAGGCCTTGCGCGTAGCCAGCCGGCAAGGTTCGGCCTGCGCAACGATATAGTCGATCAGGGGCTGGTTACACTCCGAAAGGTTGGCCGGCTCTGCCAGCCAGTAGTTCATCTGGATATTGATATTGTTATGATAATCGCTGGCCCATGGCGGATTATTACTATTGTTCCAAAGTCCCTGCAGGTTCGCCGGCAATCCGCCGGGGCGCGAACTGCTGATCAACAGGTAACGCCCATATTGAAAAAGGGTTTCCTCCAGGTCCGGGTCGGCCCCGCCTGCCGCGTATTTTGCGCGGCGTATATCTGTGGACAGCGCCCTTAACGCAGCCGGTGTGATACCTACATCGATGCGGGCAGCAGCAGCAAGTCTTGTAAAATCTTTTATATGGGCCGTGCGCAATGCCATATATCCTTTACTAAGTGCAGCGTTCAACTCCTTTTCGATCAGTGGCATGGGATCTGCGCCCCGCCAGCCAGCGTTATAATCCGGCTTGTAATTGGTACGGGCATCCAGGTACAGCGTAAGCGCTTTGCAACCGGTAAAAACCAGCTCGTTTCCGGTTACCGTAATACTGCCGCCTTCATGCAGTGCCGCTACCTGTGCCGCGTATTTGAGTTGATTGGGCATGGTACCGGAAAACTGCAGGAGGTTTCCGCTGGCAACGGAAGCGGCACCCTGGGCCGACCAAAGACTGATGCGCCCGGATACTTTTCCGCCTTTCCCGGCAGTGTACCGGAATACCATTACCTGGTCGGGATAACTGGCAAAGGCTTCACGTTGATAGCGGATGCCGCCGCTGGTATACATGCTATTATAAAGCCCTGAAACCAGGTCCAGGCTTCGTTTATATTCATTGGCCGTTCCCGCAGCATCCAGCTGCACCCTTAATTCGCCGAAATTGCGGTAGGCACCAAAACCATGATCGCCGGTTTCATAGGCACCATCCCAGTTATTATCACCGCTCCAGAGACTTTGTTCGTTGAACTGGATCGTATCATTTTCTACCGCGCCCATCATCATGGCACCCATACGGCCGTTACCGACCGGGAGCCGCTCCGATTCCCAGTTCATGCCCGGTTTATCATACCATAAAACAAAAGAGTTCTTATCCTGTGCACGAAGGCCGGAAGCTGTCCATAATGTCAATAATGCAATCAGTATTCTTTTTTTCATGCCCAATATTACTACTTTTACAGCATCGGTTTTAATCTTTGAAGGCAGGGTCCTGTATTTTGCTTTCCGTAAAAACTCGCTGTTCATTTTCATGCCGTATACTGTACGATTATTGTTTAATGCGGAGCTTCCCATCTGTTTGAATATCTTTTGCCGTCATGCCCGAAAGATCTGCGGTTGGCCTGGTTACCCGGGATATGCGTCATTTTTGATACGGACATTTGTACAGCCCATTGGGGATACGGAAATTTTCAGCCGTTCTCTGTCCAATGAGGGGGCTGTTATCGTATTTCCGGAAAACAACAGCCCATCCACGCTTCGTGCCAGGAGTAACTGACCATCCAGGGTATTGAAGGTATTATTTTCGATCCGTACATTCCGGTGTACATAGCGTTCTGCAACCCGCTGGTGATTTTCAGGGGCAATCGCAATGGCACCACTTCCGCTATTGTAGCCGCATCCCTCAAAACGGTTGTTCCGGATGATTACATTCCGCACCGCGCCCGACTCAAACCAGCTGCTGGCATCATCGGCGATCAGGATAAGAAACATGCCTGTATGATGAAATATTTTTTTTTCTACCAGTACCCTGCGCGGTGTTGTGATCAGCAGTCCCCTTGTATTGGTACGTTCAAAGCGACTGTTGCGGATGACGACCTCCGGTGTCCAGGTACGGTTCTCGATGCATAATCCACTGGCTACGCCTCCGGGAAGCGCGGTTGTAAGTTGTAATTCCATCTCCCGTTTATTGATCATTACTGCCGACCGAAGCACCGCTGCTGCAACCGGCAGGAGCGTTTGGGGGTTGATAAATGTAATGCTGTCGCCTGCAAAGAACGCCGGGAATCCATAAGTTTGGGGATGCATAAACCGGACGGTAAGCTGCTGCTGTTTGCTGATACCCGTGATCTGAAGATGGATACCGTGTACGTTTACCGGGTCGTCGTGTGCTCCTGAAGTAAGACAACTGTCGATCATTATTTTTCCCCGGCAGCCGGAGAAGTGAAAACAATCGGCAAAGGCCGCAATGATGCGTCCGCTTTCCGGCCTGGACGCAACGATCACTGTACGCAGCGTGATATTTTCAGTAAACTGCGACACGATGCCCAGCCCATGCATATAGTGCATCTGCACCTGATCCAAGAGCACATTTTTGCTTTGCGCAATTAGTCCTCCGCAGTTATCCCGGTAGGGATCGCGGATGGTTAGCACATCGCCCGAATGGTACAGCGGCTTTTTAAAATCACCTTCAAAAACAACTGTAAGCGGGTCTGTTTGCCGGGCAACGGCCTGCAGCAAGGGCTTCAGATCACTATAATGGAGGCGTTCTTTAACGGGATCGAACAAGATGGTATGACAATGTTCGGTCTTCCACCCTTCTCCCAAAAGCACCAGCTTGCCATTGATAACGGTAAAACGGGAGTCCGGATGAAAACGCACGGTTACCGACTTTTCATCCAGGGAACGGGTGGTCAGTTCAGACATCGTTGGACGTTCATAATCGAACCGTATATTTTTTATACGGATATTGCTGCTTCCCAGGACGGCAAAGGAGACCATTTTGCCATGCAAGATGACGAAACTGTTATTTCCATCGATGGTGATGTTCCGGGCGCCCTCCAGCAGGAAGGCTATGTTCTTCGCTTTACTCAGTGTGTCGGCCTCGGTGCTATTGGAAATATACAGCTCCCGCTTGGGTGCGCCTTCCGGCCAGACATCGATGCGACCGGCCGGCAACCTTAATACAGCTACCGGGTATTTGCGGCAGGCCGCGATGGCCCGCTGCAGCGCCGATGCTGCATTCTCACGACTATTTGCCTTCACCCCGTAATCCGCTGCCCGGATCAATACCGGAACCTGGGCCTTTAAAATGGTACCGCAGCACAGCCATAGCAACAGCAGCCAACTGTGAGGGCCTGTGATCCGCAGTGTGTTGTTTTTTTGTTTGGATATCATGGAGTGAACGGTGCAATGTTTGGAGACGGGTTATTTTAATGAAGGCCGATGGTTCCGTTATTCATAACCTGTACCACCACTTCCGCACCGGATGCTACCGCTATCTTTGGCCAGCCCGTAAACGCTGTATAGGATAATGGCTTTTGAGCCTTTGTACTGTTCTCTGCAAATACGGATACGGATGCATCATAGCGGGTATTATTTTTTATGGCCAATGTGATACCGGTTTTATCCGATTGCACAATCCGCGCCTCCACATGATCAAATACCCGGATCACTTTTTTATCGGGCTGTACATAGATCCCCGGCAACTCGATGGCCATCAGTGCTCCGTTGGTTTCGGTCCAGGAATTGCGGGTATTGATATAGTTTCCGATGCTGCCTTTTCCTTCTGCATCGCTGGGCTGAATGCGCTCCATACTGCTGCCCGCCAGGTTGTTGGTGGTATGGTGATCCGGCGGAATGTTTACGGCCTCAGCCTGGGCATGCTGGATATCCCGGATCAGATCAGCATACAGGGAATTACCGGTGGCCCGGAAGAGTTTGAACAGATAATCACCCGAAGCCGTACAAATGCCTGGTGCCGCGTGTTTGTTTTGAATGCTGGCCCATACCGCGCCGGCCATCTTACTACCCAGTTTACCGATCTGACTTCCTGCAGGAAAAACAGGATCATAAGAGATCGTCCAGGTAGCACAGAGGGCGGCCTGCACTTCTGCTTTTTTTAACCAGCTTTTATCGCCGGTATATTGATACACCGCCATTAAGGATTCCAGAAAACCAAAGGCCGATTCCGAATTGGCGTCCATGGAAATGTCTCCGCAATCGCCCCCGGTAAGTCCCTGTTTCACTACATCCCGCTGGTAGTAATATTCCGCTGAAGCTTTGGCAACCTGCAGCCATTCCGGTTTTTTAAAATAATCCGATGCAATGGCCAGTCCGGCCGGCACAATGGCCCCGGCAGTGGAATTGTATACGGCGATCTTGCCGGTGGCCGGTGCAATGTACTGCCCGAATTGGCCCTCCTGTTTCCAGGTGCGGGCAAAGGCAGCCGCCAGTTTTTTGGCCGCAGTTTCCCATTCCGGTTTGATAGCCGCACCATAACCCTGTGCCTTCAGCAACATCAGGTGTTTCAGCAGCCATAACAGGGCATCTGCATTTTTACGGACCATGGCCTGTACTTCCGGAAATGCCGGGTTCATCTTTTCTGGCCGGATCCTGCCTTCTGCAGTGATACCTCCGTAAAAATAACCGCTGCTGCCCTGGAGCTTATGCACCACAAAATCCAGTTCCTGTGCTACGCGGTCCCGCTCCTTTGCATTGTTCAATGCCAGCATCGGGTAGGTATTCATCATGCCGCTTACCCAGCCGAGCTGGAAGTCTTTACTGTTTTCGGGAAGATAGTAGCTGCCCACCGGAAACTCCCTGAAATTATTGCTGGTAATGGTGGTAGCAAGCCCGGTGTAGTAACTCATCGGCAGCCAGTTGCGGGGCTGGTTCATACCTGTGATGTCCTTCCGGTGTTTCATAAATGCCGTCAGCAGGTCCGGGATTCCTGTTACATGCATAGTATATACCCTGAAATGCAATGAAAGCTGATCACCTGCCTTCCAGTCGGGAGCTTTATCCCCGCTGGGGTGAAAGTCGCCAAAGCCGGGCGCCTGCCGGCGTATGGCCGGCGCGGTAATTGAAAAGCGGCATTGGTCCTGGGCGGCGTTCTCAGCAATCGTAAGTCCATGATTACCGGATGCTGACCGCTGATCCGTAAGTACCATGAAACTTTTCTGCAGGACCGGTGCATAAAAACAGATTGCCGGTGTGGCTGTATTGCCTGTTTGCAGCTCCACTAATGATGCTGTTCCGGGTTCAACGGACAGGCGCGGATTATTGGAGATGGTTAAAGGTACCTGGGGATTGTAATACATTTCCTTTGGATAATCGGGATTATAGCCGTTCCCGATAGAGGGATACCTGTTGCCATTGTATACGCTCGCCGGTACCAGTACATAGTTATCCCGGCTCCAGCCAATGAAGTCCATGTCTACATTTACGGCGGTTGCTTTTGATGCGCCCCTGGTTAAAGTAAAAACAGCGGTAATATCCAACGCGCCCGGTATTGCTTTAACCGGCTGCGCCTGTAATGCCACCTGCCATTCACCGGGCAGTTCGGGTTGCTCCTGTGTAGCTACCAGTTCTTCGATAAGGGTTGTACCATCGTATTTTTTGATGCTGATCCGGATATGCCCGTTGAGCGGTTTCAGCCAACGATCCACCGCGTTGAAATCCTGTGCGCCGGCGATTTGACAAAGCGAGCTGCCCAGACCTATGAGCAAAAAAGATAAAATACAGAAGTTACGAATCATTTGTATGATATGTTTTACTGTGAGACAAAATGTCTCACAGAGCATTAGCATTAGTTATGGTACAGTGATTGTTTGCTGCACAAAATCGGATGTGCCTGCGAGTGATGGCACCGGCTGCCCTCCGCCCACACTAATGGTTAACCGGCCGGAAGGTGTGTACCGGTTGCCCGTTTCGCTGATCAGTTCCAGGTCTTCCGGTTTCACCAGGAATTTCACTTCCGCGGTTGCACCCTTTTTCAAGGAAATCCGCTGAAAACCTTTCAGCGCCCTTAAGGGCGCTTTGCCTTTTATGCCGGCATAGGACAGGTACAGCTGCACCACTTCATCTCCGTCCCGGCTTCCGGTATTGGTTACCCAAACCGAAACCGGAACCTGTTTTCCTTTTGCTATACCGGCAGGTATAGTTAAACGGCTGTACTTAAAACGGGTATAGCTTAATCCCCAGCCGAATGGATATAATACTTCTTTATTGTAATACCGGTAGGTTCGGCCGGTCATATCATATTGCTTAAAATCAGGCAGCGATGCATCGTCTTTATAAAAGGTAACCGGCAACCGGCCGGAGGGGTTATAATCGCCAAACAGTACATCTGCGATGGCTGTGCCGGCGCTTTGCCCGCCATACCAGGCGTTCAGGACGGCCGGGAGTTCTTTTTGTTCCCAGGGAATGGCAATGGCGCTGCCGGTAAGCATCACAAAGACCACCGGTTTGCCGGTTGCCTTTAACTGTTTCAACAGTTCTGTCTGCACTTCGGGCAACATAATGGACGTACGGTCGCCACCGCTGAATCCTTTTGCATTTACCCACATTTGCTCTCCTTCCAGTTCCGGCGAAATACCGCCTGCATAGATGATCGCATCTGCCGATGCTACGCTAGCCGCAATGGACTGCATGTTTGCTTTTTTATAGGTTCCTTTTTGCAGCCGTATAAAGGCTCCGTCTTCATGCTGACGGTATTCCAGCATGATGTTGTATGTTTGATCCTTTTGCACCTTCCATTTTAAATTCCGTACTCCCAGGTTGCCATTCCATGCGTTGACCACCAGGCTATCATTAATAAATAACCGGTAGCCATCGTCTCCTTCCATCTGAAACTGTAAAACACTATCGGCAGTTGCCCTAAAGCTGGTTTTATACCGTGCAGAATAATGGTCGGAGGCTACACCGGGTGCCGGTGGCTGTCCCTGGGGGAAAAACCGGTTAATGCTTGCTAATTGCGTGGTATAAACAGGTGTGCCCTCCAGTGCTTCGTTGTTGAAATATTGTATGTAGAAACCGGGCTGCTCTTTATAACTATAGAAATTGGCGTCGTTGGTATCAGGCGCAAACAAGGTATCGGTGGTGTAACTGATCCCTGGCTGGTAGGTTACCAGCACTTCCGGGCCCAGTTTTTCCTTAATGCCTTCCAATATAGAAACAATGCGGCTCGGGAAGCCATTATAGTTTCCCAGTAAGGCAATCCGGTTATCCGCATTGGGTCCTATGACCGCCACCTGTTTTAATTTTTTACTAAGGGGCAGTATCCCAGTATTCTTTAACAGTACGATTGATTCCCTTGCCATTTTTAAGGACAGGGCTTTGTGCTCCGGTGCCTCGAGAGTACGCATGGGTAATTGGCCGTAGGGAACTTTATCCGCGGGATCAAACATCCCCAACCGGTAGCGGATGGTAAATAACCGTCTTATGGAATTGTCAATTTGCTTTTCCGCAATCAGCCCGGTTTTTACGGCGTCTACCAGCGACCGGTACACGCTATTCCCACATTCTACATCGGTACCATGCATTACGGCATCTGCTGATGCGTCTGCATTTGTTTTATGGGTTTTATGTCGCTTTACAAAATCATCGATCCCGCCGCAATCGCTGGTTACATAACCGGTAAAATGCCATTGATTGCGAAGAATATCGCTCATCAGCAGGTCGCTGCCACAACAGGGTTGTTTGTATACGGCGTTATACGCACACATCACACCGGCTACCCTGGCATTGACCACCAGTTCTTTAAACGCAGGCAGGTAGGTATCCCAAAGGTCATAGGGCGTTGGATTAAAATTATCGGTATGCCGCGATTCTTCGGGGCCGCTGTGCACCGCATAATGCTTGGCACAGGCTGCTGCCAGGAGGTATTTTGGATCATTGCCTTGTAAACCGCGGACAAACGCGGCTCCCAGTTTTCCGGTCAGAAACGGGTCTTCACCATAGGTTTCCTGTCCGCGTCCCCAGCGGGGATCCCGGAAAATGTTAATATTGGGCGTCCAGTAGGTTAAGCCCTTATAGCGCTCGCCGGTTTTTCCTTCTTTAACGGCAAGGTTATGGATGGCCCTGCCTTCCAGCGCCGAATAAAAAGCCATCTGCTTTAAAGCGGCCGTGTCCCAGGTGGCGGCCATGCCAATGGCCTGCGGATAAACGGTTGTCTTGTAAGCCGTGCGCGCTACTCCATGCAATATCTCATTCCACCATTCGTAGGCCGGGATTCCCAAACGCGGAACCGCAGGCGCTGCATTCAGCATCTGGGCCACTTTTTCTTCCAGTGTGAGCCGGTCTACCAGGTCGCTCACCCGTTGCTCCATGGGCAGGGCGGCATTCCACATGGGATATTGTTTGTAATCCTGAGCCTGTGCTGTTGCTAAAGAGAGCACCGCAATGAGGGCGGACGCTATTTTTTTTAGTGGCATTTTTGTAGTTACAGGCTTAGAAGACGGGGCGACACGGTGGACACCGGATATAAGGATGGAATTTACCATATTCTATGTTTTAGATCTTTTCGGGTTTGCCGACTACAGGAACTACCAGTTCCATCTTCACCTTGTCGTTACCGGAACCGAGCGCGCTTATTTTAAAAGGACCCGGGCCTTTGCCGATCTTCAGCTGCTTATCCGCCGAAATCAATTCTACCAATTTACGTCCCCGGTCTGCTATATAAAACTGTCCGCTCTTATAAATGATGTGCTGTCCCGCGGAAAGCGTTTTATTTACCACCAGTTCTTCTCCCCCGGGTGTTGCAATCTTTAATCCCTCAACAGTCACTTCTTTTGGCATGTTCATTTTAATGGAAAATTCCAGCGGCTGCGTGTCAAATATATTTTGCAGTATTATCCTAACGCCCGTTGCCGAATAGCTTATATTCAGAAAACGGTTCTCCTTTACAGAGTACAAGAGGAAGGTTCGTATACCGGTTTGCTCAAGGTGGAATTTATAGTCCAGGTCTTTCAGTTGCTCTTTGAGTGCTTTTGTAAATACACCAGCCGCCCGGGCATTTTCCCAAACCCGGTAACCGTTAAAGATAGCAGTCTTTTCTGCACTGGCTTCTACCGTTTGCTGGCTTAACCCCAACATGTAGGTGGCATCCCAACCGATCGATTTGGCCTGCAGGTTCTCCGCATCATAAAGGCTCCAGTCTGCCTGGTAGTTCTGTATGCCGAAGGTTGCCGGGAAATAGCTGCTTTCAAACACATACCGCATATCTTTCCCTTCAATCCCCCATTTGTTTAACACCGGGCTGAACATATGATCGCCTCCGCCCACATTGCACACACTCATATAATGCCAGGTCCCTTCCTGTATGGCGCTGCCCATTACCCTGAGGTACTGCCCGCCATTTTGCCGATAGCTGTTAAACAGTCCGCGAAAGAAGCGCTTAAAGGAATACTGGCCATGTCCCTGGTACATGCAGCTTTCCAGCCCGTCGAAGTCGATATAGTCCATGCCCCCATCTGCCAGCCATTTGCCATAGAAAGCGGCATACGCATCCTGCAGGTTCATGTCAGGCGCAAAGCCACGGTAACAATTGGGCTGCAATTTTACAATGGTGGTACCGGCTTTATAGCTGCCGCGGGCAGTATGGTGAAACCCTCTTTTGACCTTCAAAAGGGTATACGGTGCAGTGCGGGTGATACCATCGTATTCGATCAGCTCTTTTCCTATTTTTAAGACATTGGTATGATTGCCCTCCCAGCCTCCGAATTCATTAAAATATGCCGTATCCGCTACGGTGATGATGGTATCGTCCGGACTGATATCTTTCGTAATTACCGTACGCTGCATAATAGCCAGACTATCGCTGGGTACGGGTGTCACATCTGTATTTCGTCCAGGCTGCAGGAATTCGCAAAGGGTATGCAGCCCGTAACGGATGCCCTGCTGCTGCATCATTTTTCCAAATTGTGCAACAGGAATATCCCTTTTTCCATTCAGGGTGATCCGTTTTCCGTCCCAGGGTTGTAACCGGTCCGGGTAATACTCGCCCAGCCCTTCATCCTGCACGCTGGTGATCTTTAGCTGCTGCGCGTAGGAAGCCAAACTATCGTGCGGCCCCCACCAGGCCATATCCGGCCGGTAGGCTGCGGGGTCTTTGATCCATTTGCCTTCGATCATCGGGTGCGGCAGCCCTTCGGCAAGCACTACCTGTTCAATGGTGGCTAAGCCCAACCCATCCGGACAGGCATACAGTGCTATAGCAGAACCGATATAATCCGCATTGGTAGGTGTTACCAACTGGTAACGGGCTGAATTAGCTTTACCATCAATGTTATCCGGGTAATACGGAAAACGGATCATCTGCTCCTTATTGCGATTGCGGGAATGCATACAGATGCTGGAGCCAAAAGCCGGCTCCAGCCGTGCGCCATTGCCATAATTCATCCTGAAATATTCCTCCGGCTGCGAATAGAACGCCACATCACTGATCCCGTCTCCGCCGATGCTGAAGATTTGCCCTTCTTTTAAATGCGGAGGAAGCGGATATTTTTTGGGATCAGGGGAATGAATGTAATAGTACATAAAGGACATATCGCCTTCGGTGGGTGGTCCGCTGGTAGTATTGTCATCCAGTCCCAATACGCCAATGGCAAAATCATCATCGCGCACCACACCGATCAGGTCGCCTATTTTTTTTGAAATTGTTGTTTTATAGGGGCCCCATACAATATTATCGATCTGATCTCTTTGTGTGAGCTTCAATAATTTAAATTTCAGATATACCGGTTGCTGTTCCAATAACAGGGTGGCTACAGAACCATTGGGATAAGACAGCTCCAGCTGCTTTGCCTGATTCATTTTTGCAGCCACGGGCAATAGATACCTTTTATTGCTGTACAGGCTCATTAATGCGGATGGCTGATTTCCCGGACAATATTCCCTGCCCGAGCGATTGCTCTTTATAGATGCGATCCATCCTTTTTGGTTGATCGTAATGGTTGCATACTGTGTTTTCAGGCGGATCTGTTGGGCCGTGGCGGGGGCCGCAAACAACCAAACCGTCAACAATGCCAGCACCGCCGGCCTCTTTACTTTTGTACTGGCTTCACCGGTATCCGGTGCCGCTTTCGTTTTTGGCCGTACCTGGAGGATGAGCGATTTTTCACCCTTTCCATTTAAAAAACAACAGTCAATGTATCGTTTCATTTTCAATATCTTATACTATTCAGATTCCATATAAAATTCAACTGTACACAGGTTTGCATCCGGTCGGTAAAATTATCTCATCCTGATTCATTAAGCCTGCACTGAATTGATAAAGACCGATACTTTTTTAACTCCTGCCGGCTTTGCAGCCTGTTATTATGAACAGCGCCTTTTTTGTTTTAAAGAGGTAGGCCTTTGATGCAGCTACCCCAAAAAAGAAAGCCGGCAAAATGAATTAAATCTGATTTATGGTATCCCTGTTTTTTTAAAACGCAACCCTGTGTGCCCCAGCAAACCGTATCATGTTTGCCCTGGTGAACCAGGTTCAATCAAAAAGGATGGCTCATGCGTTCATCAATGGACATCGTTGTTATATTTCCATACCCTGTAGAGACGCCGGGGTATTAATAGCCGGTATTTCAATGCAATTATTTTAACAAGATCCACTACTATTTTTGCAAACGACCTCTATTAATGTTTTATTTTTTGCATTTTTGCAACAAGAACGATTCTCTGAATATTAAAATAGCCGATTGCCATTCCCACATTTTAACCCCACCCCAACCAGCAGTAGCGTCTGGTTTTCAGCTGCTGTCATCAAAACAGCGATAGGCTGTACCATTTCGGGTCTGGGGATCTCTTACGCTTTTGGTACCGGTTCTGTTTCATCAAGTCAACAACATCCATCCATATGCGCCCATCTACTGCGGTTTTAAAAAAACTGTGCTATTTTGTTATGTTACTGTTGCTGTGCTCCTGTGCAGGAAAAAACAAAAAACCCAGGATACTTGTATTTAGTAAAACGGCTGGGTTTCACCATGCCTCTATTGCAAACGGAAATACAGCCCTGCAACAACTCGGCGCGACCCATAATTTTGATGTGGATACGGCAACGGATGCCGCTGTTTTTATAGACGACAGCTTAAAAAAATATGCTGCAGTTGTTTTCCTCAGTACCACGGGAGATGTACTCAACTACCGGCAGGAAGCCGCCTTTGAACGCTATATACAGGCAGGGGGCGGCTATGTAGGTATTCATGCAGCTACCGATTGCGAACCAGACTGGGGTTGGTATGGAAGATTAGCGGGCGCTTACTTCATGGATCACCCGGGCATAACCGATAGTTTTCCCAATGTACAGCCCGGCGTATTACTGGTAACAGACAGCACGCATATGGCTACCCGGCATCTCCCCCATGAATGGAAAAAGACGGATGAGTTTTACAACTTTAAGAAGATGAGCAAAGATGTAAAAGTACTCCTGACCGTTGATGAAAAAAGCTACCAGGGCGGCAAGAACGGCAACCCACACCCCATTGCCTGGTACCATGAATTTGACGGAGGCCGGGCCTTCTATACCGAACTGGGGCATACGCCGGAATCCTTTTCCGATTCATTATACCTCCGGCATATTTTAGGCGGCATTCAATATGCCATTGGCGATAACAAAAAGGTGGATTACTCAAAGGCCACCACTCAAATGCCGCCCGATGAGGACCGGTTTTCTAAAGAGCAGCTATCACAGGGTGCGTTTTTTGAGCCCACGGAAATGACGATCCTTCCCAACCTGGATGTGCTGGTGATTCAGCGGCGCGGAGAAATTATGCTGTATAAGAACCAAACGAAGAACGTGCGCCAGGTAGGCTTTTTAAATGTTTATTATAAAACGGATGTGCCCGGCGTGAATGCGGAAGAGGGCATGCTGGGTTTACAGAAGGACCCGGATTTTGCAAAGAACAACTGGGTCTATATTTATTACAGTCCTGCCGACAGCGCGGTGAACCGGCTTTCCCGCTTCACGTTTAAAAATGATACGCTCGATGCGGCCACCGAAAAAGTGATCCTCGAAGTAAAATCGCAAAGGGATATCTGCTGCCATACCGGTGGCTCCATCGCGTTTGGTCCGGATGGACTACTGTATGTTTCATCCGGCGATAATTCAACACCCTTCGACGAGCCGGGTGTCCGGTTCGTAAATAACGGTTATAGCCCGATGAATGATATCCCCGGCCACCAGCAATACGATGCAGGAAGATCGAGCGGCAATACTAACGACCTTCGCGGAAAGATCCTCCGGATACGCGTAAAGCCGGATGGCAGCTATGAAATCCCCGATGGCAATCTTTTTCCGAAGGGCACGGATAAAACAAAACCTGAAATTTATGTAATGGGCAACCGGAACCCCTACCGTATTTCTATAGACCAGAAGACCGGCTATCTCTATTGGGGCGAAGTGGGCCCGGATGCCGGTTCCGACAATCTTAAAGAGCGAGGTCCCCGGGGTTATGATGAAGTGAACCAGGCGCGCAAGGCCGGCTTTTTCGGATGGCCGCTGTTTGTAGGCAACAATTATGCGTATCGGCAATACGATTACAGCACGGGCAAAAGCGGCGATCATTTCGACCCCGAACATCCGGTTAACCGTTCCAGGAACAATACCGGGCTCACGCAACTGCCTCCCGCCCAACCGGCATTTATCTGGTATCCTTATGCAGCCTCCCCCGATTTCCCCCAGGTAGGCTCCGGCGGCCGAAATGCCATGGCGGGCCCTGTATACTATACGGATCTGTTTCCCAAAGAAACCCGGCTCCCGGACTATTATAACGGCAAGCTCATCATCTATGACTGGATCCGCGGGTGGATGAAGGCGGTTACAATGCTACCCAATGGCGATTTCGATAAGATGGAGCCCTTTGCCAGCGCTGTTAAAGTGAACTCATTGATCGATATGGAAGTGGGCCCGGATGGCCAGCTGTACCTGCTGGAGTACGGATCTGGCTGGTTCTCCAAAAATCCCGACGCCGGCCTGGCCCGGATCCACTACAACAGCGGCAACAGGGCCCCGGCGATCCAATCCGTTAAGGTAGATAAAACAACCGGCGTACTGCCGTTTACCGTTAAAATTGCGGTAGCGGCCAAAGACCCGGACAATGACAATGTAACGTATACCTGGACCCTTGGAGACGGAACCCGTAAAGAAACCCATGCGCCGGAACTGTCCTATACCTATACCAAAGCGGGCGACTTTAAAATAACCGTTGAGGTAAAAGATGATAAAGGTGCTGTTGCTAAAAGCGATGCGGTAAGTATCTATGCCGGTAATGAAACACCGGTGGTAAATATCGCTGTTACCGGGGGAAACCGGTCCTTTTATATACCCGGTGCGCCGCTGCACTATAAAATAACCGCAACCGACCCCAAAGACACCGCGGCCTTTGATCCGGCCAATCTCTTTGTATCTGTTGATTTCACCGAAGGGCTCGACAAAGCCGGCGCACCCATGGGCCATCAACAGGGGCAGGCAAGTGTTAGCGGAAAAAACATAATGCTGTCGCTGGATTGCAAAGCCTGTCATAAAGAAGCCGAAAAATCGGTTGGTCCATCGTTTATACAGGTAGCGGAAAAATACGGCAAAGATCCCGGTGCCGTGAACTACCTTACCGGAAAAATAATTAATGGCGGCAGCGGTGTATGGGGTGAAACGGCTATGTCGGCACATCCGACGCTTAATGAGGAAGACGTACACCAGATCATAGCCTGGATCTTGTCGTTAAACAGCGGGAATGCTGTAAAAAAATCACTGCCGGCCTCAGGCATTATCGTGCCGCCGGCTGATACAAAGCCCAACCGCGCGCTCGTTTTATCCGCAAGCTATTCAGATAAAGGCGGAAATCAGATCAAATCGCTGACGGGGACCAACACCCTTTTATTGAGAAGCAATATGATTCCCTTTGGTGAAACCGATAAAACAAAAGAAGGATGGTTTGTATTAAAGCAAATAGACCTGACAAATGTACACTCGATGAGCATTGCCTACGACCGGCAGGAAAGTCCGGGAAAAACGTCCGTGCTGGAAGTGCGGCTGGATGCGGCCAATGGGCCATTATTGGGCAGCAAACCCATGCCCGCCGTTGCAAAAGAAGCAAAAGAAGCGGTGGCATCGATTCCCGTTAAAGGAATCAGCGATGGACAATTTCATACCCTGTATTTTATTTACAGAACAGAAGATCAGATTCATGACAATATGAAGTGGGTACAATTCAACGGGAAATAATACCCTGTAGAAATTTGAAAATTTGGGAATGTGAAATAAATATGCAATATCAGGTATGGAACCGGTCCAACCTTAAACATTGACCTGGGAACAAGCAGGGTGCTATGAGTCTTGAATGGAGATTTGAGACCTGAGACTTGAGATCTGAAATCTGGGATCTGAATTCTCAATTCTAAAATCCGAGATCTGCTTCAAACAGAACGCGAATGCACCCTGAGCGTTAGACGTTAAACGGATCATATCAACCGGCTTACTTCACCGGACGGATCCAGATGGCTTGTCCCCCGGAGGGAAGCAGCGTTGCCTCCAGTACAGTAGTTGAATCAACCGGCCGCCTCTTTATCGATATCCTGGTACGCACCGGCGACACCGGATCGTCGTAATAAATAGCGGCTATATATTTTTTTCCGGGTGTAAGAAAGGAGCAATCGATTTTAATGTGCCGGCTGTCATTATTGGTAATACTTCCTACAAACCAATCGCGGTTACTTCTTCGGGCGATGGTTACATATGCACCAATGGCTCCATCGAGCACTTTTGTATCATCCCATACCGTTGGTACCTGGTCGAAAAATTCCAGTTCCGGTTCATCCTGCGCATCTGCCGGCTTATCGTACCAATACATAAACTGCAGCGGGCTGTAATACACTACCGGCAATGCCAGCTGGTGCCCCGAAGTCGTTTTGAGTACCCTTGGGTTTTGTGTTTCAGCCAGCTGCCGCTTCAGCTCCGGACGATGATAATAACATATCGTATAGTCAGCGGCACCGGCCAGGAACCGGGTAAAGGGAAGCACGGTGTTATTGGTGGCATCCGGCATTTCTTCATTGCCCCTGACCCCTTCCTGTGTGAGCAGGTTGGGATAGGTTCTGCTAAAGCCCGTTGGCCTGTATTCATCATGAATGTCTACCATCAACTGATATTGTGCGCATTTTTTTACTGCCTCATGCAGCCATTTGGTCCACTTGTAGGAACCCACATTTACAAAACCAAACTTGATTCCGGCCACACCCCATTGCTGGTATAAAGGCAGCAAGCTATCCAGCTGTTTTGCAAGGGCGATCTGGTTTACATATAAAAAAACGCCGATCCCCTGCTTCTTCGCATACCGGATCACTTCCGGCATGTTCAGATCATTTACCGGGTTCCTTTTGGGATCTACATTCACCCTTGTTGCATCAGCAGCCGAATCATATTCATGTCCGTACCAGCCCGCATCAAAATGAATATATTGCAGCTGCCGTTTTACGGCAAAATCTACCAGGGCCTTTGCCCCGCCGGTGGAGAGCGTTATCTCCCGCATTACCTTGCCGGGCCTGATCCAGCTGGTATTTTTGATAGCACAGGGCGGATTGAGGTTCAACAACAGGTCATTGTTGGCAAGGAGCTCCGTGGGTTTTTGCGCGATCATGATCACCCGCCAGGGAGTAGCAAAAGGCGTTGGAAGCGCTACTGGGTCAAACATCGCACAGGTTACTGTATTCGGCTTTGCAGGGTGGAGTACAAATTTTGTGCGACAGTAATCTACCACTTCCGCTTCCACCAGCGCTGCATAGATCCCGTCTTTTAACTGTACCGTAAGCGGCCTTTCGGCCTGGGAGGGCCATTTGTTCAGGGGCAATAACCGGTAGCTTCCCTGTGCATGATCTGTAAACCAGGCCTGCGTTCCTTCCGGAAGTGCAAATTCTGTAAACTCCTTACCGATCCCGATCATTGCAGGTTCCGTACCGTTCTTCGGAAAACTATAACGAAACGCAATGCCTTCATTATAAGCCCGCACTTCTATCAGCATGGTTTGCGGAGTGCCGCCTTTTTTCCTGAAGCTAAAAAGCTTCGCCCGGTACCGGTTGCGCACGCGGCTCCGTTCGCCGTAGACCGGCGTCCACCAACGGTCCATCGAAAAAAACCGGGCCGCATCAGGAGCCAGGTCCTTTTGCCACCCTTCAAGGCCCAGTGCAGAAGGCCGCACCACTTCTTTTCCCATATAGGACACGGTATAATCAATAGTTCCGCCCTTATTGACAAGGAGCCGGAACATAGTGTTTCCATCCGGTGATTTTAATATGGCACCGGTTTGGGCAGCTGCCGATGCTCCGGTCAGCAATAATAAAAGGATAAAGCATATTTTATTTTGCATGTTATTTTTTTTCAGCAGTGCCGATTTTTTTTTGCGACGGTGCCATTGAAACACCAAAGCTTTTGTTTTCCCGGACGGGTAACATAGTCCGGCTGGCGTCCTATAATAAGGCCCTTCGGTTAGGAGCTGATCCCATCTTTAGTTCCAGCGTTCCTCCTTTCAACACATCCTGCTGCAGCAACCTGAAATCCTTTAACGGTCTGCCATTAAAGAAAGCGGACTGGATGTATTTATTCTCTTTGGAGGCGCCGGGCGCTTCTATCACCAATTGTTTACCCCGGCTGTACCGGCCATCCAGGTGCACGGTGATCCGTGGATAGCGGGGACTGCCGATTTCATAAACCGGCTGCTGTGCACACCCCCCATCCATTTGAAAGAAACCAATAGCACTCATTACAAACCAGCTGCTCATTTGCCCCAGGTCTTCATCGCCGGGGTAGGCATCATAAGGCGTAGTGCCATAGTACTGCTCCTGGATGGCCCGTACCCATTGCTGGGTTAGCCAGGGTGCCCCGGCCCAGTTGAAGAGATAGGCCACCTGCATGCTGGGCTGGTTGCCGTGGTTAATGGGATATGCCGCAAAGTCATCGCCCAGGGCATTGAAATTGGCAATAGATGAACGGGCCATGGCACTATCGAGCCGGGTAATAAAGGTCTGTTTTCCGATGGCTGCCACCAGCGAAGCAGGATCCTGTGGTACAAACCAGGTATAATTAAACGCATTGCCTTCTACAAAGCCGGGGGTATGATAGGGGTCAAAGGGTGTTATCCATTTACCATCTTTTGTTTTGGGCCGGATAAACCGGGTGGCTGTATCAAGCAGGTTCCGCCAATTTCGGGAACATTTTTGAAAAAAAGCCTGGTCTTCTTTTTTCCCGAGTGTGGCTGCCATTTGCGAAAGACAATAATCGTCGTACGCATATTCCAGGGTATTGGATACCGCTCCCATCCCCTGTGGTATATAACCGTATTGCTGGTAAGGCACCAGGTTTTCTACACCTACGGTACCACCCCCTTCAAATTTTTGAGGCGGTGTGGTCAGCATTTTTTTTAGTCCCTGGTAGGCGGTTGCCAGATCAAAATCATGGATGCCGCTTTGCCAGGCGCCCTGGATCTGGGATGCCACGTGCATGGCTACCATCACACCGGTATGTTCGATGCCGGCGGGATCTGTATTGAACCAGCCCGAATTGCGGTATAAGGCGATGGCCGATCTGGCCCAGCGGGAGGAGATCTCCGGTGCTACCAGGTTAAACAATTGCTGGTTGTTCCAGAACGTATTCCAGTATTCCCCGCTTACGATGCAATCCGCAGGATCTTCAAGCCGTTGCGGTTGTTCGTTCTCATCCGTAAACCGGCCGTCGGCATCGCTCCATATGGATTTGGCAGACAGGGCCCGGTACAGGTTGGTATAAAATTTTCTTTTCTGCAGGTAGTCGTCTGTTTCTATTTCTACGCGCCCCAGGTATCCGTTCCATACCTTTTCCTGATTGCGTACAATGGCATCAAAATCCCAGTCATACATGGCATTGATCTCGGTTTGCAGGTTATTCCTTGCTCCTTCCATGTCTACCAGCGAAACACCGGTACGTACCTGTATGACCTCGCCTCCGGTGGTTTTATAATTTAAAAAGATACCGGCATCTCCACCGCCCCTGATTTCATCGATGTTGGTGAAGATCTCCGGCTTCGTGTTAAACGTATGTGTCATATTCCACTCCGGGATGTACCCTTTTACCGGTGGCACCCCCTTATTCACCCATCCGCCCATGGATGCAAAGGGCTTGCTTACCTGCATTACAAAGTAGATCGTATGCCGTTGCTCCAGGGAATATCCCGTAAATGCATTATAATAGGTGGCATAGCCTTCAATCTCTGTATTGCTGCGTTTTGTAACCTTTGCATCCACCAGGTTATGTGGGTATTCGTTGGGCGTAAATAAGTCTACCAGGATCCGGGCACTGTCCATCTTTGGAAAGGTATAGCGCTGCATGGAAGCCCGGCGGGTAGCTGTAACTTCAGCGTTGATACGGGTATCCGTCATAAAAACGCTGTACTTTCCTACCGTTGCTTTTTCCGTCTTCTTATCGATCCGTGCACGATATCCATCATCCGGGCGATCCTCCGTGCCGGGGTCTACCTGCAGTGGCCCGCCCGTGGGCATCATTAGTAACCCGCAAATGGTCCAGTCTGTAAAATGACTAAACCCCATGATATTGTCTACCGTATATTCATACCCCGCTTTCCAGGTCTGATCCTGGTTATCCGGTGCGATATGTACCATGCTCAAAGGCAGGGCCGGTCCGGGTTTGAACATCCAGCGCGAATTACCCGTGCCCATCAGCAGGTCTACATAACCGGTATACGCATGTAGCGGCTGCGGTGCCCGGTCGATCAGCCCCTTGTATATATCCTGTGCTCCGGCGCTGATGGTTACACGCTGGCGGGGCTTCTGCACCGTCACCGCGGGCATCGGAATTTCTAATATACTATGCCCTTTCTCCACCCGCCTTTTTATCACCGGCATTCCTTCCACCCGAACCGTGAGCCATTGACTGGTATCCGGCTGATACAGATCTACCAGGAGCGGTTGTATCCGCCTGCTGCCTTGCCGGTATTCAAACGGTGCGGCATCCGCGGTCGTGATTAACGTACCATATCCCGGCTGCACCGGAACACCGGCACCGGAGGTCAATTGCAGGTAATCGAATACGACCCAGGATCCTTTTTTACTTCCGATGCGGATGCCATTCATTCCTTCCTGCATCCATGCCGCGGGTATTTCAAAGGACGCCACTTGCGCCATGCCTCCGGCGGACGGATTACGGAGCATGCGGCCGCTGCCTGGTTTTAACGGTTGGGTCAGCACATGGCCATTGATATCAACCTCAAACAAAGGCGGGTTCTGGCTATCTGCGTCTGCAAAGCCAATGGTGAACCGGAATGGAACCTGTGTTGAAAGGGCCGGCAGCCGGAAATAAATACGGGGAAAATGCCGTGGTGCAAACCCGGCCCAATATCCGCCGCCACCCCAGTTATTAAGCGGACCGGGCATCGTAAAAGGCCAGTGTATGGAGGTCTTTGAATACCCGATATTGTATACGGTATTTTCTCCACCAAAGGAGGCTACAAAATTCTTATAGCCCAGCGGGTAAAGCGCAAACTCATCTGCCCGGCCATCGGGCATACCGATTTGCCAGACCGTTTTTTGCTGTGCACAGACTTCAAAAGAAAGCAGCAGGAAGATGCAGCATAGATACAGGTACCGGCACCGTTTTATGATTTGTTTCATGGTAACTTTTGCGCGTAAATGGATTGAAGTAACGGTCGTTTTTTGTTTACCGGTTGCCCGTCAGCAGCGCCTTCCGCCTGTCTGCCGGAGGCTGTTTCCGACGACGATTGTGTCTGCATTCTGCTAACCGGCAATAAGATAACGTTCCCGGAATTGTTTGGGCGAAACACCTTCTAATTCTTTAAAATGTTTGTTAAAATTAGAAATATTATTGTAGCCGCTGTTGTAGCAGGTTTCTGATACATTGTAGTTCCCTTCCAGGAGTAATTTTGCTGCGTGGCCGATACGTACTTCTTTTATAAAATCGGAAAGCGTTCTTCCCGTTTTGGACTTAAAAAAGCGGCAGAATGCCGAGGCAGACATCGGTATAATAGCAGCTACTTCTTCCAGGGATATCGATCTCCTGAAATTTTTAAAGATATATTCAAAGATGGTGTTCATGTTGCCGGCTTCTACCGGGCTCTTATTCATGGCAAAGCCGGCAGGGTTCAATACCTTTCCGGCGCCTGACCGGGATAACAGGTCTAATAACCTTAACATCCATGTAGCCCTCCCCAGTTCTTTTTCCAGGAGCATGGCATGCAGGGTGGACCGGGCCTCATCCAGTATCTCGCCGGTAAACAATACACCCTGTGCGGCATCGCCAAACAATCCGGCCAGTGCTCTTGCTTCGGGTTTTTCCAGGAAATCTTTTCCCAGAAAATCCGGAAAAAAGTGTACCACCACAACCTGCAGCGGTTGCATTGGATCAATAACCCCCTGATACTGCCAATAATGCGGAAGATGGCTCCCCATTAATACCAGTTCGGTTCCGCTAAAAGCTTCTATATGCTTACCAACAAAGCGGCTCCCTGTGCAATTTTCATGAAATGCAATTTCAAAGTTCGGATGGCTTCTGAATTCCTGATATTTCTTTATTTCCAGGCACTCCGACCGTACGGTAAAGGACTGATCCGGGGGAAAGGAAAAGTTTTCGTATATAATTTTCATCATTCTTGAATTCAACGATGCAAATAAATTATAAAGCGCTACCAGTACCTGGTATATAATGCCAGCAATATTCCGCAAACCAGCAGTGCGCCCACAGCGAATGAAACCGATACCCGGAACATTTTTGAATCCACCTCCAGCCCTTTTGCCCTCACCCCCTTTTTAAGCTCGATGCTGCTGATCAGGTACATGCAGATCACGCAAAAAATAAACACAAAGCCCATCCGGTCCAAAAAGGGCATCTCATAAAGCGGGGGACCGTCTTTTTGCGCCACCAGCTTCGAAAACCCGTAGGGACTCAGCCAGCCCAGATCTGCACCCATTGAGGGCAGGAATTTTAAAAGTACCGACAGGGCAAATCCTCCAATCACGGCAAACAAAGCGGCATTGCTGGTGGTTTTCTTCCAGAAAAATCCCAGGAGAAACATTGCAAAAACTCCGGGAGATATAAAACCGGTGTATTCCTGGATGTATTGAAAGCCTCCTTTTTTATCTATTCCAAGAAACGGGGCAATAAGCACTGCCAGTATCATGGCCACTACTACTGTGGCGCGGCCGATCCACACCAGTCTTTGTTCGCTGGCTTCTTTATTGATCCGCTTCTGATAAATATCCAGGGTAAAAATAGTGGCAATACTATTGGCCTTCCCTGCCAGGGAAGCTACCACAGCGGCGGTGAGCGAAGCAAAAGCCAGCCCCTTCAACCCGTCTGGCAACAGGTTCAGCAATACAGGGTACGCCTTATCCGGTACCAGCTCTCCATGAGCCAGCATCTCCTGCTGGAAATAGCCGTTCTTGTAAAGTACAAATGCAGCGATGCCGGGAATGACTACAATCAGCGGCATCAGCAGTTTTAAAAAAGCTGCAAAGAGAATACCACTCCGTGCCGTTTTCAGATCGGCTCCCAGTGCGCGTTGTGTAATATACTGGTTGCAGCCCCAGTAATTCAGATTTACGATCCACATTCCTCCCAACAAGACCGTAAGGCCCGGAAGATCCATATAATAGGGATTATCCCGTTTAAGGATCATATGTAAGTGATCATCGCCCTGTTTTGCCAGCTGGCGGAATCCGTCCATGATACCCGCACCTCCAAAATGCCGGCCCACCATATCCAGTGCCAGATAAGTGGTTACCAAACCGCCCAGTATCAATACCAGTACCTGGATGACATCCGTATAACCGATCACCTTCATACCGCCCAATGTAATAATGATGGCAAACACCGCAAGCACCGCAATACAGGTTAAAATACTAACTCCGGAGATGGCACTGATAGCTAGTGCACCCAGGTAGAGGATCGATGTAAGATTTACCACTACATACAGCAGCAGCCAGAACACTGCCATGATCATGGCCACTTTATCGTTATACCGCTTACTGAGAAATTGCGGCATGGTATAGATCTTATTTTTTAAATAGACCGGGATAAAAAAGACCGCCACAATAATCAGGGTCAGCGCTGCCATCCATTCGTAGGTGGCAATGGCCAGCCCCATGGTGAACCCGCTCCCGCTCATGCCGATAAACTGTTCTGCCGATATATTGGACGCAATCAGAGACGCGCCAATCGCCCACCAGGTCAGCGATCCTTCTGCCAGGAAATAGTCGTGCGATGCGGAGACGGATTGCTTCCGTTTCCTTCGATAGATCCAGATCCCGTACCCTGCCACAATTATAAAGTAAATAAAAAACACAAGCAGGTCCTGGGTACCCAATGTTTGTTGCATATATGGTCATTTAATTTTCCTGTTAAAGCGGCCGGTGAAGCATCCGGATCATACCGCAGGCTTCCTATACAAGCATGATGCATGTTCAACAACTGCCTACAAGTATTTTTTACTACGGCTTATAACTGCGGCTGGCAAACACGACTGCAATATATGATTATTTTACTAAAAAATACAATCGATTACATTTTGTAAAGGATGGTGAAAGGTGTACGAATGATGGGTACCGGCAATAACCTTCCGGAATACAAATGAAGTGAATCGCCGGTATGATTTCCGGATCGCATTTTTTTTGCCGCAATCAGCAACTACTGTTTGTGGATACGCTCTGTGGTATAGTGCGGAGCAGCGGTACCATAAAAAAACCGCTGTCGCTGTTCGGCAGTCCGCCTGCGTAGCGCTGGCCGGTAGTTTCATAGAATGAGAAGGTTCTTTATGTCTGTTTTGTTCTACAGGAACTGGTCATCGTTGTGCTTGGCCAGCCGGCGAAAGGGATCGATCTTTTGACGGAAACCAGATTCCAGCCCGGTGAACGGTCCATTGCTGTGCCAGGAACGGGTTTGCGCAGCGCTAACAGAAACAGTGGCTATAACCCGGCCAGAAAACAATATGTCCGGCTGGTAAAAGATCTTTTTAAAAAGCCGCTGCCGGATTGCTCCCGGTAAAATGAAACCAGTTAAAATCTGCATACCCGGCCTCAGCAGCCGGCACCGTATTAAAATGAAACAGCATAAACCGGTTGGCCGTCCAGGTGAGGCCCAGCCCCATTTTCAATGTATTGCCCAGGGAACAAAAATCTTTTCCATCCAGGCTATAAAAAAACGTTGCGATAAATCCTTTGTCCGTGGCAGCAGCCTTTAACCAGATCTTCGTGGTGCCGGACAATGCCACACTATCCTTGATTTTTCCATCATTGACCATTATCAGCCGGCGTTGCCCTCCTTTTTGTTCGATACCCACAAACGCGTAGGGTTTTTCAAACACGGCAAGGCCTGTTACATCTCCATCTTTCAGGTGACTAAAATCCAGTTCGCTCACGGCCGCAGATGCCGGTCCCTGCACCCGCTGCGAAAGAGAGTTGCGGGCCGTTAGCAGATCGTTGGCATAGCCACCATGCAGGCGCAGATAACCGGGGCGCTCCGCTAATGACCATTTGCTGTTATCCGGGTTATGGTTCCATTGCCATTGCAGGCCGAGTTTTTTTGAACTGAACTCATCGGAGGTAGCCGGCGTTTTAACCGGGTAGATTTTGCCCACACCGGGTTTCGTATGTACAACCACGCCTTTTCCTTCCCCGTTTTTACCGATCATGGGCCAGCCTTCCTTCCATACCACCGGCACCAGGTGCGGTACGCGGCCTATAGGGCCACGGTCCTGCATGATGATGAACCACCAGCTTCCATCCTGCACCTGTATCATCCCTCCCTGATGCAATCCGTTTTGGGGATATGAAGATTCATCCTGTACAATGATCTTACTTTCATAAGGCCCGTAAATATTTTTACTGCGCAGGCACATCTGCCAGCCCTCAGTTCCTCCCGCCGGACAGGTAAGATAGTAATAACCATTAATCTTATACATATGCGAGCCTTCCATACCAAATACACCGTCTTTTGGGGCTGATGAACCGGCAGGTGTGGAAATGGCTTTATCCCATATTTGCTTTTTTTCTTCTTTTACAGAAAGCGCATCGGCATTGAGCTCTGTTGCATATAGCCGGTGCTGGCCATGTATCACGTATACTTTCCCGTTATCATCAAAAAACAAACCCGGATCATAGAGATACTCCGGAAACACCGTGCGTTTCCACGGACCTTTTATATCTTTTGCCGTGCACATGGAAAACTGTCCTTTTTCTTTTTCCCAGTTGGGCGTACAAAACCCCACATAGAAGAGGCCCTTGTGGTGCCGGATGGTAGCCGCCCAGGAGCCCCGCAGGTACATTTCCCCGCCCTGAAGGTTGTAACGGGGATCTTCCTCATAGCGTTCTACAGCGTATGACGCTATTTCCCAGTTTACCAGGTCTTTTGATTGCAGTATGGGGCATCCGGGTACATAATGCATACTGGTAGATACCATATAATAGGTGTCGCCAACGCGGGTTATATCCGGGTCCGGCCAGTCGCCCCACAGGAAGGGGTTCTTATAGGTGCCATTGCCGTTATCTGCCGTCCATACTGAAGGGAGCTGTTTTTGCCCATATACCGGCAAGCCGGTTATTCCTATCCATAAAAGCAAAACATATATTTTTATACTGCGCATCATCCGTTGTTTTCTTTTTTTAATACGCCCGGACTATTCCCGATCTGATCCACGCCTGGTTGAATGGAGCCGTATAGCAGCGCGCAAACAATGATCCACCAATTCCTGTTCCGGGTTCTCATCATACGATTTAATAAAGCGATATCTTTTGTAACCCACTGCCCGCTACCTCAAAGGGCCCGGGCGCCGGGTTGGCGGCTTTCCGTTTTTTACCCCAAAAATCCGTATTGATCCGCAACGGGGTACCGTCTGCATTTTCAAACGGCAGATCCGGCACCAGGGCTTTTCTTAAGCTGCCGGTGGTGACCCATTTCCTTTTCAGCTTCAGCCATTGCCGGTTCCATATAATTTCAAGCATGCCCTTATTGCCCTTATCGATGAACCGTACCCCTGCATTAAAACCGGTATCCATTATGGCATTCTGTTCTGTTGCGGTCTGCTCTTTGTATCGTTGCATCATTTCTTTTCCACGGCCGGTCATCTCACCCAACCGCTTTGTGTCCTGAACATCACGGATGGAGATGGCGCCGCTGGTATATACATTGCCCTCAAACACTACCGGCTGTAATGCCTTGCTGTACTGGATGGCATTGGCGCCCTGTACAAAAAGGTTGTTTACAAACTGTACATCTCCGCCGGGATTATCATGCAGGGCTTTTACAAAAGTGGAATGCGGCAGGTGGTAAGGCGTAAGGCGGCTGTCGTAGGTAATCACCTCCATATTCCCGCTAAAAAGATTATGCGCAAACGCTGCTCCGCCAGAGTTCATTAAAAGACTTTTCTTTGACAGCATCACATTATTACATACCAGCATGGGGCCATGATTCACTTCCAGGAACAGATCCAGGTCATTATCATAAAACAGGTTATTCTTTACCTGGGCACCCTGGGCCATCCAGTCGAGCCAAACGCCCATATTCGCCCGGTAGATCCGGTTCCCGGAGATCTGTACATCTACGGCACCATGAAATTTGATGCCGGCCATTTCAGCCCCTGTAAACAGGCGCTTTGAATGGATATCATGGATGATATTATCCTGCACCCGGCTGAATGCGCAGCCCATACTGCCTGCAATACCCGCCTGTTCGCAATGTGCAATGATATTGTTCCGCACGATATGACTACCTACGGTAGCTTTATTCCAGCCAAAGGCCAGGGCCCGGTTGATGGTGCCTACATAACCCGTTGCCGACTCGGTTTGGTTGTTATCATGATCATCACCGTATTTCCCCAGGGAGATGCCTACACATTTTGAATACTGTACTGTATTGTTTTCAATGATCCAGCCCTTGCTCCAGTGGGTGCCGATCAATCCCATTTGTTCAGCGGTTGGCGGCGCCCAGTTGGTAGCAGCCTGTTCCATCGTAAACCCGCTTACCGTGATGTAATCGATAAAGGGCCGGTCCGGATAAAACACGGTCTGCCGCATATTGATCTCCACGGTTTCTTTGTTCGGGTCGGCATTTTTAAACTGCGCCCGGATGGTGGTGGCCGTACTATCTGCAGTGGCCCACCATAATAAATCCGTTCCCGCTGCGGGCTTCATTACTTCAGCCTCATTGGCCGCTTCCATCAGCCAGTTACCATTCAGGTATACGGCTCCCGTATGGTATTTGCGATCCTTTGGTGTGGGCCAGAACCAATCGCCGCGGATGCGGTCCTTATAGGGATTAAAGGTTCCAAAAACACGATTGGGTATTACTACTTCCCAGGTATCCCCCTGCAGGTGTTTCCAGTTTTTGATCACTTCGGATCCTTTGATGACAACCCGCTCACCTTTGGCAGCGCGGTATATGATGCGCTCCTGGTTCGAATTGCCGCCACGGGGTGGCGTGATCTGTTCCCGGTACGTGCCTGCATGTACGGTAATGATATCACCGGGCATGGCTTTGCCGGCGGCCGCCATAATGGTTTTGAACGGACTTGCAGCGGTACCGCTATTGGCATCATCCCCTTTCGGCGCCACGTGGTATTCGGTACCAACCGGTGCCTTTTGTGCAGCTGCGGTAAGGCTAAGAAGTAGTGCAAAGACAATCTGTATATTTTTCACACAACGTTATTTCTGATTAACAGCAATTATTTTCATGCAGCGACGCCAGGGAGCAAAGAACGCGTTGCCGCTCATCGGTTAAAAGCCGCAGATACGGAGCTTTCATCAGTGCTTCGGCAGCCATCATTAATACCCTTTTGCTCTTTTTAATACGACGGGCTGCGTTTTGTTTCCGCCGACCATCTGGTACAGGGTCCAGGTATTTTTGTCGCTCCCCGGTTCCAGCCGCCAGCTTTTTGCCGGATCCGATAATTGTATTTTGATCCATCTGGGAAATGCATTGGCCGCCCGGGCATCTTCCCAGGTACGGATCACGTGAAAGATCGCTTCTTTTTGCGGACAACTTTCCACGTCTTTCTGATTGAGCGTTAAGCTGTAGGTAGTGCCTACGCCCACGGAGATCGCCTGCACATGTTCATACTGCGCTACCGTAGAATTTTTCCCGATCGGGAAGTTGCCGCCCATGCCCACCGGGAAAAAATTGGAATAGGTTACATCCCGCAGGTCTTTTCCCTGACTGGTGGTACTACCCCATTCCCGGGTATCCGCATCATACAAATTTTTACCGCCACCCACATTCCAGATGCTTTGGTAATGCCAGGAGCCTTCGGATAAGGTAGCGCCTGTAAACCGGATATAGGGAACTCCCAGCGCCTTTGCCCGTTCAAACATCTTCCGGAAAAAACGTTTTGTTGAATAATATCCATGCCCGTTATTAAACAGGAATTCCTGTCCGTCGAAATCATAATAGGCGATCCCGTTGATGTTGCAAACATCCGCAAAGTGTTTGGCGATTTCATCCTGCAGCTCTATATTGGGAATAACACCGTCGTATCCGTAATTTACGGTTACCTGCAGCTTGTAGAGCGTATCCCCTGCCGGATGGGCCGCCGGTGTCGTTTTCCAGTAGCCGCGTTTTACATTGAGCAGGCGGTAAGGCGGCCGGTCCGACACACCCAGGTAATGAATCAGCTCCTTCCCGATCTTTATCATATTCAGGTTAACACAATGTCCTTCCCAGCTGGCGATCTCTTCGAGATAGCGGGGATCGTTTACCACAATGATGGTATCGGTGGCACTGATGCTTTTGGCAAGCGCTCTTTTTTGCTGGTAACAAAGGCTATCGCTGGGTACCGGACTCGCGTCCTGGGTACCCGGGGCCAGTGCGTTCGTGATGGGCGTTCTTCCGATGAGGAGTTCCTGCTCTGCCGCAAGCGCGGAAAACGCTTTGTGCGACAGGTTGCCCGTCGTCATTTTTATGGGCTTCCGCTCAAAATTCAAACCATCGATATACCCCTTATTTCCCCTGTTGGCACGTAAAAATCCCTGGTCGTATAAACTGATCGCCTTAAAACCCAGCCGGCTGGTATAGGCGATAATACTGTCATTCAGGTTGCCGGCAGTGAGCGCATCGGGTACAAACGCCGCGGGATCTTTGACCCATTTCCCGTTGATGGTGGGATGGGGTAATTTTTCGGATAACACGATGTTTTGGATCACATCCATCAATGCCGTACTGTCCGGGCTGCCCCATAAAGCTACGGCGGAACCAATATAATCCACACCCGGCAAGGGTTGTACATCGATGTGGTTGGGAATATTGGCCGCCATATGCGGGATCAGCGAAAAAAACACTTCCCGTTTCTTCGAACGGTCTCTCGACTGATAGGAGATCGAGATCTGCCCTGCCCGATCCACCTGTGCGGCATCTCCATACAGGATCCGGTACCAGGGCTCCTTATGCGCATAAAAGGCTACATCGCTGATGCCGTTGCCACCCAGACTGAACACCTGTCCTTCATGCAGACTATCCGGCAGTGGAAAACGCTTTGCATCCGGTGTGTGGATGATGTATTGAAACGGTGCCGCATCCCCCACCGTGGTAGCCATTCCTCCCAGTGTATTATCGTTAAGGGCAAGCATACCGATCGCATAATTCACTTTTTCACTGGTATCCCTTGCCACCCCGATGATCTCTCCCATCAGGTTGGTAATATTCGTATGATAGGCACCCCACTGGATGGCTTCAATCTCTTCGCGCTTTGAGAGCGACCGCAATTGCAGTCTCAGGTATTTTTTTTGAGGAGTAATAAGGATGCGCGCTACCGACCCGTTGCTGTACGTAAGCGTCAATAATTTTTCTGCCGCCTTATAAGCGGCGTTCACCGGTTCATAATATATTTTCTTCCTGCCATCATAAAGCAGCATCAGCGGGGAGGGCCGGTTCACCGGACTAAATTCCCGGGCCGGTTTTACCGTAATATTTTTCATACTCGTAATAAAACCGTTATTGCTGAGATGGATTCTAAAATAATCTGTTTTAAAATCCCATTGGGCGCAAAGATGCAGGTTCGTAAACGCCAGTAATCCTGAAAACAGCAGGTACTTTAAAAAGCTTCGATTCATTGTATACAGTTATCTTTCTGCCTATAAAGATTCTAAAAAGACGGACGCCTTACCACATTAAAATTGACCAACCCCAATGCTTTTTTTGCCATGCAGCGGCCAGGCCTCCGGCAGGCAGCCGTTAAGCAATTCACAGCCAACAACCGCTCAGGGTTTGCGGATCTTTTGCGGAGCCAGCCGGGTGTTGTACCGTACCACTACATCGGGTTTGGAATCTCCCGCCACTTCACATGCAAACGATACACCGGATGTGCCCTTCGGTAAAATGGCCTTGCCCTGCACATTTAACTCCGATAGAACCTTATAATTCTGATCCGTCAGTGTGGCCTTGCCCTGGTGATCGAGCAGGATGTACTGGTTTGCCTGCAACTTACCTTCGATCTTTACCACCCCCAGCGACGTGGTAAAAGAAGGATTAGCAATAATTCCTTCGCCCTCTACTTTTATGCGCAGGGCATAGGTTCCTTCCTCCGGGCTTTGCCAGGACCAGTCTGCACCGCCCGGCTGCCCCGGCTGCATCTCCGATAAGTTGCAACGGAACCGGTCGGAAATAAATAACGGGTATAACAGGAAGTCTTTATCATTTTGTTTTTCCAGGTGCCATTCGGTTTCCGGATCGCGCAGCCGTTGCTTTTGCGCTTCGGTAAACACATTGGCATACCGCAGCTCGTCCCAGTTTTTCATGGCATCCAGTAATGCATTGATCTGCCCGTGCTGCTTCAGTGTTTTCATATTGATGCTCATGGCGTACCCCGCATCGAAGCCGGCAGACTCGGACAAGGCCCATTCCAGATCTTCCAGGGAGGTGGCCTCAAAGTTGCGTTCTGCCAGTCGCACCAGGAACCACCCCAGCATCCGCGGAAAAAGATTCCTCCTGAAATAATCCTGGTTCTTGATCCGGCTGGCCACCTGTCCTTTGCGCATTTCCTCACCCCAGGGTTCGCCCCAGTTCATACGGGTATGTATGTGCCAGAGGAAGTGATCGAGGCGACTGGCATCATTGATCAGATCGGCTTTATTTTCGAGCCGGTTGTAATATTCCGTTACAAATTTTGCAGTGGCATAGTAATCCTGCCCCGTGTACATACAGCCTTCCAGCCCGTCGAAGGAAATCTGCCTGATACCGGTTTGATTAAAAATATCAGCCAGCCGATGTGCAAACGCATCCTGCAGGTCCAGGTCCGGAAACAGGGTGCGGTAGGGATAATCCCATAATTTATACAACGGCTCTTTTTTTTCATGCGTTGCTTTCTGCGTGCCAAACGCGCCCCGGGTACAACCGGTAAGCACGATCCGGTCTCCGTTCTGCTCCGCCTTCCCAAACGTGATCAGCTCATCGCCGATCTGCAGGGCGTTTAATGTAAGCGGCACATTGAACAAGCTGGAAGCAGTCACCTCAAAACGGGTCTGCACCTCGTCAATATTGCCGATGAGCTCCAGGGCACCCTGTTTAAGCAGTTGCTTACTGGGTACCGGTGTTACATACGCATCATTGGTTGTTAAAAAATTGGAAAGCGTATGCACGCCGATCTTAATACCCATTTTTGAAGCCTGGTCCGCCAGGCTTTTTATCCCCTGATCACCGTTCTTTGTTAAGGACGGGATCCATTCAAAATGCCCCCAGGTTTTAAATGGATCCGGATGGTATACTGTTCTAAACCCGGCACGCTGTGTTTTGTCCAGGGCAATATCCATATCTTCTTCGGAAAAATTAGTGATCAGGTAAGAACGCATGGCTCCTCTTGAAACCTTCCCCCATTCGCCTTCGATCATCGGGTGCGGCAGCCCCTGTTCTATTTCCACTTTACCAATGCGGTCGAGGATCCGGCTGCGCTGGTCGCCAAATAACGCAATCCGCGCTCCCGTAATGTTTCCCGCCGAACCGGTTACGGAAAGCACCAGCGCTTTTTCTACCTGGTTTACCTTGCGGTATGTTTGTTCTGAACGGTTCAGGGCCGACAGTTGAAACAACGCGCCGTCCTTTACATCTGCCACTGCAAAGTTGTAATAGGGCGTGCTGGAAACCGAAAGATCGGTATTGCTGCCCGCGTATTTAAAGAAGCTGCCATAAGCAGGTGCACATTCCTGTGGAATGCCCCCATTGGTTTTGACATTCAGCGATTGCATGGCAAAGGCCAGCTCCATGCCCTGGGCCACCCCCACTACCTCACCCACCACTTCATGAAGCGTCACTTTTACCGGGCCAAATACAAGCGCATTATATGCATGGCTGATAGTGCCTACCTCATAGGTAATGGCCTGCGGCTGTTGCCGCACGATCAGTTCCAGCACCTGGTTGTCTTCCATCGTGAGTAAAAATTTATTCCCGGTTACCTTTAAGGTTTTGGGAAGCAATATCTGCCCATTCTTTACCACAGACACTACGGGATAAGCACCCGTACCCATAATTTCGCGGTCATTCACTTTTATGGAAGTGTAAAATCCCTTGTCGTTAATAACTAAACGGGTGAGGGCGGTTTTTAGTTCTACGGCCATTAGGCACCGGCTGCAAAGCAGGACGATGAAACAGCTGATCAATTTCCGATACTGCATATTCGTTTATTAAATGGTATATCTGCCGGCAAGCTACGGCTTTATCCCGTTTCTTTATTGCTATGGTTCATAAAATGGGAAGCTGTCCTTTTACAGACAGCCTCAAAGACTTGTAAGATTTTCAATTGCTACCAGTCCATTATTAGTTCGTCTGAATAAGTTTCCTGCAACAAAGATCCGAGTGAATCCCTCTATATATTTACTCCCCGGCTTACGAATACAAATTAACATAATATATTGTCGAACGGTTCATACTCTGGGTTACTTCAAAGGATGTCTCCCAAATGAAAATAACTGCCTTTATAAAAATCATGATAAATATTAACAGAGAAAGAGCAGGTCGTAGTATTTGGGGGGTGCATAACTTGCAAATTGAGCTTGCGAAACCATAATAGAAAAAACCATTCCCAATAGAAAAAATATCTTTTTCATATTATATTTCTTTTAAACTAAAAAAATGCAAACATAAAGTTCATTTTAAAACTTCAAATCAATAACAACAGTTTTGACAAAATCTGATGCTATTTTTGCATAAAAAGGGCGCAGCTTTTGCTGCGCCCTTTTTATGCAAACAGATGGTCTTTGCCTATGCAATAAGGGTTATATCCTCTATTTCATGGTCATCACCTCATCAAAGGAGGTGCGGTGAACGCCATTTTCATTCATCCAGTATTTCACTTTCAATATCCGGGTAGCCGGATCAAATTTATTGATACCTGAGGGATCCAGCTCCCCGGATCGGTTATTGCCCGAGGGTTGCCCGTATTTATTAATGACGCTGATGATATTGTACTGGTCATCCATATTAAACACAACTCCGAACTGGCCATAGTTGGAATTATTCCCATTACTTTTGATCCAATGGTATACATCCTTTGTGTAATCTTCATCATAGAGTTCTAAGGTTCTGGCGCCTGTCTGGCGCAGGGTTACGTTCCAGGGATAGGCTCCGGTTAATGCTGCATTCGTAACATCTACCATACTGCCTGTGCATACATACCGGCCTGCGGAAAGGTTGAGGGATTCAGTCTTTTGTGCATAAAAGGTATCTATTCCCTTTGCCGGAACATAAGCGGTTTTCAGGTTAACTGATGTTGCCAGCGGATCGATATCCGTTAACGTATCCGCTAAAGCCGCCCCGTTCACGATCTTCTTCTGCACCTGCTGACCGGCACCGTTTTTATATGTTATAACCGTATACTTGCAGGTGGTATCCACCGAAACAAGCTCAACCGACAACCCCTTTTTACTGTTGGTTAATGTTGCGCTGCGGGTAAACAGCTGGCCTTCATAATTATTGTCCAGTGCCTGGCCCGAAATCAGCGCTGACGCGGGGGTAGACCTGTTGCCATCTTTATCCAGTGCCACTATTTCAAAGGTATACTCCTGTTCTGCCAGGTTCGTAATCATTACCTTTTGAACCGTGCTGCTTTTATCAGGTGCCACCTCCAGGTTTTTGCTCCTGTTATTCCAGTAAACAATATATTTAACAATATTGGGGTCCTTCGATTGGGTAAACTGCAGTTCTATCCTTCCCTTCCCCGGATGCACTTCCAGGTTGTAAGGGGCCCCTACATAAATAATTTCCCCGTCTTTTAAATACGGCGCGTATTCATGATCCATCTTGGTGCAGGAGCACAGCACCCATATGGTACAAATGACTGCAAAATATTTATAATTCATATGCTGATTTTATTGATAAAAAATATTACTGGTAGTCGCCCATAAACTTGATTGAAGCCATTTCCAGACCAGCTCCGCCACTGTAATTTTGAAGAATCACCATCCTGAAATAGCGCATGGGCACAGCGGGCAGCGGCATGACGAATTCCGTTCCGTTATTCACTTCTGCCTGGTCGGCCGCATCCAGCTGTCCATAAGGTAGGCCGGAGGGTTTTACCAGTTCAAATACGCCGCCAATCTGCGTCCAGCTGTTATCCAGTGCTCCGTTGGGATTGGGATTCATACTGCCATAGATCTTAAAGAACTTCAGCGTTCCGTTCCGGAATTCCGCCCCGCCGTTCTTCCGCATATAATAGCGGATGCGGCTCAGCACGACGGGTTTGCCCATATCTACCGTAATGCGTTCCGGTAAGGAATCGGTTTGATTATTGTTGTTCACCACACCATAAAAAGCCCAGTCTCCCGCGCTGTAACCGTTACGGAGCGGTACATTCAGATCGGAACCGCAGCAGGCCGTCTGATCGCCGGGCAGCACCAGGGCTTTCATAACGCTGCGGTCCAGCACAATCTCATTCATCGACCGCACTTTTGACCATACCGTATCCGATACGTTGCCCCAGCGATCCCGTACGTAGGCTCCATACTTCCGTTCGCCGGCACCAAATCCGCGTATAGAAAAGTTACCGATGGTGGCCTTCGAATAGCTGGTGTATACATACTCCGGTTTACTGATGGTATCTACCAGAGCAACCACTGCCAGATCTGCAGATGTTGGATTTTCATATTGAATATTGGCCCCTCCAAAATCGCCATAGATCTGAATAGATTGTTTTACCAAAAGATAGGGTGGAGTATCAGGGTGTACCGTTACCTCTACCGGATCCGACGGCACTTCACTCCGGCTAACGGTTCTGAGCGTTACTTTATAGTCGGTCGACTTTGCAAAGCCCCTTACCACCAGGGTGTCTGTAAAATAGGATGCTTTTACCTGCTGCTTTGTGTTTTCATTTACCATAAAATCGGCCTGCACATACATAATAGTGGGGTCGGCAGGAATTGTATAAATGATCTGCGCGCCGCCCGGGATGTTGATCACCTTGACGTTGCCGACGGCGGGAGGTTTTACCGTACTTTTATAGATCGGCTGCTGGTCGGTGCCGGTTTGTTTCTGGCAGGAAAAGATGCCCACCAGGAGAAGTGTCAAAAAACCTGCCGTAATGTTTTTAATATTCTTCATCGTATAAATAGATTAAATCATGAAACAATTACCATAATGGGTTCTGTACCAGGTTAGGGTTTACCTGTAAGGCATATTCCTTGATGGGTGCCAGAAAATCCCGGTAGGTATTATGGGGTGTGTAAAGGGTCCTTAACCGGTAGAAGTCTGCTGTTGTTTTTTGTTCAATGTTCCAGCCGGTAATGGGGCGGTTCATCAGGTCGAGGCGCTTCCAGCGACGCATATTCCAGTAATTTTCCCCTTCAAAGATCATTTCGATCATGGTTTCCTGCTGAATAATGTTTCGCAGTCCTTCTTTGGTAGCAGGCTTTGCTGCGTTGCGTGAATAATTGCCCCAGGACTCCACCACCCCTTTTAAACCCGCCCTTGCGCGAACAGAATCCAGGTACTGATACGCTTTTGCACCGGGGCCTTCGGCTTCATTCACCGCTTCTGCATACAACAGGTAAAGTGAGGCCAGACGGATCGCGGGCCAGGCATACGCATCGGGCGTGTATGTATTACCGCTTCCGGTGGTTTTCCAGCTTACCAATTTCTTAGGGTAATAGCCAGTAAACGAAACCCGGGAAAGTCCGCCGCTGGTGGAAGGCGATCCCCAAAGGGTGGGCAAGTAGAGTAAATTTGTTTCACTCGGACGCTGCGACATAAAATAGGCTGCCCCGTCAAAAACAAGATCTGCATAAAAACGATATTCCCGGTCCATATTAAAACCGGAGGTGGTATAGTTGGGCTTCATAATGCTGCGCTGTTCGGCCGGCACTGTTTTCAGCGCGGTATACCGGTTGGCATAATCCCAGGTGGGATCCTCGCTGATGGGTACACCATGTTTCGTATAAAAAATTTCACAGGCGTTCAGGTTGGCCGCCCATAATGAATAGGTATACGAATACACTTCGTTACGGGGCGCACAAAACCGCTGTAACTCGCTGGAGTTGCTGTTTGTAAATACCCATATCTGTTCGGGGTTCCATTCTTCTGTTACCGCCCCCCGGATGTCCATTAGCTTTCTTGAGCTGTCGCTGATTGCGTTCAAATCAAAGGGAGCTTTGAAATAATGCAGCCGGAACCCGGCCCCATGCGCCGCCTTAATCGCATCATCGCAGGCCTGGGCTGCTTTTACCCATTTGCCATTATCAAAGGCGGTGCTCACCAGCGCTTTACCATCTTTGTTTTTCAGATCGGCATAATCTGTATTCCCGTTAAACAGCGGGCTTGCATTTTGTACCATTGCATAGGCCTTTATTGCCAGTGCAATAGGCGCCGTGATGCGCCCCAGCTCTTCCCGCTGATTGTATACAACCGACGGAAGATCCGGTGTGGCTTCATCAATCAGTTCCGCAATATAGCCGCTCACTTCATCCACGGGGGCCCGGCTGGCCCGCACCTCATCCACCCCTGCCGATACAGGCAGGTTTTCGCGGATCACCGGTACAGGACCGTACATACGCAGGAGGAGGAAATGATAATAGGCTTTTAATACCTTAACTTCCGCGATCCACCGTTTCCGCTCTACCGCCTCAATATCCGGTACCTTACCGATATTCTCCAGGAAAATATTGCAGGTACGGATGGCCTGGAACATAGCCACGCCGCCGTTTTGCCCATCCCAGTAATTATTGATCGGCTCTACGGTATTCTGATAATCGTAGCTCAGTTCAAAAATGGAATTGGGTATGCCCGGGGCCTGTGATCCCGGGTAGGGAGAAGCGATCTCCCGGCTTCCGAGCAATCCGTAATTGCTGCTCGGACTACCCAGTTTGGGCAGGTAGGAATAGCAGGTAAATAAATATTTTTTTGCCGTTACTTTCAGCTGAAAGGCCTGGTCCAGGGTAGCTATATTGTCTGGCACGACATCCATGAATTTATTGCAGGAAAACAATCCCAGGAGCAGGATCACCGGCAGTATTCTTATACATTTCATATCCAATGATTTTCTTTTTTGAATTTTATTTTAGGGTAAGATTGATACCTGCATTGAGCACCAGCTGAATCGGGTATCCGAGGCCATTACCTCCCATTTCCACATCCCAGAGATTAAACTTGCTGAACGTATGCAGGTTCAAACCATTCACATAAAAACGGGCGTTGGAAAAATGCAGCCGGTTCATGAGTTTGCTGGAAAGAGTATACCCCAGTTCCGCAGATTTTATGCGTAACAGTGCCCCGTTGCGCATAAACCAGGTACTTTTCTGGGTATTATTTGCATTAAGGTCTGTGCTAAGGCGTGGCCACAATGCATAAATATTCCGGTTGTCCTCACTCCAGTGGTTATCGGCCCATACTTTTAGCAGCTGGCGCTGTTCCTGTATAAACGGTGCTGTGCCAATATAGTTACCTGCATTATCATAATCTGCAACGCTAATCCAGAACGACTCCCGGGCCAGCCCCTGGAAGAATACCGAAAAATCAAACCGGCCAACCCCCGTAGAAACCCCAAAACCATATACGATTTCCGGTGTGATAGGAAAACCGATGGGTACCTGGTCGAGCGTGGTGATCTTTCCATCTCCGTTCACATCCCGGTATTTGATATCGCCGCCCCCATAAGGACCAAAGCTTTGTTTGGGCGCATTCTGGGCATCAAGGTCGTCTACAAACAGGCGTTCTGCTAAATATCCCCATTGCTGCGAAAGGGAACGGCCTGGATGCAGCATGTTCTGCTCTTTATACTGGGGTTCCTCATATACATCGTAGGCGCTGCTGGCATAGGTAAAATTTGCCATGGCCTTGGCCCACCATTTGCTGGTGATTTGCTGCTGGTAATCCATGGCTACCTCCACCCCGTGAGACCGGGCCTTACCAACATTGGCGCGGGTAGCTGCCGAAAGACCCATCGAGGAGGGCACCGAGGCCCGGGTCATGAGGATATTGGTGCGCCGTTCCTGGTACATATCCACATCCAGGTTCAACTTGCCAAAGAAGGAGGTTTCCAATCCAAAATTCGTTTTGGCGGCTTTCTCCCAGGTAATCTGGTCATTGGCATACCGCCCGATACTGATCCCTGGCAGTACAAAATCTTTCAGCGTACCAAACCGCATCGCTCTTCCAGCATCGTTCATATTAACTTCAGAAAGATAAAAGAACCGGTCTGTTGCGTCCCCGATATTATCGTTCCCCACAAAACCATAGGTAGCTCTCAGTTTCAATTTTGAAACTACATTTTTTATACCTTCCCAGAATTTTTCATTCGATACCGTATAGGCAGCACCGGCTGAGGGAAAGAATCCAAAGCGATGAATGCGGGCAAAACGTTCGGACCCATTATAGCCAAAATTAAATTCCGCGGCATAACGGCTGTCATATACATAAGATACGCGGCCCGACAACCCCAGGTTACGGAATGGTAACGAGGCCTGCAGGGAGCCGGGGTTACCGCTGCTGCTGTTCTTTGCAATACCCACCAGGGTACCGCTGAGGCTGTGCACATTATTGAATTCCCTCCGGTAATCCAGTGCCAGTTCGCTGTAAAAATCGGCCGAAAGCGTCTTGGGCCCCTCAATGTAGTTTAAATACTCCGTACCGACGGCAGCAGCCGAACCGGTTTCCATATTTAACGGAAGCAAATCATAATGCCTGGTGTTGTAGTCGTAGTTTGTGGCAATGTAGAAAAACGGATTATACGCACGAGTCAACGAAAATTCGCCGTTGCGCTGCAGGTTCAGCAACCCGCGGGCCGATAGTCCGTTTGTAATAAAATCCAGCTTTTGGTTCACCCCAATCTGTGCATTGAGGGCAAACCTGTTAGAGGATTTGTATCCTTTTTGCAGCATGGCATAAGGATTATTATATTGAGCATTGCCGGCATTACCAAACATAATGTGCTTTACATATTTGGTTTCCTCAGTTGGCTCGTAATATGCCGGGAACATTACCGGGTTCGATCGCATAATTTGTCCGAAAATATCTGCTCCACCCGCCAATGGTCCTTTGTAGTCATCAAAAGCGCCGGAAAGCCGCACAACCATCTCCGTTGTTTGCGTAAGACTAATATTTACATTGCTTCTTAATGAATAGGACATCAGTTTGGAATTACTGTTAAAATTGGTCCTCTGGTCCACTTTTAAGATACCGTTATCAATATTCAGTCCCCCGGAAACGTAATACCGGGCTACCTTTCCACCGCCGCTCAGGTTCAGATTGAAACGCTGGTTATTGGCGGCATTCTTCAACAGCATTTTCTGCCAGTCAGTAACCGGGTATACCACAGGGTCTATTCCTTTCTGGGTATTCTCTATTTTATTTTTCGGATACAGCAAGCCACCCAGGGGATTGCGCGTTAGTACCGCTTCGTTGGCCAGTTCCATATACGTGATCGGATCCGCCAGTTCAACATTCCGGGTGGATTGCGACCGGGAATTTTCAACCCGGAGGGAAACATTCACCTTACTTTCCTTACCCTGTTTTGTAGTGATCAGGATTACCCCGTTGGCACCCTTTGACCCATACAATGCCGCTGCGGTGGCATCTTTCAAAATAGAAAAGCTGGCGATATCATCTACCTGCAATCTTGCAAGATCGGTGGTGGTTACCTGTATATTATCGATCAGGATCAGAGGTGAAGAGCGGTAGCTCTCTCCAAACGTGCTTACACCGCGTATAAAAAAATCGGCATTATCAGCGCCGGGCTCACCACTCCGCTGGAAGGCGATGATGCCTGCCAGCTTCCCCGCCAGCGCATTGGTAAGGTTACTGGCCGGGATCTTGAGCTCCGCCGGATTGATGCTGGTTACGGAACCCACGATTTCTTTTTTGCGTTGTGTTCCATGCGCTACCACCACTACCTCATTGTCGGTACTGGCCTCTGAAGGCTCTAACGCAATTTTCAGCGCTCCTGCCTTTGATACGGATGATTCAATGGTCTTGTATCCAACAAAGGACACCACCAGCGTGCCGCCCCTGGCCGGAAGCTCAAGAACGAACGTACCGTCGGCCCCGGAAACCGCCCGGCTTTCGGTACCTTTTAACTCGATGGTAGCGCCCTGTAGCGGCAATTCGTCTCCGGCCGCCACCACACGGCCCTCCACCTTTATCTGCCCCTGCGCCGCTGCAGGCAGATACATACATGCCAGGCATAAAATGCCGGTGAAGCAAAACAGGAATCTCGTTAGTTTGAACATAATTAATTAATGGTTTAATGCTGTGCTTGAATCGTTATAAATGAATAGGCCGAACAAAATTTCTGATTAAAATACTTTTGCCCAACAACGGATTTGACCAGTTTTGATGTTATTTTTGCAATCGATTGCAAAAAATCACAAAAAGGAAATCATGTGGCGTAGGGCGCGATGTTTAAAGCAACGATCCTATTCAAAATCAGCAGCTAATGCAGTTTATATACGAAAATTTTACGTTTCCCCCGGACCAATCCTTTACGGTTCGTTCAGAGTTCCTCGAGGTAAAAAAATACCAGTCCTTTAAGTGTCATGTCAATTTTGAAATAGCCCTTATTGAGAACTGTACCGGCAAACGTTTTATAGGCGATCATATTGAAGAATTTGACGGAGCAGAGCTGGTGCTGATGGCCAGCTATCTCCCCCATTGCTGGCAGTATTACCGCACCAACGATCCGCTGATTCCTGCACACGCCATTGTGGTACATTTTTTCCCGGATTTTATGGGCGATGGCCTGTTGCGCAAACCGGAGGCCCGGCACCTGGCAGCATTGTTTGCAGCCGCCGCAAAGGGCATTCTGTTTACGGGTGAAACGCTGCGTAAGGCGAAAATGATCCTGCAAGAGATGTTGTACGAAAAGGGACTTACGCGGTCGGCATTAATGCTGCAACTGCTGGATGTGCTAGCGCTTTCCGCATCTTCCCGGGTACTAAGCTCCCCGGGCTTTAATATCATTGAAAGTTCGGGTGAAGCCAATAAGATCAACCAGATATTTGATCATATCTTCAAACATTTCAGAAACCCCATCACACTGGAGGAAGTGGCCGCCCTGATCCCGATGTCATCGGCCGCCTTCTGCCGGTTCTTTAAATCCAAAACGGGCAGAACCCTTACGGACTTTATAAAAGAAGTACGCATCGGGCACGCGGCCAAACTTTTACTGGCACAATCGCATAATGTGTCCGAAGCCTGTTACAACAGCGGCTATAACAATATTTCCAATTTCAACAAACATTTTAAAGAGATCAAGGGCGTTTCTCCGAAGGAGTTTTTGAAACAATACCAGCTTGCGGAGGCGGCAGGCGTTTAGCATTTAGCTATCAGTCCTCAGTCTTCAGTTGGTATAAGGAACAGCGGGCAGGCATCAGGTATAATACGAAATCAAACCTGAAACTTTAAACATTAAGCCTGGAGCGGCGTTCACTATTCAGCCTGTCAATCGACCTGGTTGCCGGTGAACAGCCGTTGCACTTTGAACTAAAGATGCCTTATTCTTCAAACAAATAAAAGGGCTTTGCTTCTACCCATTTTTGTCCGGGTGCGGTGCCGGGTACCCCTGCCTGATAGGTATCCATCAACCGGTTCCATTCTGCACAACGAGGGCTATACGATTCCGCTACCTTGCTCATACTGTCGAGACTGGCCCCCCGGGGTACGAGGATGGACATCACCACCAGGTGATCAAAGCGCGACAGGCTGATCTTTCTGTAACCGGCTTTTTTAAATCCGGCTTCAACCTCCGGCCAGATATGCTGATGATGGTCCAGGTATTCCCGGATCTTTTCATCACCGGGAGCGATCGTTACCACAAAGAGCCGTTCTTCCAGGTCGCCGGCCGTTTTGGGCCGTTTACACGACACTGTTCCAGCAAACAATCCTGCCAGCGAACACAGGTATAAACAGCTTTTTATTTTTGTATGCATGTTCTTTGTTTTATTATTTGATCCTGTATGATAAAGCCGCAACAGAACCGGATCCTTCTTTATCTAAGGCATTACCGGAACAACCAGTAAATGGCACCCATCACTACCATCAGCAATGCCCATCCCAGCCACACCGTTCGCAGATCGCTGCCCCTTCGTTTATCGGTTTCCAGCAGCGACGGAAGCTGCGGCGTATCGCGAACAGGCGTTGGCAACAACGAAATAATGATACCCACTGCCAGCAACCCGGTAAAAAGGTATACCGACAGGATGAGAAAATGTGGCCAGAAACCAGCGTAAGGAACATTGAGCACATTACAGATACCTACGGCCAGACAAATCACGCCACCGCCATACAATACCACCTCGGCCGCCAGCCGGCTCATCCGTTTCCAGAGGATGCCGGTAAGAAACACCACTGACAACGGCGGAGCCAGTATGGATACCATTCCCTGGCTCAGTTCAAAGAATCCCTTTCCGGAACGGGAAAACAGCAGGGCCACGCCAATAGCCAAACCACCGGCAATAAGTGTTACCCATTTTCCCATACGCCGTTTTGCCGCATCATCCATCTCCCGGAAGCGCCCGGCCACATCCAGGGTAAACACAGTGCTGAACGAATTCAGGCCGGACGATACCGTATCGATTAATGCTGCGATCAATGCCGCAAGGCATAGTCCGAGCAGCCCGTGTGGCATCAGCTCCGTTACCAGGGTGATATACGCATTATCGGCCTGTGCAGTGTCCTTAAACAATACATAGCACATCATACCAGGGAAGATAAAGATCAGCGGCATAATGATCTTTAAAACTGCCAGGAACAAGGCCCCATATTGTCCTTCCTTAAGATTCCGGGCCGCCAGCACTTTTTGTACGATCGTCTGATCAGCACACCAGTAATATACGGCAACCACCGGGTACCCTGCAATAATGGCGATCCAGGAATATTCCGGATCCGTGGCTGGCCGGAACAATTTCCAGTAATGATCCGGAAGAGCCTGTACAAATGCATTCACCCCCCCTATCCGTTTTAATGCCAGCCAGGCAAGAACCATTGATGAAAAAATGATGATGACCGATTGAAAAATACCGGTACGTACCACCGCTTTCAATCCGCCTACTGCGGTAAAGCTGGTGGCAATAACGGTAACCAGTACTACTGAAAATGTAAGCGGCCAGCGGAATACCTGCGATATAATGAGGCCGCCTGCATACAATGCGCTTCCGAGCCATACCAGCAAAATGGAAATAAGACTGTACAGTACCAGGAAATAATAGGCCCGGTTGCCAAAGCGTAGCTTCAGGAACTGTGGCATGGTGCTAACCCTCGTGGCCATGTAGTGTGGCAGGAAACACATCGCCAGTAACAAAAGAAAGATCCAGGCCAGCCATTCAAAGTTGCTGCCCACCACTCCCTGCGAAAACCCGATCCCCGCAAAACCTACCAGCATCATCGGTCCGGCATTGGCGCTAAATAAACTAAAACCGATCTGCCACCAACGAAGTGTTCTGCCACCGAGGAATATATCTGAATGGGCGCCCGCAGACCGTTTATTCAGATAAAACCCGATCGCCAGCAGCAGGGCGATGTATGTTAGTAACACCACATAATCTGCAATTCCAAGCGTTATATTCATTAATGCGCTTTTTATATATAGCTACATGTTTACCGCCGGCTCATATTTTTTTACATCCTCTTTAGTCCAGGTGCGGTGCACGATAATCTTTTGCTTTTGTTTCCAGTAGTCCCAGTCAATCCGTAACGGTAGCCCCTCAATATCGGGCAATATAAACCGGCCGTTCTCCCACTGCGGGCGCACCATAAAATACTGCTCCAGGCTATACATAATGGCATAGAGGTATTCTACCGGCCATTCTTCCGGTGCTGTTGTAAGCAGCGCTGCGGTATAAAGGGAATAGCCCCCCGAAGAAAAATCGAGCTGGTGCTTTTGTGCCAGATCGCGTACCTCCTGCCACTCCTGTATGCCGCCCAACTGTGTGGGTACGGGCTGCAAATGTGCGACACCGGCATTCACCAGCGCCGGAAACATTTTTGCCGTGCGTTCAGATTCTCCATAAGCTATTTTTATGGAAGATCTTTTGCAAAGCTGTTCAATTTCGGCATATGCTGCGGAATGAATGGGTTCCTCCAGCCAGGCTATATCCAGGCTGGCTATTTTGTTTACAAAATCAAGCGCCTGGTCCAATGTCCATATCTGGTTTGCATCTACCGCAAGTTGTACATGGCTGCCAATCAGTTGCCGTACAAACCGGACCCGCTCAATATCTTCAGTCATCCCGGTACCAAAATTGCTGCCGATCTTAATCTTTATACAATCGGCACCCATCTCCAGGAAACGGCTGATTTCTGTTTCCAGTTCTTTCAAACTGTAATTGGTGCCTCCGCCGCTGCCATACATACGCACCCAGTTCCGGTTTCCGTTTAAATACCGGTACAGGGGCATGCGGTTTCGCCGGGCGGCGAGGTCATGCAGGGCCATATCCACCTGCCCCAGTAATGCGGCCGCCTGTCCACGGAATCCCTCATTACGGATAGACCAGTACAACAGGGTATATAATTTTTTGTACGGCAGATTGCCGGAATGAAACAATATTGGGAAAAGACACTTCTCCAGGATGTTCATATAGGTATTGAATACAGGGGCCTCTCCGATATGGCCATCTTCAGCTTCAAGGGTAAGGATGGAAAGCCCAAAATGATTAAAGGGTCCCATGGTCGCATCCTGGAAGGGTGTAACGGTAGGCACGGGTTCCAATACCCTGATTTGGGCACGAGTGATCCGAAACACTTCATTATCGATCTGGTACATTGTAATGACTTAATGCGGTTCTTTTATATATCCAATGATTTTATTGTATAGGTTGTGGTCAAGCGGTCCTTCCGAAATCGCCGCCAGGCTTTCGTTAAGCTCCTGCAAACCTGCCGGTCCGATAACCACACGAAACGGCCATGGGATATTCTGCAAAAACCGAAGCGCCAGTGTTGACAGGGATAATTGTTTTTCGATGGCCATTTTATTGACTCCGGAAGCTGTGTCCAGGAATCTGTGCTCCAGCCATTGTGGCCGGTTGCGGGCAAACGATTCAAAGCAGCGGCCCAACAATCCCATATGCAACGGGCTGGCGGCCCAATAGGTAATATTGCGGCTGCAGCACCAGGCCAGGGATGTATCCAATGCATCGATGCAACAGGCATCAAGCCGGTTGTATTCCATTACCACGTCAAAAACACCGGCATCGAGGTAGGGAAGAAAAGCAGCAGGATAGTTCCCTCCCAACCCGATTTGCGTGGTATAGCCCTGCTGCTTCAGCGCCATCATCTTTAAAACAGCCGGTTCTATTTCCGTACCCGGAATGGCTGCGGGTTCATGCAGGAATAATATATCTGCATTTGATACTCCCAGGATATGCAGGCTACGGTCAACACTCCTGGCCATACCATCTGGTGTATAATCATAAATACCCTGATCCGAAGCATAGCTTTTCAGGCGTCCTACCTTTGTACTTACCAGCGGGCGCGCTCCCTTCCACTGCTGCAGGGCCCGGCCCACAAATGACTCTCCGTCTCCGTATGCAGGAGCCGTATCGATTGCCCGAATTCCTTTTTCCAGTGCATAGAGGATACTATTAACGGACGCTTCCGGATCCACTGGTCCCCAAACACCTCCCAGGCCGGCTGTTCCGAGCACATAGCGCTGCAGGTTTGTAGCATCAGTCCGATCCTTCATATGACATCGATTTGTTTATCTATGTAAAGCTATTTCATTTTGAAGGATTGCTCCATCACTATATTGCTTATTTCTTATGTTATTTTGCTTTTCGTTTGATGGTGTTTTCTTACCATCTACTTTTGTGTCATACATGAACCGATCCGGTAGATGTATTTGTTTGACGGCATTTTTAAAATGAACCAGTTGGTGTATCAACCGCTTGACCATAACAATGTGACCCCGCTTCACCAACAGGCAGAAGAATGGCTCCGTCAATTAATCCGCGGGGAGGCGTATCAGAAAGGGCACCCCATTCCTCCCGAAATACAGTTGGCCCGGCAGCTCCGCATATCCCGCAGTACGTTGCGACAGGCCATTAGCAAGCTGGTGTTTGAGGGCCTGCTAGTACGGAAAAAGAGAACGGGCACCTGTGTATCCGGAAGCAATCCGGTACTTGCCGCTGCATCGCCGGTTGCCATACAGACAGCAGAACCAGATTCCCGCCATCGCCATTTCGAACTGCACGTGTCTTATACTACCGTGTCTAATGAAGCCTTGCACTTTTTTGGAACCGGCACTCCTGGTAAAGTGCTGCGACGGGAGCGGCTGAGCGGAACAATGGAATCACCGCTTGAGTATACCATTGCTGAATTCAATCCGGCGCTGCCGGTTTCTGCTTCGGAGAACTTCAACCTGCCGCTTTCCGAAATCCTTGAAAAAGGCTGCGGGTTGCGCATCGAAACAATACAGGAAACGCTGCATGCGGTTGCTGCCGATCTTTTCCTTGCCGCAAAACTAGAAACGGTACCCGGTACACCACTGCTGGTGCGTAAACGTCATATTTATGTAACGGATGCGCTCCCAGCTGTATTCATTACCGTATATAACAGGACCGACACCCTTACAGCGATCATTGAACACTGGCATCCGTAAACGGATCCTGCCGGTGCGTCAGCGATCGCCTCCATTATGCGGCGCTGCTGAATGGGGCCCCAATATCTATTCATACCAGCGCAGCATCCCTGGGGTTTTTACGGCGGGTTAACTGCAGCTTCTTTATCGGCATAGGTTGCCGATCAGTTTTTCAGGTTCCGGCCGTTCTGTGCAAAGAGCGCGGACGGCTTTCTCGTTGAAAAAAACGGTACATATACAGTTACCGGAGTATACGGTTTTCTGCATGAAGCTGTTTGCAACCATCTATATGAGGATCTTATTGCACCCTCATGCCGCCTACGGGGGATGAACCACTATTTCCGGATCAGCGCAACCGATGCTGTATTCCCGCTCATTTCCAATACCAGCACCGAGTCATTTTCATCCGGCAGCTGCTCCGGAAGCTGAATCACAATCTGCTCCTGCTCTAATCTGAATGACAGTTTGTCCCCTTTCAAAAAGTATGCTTTCTTAACCTCGAGACCTGGCACCACCGGTAGTTTCAATGGTCCGGCAGGCTTTTGAAAAAGATGTATATAGATTTTATTCCCTTTACGGGTAGCGGCCAGTGTGCTGTCTGGTAAAAAGGGTCCACCCTTTGTTGCATAAATCGAGGTGCCATATTTCTTCAGCCAGCCGCCCATTTCGCGCAGGCGCACGGCCTGCCGGTCTTCTATACGGCCATCAGGCATGGGGCCGATGTTCAGCAACAGGTTTCCATTTCCGCCGGCAGTGCTGGCCAGTGTGCGGATACATTGTTTTAATGACTTCATGGCATCGCCGGGTTTCCACGCCCACTGCGTGCAAAGCGTGATACAGGATTCCCACGGATCAGACATATTAATCCCTCCTATCTTCTGCTCGGGGGTGGCGTAATCGCCGGTTGTTGCTCCACTCAGCACTTCATGGGTGCCCTTTCCGAGCCGGTTGTTAATGATCACTTCCGGATCCAGTTTCCGTAGAAAATCATAGATCTCCCGGCCATGTTCGGCGGTCCAGGGCGCTTCCCAGTTGCCGTCGAACCAGAGCATATAGGGATGATAACTGGTAACCAGCTCGGTTAGTTGGTTCTTCATGTACTGCACAAACTGCTGCATGTCTGCTTTTGGATCCGGCACCTTGCTGCCGTCATTGTGCAGGGGATAACGCCGGTCATACCAATCCAGCACGGTGTAGTAGATACAAAACTTGAGATCGTATTTTTTACAGGCCTTTGCAAGCGCTCCCACCACATCTTTTTTATAGGGTGTATTCATGATGTTGTAGTCCGTATAGGCGGTAGGCCAGAGGCAAAAGCCATCATGATGTTTTGCGGTAATGGTGAGGTATTTCATGCCGGCATCACGGGCAGTTTTTACCCAGGCATCTGCATCAAATGATACCGGGTCAAACTTCTTATACAGCTGGTCATAGTCGCTTTGCGAAACACCATGGTTCCGCGACCAGCCGATCTCTGTTCCGCGTAGTGCAACGGGTCCCCAATGGATGAACATTCCGAATCGTTTGTCCATAAAACCGTCCATGGTCTTTTTACTGATGGTACTGTAAGGGGTCTGTTGCTGCTGTGCCATTAAAAGGTTGCTGCTTACCAGGATCAGCAACCCGATCATTTGTATGTGCTTCATCATTTATTACGTTTTAAATTATCAATTGTTATTCCTCTTTATTATTTCCGGACCGGTATCCTATGCCCTTTTATTGCGAAATACAGTACGTATATGTAACAAAGTGCGGGAAAAACAAAAGCCCAGCCGATACCCACCCGGTCCGAAACCAGCCCCATCGCCGGCGGGATCAATGCGCCGCCTACAATACCCATGATCAATAAGGAGGAGGCTGTTTTTGTAAAGCGGCCCAACCCGTCAATACTTAAGGTAAAGATGACCGGGTACATAACAGAGGTAAGCAATCCGACCATCGATAACAGAAACAGTGATCCATACCCGTTCATCAGCATGGCCGTCACTACCAACAAGAGGGCTCCCCCTGCGGAAACAACGAGCATTTGGGATGCAGCTCCTTTCCGCAGTATATAGGCCCCGACCAGCCTGCCGGCCAGTACCAGGGCCATGAATAATGAAATAAACAGGGCCGCCTTTTGTTGTGTAAGCCCCGGCAACCCGAGCGATTGCGCATACCGGATCAAAAAACTCACGATCCCTACCTCGGCGCCTACATAACAAAACACAGCCCCGGCCCCCAGCAATAAGTGCGGATAGTTGAGGATATCTTTAAAGGAATGTTTGCCGGTAGCCTCCTCCCGGATGGGCGGAAGTTTTATAAACAGTAATACCAGGGCCATTACCAGAAACAGCAATGCCAGCGAAATATAGGGCAGCTTTACCAGATTGGCTTCGGCTGCCAGAAAGCCTTGCAACTGACTTGCGGAATAGGTTTGGATCACGGTTTCCGGAATATCTTCTTTATGTAACAAGAGTAATGCCCCTAAATACGGGGCAACGGTAGCTCCCGCAGACCCCACCGCCGCAGACAAACTTAACCGGCTGGATGCTTCGGATGGATCGCCGAGTTTGGAAATATAGGGCGTGGCGGTTACTTCCAGAAAGGTAAATCCGGCCGCCATGATAAACAATGCGCCCAGGAACAGGGGATAATAACGGATCTCCGCAGCAGGGTAAAACAGCGCGGCCCCGACGGCGGCTACTACAAGCCCGGTGACCATGCCCGCCTTGTACCCTCTCCGGTGAATATATAGGCCCGCGGGTATCGCCATCAGGAAATAAGCTCCAAAGAAGGCCGATTGTACCAGGGAGGACTGAAAATC